>JAPKBH010000012.1 GCA_028823445.1 Acidimicrobiales bacterium | reverse complement strand
CACGCCGATATGGAGATTGTGACTTGGGTGCTGCAAGGGGCACTTGAACATTGGGATTCAAACGGGAACCAGGGGGTTCTTCGCCCCGGGCTAGCGCAGTGCATGTCAGCGGGAAGCGGCATTACCCATTCTGAAGTGAACGCCAGTAAAACTGACCCGGTCCATTTGGTGCAAATGTGGGTGGTGCCCGACACTCTGGGCGTTGCGTCAACCTACGAGGATCGAGATTTTTCGGAAGCATTGACAGAGGGAGGGCTGGTTGCCGTAGCTTCGGGCCAAGGCCACCAAGGGGCTATGCCCATTCACCAGCAGGGGGCGGCTATGTGGGTGGGGCGTCTTGTGGAGGGTGCTGGAGCAGTGTTGCCAGCAGCGCCCTTTGTGCATCTCTTTGTCGCTAAAGGTTCGGTGGAATTAGGCGGCGTCATTTTAGAAGAAGGAGATGCCGCCCGGCTAACTCATGCCGGTGCCTTAAAGGTAACCAGTCGGGGAGACAGCGAGATCATCATTTGGGAGTCGCAACAAAAAGCCACCCGTTAACCAGAGAGCGACTCTTTGGTCGTTCTTTGGTTAACGGTAACCCAAAGCCCGTGATACGGGGATAGGCCTCAGATCACGGACTTTTGCTGGGGAGTACAGTGTTGAGTCGCGTAAACCTGGGTGAGAAACCGTGGGCCTAGCCCAAACCAGGGGCGCCGGCGTACGCAGGGAGGGCAGGTTGACCACCCAGGTGGCAGTAAAGAACCCGAGACCCTGATGGTATTTCCCCCGAACGAATCATGCCTATTAACCCAGCCATGGACTTCCCCTCATAAACCGGGTCAGTCAACATGCCTTCGGTGCGGGCCGTTAAATGAATAGCCTCAATGGTTTGCTGATCGGGCACCCCATAAGCCGGGCCTTCGTAACCTGCCACCACGGTTATTTCTTCCGAGCGCAAAGCTCGGCCCACTCCTATTTTTTCGGCCGTATTATTGGCAATGCGCGTGACCTGATCCACCGCCTGAGCCAAAGTCCCCGAAGCATCAATGCCAAGAACCCTCCGGTCATCACGATCCTCTAAAGCAAACCCGGCAATCATCCCGGCATGGCTCGACCCAGTCACCGTGCAGACAATCACCGTGTCGAAAAAGACCCCCAGATCTGCTTCTTGCACCGCCACCTCTCGGGCCCAGTTGGCAAAACCCAAACCTCCCAGAGGATGATCCGAAGCCCCGGCTGGTATGGGGTAAGGCTTGCCCCCCGCCTCCTCAACGGATGCCAGTGCTTGCTTCCAGGAATCCCGAATACCAATATCAAAACCCGCCGGATCAACTCGAATGTCGCCCCCCAAGATGCGAGTCAGTTGAATGTTCCCTACTTTGTCGTAGTTCATATCGGGCCAATCCACCCACCCTTCTTGAACGGTGACCGCTCCTAAACCCAGGTGGCGAGCCACCCCAGTGACTTGCCGGGTGTGGTTGGACTGAATGCCCCCAATAGAAACCAAAGTGTCACACCCTGTATCTATTGCCTCGGCCACCAGGTACTCCAACTTGCGCACCTTGTTGCCGCCAAAAGCAATGCCCGAATTGCAGTCCTCCCGCTTAGCCCAAATCTCAACTTGGCCTCCTAAGGCCTCACTCAAACGAGGCAACGGGTGTACGGGCGAGGGCCCGAACAACAACGATTGGCGGCGAAAATCATCAAGACTCATAAATTCTCCTAATTCGAGGGTTGCTCAACAGTAAAGCAAAACAAGTACTGAAGGCCAATCAACAGCAAACCTCCCACGTAGGGTCAGACCCCACGTGGGAGGTTTAGGGAGGGGGCGCTCTGGAGGGCGCCAAAGAGAGAGTTAGTGGATTTTAGCTTTCACCCTCTAAGTCGAGGTGGGGGAGCAAACGATCAAGCCATTTGGGAAGCCACCAGTTTGGGTCCCCCATGAGGGCCATGGTTGAGGGGACCAAAACCATGCGCACGATGGTGGCGTCAACAATGACGGCAGTGGCTAAACCCACGCCCATCATTTTTACCACCGGGTCTTCGCTCGCTACGAAACCCATAAAGACGCTGGAACTAAATATGTCTGGCATGTCGTTCACCATTGACGGCAAAACCTTTGACCATGAGCGAGTTGACCAACACCTCACTATGGGCGACGTTGAAGAGTGGACCATCACCAACCCTTCCATGGTGGATCACCCCTTTCACATCCATGTATGGCAATTCCAAGTAACCGAAGCCTGCGACCAGCGCCTTGTTTCCCCCGGACTAAAAGACACAGTGGTTGTGCCAGCCGGCGGATGGGTCAAGTTCGTATTGCACATCACTGACTTCCCTGGAAAGGCGGTGTACCACTGCCACATCTTGGACCATGAAGATCAAGGCATGATGGGCATCTTCGAAGCCACCGCCTAACTTGTGACATGGTGTCAGACACCAAGTCACAAGTGGGGTAAAGACCTTGTCAGGGTGTAGAACTACAACGTGTTGGATTTTTCACTTAGCCCGGAACTTGAACAGTTACGAGCCCACGCGGCCGAAGTGGCCGCCGATGGGGTAGCCCGGTTTGGGCGTTACACCGACAGTTGGATCAACGGCAACTCCCCCGAATTTTCTCAAGTCATGGCCGACCAAGGCTGGATCGGCATGGGCTGGCCCAAAGAACACGGCGGGGGAGCACGCTCACCCATTGAAAGGGTCATCGTCGGAGAAGAGATGATCGCCGCCGGTGCACCCATTGCCGGCATGTGGTTCGCCGACCGGCAAATGGGCCCCAGCCTGATCGCCCACGGCACCACCGAACAACAAGCCGAATACTTGCCCGCCATATTGAGCGGCGAAAGCACTTGGTGCATCGGCATGAGCGAACCTGACGCCGGATCCGACCTGGCCTCGTTAAAAACCTTCGCCCAACGCCGCGGCGACCATTGGGTCATTAATGGCCAAAAAATCTGGACCAGTTTCGCCCACCAAGCCGACTTCATTTACCTCATATGCCGCACTACCACCGAAGGCCCGCCCCATAAAGGCATTTCAGAAATCGTGGTGCCAACAAACCTGCCCGGCATAGAAATACGCCCCATTACCGACATGACCACCAACCGGCATTTCTGCGAGGTGTACTTTACCGACGTTGAGGTGCCCATAGAAAACTTGGTGGGGACCGAAGGCGATGCCTTTCGCCAAACCATGAAACAACTGGAGTTCGAACGCGGCGGCATTGATCGTTTGGTCTCTAACCGCCCGCTCTACGACTTGGCTTTAGAACATGCCGACCGTAGCGACGCACGGGTGCGACAAGAAATAGCCCGTCTAGAAACCGGTTACCGGCTCGGACGCCTGCTGGTATATCGCGAAGTGCAGCGCCAAGCCCCCGCAGGTTTCAGCGCCGCCACCAAGGCCTACTGCACCGAACACGAACAACGGGTCGCCGAGTTTGTATTTAAAACCCTTGGTGCTGCCGCCACCCTGTGGAACGACGACGTAAAAGGCTTGATCTACGCCCCCGGCTACACCATCATGGGCGGCACCTCAAATATTATGCGCAATATTTTAGGCGAACGAGTATTGGGCCTGCCCCGCGAACCACGCAAGTAATGGCCCTCACCGAACACCTCGTGCAATGGCCCACCATGACGGCGGCCCAACGAGAAGAGGCCTACTCGCCAAGCTCATGCATCGGCGGTAACTACCAGCCTTTTGTTGATGCCTATGCCACCCAAAGCGCAGCCGCCCGTGCCGAAATAGGCCCCGGCCAAGAAGTGGCTTACGGCCCCCAACCTGCCCAAACCTTGGACCTCTTTTTGCCCACCTTGCCCCCCGGCGACCTGGCCCCCCTCGTAGTATTTATTCACGGCGGCTACTGGCAAGAACTTTCCAAGAGCGAATCATCTTTTGCTGCTCCAAGTTGGGTCACAAATAACGTGGCCTTTGCCGCGTTGGACTACACCCTGGCCCCCCACGCCAACCTGGCCGAAATAGCCGAAGAATGCTGCCAAGCCATACGGCACCTCAAAACCCACGCCACAGAACTCAACCTAGACCCCGAGTGCATGGTGTTGACCGGTAGTTCGGCCGGAGCACACTTAGCAGCCATGGTGGCCAACACGGTTTCTGTTAAGGCCACCGTTTTGTTTTCCGGCATTTATGACCTTGTCCCCCTAGTCGGCACCTCAATCAACGAAGCCCTGCAACTCAATGAAACCCAAGCCCAAGAGCTCAGCGTCCAGCCTCAACCTGGTTTTCCCTCCAGCGTGGTGTGTTGGGGAGAAAACGAAACAACCGAGTTCAAAGCCCAAAGCCAAGCGTTCGCCGTCGCCCTCCAAGCCCAAGGCACCGAATGCCAGCAATACGAAATAGCGGGGCGAAACCATTTCGACGTAGTGTTCGAACTCAGCGACCTCAGCACCCCTACCTCTCAGCACCTAATCTCTCTGATGAACGTTTAACAAGGAGCACCCATTGCCGAACTTCAAACCCGTAACCCCCCGCATTGTGGACCCCGAAGGGGTAGAACTCGGTATAGACCCGCGCCCCATGGGCATCACCACCGACGACACCCGAGCCGAACAAGTAAAAAAAACCGAAGGCCAACCGCGAGTAGATTTCGCCGACACCACGAACCCCTACATCGCCTACCAAAGCATCGACCTGCTGCTCTCGCTACAAAACACCCGCAGCGATGCCTACGACGAGATGTGCTTCTACATCATGGGCCAAACCAAAGAACTCTTGTTCAAAGGTCTCCACCACGAGCTTTACAACGCTCGAGAACGTATCAAAGTAGATGCCGTCGATGACGCACTCTTTATCTTGGAACGCAGCAAAGAGTTTGTCCGGCTACTTATCAAAACTTGGGACGTGGTGGGCACCGTTTCGGCCGAAGGGTTCAACCAATTTCGCAACTACCTCGACCAAGCCTCCGGCCAACTCTCGTTCATGTACCGCCACGTAGAGTTCGTATTGGGCAACAAAGATCAACGAATGGCCAGCGCCCATGAAAACGTGCCCCACATTTGGCCAGCCATGAAAGAAGCCCTCGAAACCCCCAGCCTCTACGACGAAACCATTGCCTTGTTGAACCGCCAAGGGTTCGCTATCTCTGACACCGCCTTAAACCACGACTGGTCGTTGCCCTACCAAGCCGACGACAGCGTAGAACAAGCCTGGTTCGACATTTACCAAGACCCCACACCGAGCAACACCCTCTACCAAGTAGGGGAGAGTCTTGTGGCGCTCGACGAACTGATCTCGCGCTATCGCTGGCACCACTATGTACTGGTAGCCAAAACCATTGGCTACAAACCTGGTACCGGGGGTTCGACCGGTGTGGAATGGCTTAAACACACCACCGACCAGCGCTACTTCCCCGAGCTCTGGGCCATGCGCACCCGCATGGGGTAAAAAACTTACCGTTCGCTAAAACGCCAAACGGTAGGCAACAACACCCCGGCCGCTACAACCTTTAACAAATCACCCACCAAAAAAGGTGCCACCCCGTAAGCAATAGCACTCGGTTCACCGGCTTTTGCCGACAACGGGATATTGAGGCGATAAGCCAACCAAAGAGCGCCCAGGCTGTAAATAATGATGCTCCCAGCCAAAAAAGCGGGTAAAGAGGTAACGAGGTTTCTGTCCTGGCCTCGCTCTGCCATAAGCCCCACCATGAAAGCAGCAACGACAAACCCCACTAAATAGCCGGCTGTTGAACCAGTAGCCGCTGCCCAACCCCCTTGAGCCTCAGCATAAAATGGAAGGCCCATTGCTCCTAAGAAAATGTAAAGAAGTTGTGAGGAAGCGCCAAGCCGGGCCCCTAAGACACCCCCGGCCAGCAACACGGAAAAAGTTTGCCCGGTGATTGGCACCGGAGTAAAGCCCAAAGGAATAGTTACCTGGGCCGCCAAAGCAGTTAGTAAAGCAAAACTAGAGACCGCTAAAAGGTCGCGTACCCGAGAACGGGGAAAGAAATCCAACAGAGTGGTGGGAGCGGGAAGATGTATAAGAGCAGTCATTGGTTGTCCAATCAGGAAGTGGCTGAGCCGTCGATAACGATGTAAATATATCTTGCCGAGCGACAAGAGCACGGCTGGGGTTTAACTCCGCAATGAAGCCAACTCGAAACAAGCGAGGAGGTCGGTGACCTGCGTGAGGTCACCAGAGACCCTGATGGTTCCGGCAGCCACGGCATCTGAAAAACCCACCTTCCCAGAGAGCAAATCGGCTAAAGCGGCATGGCTTAAGGCAACCTCAAGGTCAGCGCCCTGGCCATCGGTAGGCACCGCCACCTGATGACGAATCAACAACCCGGTTGTTGGGCCATCAGTGATGCACCAACGTAAATGACCTTCAACATCGGCCGCCGCAATCGGGTCTAACAAAACCCGCAGGCTCTGAATAAACACCACCGGGTCACCAGCCAACACCTGCCTTCGACCAAAACGGTGCATGCGGAAACGAGACAAATCCAGTTGGTCATCTAACTCCAAAGCACGAGTAAGGCACCAGCCCCGAATATTGGCCGACGTCGTGCGCTGACCCAAAGCCCGCAATACCGAAGCCAACAATGCTCGTTCCGTAGACGAACCAGCGTCAGCTCGGCCCGAAGCGTCAACCTCGCTGCGCACCAGCCAGGTAGCCAGTTCTAAAGCCCACCGCAGGTCGTTGTCGCCGAGGGCTTCCTCTGCTTGGCGAGCCACCTCAGTCCGCCCACCGAAACCCTCAATCAGGCGACAGCAACGCTCCGCCGTCGGCAACGGAAACAACGAAGCCTCCAAACCATCAAACCAGCCCGTCAACCCCTGAGAAATCTGTCGCACGTGATGCTCAGCCAACCCATAGTTCTGTTGCGTCAAATAAGACCGACCAAAAAACTCCGGCAACTGTACAAACGAAATCAACTCACCATCGGTCAACCCCTTGTTGACCCCCCGCACTGTTTGATCCCACAAGTACTGCAGCGCATCACGCCCATCAGTAACCCCGGCCCGGATTTCCTCAACCCCCACCAGAGGCGGGCCGTGCGCCCCCACCAAATACTCGGCCTCCAAAGCCAAAATCTCATCGAGGCCTCGCAACAAAATTTGCGGATCCCGGTAAGCCTCACCACGAATGGCAAACACATTAAACAAAGCCGGCCACACCAAGTTATTGACACAAACCGACAACTCCGGAAAGAAAATAGTGATGTTGTCGTCAGCATCAGAAGGAGCCAAAGTAATCTCAACCCGCAAACCGGCAATCACCGTGCTGGTCGCTTCGGTAATCAAATGGGTGGGAGCAACAAAACCCGAAGTAAACGGGGCATGCCCCTTTTGACGATAAGACAAACCCAACCCCACATGGGTCAAAGCATCTGGGCCTTCCTCGGGCAAAACAATGGAAAACTGATGCACCAAGCCGCGGCTCGCCGAAGGGCCGAGTTCTCCCCCCATGGCCTGCAAGTTGGACTCCACCCGGTGGTGCGCCCAAACGGGTACCGCACCCTCAGCCTCAGCAAATACGGCTTGTGTGCCGCTGCAATAATGAAAATGGGTGTAAATAACCGCCACCAAGGGGGCCGAAGTATGGGACCGCACCGCACGAAGCGCTTCGGCCATTTCTTCTACCGACTCACCAGTATCAATAGCAATAAGCCCCTCCGGGCCCTCTACGAAAGTTTGGTTAGACAATCCATTGCCCACCATGCACCACACTTGGTCGGTCACCGCATAAAGGCGTTTCTCAAGACGCTCCCCATGAGCCAAATGCTGCTGATGGGCTCGCTGGCCTTGCCGGCCGGTACCCACTAGTGAATCATCGTGAGCAAAACTTGCCGGAATCGGGTTATTCATGGGCATCTCCATTAGGGGAAAGATTAAGGGCTTGAGTCTGCCATACGACGAGGCGCTGGGCGGCGGTGGACGGGTCAAGGTTCGGGAAAAGACATTGCCCTAACGCCGGTGGCCCGTGGTCAGTCGCCCCGAGCCCTTGGGCGGCCGCTTGCGCCGCACCCCAAGCCGTCGCCTCAGGTTGCGCTAACCGCTGCACCGGGCGGGCCAAGGCATCGGCCAAGATCTGACAAAAAATATCGCTACGAGAAAGGCCACCATCTACCGGCAAAACATCCGCCGGATCTTTGCGGTGCGCTGCGGCGGCCAGGTCAACGATCTCGGCCATCCGAAAAGCCACCCCTTCTAACACCGCTCGGCAAAGTTGTCCGGGTGTGGTGGAGACAGTTCGACCGCTCACGGCCAGCCCAACCGCCGGGTCATTATGCGGTGTGCCCAAACCATGCAAAGCGGGCAACACAGTGACCCCGCCGGCGTCGGGTGTTTGGCCAGCCAAGTCGCACACCTCTTCAACCGATTGAGCAAAACCTCGCCCGATGGCCCACGGCAACATTTCCCCGGCACTACGCACCATTCCCTCGGCAGCCAGCAACGTTTTATCGCCCCACCCCGCCAAAGCCATGGGCACCAAACCCGACGAAACGTCCAACTCTTCGCCGGTAGCCACCATCAACACGCCCGAAGTGCCAAAGGTGGCCTTCCATCGGCCAGCCTCCAAAGCCTGATGAGCAAACATGCCCGCCTGCTGATCGGCCACCACGGCGCCCAAAGGCACGGGCGCCCCAAAAACCTGCACATCGGTAAACCCCAAGGGGCCGGTGGTGTCAACCAAGGTAGGGAAAAACTCTATGGGCAACCCTTGATGGGCAATGAGTGCCTCGTTCCACCGGGTGGGGTCAAAAAAATCCAGATAAGCCGTAGACCAAGCACACGATCGATCAGTGATATGGCGCTGCCCACCCGTTAACCGGAAAACCAAATAACTTTCCAAAGTACCCCAGGCCAACCCCCCATCATGGGCTCGTTGCCGCCCCTCGGGCACCTCATCAAGCACCCCCTCAAGCTTGGCCGCTGCGGTAATGTTCATCACCGGGAAACCCTCAGCCTGCAACTGGCCGGACCGTTCGCTACCTCGCAGGTCATTCCACACCACCATGGGAGCCACCGGTTGCCCCGAGGATCGGTCCCAAACCACCACGCTGGAACGCTGGGTAGTTACCCCCAGCGAAGCCACATCGCCGGGTGCGCAACCGGCGTTTGCCAAGGCTTGTGCCAGTACCTGCTGCACCGCTTCCCAAACCATGGCAGCGTCTTGCTCAACTCGCCCCGCGGCGGGTTGGGTGCTCAACAAACCGGTTTGTGCTGCGCCCACCGCCACCCCATCGGGCGTAAAAACCATGGCCCGAGCACTCGAGGTGCCCACATCAAGGCCCAGCAGCAGGTCAGGCATCAGGTAATAAATTGCCCGGGTTCATCAAACCCTGCGGGTCAACAGCATTTTTAACGGTCCGCAACAAAGCCACGCCGGTTTCTCCTAAATCGTGGACTAAATAGTTTTTACGCACTCGACCAATGCCGTGATGGTGAGCCACCCCGCCGTCATGGGCTGCCGTGGCTTCCATCACTGCATGCCAGCAAGCCAAGTAGATACTTTCCAACACCTGCGGGTCATCGCTGACCCCGGCAAAAGTGAAATACAAGTTCACCCCGGTTCGATAAGCGTGTGAACTATGGGCTGATACCGCCACCACCCCCTCCAGCGCTGAAACATCAGCAATGGCTTGGTCGTAAATGGCTTCGATGGTTGTCCACGACCCAGAAATCTCAATGGTGTCCACCACGAGGCCTTGGTCAAAGAGTTCCTCCCAAGACGGCACGTGGTTGCGGTTTTCCATCCAATGAGCAGCCACCTGATCGTCGGCTCGGGTCAAGCCGCATTCAGCAGCTAACGCATCAACGGCCTCCACCTCAGCTGCTACCCGGCCCGCCGGGCCCTCATGGACCATCATCAACATGCCGTCGCCCTTAACTGACCACTCTTTAAAATTGCGGCGGGTCTCTCGAGCGTCGTACTGGCGAACCACCGGCGGCATCCACCCGGCCTGCATAATCAACCGTTGGGCTTCTAAACCTGCAGCCAGAGATGGGGTATGAAACACCCGGTAAGTGCGCTGCTCAGCTTGGCGATGCAAAGCCAAAGTCACCGAGGTCACCACCCCCATGACGCCCTCAGCACCCAAAAACAAGTGCCGTAAATCGGGCCCGGCGGCCGCTCGTGGCGCACAACCCAAAGTCACCAACTCGCCGCTAGGTAACACCACCTCAAGGGAATACACCATGTCTTCGATGTTTCCGTAAGCGGTAGAAAACTGGCCCGCCGCACGGGTAGAAACCCAACCGCCTACCGTGCTCACGGCAATGGACTGTGGCCAATGCCCAATGGTAAGTCCCTTAGCGGCCACGGCCTCTTCAGCCACCAAACCGTTGACCCCCGCAGCAAAAGTAGCGGTCAAATTAACCTCATCTATGGCATGAATTTGGTTGAGCATCGAGAGGTCAAGCAACAACACGCTTTGGTCTGGTTGCACCCCGCCGCACACCCCGCTGCCCAAACCAAAAGGAACCACCGCAGTGTTGGTTTTGCTGGCCAAACGCATGATGGCCTGCACCTCTTGAGTGCTTTGGGGCCGCACCACCGCACCCGGGCGGCCCGTAAAAACCCCGGCCCAAGAGCGCAGATGGCTAAGCACCCAGTAATCATGGCGCCGGTCGGCTACCTGCTCATCGCTAGTTAGCACCTGGTCGGCGCCCAACAAGTCGGTGAGCGAAGTTATAAGCGAAGAATCAAGCATGGGAGTCCTTAGTCGGTGGGTAAAGAATCGGTGAACAAAGCATGGTCGGCGGTGTGACGTTGAAGGCAAGTAGCTAATTCCTGGTCAAGGCGTTCACCAGACCAACCCAGCAAGCGGCCCATCTCGGCTGCCGCTGATGCCAGAATGCTTTGCCCGCCATCCAAAGCAAAAAAAGCTCGAGGCACCCGACGTACCCAAAAATCTTCCAACCGGACAGCACCTTCACGCAGCACCGCTTGGCGCACCTCAGCGGCCACATCGCCGCCATCGTTAAGTACCGCGGCGGCTTCATCGCCGTAGAGGTCAAGCCAGCGGTTCCGCTCAGCGATCGCTACATCGCCACCCACTAAGGGCTGCTGGTCGGTGTCGTCGGGGCGAGCAGTCACCCCCAAGGTTTCCACCACCTGGTCAACCACCCGCTCTGCCATAGAACGATAAGCAGTCAACTTGCCGCCGGCCATGGTCAACACCCCACCGGGGCCGGTCCACAGTTCGTTACGGCGAGAAATCTCCGAAGGCTTCTTACCGGCCTCGGCAATCAACGGCCGCAACCCGGCCCAACTACCGATGACCTCGTGAGGCACCAAGGGCGGGCCGGTAAAACTACGGTTGGCGGCCGCCAAAAGGTAATCCACATCTTCCGCGGTTACCTCAGGCCAGCGGTTATTTTCGGCATAAAAAGTGTCAGTGGTGCCCAAATAAGTAACCGCCCCTCGAGGCACAGCAAACACACTGCGCTTATCGGTGGTGGTCATCAAAACCGTGTTGTTGAGCGGCAACCTTTCATGAGGCACCACCAAATGGATACCTTTGGTCAAGGTCAAACGCGGGGCCTGCGCAGGATCTTCTAAAGCCCGCACTGCATCAACCCAAGGGCCAGCAGCGTTAATAACTACCCGAGCCCGCAACGTGGCCGCCAAAGATTCTTGAGGCAGCGCACCCTTCACCCGTACGCCGGTCACCCGGCCATTTTCTTGCAAAAACTCAACGGCCGGAGCGTAAGTAAGAATCAAGGCTCCGTCTCGGGCCGCTGACCGAGCATTAGCCAGCGTCAACCGGGCATCATCGGTAACGAACTCAAAATACCGCACCGCCCCATTGCTGCCCTCAATAGCCGCCAAAGGTTCTTGCTGGTGAAGGTCATCAATGCTCCACACTTCATGGTGATCTTCGTTCGGTACCTTGCCCAGTTTCTCAAAGGTCCACATGGCGCTACGAAACTTGGCCTGCCCAGCCGCCGAACGGGTAGGTAACAAAAAACCGATACGTCGTGTTAAATGCGGAGCCACCCGGCGCAACACCTGACGCTCTTGAGCCGCCTCACGGACCAAGCCCAAATCGCCCTGGGCCAAATAACGCACCCCGCCGTGAATCATCTTGGAACTCCGACTGCTGGTGCCCGACGCTAAATCTTGGGCCTCCACCAAAGCCACCGAAAGCCCCCGGCTGGCTGCCGACCGAGCAATACCGGCCCCGGTAATGCCCCCGCCGACCACTACTATGTCAAAGATTTGCTCCTCGGCCCGAGCAAACAGGGCAGCCCGGTGGCGGTTATCCAAATCTTGGGGGCGCCCCACCGGCGACAAAGAAACCATGGCCTCACCTTAGGGCACGAACCAGAAGGAGAAAAATCCAACGACGGGCAGAATTCTTGCTAATCTGCGCCAATTAAGAACGGGAGGAACCGCATGAAGCAACCAAACACCGACGACATGGTCCACGTCACCCGATGGGCGTGGGGAGAAAAAGAGTGGTCGCCGTTTTCGTCCGCCGAAATGGACCGTCGACAAAACGCATTACGTGCTCACCTTGACGCCGAAAATATTGATGCCTGTCTGCTGACCTCTTTTCACAACATCTGCTACTACTCCGGTTGGCTGTACTGCTACTTCGGGCGTAAATACGGCATGGTCATCGACGCTCAAGCGGCCACCACCATTTCTGCAGGCATCGACGGCGGCCAACCCTGGCGGCGCACCCACGGCGACAACGTGGTGTACTCCGACTGGCGACGAGACAACTACTACCAAGCAGTGCGCTCACTACTCAAAGGCGCCAAACGCTTAGGCGTCGAGTTCGACCACCTCAGCGTGGAACAATTCCAAGCCCTACAAACTGAACTCGACGGCGTAGAACTGGTCGACATCGGCGCCGCCACCATGTGGATGCGCACCATTAAATCCCCCGAAGAACACGACCTGATTCGCCACGGCACCCGCATCTGCGACCTGGGCGCCGCCGCCTGCGTAGAAGCAGTGGCCGCCGGGGTGCCCGAACACGAAGTAGCGCTCGCTACCACCCAAGCCATGGTGCGCGAGATCTCCCAAAGCTTCCCCTTTGTAGAACTCATGGACACCTGGACCTGGTTCCAGTCGGGCATCAACACCGATGGCGCCCACAACCCGGTCACTAACAAACTGATCGAATCAGGCGACATTTTGTCCATCAATACCTTCCCTATGATCTTCGGCTACTACACGGCATTAGAGCGCACTCTTTTCTGTGACCACGTGACCAGCGACGAACACCTGCGGCTCTGGGAAATCAACGTCGAAGTGCACGAACGAGGCCTCGAACTCATTGTGCCCGGTGCCCGCTGCTGTGACATTGCCGCCGAACTCAACGACATTTACCGCAGCTACGACCTTTTGCAATACCGCTCGTTTGGTTACGGCCACAGTTTCGGGGTGCTCAGCCACTACTACGGTCGAGAAGCCGGGGTAGAACTACGCGAAGACGTAGAAACCGTGCTGGAACCAGGCATGGTGGTTTCTATGGAACCCATGATTGCTATCCCCGACGGCCAGCCCGGTGCCGGCGGCTACCGCGAACACGACATATTGATCGTGGGTGAGCGAGACGCCGAAAACATCACCGGCTTCCCCTACGGCCCCGCCCACAACATCATCGGCGGTTAACTTGCACCCTTGTCGCACCAGGAGAGTAAGTTTGCTCTATGGAGCCGCAAGACACCACCCCAGATGTCCGCAAACGACAGCTTGAGGTGTATCGGAGTATGGCGCCGGCAGAGCGAGTAATGGCCGCTTTTGAAATCGGTGAACATGCCCGGCAAGCTACCTTGGACGGCCTTCGGCTACGCCTTCCTGATCTTGATGAAGAAGGTATACGGGCTGAGCTATTAGAGGTTCTCCATGGAGAACTCGGCCGTCAAGTTTATGAAGCATCAACTCGGTCATGATTCAGTACGAGCTCCTAAAAAAAGTTATTGAGTGCTTAGAAAAAGCAGAGATTGATTACATGGTGGCGGGGTCTACGGCGAGCAGCCTCTATGGCGAACCACGCATGACCAGAGACATTGATGTAGTGGTCAACCCGACTCCAGAAACTATCGAAGTTTTTGTTGCGGTACTTTCCGGTGCGGAACTCTACGTGGGAGATGCGGTGGCGGCCGTGGCCCATCAGACCATGTTCAATATTTTGGACAACGCATCGGGGTGGAAAATAGATCTGATAATACGCAAGGACCGGCTCTTTAGCGAGACAGAGTTTTCTCGCCGGCAACCAGTGAATTTCGCCGGAGAGAAAATATTTTTTGCCACCCTTGAAGACACAATTTTGGCCAAACTGGAGTGGGGTCAAAGGTCGGGTTCAGAGCGACAAATGGGGGATGTCGTAGCAATGTTAAAAGCGAACCAAAAGAGTGTTGACCACCAGTACTTAGATTATTGGGCCGACAATCTCGGCGTCACACAAGCACTGGCCGAAGCCCGTCAAACAGTCAGTTAACTCGGGCGGCCGAAACCGCCGCCGCCCGGGGTTTCGATTTCTATACGGTCGCCGGGTTGCACCAAGGTTTGTGCACTGGCCGAAAACTCGGTGACCGTCCCGTCGACGGCAATTAATCGGGTGTGACCCACCGCCCCCGGCAACCCGCCATCCACCCCGTAAGGCGGCACCACCCGGTGGCCCGACAACACGTTGACCTCCATGGCTTCTTCAAATAACACCCGGCGCACCGTGCCGTCGCCGCCCCGATGTTTTCCCGCCCCGCCGGAACCCCGACGGATATGAAAAGTTTCAAGTCGCACCGGAAAACGCCACTCCAAAACCTCCGGGTCGGTTAACCGAGAGTTGGTCATGTGGGTATGGACCGCATCGCAGCCGTCGGCCTGAGCAGTGGCCCCAGAACCGCCACAAATGGTTTCGTAATTTTGGTATCGGTCGTTACCCCAAATGAAATTGTTCATGGTGCCCTGAGGAGCAGCCATCACCCCGACCGCTCCAAATAACGTGTCCACCACCACTTGGCTGGTTTCAACGTTGCCGGCAATCACGGCAGCCGGGTACGACGGGTTAATCATCGACTCGTCGGGCAACACCACCTTGAGCGGTTTCATGCACCCAGCGTTGAGCGGAATGTCATCGTTGACCAAACAGCGGAACACGTAAAGCACCGCCGCATGGGCAATAGAAGAAGGGGCGTTGAAGTTCCCCGGGTGAGTGTCGCTGGTGCCCGTGAAATCAATGCAGGCCGAACGGTCAGCGTGGTCCACGGTGATGGTCACCGAAACCTGATGACCATCGTCCATTTTATAAGTAAACGACGAATCGGTTAAAGCATCAATAACTCGCCGCACCGACTCTTCGGCGTTGTCCTTCACGTGACCCATATAAGCGTGCACCACATCAAGACCGTAGTGGCTTATGACCGACTGCAATTCGCTCGTGCCTTTTTCGCAAGCGGCCACCTGAGCTTGCAAATCGGCAATGTTTTGTTCTGCATTGCGGGCCGGCCAGGTGCCACTGGTCAGCACGGTATGAATTTCGTCGTAAAGGAAACGACCTTCCGAAACCAATAACAAGTTGTCAATCAGCACGCCCTCTTCGTCCACCGTGGTGGAATCCGCCGGGGCCGACCCCGGCACCCGCCCACCCACATCAGCATGGTGGCCCCGCGAAGCCACATAAAAAATTACTTCGGTCTCCGCATCGTTAAATACCGGCTTAATCACCGTAATGTCCGGCAGGTGGGTGCCTCCGTTGTACGGAGCGTTCATTACATACACATCGCCTGGGTTCATGTGCGGGTTCTGGCGAATAATTGACTTAATGGACTCGCTCATCGAACCCAAATGCACCGGCATATGTGGGGCATTTGCAATCAACTCGCCGCTCGGGTCAAAGATTGCACAAGAAAAATCCAGCCGTTCCTTAATGTTGACTGAAGCCGCCGTGTTTTCTAACACCACACCCATTTGTTCGGCGATGTTCATAAATAAGTTGTTGAAGATCTCCAACTGCACGGGGTCAACAGTGGTACCCACCGCTACCTGAGCGGGGAGCGCCTCTACTCTTTCAAGTACTAAGTCGCCGTTGGTTTGCGCAGTAGCGGCCCATCCCGGTTCGACAACGGTGGTGCCGGTTTCTTCTAACAACACGGCCGGGCCGGCCAAAGGCTGCCCCGGAGCCAACGAAGAACGATCAACAAACACCGTGTCACGGCTTTGGCTTGCCATAACGGTGGCAAATACTCCCTGCTGGCCAGCCCCGGGAGCAGCAGCCTCCGGCACTAAGTTCACGGCATCGGTGGCACCAACAGTCTCAACCTGTAGTGATTCTACAACGAGGGTTTTTTCAGGAGAAATAAAACCAAAACGAGCTTGATGCTGGCCTTCAAAAGCTGCCTGTACTTCGGCAAACGACCCGGCAGGTAACGATAAAGCAGTGTCCGACCCGGCATAGCGCACCCCCAAGCGACGCACCGTGGAAATGCGGTCATCGGCGACTCCTTGGCCAGCCACCACGGCTCGGCCTTCAGTTTCCATCTGCCTCCACCGAGCGGTAAGGCTATCGAGTAATGCGTCGTCCAAGTTTGCTTCAACCGAGCCGTCTATGACCTGGCGTATGTCGGCCAACCCAATACCTAAAGCAGAAAGCACCCCGGCATGTGGATGCAGGTGAATACGAGTAATGCCCAGTCGATCAGCGACCAAGCAAGCATGCTGACCACCTGCCCCGCCAAAACAAACCAAGGTGTACGAGGTGATGTCGTACCCCCGCTGCACGGATATTTTCTTAATGGCGTTAGCCATGTTTTCTACGGCAATAGAAAGAAAACCCTCGGCCACGACTTCCGGGCTTTGCTCCACGCCAGAAGCTTCAGAAACCGCGGCCGCCAGTTGGTCAAACTGTTGTTCCACGGTGGCCACATTTAATGGCTGGTCACCGTTTGGGCCAAAAACTTGTGGGAAAAACTCTGGACGCAAACGACCCAACAACACGTTGGCGTCGGTGATAGCCAACGGGCCGCCATTGCCGTAACAAGCTGGGCCGGGGTCGGCCCCCGCTGAGTCGGGCCCTACTCGCAGGCGGGCTCCATCAAAATGCAGGATCGACCCGCCGCCGGCGGCCACCGTGTGAATATGAATCATGGGGGCCCGCACTCGCACCCCGGCTACTTGGGTTTCGTGGGTGCGTTCAAGCTCACCGGCGTAATGGGAGACATCGGTAGAGGTGCCGCCCATGTCGAAACCAATCAGCCGATCAAAACCTGCTGCCTCAGCGGTACGTACCATGCCCACCACGCCACCCGCCGGCCCAGAAAGCAAAGCATCTTTGCCCTGAAAATGGTGAGCATCGGTCAAGCCCCCGTTGGACTGCATAAACATGAGCCGCGGACCCTGCCCATCAGGCCGCAACTGGCTATCCACCTGGTTGACGTAACGACGCAAAATAGGAGACAGGTAAGCATCAACCACCGTGGTGTCGCCCCGAGATACCAGTTTCATGAGGGGGCTAACTTCGTGGCTCACCGAGACCTGAGAAAATCCGATTTCTCGGGCTAAAGCACCGAGGGCCGCTTCGTGTTCGGTGTAGCGATAACCGTGGAGCAAAGCAATAGCCACCGAATCAAAACCATCAGTTTTTGCTTTTTGCAAGGCTGCACGCGCTGCTTCTAAACCAAGCGCCGTGATGACCTCACCTTGGGCGCTCATCCGCTCGTCTATTTCAACGACTTCTTGATAAAGCATCTCGGGCAACACGATGTCTAAAGCAAACAACTCGGGGCGTGCTTGATAGCCAATGCGCAGAGCGTCGGCGAAACCCTTGGTGGTGAACAAAATGGTGGGCTCACCTTGACGCTCTAACAAAGCGTTGGTAGCCACTGTGGTCCCCATTTTTACCGCACTGATGGCTTCGGCGGGCAGTGGTTCACCATCGCTTAAGCCCAACAAATACCGAATACCGGCCATGGCGGCATCGTCGTAATGGCGAGGATTTTCGGAGAGCAACTTGTGGGTCACCGTGGTGCCATCGGGGCGGCGCGCTACCACATCGGTAAAGGTCCCGCCTCGATCAATCCAAAACTGCCAACCGCTCATCAATGCTCCCTAAACAAAACGCCTAAACCCTCAAGCCGGTCATCTATGCCGACCAAGCGTAAACAATGCCACAACATGGCTTGCTTAGACGACACGCAAGGCCTGTCCTCGCTCACAATCACCAAGCCCGAGGTATAAGCACAACAAAAAGAAAAAGCACCAAGGCCCGCACGGCGATGGTTGGGCCGGCATATTTTTTTCTTCGCTGGCGTTATTGACGAGAATAGGCTACGTTGCCATGATTGTTCGTAAAGGGCTAAGGGGTAAATCGATGCCAGATGTTGAACTAAATTTCAGCCGGGAAGAATATGCCACCCGGTTAACCAAAGTGCGCCAGTCCATGGAAAACCACGGCCTTGATGTGGTGGTAACCACGGACCCTTCCAATATGTCTTGGCTAACCGGGTACGACGGCTGGTCTTTTTATACGCCCCAAGCCGTCATCGTTACCCTCGACGATGACCCCATCTGGTGGGGTCGAGGCATGGACGCCAAAGGGGCACTACGCACCGTCTACATGGACGAACGTCACATCGTGGCTTACTCCGACGACCACGTGATGTCCACCGAACGCCACGCCTTCCAACACTTGGCGGCCTTATTGGTCGCCTCTCGTTTTAGTCAGGCCACCATTGGGGTGGAACTTGACAATTACTATTATTCGGCGGCCTCCCACGGTCACTTGCTGGCTGGTTTGCCCGAAGCCACCGTGGTTGACGCTACGGCGCTTATTAACTGGCAACGGGCCGTGAAGTCGGCGCAAGAACTGATTTATATGCGCCGCGCCGCCACCATTGTTGAAAATATGCATAACCGGATTCTTGAATTGGTTGAGCCTGGATTGCGAAAAAACGATTTGGTGGCCGAGGTGTACCACACAGCAATCTCTGGCACCGATGAATTTGGCGGCGACTACCCGGCCATGGTTCCGCTCATGCCCACTGGGGCTGACGCTTCGGCAGCGCACCTCACCTGGAACGACAAACCGTTCGAAAACGAGGCGGGGACCTTTTTTGAATTGGCCGGCTGCCACCGCCGTTACCACGTGCCGCTGTGTCGGTCGGTGTATTTGGGTACGCCGCCGCAAAAAATGGTCGAAGCTGAAAAAGCGCTGGTGTCAGGGCTAGAAGCAGGGCTAGCAGTCGCTCTACCCGGCAACCGGGCATGCGATATAGCGAATGCCCTACACGACGAGTTAGCCAAAGCCGGCATTGAGCGCGACGCCCGCTGCGGTTACCCCATTGGTTTGAGTTACCCACCCGACTGGGGAGAGCGCACCATTTCATTACGGGGTACCGACGAATCCATTTTGAAACCGGGCATGACTTTTCATTTCATGCCCGGCATCTGGATGGACGACTGGGGGCTAGAAATAACCGAAAGTTTCGCCATCTCTGCTGAAGGGGCCCCCGAAGTGTTTACTAACCTTGAGCGCAAACTCTTTGTGAAATAGCCATGCTGGACGACACGCTAAAAATTCTTGACGACTTGATCGCTTTTGAGTCGGTGGCTTTAACCCCCAACCTGGAGCTCATTGATTATGTGGTGAACTATCTGGAACCCTTGGGGGCTCGCATCACTTTGACCCACAGCCCAGACCAAACCAAGGCAAACCTCTTCGCCACTTTGGGGCCAGAAGGCAACGGAGGGATAGTGCTCTCTGGCCACAGCGACGTGGTGCCGGTAGACCCCGCCGACTGGGCCACCCCACCGTTTACTACCGACTATCGCCAAGGCCGTGTTTACGGGCGAGGTACGGCCGACATGAAAGGGTTTATTGCTTGCGTGTTGGCTATGGCGCCTCGCTATGCGGCATTGGACCTAAAACGACCGCTGCACATTGCTTTGACCTTCGACGAAGAAGACGGCTTTCATGGGGCACCCATCCTTTTAGAAGAACTGGTGCGCAACGGGCCCACCCCAGCGGCGGTCATCATTGGTGAGCCAACCGGCCTCCGAGTGGTTGGTGCTCATAAAGGGTGCTTTGAATACACCACCACCTTTACCGGGATGAACGGTCACAGTTCACTCCCTGACCAAGCAGTCAGCGCCGTGCATTATGCGGTGCGCTTTATTGCTCGACTTCTTGAACTTGGTGCAGCCTTGCCGGCCTTGGCACCAACCGACAGCCCTTATAATCCGCCCTCGAGCACGGTAAACGCGGGGGTTATTTCTGGGGGTATAGCCCGCTGCACGGTGGCCGGAGACTGCGTGGTGGAGTGGGAAATGCGCCCTATCCAAGATTCTGATGCCGACTTTGTGCGTACCGAACTGGCGGCCGCTACAGAAGCATTGGTGGCTGAGATGCGTCAGACGCACCCTGAGGCGGCCATAGAAACTGAAACAGTGTGCGAGGTGCGCGGGTTGGAGTTCGCCGAGGGTTCCCCCGCTTTGTTGCTTATGGGGGAGTTGTTGGGGGAAAACCCGGTTGAGGTGGTGTCTTACGGAACCGAAGCAGGGCTTTTTCAAGCAGCGGGGGTGCCGGCAGTGGTGTGGGGGCCAGGTGATATTGAGGTGGCCCATAAGCCTGACGAATCGGTGGCTTTGAGCGACCTCGAAGCGTGCCTTGAGTCCTTAGAAAAACTAGGACTAGATATCCTCACGAAAACGTTATAGTCTCTCACTTACGGCGATTTGCCAACATAGTTGATCAACCTCGGAGAAACCCATGACCAAAATGACCCCCAGCGAAGCCTTCGTCGAGACCATGGTGGCAAACGGCGTTGACACCACCTTTGGCATCATGGGTTCAGCTTTCATGGACGCCATGGACATTTTTGCCCCCGCTGGCATTCGCCTCGTCCCCGTAGTGCACGAACAAGGCGCCGCCCACATGGCAGACGGCTACGCCCGAGTAAGCGGCCGCCACGGTGTAGTGGTCGGCCAAAACGGCCCCGGCATCTCCAACTGCGTTACGGCCATCGCCGCCGCCTTCTGGGCCCACAGCCCGGTAGTTATCGTCACCCCCGAAACCGGCACCATGGGCATCGGCCTGGGCGGCTTCCAAGAAGCCAACCAACTCCCCATGTTTCAAGAATTCACCAAATACCAAGGCCACATCAACAACGAACACCGCATGGCCGAAATAACCGCCCGCTGCTTCGACCGGGCCATGTCAGAAATGGGCCCCACCCAACTCAACATTCCCCGCGACCGCTTCTACGGCGACATTGATGTAGAAATCGCCGAACCCATGCGCCTCGATCGCGGCCCCGGCGGCGAACGCACCCTCAACGAAGCCGCCGACCTTTTGGCCCAAGCAGAATTCCCGGTACTTATTTCGGGCGGCGGGGTAGTGATGGGCGACGCCATGGACGACGCCATAGCGCTGGCCGAACGCCTCGGTTGCCCAGTTGTAAACAGTTACCTCCACAACGACTCCTTCCCCGCCAGCCACCCACAATGGTGTGGCCCTCTCGGCTACCAAGGCTCCAAAGCCGCCATGAAACTCATTGCCCAAGCCGACGTAGTACTGGCCCTCGGTACCCGCTTAGGCCCCTTCGGCACCCTGCCCCAACACGACATGGACTACTGGCCCGCCAACGCCAAAATCATCCAAGTAGACGCCGACCAAAAAATGCTGGGCCTGGTAAAGAAAATCTCCGTCGGTATCTGCGGCGACGCCGGTGCCTCGGCCCGAGCACTAACCGATCGCTTAGCCGACCGCACGTTGGCCTGCGACGCCACCCGAGAAGAACGCGCTGCCCGCACCGCCCAAGAAAAAGAAACATGGGAAGCCGAACTCGACGACTGGACCCATGAAACTGATGACTTCAGCATCGAAATGATTAAAGAAGCCATCGACGAACCAGACAACTGGCTGCACCCCCGCCAAGTATTGCGTGAACTTGAAAAAGCTCTGCCAGCCCGAGCCATGGTGTCCACCGACATTGGCAACATCAACTCGGTAGCCAACAGTTACCTGCGCTTCGAAGAACCACGCTCCTTCTTTGCCGCCATGAGTTGGGGCAACTGCGGCTACGCCCTACCCACCATCATCGGCGCCAAAGCAGCCGCCCCCGACCGCCCCGCCATTTCTTACGCCGGCGACGGAGCTTGGGCCATGAGCATGAGCGAACTAATGACCGCCGTACGCCACGACATTCCCGTGACCGCCGTGGTCTTCCACAACCGGCAATGGGGCGCCGAAAAGAAAAATCAAGTGGACTTCTACGGCCGCCGTTTCGTAGCCGGAGAACTCGACGGCGGCGAAGACTACTCAGAAATCGCCCGAGCCATGGGTGCCCAAGGCGTACGGGTCAACGAACTTGAAGAAGTAGGCCCCGCACTCACCGCAGCCATAGAAGCACAAATGAACGACGGAGTCACCACGGTCATCGAAATCATGTGCACCAAAGAACTCGGTGCGCCGTTTCGCAAAGACGCCCTGTCGACACCAGTACGCAACCTCGAACAATACATCGACTACGTGTAGGCGAGTTATCTCCGGTACCGTTTGGGGATGGCTGAACTTAACGCAACCTGGGGTTTCCCCACCCAAATACGCATCGGCGCGGGCCGCATTAGCGAACTACCCCAAGCCTGTGTAGCGGCTGGCATGACCCGGCCACTCATCGTCACCGACCCCGGGATTGCCCAACTACCCCTCTTAGGCGTGGTCCAAGCAGCACTGGCCGCCGACGGGATAACCGCCGGGGTGTTCACCGATGTCCGGGCCAACCCCGTGGGGGCCAACGTGGACGCCGGCGTAGCGGCCTACAAAAGTGGCGACCACAACGGAGTAGTGGCCTTGGGCGGTGGTTCAGCCCTAGACGTTGGCAAATTAGTGGCCCTCATGGCCGGCCAAACCCGCCCCCTCTGGGACTTCGAAGACATCGACGACTGGTGGACCAGAGCCAACGCTCAAGCCATCGCCCCCGTAGTAGCCGTACCCACCACGGCCGGCACCGGCTCAGAAGTAGGACGCGCCGGGGTGGTAATCAACGAAGAACAAGGCCGCAAGGTCATCGTGTTTCACCCCAAACTGCTGCCCAAGACGGTCATCTGCGACCCCGAACTTACCGTTGGTTTGCCCCGCATACTCACCGTGGGCACCGGCCTCGATGCCCTCTCGCATTCTCTCGAAGCCATAAGCGCCCCCACCTTTCACCCCATGGCCCACGGTATTGGCCTTGAAGGCAGCCGCTTGGTGCTCGAACACCTACCGCTGGTGGCCGCTAACCCTGAAGACCTCGACAGTCGCACCGCCATGTTGGCTGCCGCCGCCATGGGAGCGGTGGCCTTTCAAAAAGGTTTAGGAGCCATGCATGCTTTAGCGCACCCCATCGGGGCCACCTTTGACACCCATCACGGCATGACCAACGCCGTGGTGATGCCCTACGTGTTAGAAGCCAACCGCCCGGCCATTGAAGAAAAAATAGCGTCTCTGGCTGCCTACGCCGGTATCACCGGCGGTTTCGATGGGTTTATGGAACACCTCTTGGCTTTGCGGTCCGCCCTTGACGTGCCCCACACCTTGGTGGACCTCGGCGTAGACGCCAACGCCGTAGACGCCATTTCTGCCGCGGCCGCCGTAGACCCCTCAGCGGGCACCAACCCGCTGCCTTGCACCCCCGAATTTGCCGCCCAAGTGTTCACCGCAGCCTGTAACGGCACATTAGCCGTAGGATAAAACGCCATGACCCCCGACGAACTCCAAGTTTCCGTAGCCGACGGCACCATCCACACCGTAGTAATGGGCTTCACCGACCACTACGGCCGCACCATGGGCAAACGATTCGACGCCGAATTTTTCTGCGAAGTCATCGAAGACGGCACCCACGCCTGCGACTATTTGCTCACCGTTGACATGGAAATGGAACCCGTAGAAGGCTATGAATATTCTGACTGGGACGGCGGCTACGGCGACTTTCACCTCGTACCCGACCTTGCCACCCTGCGCCTCGCCGCCTGGACCGAAGGTACGGCATTTGTTTTATGCGACCTCCACCAAGGCGAAGACCATGCCCTGGTGCCGGTGGCCCCCCGATCTATTTTGCGTCAGCAAGTAGACGCCGCCGCCCAAGCAGGCTTCACCATTGCCGCCGCCTCTGAACTGGAATTTTTCCTCTACCGAGATTCCTACGAAGAAGCCCATATTAAGGGCTACCGAGATTTGAAATCTGCCGGTTGGTACGTCGAGGACTACCACCTGTTACAAGGCGCCCGGGTTGAGGATTATGTAGGGGCCGCCCGGCGAGTTCTGGCCGCCTCTGGTGTTCCGGTAGAGAACTCCAAAGGCGAAGCAGCCATTGGCCAACACGAGCTAAACATTCGCTACACCGATGTATTGGCCATGGCTGACCGCCACGTCATCATGAAACAAGCCATGAAAGAACTGGCCGACCAACAAGGGGTCAGCGTGACCTTTATGGCCAAGCCAGACGCTGCACAACCGGGCAACAGTTGCCATCTGCATCTCAGCTTGTGGCAAGGAGACACCAACGCTTTTGTAGGCGACGGCCCCAACGGCCGCTCTGACCTGTTTCGCTGGTTCCTCGGCGGGTGGATGAAACACTGCGCTGATCTGATGCCCTGCTACGCCCCCACGGTCAACTCGTACAAGCGCTACCAAGATGCCTCCTGGGCGCCCACCCGCATTGCCTGGTCTACCGACAACCGCACCGCCGGTTTTCGCATCGTGGGAACCGGTTCAGGGCTACGCATCGAAAACCGTATTCCCGGCGGCGACGTCAACCCCTACCTAGCGTTTGCGGCGGCCCTAGCCAGCGGCCTCGATGGCATTGCCAATCAGATTGAGCCACCCGACGAATTTTCTGGAGATGTTTACGCAGCCTCCGACCTGCCCACTGTGCCCCACAGCCTGGAAGCGGCCAACGCCCGTTTTGCTGCGAGTACAGAAGCCCGACGTTTGCTCGGTGACCAAGTGGTTGACCACTACAGCCACTTTTTCTCTAGCGAAGTCGAGGCCCACCAAAAAGCAGTCACCGACTGGGAACACCGCCGCTACTTCGAACGCATCTAACTCGAAAAGTACCGAAATTAAAGGCTATGGGCCAACTGGTTAAGCGCCCCGGAACAAGTCTTTAGCGGTAGCCCACAAGGCTGGGTCTACCAATTTTAATTCGGCTACGGCTTCGGTGAGCGGTACTCGCACAATACGGTTGGCCTGCAAAGCCACCATCTGCCCAAAGTCTTGGTCATGAGCGGCCTCTACGGCAGCCACTCCGTAACGAGAAGACAGCACCCGATCAAAAGCATTAGGAGTGCCCCCGCGCTGCACATGCCCTAAAATAGTTACCCGAGTTTCGAACTTGGTACGGGCCTCAATGCCGGCCGCCACGGCATTAGCAATACCACCTAGGCGTTTATGGCCAAACTGGTCGACCTCTGGTTCAGCGACTTCTAAAGTGCCTTCCCTTGGTAAAGCCCCTTCGGCTACCACAATGGTGGAAGCAAAACGACCGTTGGCATGGCGCGCCCGCACATCAGCACTGATTTCTTCAATATCAAACGGCTCTTCAGGGATCAAAATAGTGGTAGCCCCGCCCGCTATACCGGCCCAAGTAGCGATATGACCAACATGGCGGCCCATGACCTCAACGACCATGACCCGGTCATGTGACTCCGCCGTAGTGTGCAGACGGTCAATGGCGTCGGTAGCAATTTCGACCGCCGTTTGAAAACCAAAAGTCATTTCGGTGCAATCAATATCATTGTCAATGGTTTTGGGAATACCAATAACCGGAAAGCCCAGTTCGTAAAGGCCCTGAGCAACCGAAAGCGTGCCCTCCCCGCCGATAACTAACAGCGCATCGATGCCGTGAGTTTCTAGGGTGGCTCGGCAACGCTCCACTCCGTTTTCAACGCCAAAAGGTTGGAGACGCGTGGTGCCCAATATGGTGCCGCCACGGGGCAACAAACCACGGCAGGTCTCAATGTCTAACACCATGGTGTCGTCTTCAATAACTCCCCGCCAGCCGTCCATAAAACCAACCACCGAGTGGCCGTAGCCGCGTTCTGCTTTACGCACCGCAGCCCGAATGACAGCATTCAACCCGGGGCAATCACCGCCCCCGGTCAAAATGCCTAACTTCATGAAGACTGGTTAACCAGCCACTCGAAGACTGGGTCGGTGTCTCGAGAGGTCATCATCTCCGGGTGCCACTGCACCGAAACAATGGGCAACCCGGGGCGCTCTAAGCCCTCCACCGAACCCTCTTCATCAAAAGCGGTAGCCACCACGCCATCACCCAAACGGGCCACCGTTTGATGGTGCAGCGAGTTGACCTTGTGGTGCTTGGGGTAAAGGCCACCCAGCACGGAACCCTCAGCGAAGGTCACCTCGTGGCGTTCGGTAGTTATGGGTAGGTCAAACGCTCCGTGTTCGGGCACATCTTGGTTTAACGAACCACCAGCGTGCACATTAATTATTTGATGCCCCCGACAAATACCCAGCACCGGCAAAGCCGCGTCCACTGCGGCATCCATTAAAGCCAACTCGAAAGAATCACGGAGCGGTTCCTTAGCAAAGGCATCGGTTGTCGACTCTTGGCCATAGAGGTCAGGAGAAATGTCGGTACCGCCGGTCAACAACAATCCATCGCAGCGCTCAACAGCATCTACGGGGTCCATGTTGAGTGGCAGGTAAATTGGAATGCCACCCGCCGCCAAGATGCCCTGCGAGTAATTTGTCCAGTACACGTGGGCGGGTGCCTCGTACAGGCTGGGAATATTGCCCGCCACATCGCGCCCGAAGACTTGCTTGCCAGAGATGCCAATAAGTGGTTTCGTCATACCGCCACCACGATAGGGGTCCATAACAATAGGTCGTCGCCCTCCCGAGCGGCTCGTACCTCAAAACGCAAAAGCTGCCCCGAAGTCAGCGGTAGAGCATCGATGAGTCGATGGCGAAAGGTCAACCGGTCGCCTTCAAACACTGGGCCCAGATGATCACAACCATCCCACCCCACCACGGTGGCCAAGCCAGGCAGCAAGCGGCTTAACGAAGCCTGGGCTAGCCCTTGGGTGTGGCCACCATAAACCAGCCGCTGGCCAAAAGTAGAAGCCTCGGCATCTCGATGAATAGCAGCCTGGTTAAAAGTCAATCGAGCGAGCGCCGGTGCTAAATCAACATGGTCGGCCAACGGATCAAGGCGCTCCTCTCCGACGGCCCAAGCGGTAGTTGGCAGCGATGAAAGGTCCCACGACGGCACCAAACTGGTCCAGGAATCTAATGAAGATGGGTCGGTAGGGCCAGGAATTTCGTCTTGGTGTCCTGGTGCACTCCCTTGGCAAGGCAGCAAAGCCACCCGTTGATAGCGCACCACCAGCTCGTTGCCGCAACGGGTTTCTATGCCCAGCCAAACTTTGCCTCGGTTGAGGTCGCCCTTAGGAGAAGCATCACGCAAGCCCAAAACGGTAGTGGTGGTAGACAACGTTTCACCGACCTCCACGGGCCGCAGGATTTCCACCGAACGGTAATAAAGGTTAGCGATAGCTTTTCGTGTGGCATTGGTGGTTTGCCCAATGGCGATTTGCATTACTAAACCGGGGTTTACCAAGGCGCCAGAACGGCCGCTGATCTGCTGATAAAGGCCATGGTCGGCAGTTGCTAAATGCTGGTCACCGGTAATGGCCCGGTAAGCGGTGTTGTCGGATTGAGTCACCGTCAGAGCAGGCAACGGAGCAATGATGTCTCCGCAAGTTAGGTCGTCGAAAAACGGGCCGTCGGTCATGGCGTTAAATCTAGGGCAGGCGAAGCACTTCAAGTGGTTTGGGCCGTGCGAGACTAACGAAATGAACGAACCAGTGATCCGCAACGGCGGCCGTTTAGTGGTTGAAGCTTTAGTAGCACACGGGGTGGATACCGCCTTTGCGGTACCCGGCGAGTCGTACCTTGAGGTGCTTGATGCCCTGTACGACGAGACCAGCATTCGTTTAGTGGGGTGTCGCCAAGAAGGCGGGGCCGCCTACATGGCTGAAGCCTACGGCCGCCTGACCGGCCGACCCGGAGTGTGTTTGGTAACCCGCGGCCCGGGAGCGACCAACGCCTCTATTGGCGTGCACACCGCTGACCAGGGGTCCACCCCGATGGTGTTATTTGTTGGTCAAGTACCCACCGACCATCAAGGTAAAGAAGCTTTCCAAGAAGTGGATTACTGCTCGTTTTTTGCCGACTTAGCTAAATGGGTGGTAGAGGTAAAAAACCCCGATGACATTCCAGCCGTAGTAAACCAAGCCTTTGCCGTAGCTCAACAAGGCCGCCCCGGGCCCGTGGTGGTTGCCTTGCCGGAAGATGTTCTGCGGGCCGAAACAACTTCCCCCGTTTTGGCCACCATCGTCGTTAAAGAAAAAATACCGGCCACTGCAGACCTCAACCAATTGGTTGACCTGTTAGCTCATGCCCAACGCCCGGTGGTTTTGGCCGGCGGGGGAGGGTGGACCAACGAAAGCCGACACACTCTCACCACTTGGGCCAACCAAAACGAGCTACCAGCGGTCGTGAGTTTTCGACGCCACGACCTCTTTGACAACACCACTGAGAGTTACGCCGGAGAAGCCGGAGTGGGTATGCCCGCTCCGGTGCGTGAAACTCTGGCCCGTGCCGATTTGATAATCGCCCTTGGAGTGCGTTTTGGTGAAATGACCACCAATGCTTACACCTTGTTTAACGATCCCCAACAAAAAATTGTTCATGTTCATGCTTCGGCCGAAGAATTCAGCAAAGTAGTGGTGCCCGTCTTGGCCATAGAAGCAGGACCTAACGCCATGATGGCGGCGCTGTCCGATGTTTCGTTGAGCCAGGGCATTTGGGGGTCGTGGCGCAGCGAGGCCCGACAACGCTTTCTCTCCACTCAAGAAGTGGAACCCCCGGCGAGCGGAGTGGATATGGCTGTCGTAACCAAACACCTGCAAAAAGTGCTGCCGTCCGATGCCATCATTACCAACGGAGCCGGAAATTTCGCTGTGTGGCCCAACAAGTTTTTTCTCTACGGGGCTGAGGCCACTTTGTTGGCCCCCCAAAACGGCACCATGGGCTACGGCCTGCCCGCTGCGGTGGCCGCCAAAGTGGTGCACCCTGACCGCACCGTGGTGTGTTTTGCCGGTGACGGTGATTTGCAAATGAATATTCAAGAACTCGGCAGCGCCCAACAAGAAGCAGCGCAACCCATAGTGCTGGTGGTTAACAACAGCACTTACGGAACCATCCGTATGCATCAAGAGCGCCGTCATCCGGGACGGGTGGTGGGTACCGACATTGTCAACCCCGACTTCGTGACCCTGGCCCAGGCCTACGGTTTTTATGCCGAGCAAGTAACCAACACACAAGATTTTGCTGGCGCATTTGAACGAGCTTCCGCCTCAACCACCGGGGCGCTACTGAACCTTATGGTGGACCCCAACCAGATAACCCCGTGGTCCACGGTGGCATCGTTGCGTGAAGGCCATTAGGTTCTGCCCATGACCCGCAGCACCCACCAAGCCCTAGCCGACGAACGCAACGCCACGGTAGAGATCTACATAAATGGCGAGTTCTTTCCCCGACACGAAGCCAAAGTGTCGGTTTTTGATAGCGGATTCTTGGTGGGGGATGGCGTGTGGGAAGGCATACGACTTCACCATGGCACCTTTGCTTTTCTCGACCGGCACCTTGATCGATTGTTCGCCGGCCTGGCCGCCACCGACATAAACCTGGGCCTTAGCAAAGACCAAGTAGCGGCCGCACTGCAAGCCACTGTGGATCACAACGACATGCACGACGGGGTGCACGTGCGGCTCATGATCACCCGAGGCGACAAAAAAACCCCCTCGCAACACCCCTCCAACGTGGTGGGCGGGCCCAACATGGTCATCATCGCCGAACATAAAGCCGCCGACCCAGCAGTAGCCGACCAAGGCATCACCTTGTTTACGGCCACCGTGCGGCGCCCCGCCCCCGACATGTTGGACCAGCAACTCAACTGCCACTCCAAACTGCACGAAGTTATTGCCCTCATCCAAGCCGTGCACGCCGGCGCCGACGAAGCGCTCATGTTGGATCCCACCGGAGCGGTGGCCACCTGTAACGCCACCAACTTTTTTATTGTCCGCAACGGGGTGCTGCACACCTCCACCGGTCAATACAACCTCAACGGCATCACCCGCCAGATGGTGCTCGAAGTAGCTCGAGCAGCAGGTATCCCTACCAAAGAAGCGCCGTTTACCTTGACCGATGTGTACGCCGCCCAAGAAGTATTTGTTACCGGCACCTTCGGCGGGCTCACCCCGGTTACCGAAGTAGACGGGCGTACCGTGTCAGGCCCCACCCCGGGGCCGATGACCCAACGCTTGCGCAGCCTCTACGCCGAGGCGGTAGCAGCTTCGGTGGGGCAATGACCCTGCGCATCAACTGCTGTTCGGGGCCCCGAAATCTCTCTACTGCTTTGATGTACTCGTTTCGTCAACGCAGCGACACCACAGTTTTTGACGAACCTTTCTACGCCCACTACCTCAAGGTCACCGGGCGCCAACACCCCGGCCGAGACGAAGTACTAGCCAGTCAAAGCACCGACCCCGGCCAGGTAACTGAAGAAATAATGTTGGGTGACCACGGCACCCCGGTGGTGTTTTTTAAACAAATGGCCCATCACCTCATCGAAATGGATCGATCGTTTTTGACCCAATGCGCCAACGTGTTGCTGGTGCGAGACCCCACAGAAATGTTGGCCTCTTATTCGGTAAAAATGACTGACGCCACTCTGGCCGACACCGGTCTCGAAGCCCAAGTGATGCTGCTCGAAGAAATATTGGGCAACGGAGAAACCCCGATTGTTCTGGACGCCACCACCCTGCGGCGCAACCCCCGCCAAGCATTAGAAGCGTTCTGCAGCCAACTGGGTTTGCCCTTCGACGAGGCAATGCTGGCCTGGCCCGCCGGCCCAAAACCCGAAGACGGGGTATGGGAAAAACACTGGTACGCCGGGGTGCATGCCTCCAATGGCTTTTTGCCTTACCAACCCAGCACCGCCACCGTGGCGAAACACCTACAACCGGTTATTGACCAAGCACAGCCGCTCTACCAACGGCTCTGCGCTTACGCTTCGTAACCGGCTAAAGCCACTGCCACCTGGGCAGCCACCGTGGCGTTGTGGGTGACCAAAGCAACGTTGGTATCCAAACTGGCCCCGCCGGTGGTCTCCACAATATGGGCCAACAAAAATGGGGTGATGTCCGCTCCAGAAACACCTTGATCATGGGCCGCCGCTAAACCCGCTTCAATAGCAGCCTCAATAATGACTTGGTCGGCTTCGTGTTCCGCCGGAACCGGTACGGCGAGGACCGCACCAGTGGTGAGCCCCACCGCCCAGTGGGCATGAAGAATCTCCGCCGTATGGGCGGCATCAGCAACCGAGGCGGTAACCGGCAGGTCATGGCCACGAGTCCAAAACTCGGGGAAAACTTCGGTCTGCCAACCCAAAACCGGAACCCCCAAAGTTTCAAGAGCTTCCAACGTACGAGGCAAATCCAGCACGGCTTTGACCCCGGCACTAACCACCGCCACCGGCAGAGAACCCAAAGCGGTGAGATCAGCAGAAACGTCACCGGTATCGCCGCGATGCACCCCACCCAAACCGCCGGTCGCAAAAAGGCGAATACCTGCCTGATGGGCAGCAAACATGGTGGTAGCCACCGTGGTGGCCCCCAAGGTTTTGTTGGCCAAAGTGACGCCCACGTCACGCCAACTCACCTTGGCTACGTCGGGCGCAGAACCCAACTGCTCGATTTGGTCGGCGGTGAGACCCACCACCAAACAGCCATCCAACAAAGCCACGGTGGCCGGCACCGCCCCCTGCTGGCGCACCGCATCTTCCACCGCTAAAGCGGTCGCCACATTACGAGGATGTGGCATGCCGTGGCTAATGATGGTGGACTCTAAAGCCACCACCGGTCGTTGCTCGGCCAAAGCATCAGCTACTTCAGGAGCAATCAGCAAAAAATTAGAGGTGGTCACTCGTTCAGTTTGCCCGGCGAACAGTCAGACCCCACCAAACCTCACGCCGCAACATAATTAGTCGCTAAAAAAGAAAACGGCGATCAACTTGGTTGCACAAAGAGTACAAAGCGGCAACAATGGCCTCTATGCAACGACCACCCATGCGCATTCTTGATTTAGCCGGAAGCCCCGAAGCCATGGGACATACCCACGGAAAAACCCACGCCGACGAAATACAGGCCTACGCCGAAGATCGCATCGCTTTAGCAGGCACCGAATTCTGGGCCGGCGGAGAAATAGACAAAGCATCCGTCTTAGAGATCGCCGAGTCCACCCTGCCCGCCCACCAGGCCCACTCACCCGACCTCTACGCAGAAATGTGCGCTCTCGCCGAAGGGGCCGGCATCACCCCCGCCGAAGCAGTAGTGGTTGGTGGTTTCACCGATTTCGTAGACACCGTGCGCAGCGTGGTCACCGGCGCCCACCCCGACCCCGTAGTCGAAGACGACTGCACCGCCTTTATTGTCCCCAACCAGCGAGGCATCAACGGCCAAGGCCTCTACGGCCAAACCTGGGACATGCACGACTCAGCCACCGAACACGTTGTGCTGTTGCGTCTCCGCCCCCAAGACGCACCCGCCGCCCTAGTTTTTTCTACCGTGGGTTGCCTCGGGCAAATCGGTATGAACGAAGCCGGGGTCTGTGTGGGCATAAACAACCTGACGGCCACCGACGGCGGCCCCGGCGTGATGTGGCCCTCCGTAGTGCGGGCCGCTTTGGCTACCGAATCAGCTGACCAAGCGTTACAGGAAATACTTACCGCCGACCTGGCCGGGGCCCACAGTTTTCTAATCTTCGACAAAAGTGGAGCCGGTTACATGGTCGAAGCCATGCCCAGCAAACGGCCCTACGCCACCTTGGACCAAGATGCTTTAATCCACACCAACCATGTTCTGTGGGACGATGCCCAACCCTTTGAAGGAGCAAAAAATCCGCTCCTTAAAGCCAACTCAGAAAAACGTCATCAAGAAGCCACCAAACTCCTCGACCGTCACGACCTCACCCCTCAAGACCTCATGGCGGTAACCCGCCACCCCGAAGCAATCTGCCAGATTTCCTCCGAACCCTTCCACCTAGAGTCCAGCGGCGGAGCCATCATGCGGCCCGCTACTGGTGACTTCTGGGCGGTATGGGGCGTCCCCAGCCACAACGACTACCAGCACATCCCCTTCCATGGCTGACCTCACCTACACCAATCTTCACCCCAAGTGGGCCGAACAACTCACCGAAATAGAACACACGGTGTTCGCCAGTATTGACATTGAAGACCTGCTGAGCCTGCGTGATATGGAGGCCTACTGCCGGGTGTTTCCCGAAGGCGGCTTCGTGGCCCTCGACGGCGATACCCCAGTCGGTTTCGGCCTCGGCATTTTGCTGGACTTTGACTTCGAAGACACCAGCCACTCGTTAGATGACCTGACCGGCGAAGAAGACTGCGGCAACCACAACCCGGACGGCGACTGGTATTACGGGGTAACTATCGCCGTCAACCCGCAATACCGAAAACGAGGCATCGGCAATCGTCTTTACGAACTACGCAAAGAAGTAGTACGCACGCTAAACAAAAAAGGCATGGTGGCCGGTGGGGTAATCCCCGGCTACGCCAAACACCTAAACGAAATGACCGCCGACCAATACATTGACCGAGTGGTAGCCGGCAACCTCCACGACCCAACCCTCAGCTTTCAAATCGCCAACGGTTTTCAAGCCCGTGGAGCTATACCCGGCTACCTCGACGACCCCACAGTAGGAAACAACGCCGTGCTCATCGTGTGGGACAACCCCGACTACCAGCCTTAAGCAGACAACGCTCGAAAACGGGCCGGCGTTTCACCGGCTAAACGACCAAACTGACGGGTAAAACTGGCTTGGTCATAGAAGCCACAAGAAACAGCAACCGAAGCAATGGGTTCCGCCGAGTTCAACAACAACGAGGTGGCCCGGTCAACCCGAACCCGTAACACATATTGCGTAGCGCTCAGACCAAATACTTTTTTCATACGTCGCTCTAACTGCTTTTCTGAACAGCCCGCAGCCTCCGCTAAATCAGCCACCCGCAGCGGCGTCGCCAACCGTTGCTGAACCAACTCAACCACCCGAGTGAGCGACTCAAAAGAAATACTCTCTTCGCTGGGCGTCGCCAAATCACGGCTGACGCTCACCAAAGCAGAAACTTGAGAACCCTCCATCACCGGCAACTTGACGGTGAGATACCAGCCGAACGAACCATCCGGACGGCGAATCAACTCCAACTCGTTACGCAGCGGCTCGCCGGTAGCCAAAACATGTGCATCTTGCTCTTCGTAACGCTCGGCCAACTCGCGAGGAAAAAGATCAACCGCTCGCGCCCCAATAACTTCACGCTTGGACGCCCGGCCCGAACGTCGAACAAAAGCATCGTTAACGGCCAAGTAGCGATCGTCGGCCCCCTTCATGCAAAACATGACATGGGGGAGTGCATCAAACAATTCAACCAAAGCAGAAGTAGACCCAGGAGAAAAAAGCGACTGATTGTTTAATTTTTCCGTCATAACAAGGGAAATCGTACAAGACCCCAGCAAGTTATTTCAGCAGACTTACCAAATGGAAGAAAAACGTTCGCCCCAGAGCATTGACCCGCTTACCGGTCAGGCTGTAGAACTAGTCGCCCAGTGGCTTACCGCAGCACAAAAAAGCGAAACAAAAAGCGAACAAAAACTTAACGCCCGTCTCGCCACGCTGATTGAAGACGCCGAAGGGGTGGCCTTCACCATGCGTTTCGTCGACCGAGTGGCTCGTCACCGGAGCAACAAAGCAGCAGCCCGGCAACTCCAACGGTTAGTAGCCGAACAAAAACTCCCCAAGTTCCTGAGCCCGGTCGACCGGTTACTTCTCCAAATAGGGGCACGGCTGGCACCACACCTCCCGGGAATAGTTTTGCCGCTCGCCCGGCTACGCATGCGAAGTTTGGTCGGCCACCTCGTGGTAGACGCCGAACCAGAAGCCATGCGTGCCCACCTTGAAGCCCGCAGCGCAGAAGGGTATGCCTGCAACGTCAACTTGTTAGGAGAAGCGGTACTCGGTAACCAAGAAGCCACCCACCGTTACCAACAAACCATTGACCTCATCAACGACCCCGAAGTCAACTACGTCTCCATCAAAGTTTCATCGGTCACCAGTCAAATAAACCTTTGGGCTTTTGACCACACCCTGGGGCGCGTCAAAGCCCAACTACGAGAGATATACCGCCAAGCCGCCGCCTCGCAACCGCCCACTTTTATCAATCTTGACATGGAAGAATACCGCGACCTACATCTCACGGTTAGAGCCTTTACCGAACTGCTCGTTGAACCAGAATTACGTTCCCTTGACGCCGGCATAGTTTTGCAGGCTTACCTACCCGACACCTACGCCGTATTGCAAAACCTCACCACCTGGGCCACCCAACGAAAAGAAAACGGCGGCGGCGACATAAAGATACGCCTCGTAAAAGGGGCCAACTTGGCCATGGAAAAAGTCGAAGCAGCGCTCCACGGTTGGCAACCCGCCCCCTACGCCAGCAAAGCAGAAGTAGACGCCAACTACAAACGATGTGTGGATTGGGTATTTCACCCCGAGCGGCTTAATGCTGTGCGCGTAGGTTTAGCCAGCCACAATTTGTTTGATGTGGCTTGGGCCCACCTGCTGGCTCAAGAACGGCAAGTCGCCCACCGCATAGAGTTCGAAATGCTCCAAGGCATGGCCCCCGCTCAAGCCCGGCAAGTACAAAGCGATACCGATGGGCTACTGCTCTATACCCCAGTAGTGGGCAAAACAGATTTTGACGTAGCCATCAGTTACCTCTTTCGACGCCTCGAAGAAAACGCCTCAGCCGACAACTTTTTACGGCACTTATTTACTCTTCACCCGAAAAGCCCCGAGTTTGCTCAACAAGCGCAACTTTTCCGCCAAGCCGTCAACCACCGCCACGAAGTGGGTTCTGTTCCTCGGCGGGATGCCATTCCAACGTCAACAGAAGGTAACGCATTCGTTAACCAACCCGACCTTGACCCAGCCATGCCAACCACCCAAAAATGGTTGCAGCAACTAGAAGACCAACAACCTCAACCAGTACAAGCCCCGGTCACTACCTCTTTGGAACAAATAAGCGCAGTGGTGGCCTCAGCTAAAAATGCACAAAAAGCATGGGCGCAGCGACCGCTTAAAGAACGCCAAAACATATTGAGAAAGGTAGCCGACGAACTGTTGGCCCGCCACGCAGAACTCATGGTCACCATGGCCCACGAAGCAGAAAAAACCAGAGCCGAAGCCGACGGAGAAATAAGCGAAGCCATTGACTTTGTGCGCTGGTACGCCCAACAAAGTAGCGAACTAGAACAAACAGACCACGCTCGCTTTACCCCTCTAGGGGTAATAGCGGTCATCCCTCCCTGGAACTTCCCGGTAGCCATCCCCACCGGCGGAGTGCTGGCGGCCTTGGCCGCCGGAAACGGAGTGATCTTTAAACCAGCACCTGAAACCCCTCGCTGCGCCGAGGTGATCGCCGAAGCCTGCTGGGCCGCCGGAGTGCCCAAAGAACTACTGCAATTCGTACGCACCCCCGACGATCAGGTAGGGCAACATTTAGTCACCACAGTCGACGGAGTGGTCCTGACCGGAGGAGCAGAAACCGCAGAGTTATTTCGCTCATGGAAACCAGAAATAAAACTCTTCGCCGAAACCAGCGGAAAAAATGCCCTCATCGTCACCCCGCAAGCCGACCTCGACCTGGCCGCCGCCGACCTCGTGCGCTCGGCCTTTAGCCACCAAGGCCAAAAATGTTCGGCAGCCAGTTTAGGTATTTTGGTGGGGTCGGTAGCCACCGACCAGCGATTCTTGCGTCAAATCGTTGATGCAGCGGCGTCGTTAGTGCTGGGCCCAGCGCACGACCCAGCCACCACCTTCGCCCCACTCATTGCCCCAGCCCAAGGCAAGCTCTTAAAAGCCCTCACCACTCTGGCTCCCGGGGAAAAATGGTTACTTCAACCCACAGCGCTCGACAATGAAGGCCGCCGCTGGACCCCCGGTATAAAAACAGGCGTCACCCCAGGGTCGGCATTTCACCAAACCGAATGCTTCGGGCCCGTGCTGGGCCTCATGGCCGCCACAGACCTTGGAGAAGCCATAAGTTGGCAAAACGATGTTGACTACGGACTCACCGGCGGCATCCACTCCCTAGACCCCACCGAAATTGAGCAATGGCTCAACCAAGTAGAAGTCGGGAACGCCTACGTCAACCGGGTCATCACCGGAGCCATCGTCAACCGGCAACCCTTTGGTGGATGGAAACGCTCAGCCATCGGCCTCGGAGCCAAAGCCGGGGGCACCGATTACCTGCTGCAACTCGGCACCTGGCAGCCCATCGATGCCAGCGACCTCAGCGCCGCCCCCGACGACGATCAAAAATGGTGGGAACAGCATTACCGCATTGACCATGACCCGACCGGGCTATTTTGTGAAGCCAACATCCTGCGCTACCTTCCGCACCCCGATGTGTTGATTCGCATTGCTGCAGGAACAAAACAAACGATTATCGACCGGATACTGGCCGCCACGGAACGCTGTGGCGTAACCCCCCACCTAAGCCACGGCGACCAAACTAGCGATCAAGAATTCGCTGACCTCTTGGCCGGCCACCGCTTTGGACGGTTGCGAATAATTGGCCCAGTCAGCCCGAAAATAAGACAAGCCGCTCAAGCCGCCGAAATCAACATTATTGATGCACCAGTTACGGCCAGCGGTCGACTTGAACTGCGGTGGTACCTACGCGAGCAAGCCATTAGTCGCACCCTGCACCGCTTCGGAAACCTCATTTCCGCCAGCAACGAATAAACACTGGTTGGTGTATCGGGCATTGGGCGGCCAGACTGGACCCATGCCCGACCATTCCGACCGATCCAGCCAAGGAGCCTTAGGGGCCCTACGTATAGCCGACTTCTCCCGCGTGTTGGCCGCCCCGTTGGCCACCATGGTGCTGGGCGACTTAGGGGCCGACGTAATAAAGATCGAACAACCTGGCATGGGTGACGACACCCGCACTTGGGGGCCGCCATGGTGGGGTGAAGGCGAGGCCGCAACGAGCACCTACTACTTAGGCTTAAACCGAAACAAACGCTCCATTTCTTTAGACCTACGTCAAGAACAAGATCTGCAGGTAGCTCGACAAATCTGCCAAAGCGCCGACGTGGTGGTAGATAATTTTCGAACCGGCACTATGGAACGATTTGGCTTAGATCGCGAAAAACTGGCCAAGGTTCATCCCGGTGTTATTACCTGTTCGGTCACCGGTTTCGGAAGCACCGGGGCTGGGGCCGACCTCGCCGGCTACGATTTTTTGATTCAAGCCATGAGCGGGATCATGCACATCACCGGCGAAGTAGACGGTGAGCCTTCAAAAATTGGGTCTGCCATGGTGGACCAACTCACCGGCCTGTACGCCGCCGTAGGTATTTTGGCCGCCGTAGAAGAACGCCACCGCACCGGACTCGGCCAACACGTCGAGGTGTCGCTCATGCAGTCAGCGTTAGCCGGTTTACTAAACGTAGGGTCCGCTCATGTGGTTGCCGACGTAGACCCGGGCCGTCACGGAAACCGTCACCCTTCCATCGCTCCCTACGAGCCCTACCAAGCCGCCGATGGGCCGGTGGTGGTAGCAGCGGCCAGCCCTGTTTTGTGGGAGCGTCTCTGCGCAGCACTTGATCGCCAGGCTTGGAAAATCGACCCCCGTTTTGCCAACAATGAAGCCCGAGTAGCCAACGTAGAAGAACTAGCCGAAGAGGTAAACGGCGTGTTGGCAACCAACACCGTGAAGCACTGGGTTGCCTTGCTCCAAGAAGCAGGGATCCCCGCCGGCCCTATTAACAATGTGCGCCAAGCCTTTATTGCGGCCCAGGCTTTGGGACTTGACCCAATAACCACCTTGACCAATCAAGATAGTGAGTTTCGTTCGGTGCGATCACCACTCAAACTCTCGGCTACTCCACCGGCCGTGCGCCGCCCACCGCCCGTTAATGATCAACACGGCGAAGAAATTCGCCAAGAACTCTTGGACGATTAGTCAACCATGGGGTAGAGGTACCCCATAGGGCCCCCAATGTCAATAATCGAACCAAGGCTGGGCCAGGGGAGGGTGACCGAAAGTCCACCGAGATAGCCCGGGGCCACCGAGTACTCGTCAAAGTTGAGTTGCAAACCACCGGGGCTAAGTGCGAAATGGCCGAACACCGTGGGCGACGGCCACCCTTGCCAGTTTTCCAAAGGCTCTATACCCTCAACTTCAGAATTAAGGGAGTCAAAAGCTAACTGGCCGAGGCTGTCCACCCAATCGTTATCCGCAGAGAAAAGAGACTCCAAGGTAATGAGTTGCCCGGTTTCGGCGTTGAAGTTAAAAGACTGAGCCGACTCGTTTCCGTTAGCGGCACCGGAGAAATAAGACCAGTGGCGAATAACTACGCTGACCAAGTTAGGGGAGTCCATAGTGACCTCGGTGCCCCAATGAGCAAACGAACCACTCCCCGGCGTCCAGTTGGTGGTCATGTTGTAGTCAGCAGTTTCAATAGCCCACTCGATGTACCGATCAAGTTCGGTGTTGAGGTAACTCTCAATGGCGGCGTTGATGGTTTGGCTGGCTAAGGGGCCAGCGACTTGCACCCATTGAGCCTCAAAATCTACCCCACCCCACTCATTGGGATGGCTACAAGAAATGGACTTTGAGGTATAGGTATTTGCCCAACCTGCTTGGTGTTCTACTGGAGTAATGGCGGGGTTTTCGTTACGGCAGGAAAGAATTTCGTCAGTAAAAACATCAAGATTGGGTGGGGCCACGATGAAATTGGACAACGGGCCATCGGTGGCTAAGAGGTCGCTGACTTCGGCCCAATCAATGGTCACCACTGGGTCTTCAAATAAGCGAAACAGCGGGGCAAACAAAGTAAAGGTAAGGCCCTCGGGGGTAGGTGAAAAGTTGTCTAACTCTTCGGTTAAGTCCCAACCGGCGTCTTGAGCATCGGGGTATTTCTCAAGAACTGCCGCCGCCACCAAGGGAGCCAATTGGCCGGCCCAGTCCACACCCGGCAAGAAAATGTCAGTAGAGGACAACTGTTGGCCGGTGGCCAGGTCAAAAAGTATTTGTTGTGAAGCGTATTCCAAGCCGGCCCGCCCGTACCAAAAGGTGCCGCTAGTTATGGTGACCCCTAGCAGGCGAGGCGAGTCAAAGGATACGTCGATAGACCACCCGATTTCTGGGAGTGATCCAGCATCTCGATCAAAATCACCGGCAAAGGACAAGGTGTCCTCAAGAAACATTTCCGCCATACCGATACCGAGTTCTTCAAGCGTGTCGTTAACGGCTTGATCAACCCCCGTACCTGCTACCCGCAACCAAGAAACGTTCATAAAGAGAGCAAAATTGTCATCAGGGTTTTGTACCTCACACGAGGTGCTTACCGAAAGAAATTCATGGGGCCAATCGGCTTGACCGGTGACCGGTGAAATCTCGTAGGGCTGCTTTTGGCAAGTGGAAACTTTTTCCAGGAGGAGAGAATACTGTTCGGCAGGGGACAAGGTCGTGGTCGTGGTCGTGGTCGTGGAGGTGCTGGTGGCCATGGGGGCAGTGGTCTCAACGGGAGAGGCAGTGGTCGCTGGGGTAACGTCCAAGGTGGTAGTCGGTGGTTGAGTGTCGCTGCTGCCGCTACAGCCCGCTACTAGTAATACGCTAATCAGTAGGGCCGCCCAAGGAAAGATTTTTACACTTCGCATCTGATCATTGTGACACAGATCAAAAAGCTTTGCCGGGCGGTTAAGGCTCAATTATGTTAAAAAACAACGGAAATTCAGTGAAAGTATCCCACAAAGCCAAGACCCGGTGTTGGTCACCTTCAATGGTGGCTTGACCTTCGTCTACCAATGTGGCCAACCCCTCGCCAGTGGAAACCAAGCGTTCAAGTTGTGCACGGCTACAGGTGATGGTGGCATCAGGAAGTTCATTGTGGCGACCCGGTACCGCATGTAAGGTCCCATTGGAGAGGGTTATCCGCACCGTTGGCTCATCATCAGAAAATACCCAGTTGATACGCAGCGAACCCAAAGCATCGGCCACCGGGCCGTCGATCTGGACTGCCAGATAATCAAAGATTTGTTGCACCGAAAGCCCGCTCGCCACATCGGCTGGAGGACGGCGAATGACCGGGAGGTCTAGTGTGCCTTGCCGCAATTCTTGAGCACCAGACAGGTACACATCGCGCCATACCCCAGACTCTGCTTGGTAAGCCAATTGTTCAAAGGATGCTGCTTGAAGGTCGCGGGCGGCCTGATTAGTGGGGTCAGCGAACACGGCATGGCGAAGCACCTGAGCAACCCAGCGGTAGTCCCCCTGCTCAAAAGAAACCTGAGCCTGTTCTAAAAGGCGATCCATGCCTCCCATGAACTCCACATAGCGGGTAGCTGCTTCGGTCGGTTCATAGGGGTGCAGGCTTGACGGGTGGCCGTCGTACCACCCCAAATAGCGTTGGTAAATAGCCCGTACGTTGTGGCTCATGGTGCCGTAATAACCATGGCACAGCCAGTCTTCCCAGAGACGCTTTGGCATGTCTACCCGGGCCGCTATCTCATCGGGTGTGTGGCCCAAGTTGAGCAACCGAACCGCTTGATCGTGCGTCCAGCGGTAGAGGTCGCGTTGGCGAGTCAAGTAACCCTGCACGTTGTCGTTGCCCCAATGTGGCCAACCGTGGCTGGCAAAAACTACATCAGCTTCTTTTCCCCAGCGGTCCAGGGCTTCGTCTATATAGCGGCTCCACATAAGGGCATCACGCACTAAAGCACCCCGCAAGGTCAATACGTTGTGCATGGTGGACGTACAGTTTTCGGCCATGCACAGTGCCTTGAAGTCGGGAAAATAGAAATGCATCTCTGCTGGTGCTTCACTCTCAGGAGTGAGTTGAAACTCCACCCGCACGCCATCGAGGGTCAACTCTTGCCCGGTTTCAGTAATTTCAACGTTGGGCGGCACCAAAGCGGTGGACCCGGTAGCCGCTCCCTTGCCTAACCCGGTATCAACATGGCCCTTTTCGTCCCACGGCAACAAAATACCGAACTGATAAACGGCTCGACGGCCCATAGCGGGCCCGGCGATAATGTTTTCACTGACCGCCTCGGCCATAAAGCCCTCAGGAGCCACGATAGGGATTTTCCCAGAGGCCACTTGTTCGGGGCTTATTACCCCCAAAATGCCGCCGTAGTGATCTACGTGGGAGTGGGTATAGATGACAGCCTTGACTGGCCGCTGGCCAAGATGATCGGTAACCAAGGCAAAAGCAGCACGAGCGGTTTCCGCGGTGGTTAAGGGGTCAATGATTATCCAACCGGTGTCACCAGCAATAAAAGTGATGGTTGAAATATCAAAACCTCGAACCTGCCAGATACCTTCACAGATTTCGTAAAGGCCGTGTTGCGCATTAAAACCAGCTTGTCGCCATAAGGCTGGGTTTACGGTGCTAGGGGCGGCGCCGGTTACGAAGTCAGAGCGCGAGAGATCAAAAGCGGCAGGTTGCCATGCCGAAGGCTGGTCTCGTTCAATGATTGGCTCTGCTCTGGTTCCGAGAAAACCCCGCGCTACGTTGGCGGCGTCTGTACCGTCATCGTCAGGCAAAGATGCAGAAAAATCTTGGAGAATTTTTCGCGTGTGTTGTTCAGGCATGTTTACGGGCCGCTAAAAATGTGGCCGGTGTTTTCTAACATGGGAACCGGGCCAGGGCCGTCGCCGTAACGGCCTGACTCAAAGCGGGCTACCACAAAGTGATGTACTTCGTCGGGGCCGTCGGCCAGTCGTAAGGTTCGCTGCGAGGTATAAAGCTTGGCTAGGGGAGTCCACTGAGAAATACCGGTGGCGCCGTGCATTTGAATGGCTTCATCAATGATGTGACACACCTTTTCGGGGACCATGGCTTTAACGGCGCTGATCCACACCCGGGCCTCAGCATTGCCCATGGTGTCCATGGCTTTGGCGGCTCGCAACACCATGAGGCGCATGGCTTCAATTTCAATGCGGGCTCGCGAAACCACTTCCATATTTTTGCCGAGTTTGAGGATGGTTTTGCCAAAAGCTTCGCGGTGTAGGCCACGGCGTACCATTAATTCCACGGCCCGCTCGGCAGCCCCAATGGAGCGCATGCAGTGATGAATGCGGCCTGGGCCGAGCCGTAGTTGTGAAATTTCAAAGCCCCGTCCTTCGCCTAACAAAAGGTTGGCGGCCGGCACCCGACAGTCTTTAAAGGTGAGATGCATGTGTCCGTGGGGGGCGTCATCATCGCCAAAAACTTTCATACCGAAGTCAACAGTTACTCCGGGAGTATCAATAGGCACCAGAATCTGTGATTGGCGGCGATGGGGTGGCCCATCTTGGTTGGTTTGCACCATGACAATCAAAATCTTGCAGCGTGGATCGCCGGCCCCCGAGGCGTAATACTTGGTGCCGTTGATAACCCATTCTTCACCATCCAATATTGCTTGGCAAGACAAATTCTTCGCATCAGAAGAGGCCACATCGGGTTCGGTCATGACGTAGGAAGAACGAATCTCACCGTTTAGCAATGGCGTGAGCCATTGTTCTTTTTGTTCTGGAGTGCCGACCCGTTCAAGTACTTCCATATTGCCGGTATCGGGAGCCGAGCAATTGAAGCTTTCCGAGGCGAGAGGGTTTTTTCCTAACTCTGCGGCGATGTAGGCGTAGTCCAAATTGGAAAGCCCTTCACCGGTTTCCGCGTCAGGAAGAAAAAAGTTCCATAAGCCTTTTTCTCGGGCTTTGGCCTTGAGTTGTTCCATGATGTCAATCTGCCCGGGGTGGTAACCCCAATGAACTTCGCGAATGGAACCCAACCGGTGATATTCGGCGGTAACCGGCTCTACTTCGGTAGCGATGAAATCAACCACGGCATCATAGAGAGGACGAGCCCCCTCGGACATGGCCAAGTTCAGGCTGGGGTCACTGGGGTCGTTGATGTGCATTCCGGGGCCGATTGCCATGGTTTCCTCACTAATTAGGGGTCAATAAGAAAACTAGAGCAAGAGTCGCTTAAAACCCTAGCCGGGGGTCACTTAAGAGCAGTAGGTGGGGAGATTCCCTACAAAGGCGTCTGATGGGGTGCTGACCAGTGGAGCAGCGGCGCCATCAATCCGAGATACCACAACTTTGAATTGGCCGCCCGGTGGCCAGGCGCCTCCGTAAAATTCATAAGGAAAGAAGTCCAACGCTAAGTCCGTCCCTGAGACGGTTTCTTTGGTTTTTGTTACTGGGTCGGTTTGGAGATCGTCTACCGTCACCAAAACTTCCCAAGCAGTGGGCGCGGTGGGGTCGGGGTTTCTCCAAGTGATGTACAGCGCTGCACAACTCGGGTCAGGATTGTTAATAAGGGCAGGTTGGTAGGCAGCTGGAGCAGTGGTGGTAGTGGTGGTAGTGGAGTCTTGTGGTGCTGTGGTCGTCGTGGTGGTAGTGGTGGTTGTGGAGTCTTGTGGTGCTGTGGTGGTAGTGGTGGTAGTGGAGTCTTGTGGTGCTGTGGTCGTCGTGGTAGTCGTGTCCTTGGGAGGATCGACGGTGGTTTCCTCCGGTGGGCCCTCATTACAGTCATCAGACCAACCAGGAAGGCTTGACCAGTGGGCATAGGTGACATCGGTAGAGGCTGACTTCCAGGTGCCGTCACCCGTGTCAATCCAGATGCTGCCATCGGGGTCTCGCCACTCCCAGATGCCGTCCTCGTCTTGCTCCCATCCCCATTCAGGGCATTCGTTGCAGTCTTCTAAGTAGCCAGGAAGATCGACAATGTTTTCGAAACCAGATTCGGTATCGACCACTGTCGGATTATTAAATACCCACCGCCACCCAAGGGTATATTGTTCAAAAGCCCAGGTTGTCCCATTGGGGTCAACCCACACCCAAGAACCATCGGCATTTTGTTGCCATCCCCATTCAGGACATTCATTACAATCGTCGTCCCAGCCGGGGAGGTCGGTGATGTTGAGGACGTATTCGCCGTCGTCTTTGTCGGTGATGGTGGCTGACCAGACCCAGATGGTTTCATCGGGGCCGAGGTCGTAGAGGTCAATGATGTTCTTGAATTCCCATGGGATTCCGTCGGGACCAGTCCAAGTCCATACACCATCGGTCACTGACCAGCCCCACTCTGGACATTCGAAGCAGTCATCGTTCCAACCCGGCAAGTCGCGGAAACTAGGATAACTAATCGCACTCTCGGTGTCGAAGTTCCCCCACCCTCCGTCGCTCCAAGTCCAGCGGTCACCATTGGGGGCGACCCAAACGTAAACCGTGCCGTTTTTTCCAAGCCCTGTTTCCCAACCCCATGTGCCGTCATCAGGGCAAGGAGGGAAGCATCCATCAAAAGAGCCTTCCGTGGCGTCGTACTCTGGCTCGTAGTCTTTGGCATCATTCGGGGTAATGGTGGATATGGCCCCAGGAGCAAAAGTCCCTATAGCATCGGGGTCAATGGTTGACGTCAAGATTTCCGGGTACAGGTCTTTAGTGACGATCACCACGTAGGTTTCGGTTCGGTCGAGACCGAGGCTCAACAGCATGCGTTCGTCAGAGATGTAGTCGCCGTCATCGTCGGTGTCGTAAGACGGGGTGTCGCCCCCGCTGCTCTCCGCCGGGCAGGGCCAGCAGACAACGTCGTAACCGGGTACATCGGATTCCGTGGCGTAAATGTTGCCGTCATCAGGCAATGAGTGCCAACCGGGCACTGTTGGCGCCCAGACATAGCGGCCCTCTGGAGTGTGAAGCGTCCACTTGCCATCTGCTTCTTGGTTGAAGCCGTAAGGGGGAGCTTCGGTCGTTGGGCAGTCGGTGAAGATGGTGACACTTGTGGTGGTCGTTGTTACCTCGCCACCCACGGTGGTGGTCGTTGTTTCCGTGGTGGCGGGCGGTTCTTCAACGGGCCCCAAGGGGTTGCCGCAAGCACAACGAGCTCGTGGGATGCCATCGGCATCTACCAGCACGGCGGTGCCAGCCTCTAACACTGCCAAGAACGGTGTAGCCGAACCACTGGAGTAACCATGGTTTATGACCAGAGTGTTCTCCATCAAAATGGCTGGGGTAAGTGAGTTTAAGTAATCGGGAATCTCCGCCACGGTGATACCTTGAACCCCGGCCCAAGCGGCGGCTCGATCGGGATTGGCCATCAAAAAGTCAATCATTTTGCCGACGTCGCAAGCATTTTCACCGGTTCCGCCATAAAGACCAGTACTGCCACTGCCCACCAAACCAGAGGAAAGATCCTCAGTGGGGACGGTGATGGTGTAGTTAGCGAACGAAGGCCCAAAAGGGTCAGGGCCAGGAGCGGTAGCGGGCTGGAAGACGTAATCAGTAACCGGCGATAAGCCAGCAAATGCATCGCTCGGGGCGCTTTCTGTCGTATCGTCGCCCCCCGTGAACATGCAGGTTGCCGCAATAAGTGCGACAATAAGCACTACCGCGCCAAGACGCGCTTTCGGGTTTTCTGTAATGCTCCCACCCGTTGGCTTACTTTCTGTGCTTTCCACAGTGCCCCCTTTTTACGCTGCTCAAAGAATAGTACAAATCGGCCTGGTTTGCCAGAGCACCCCCGCATCGGCCACGCTGCTAGCAAACAAGAGTCGGCAATGAAAGGAAACTATGAGTTTCTTAAATGAAGTAAAACGACACAATGTAGACGCTTTTGGCTACCAAATACATGTGGCCGAAATGGGTGAAGGGCCACTGGTGTTGTTTGTTCATGGCTTCCCCGAATCTTGGTATTCGTGGCGCAACCAACTGCCGGCATTGGCAGCTGCCGGGTACCGAGCCGCCGCTATAGACGTGCGCGGTTATGGGTCATCGGCCGCCCCAGAAGGGCTCGACGCTTATCGGCTAATTGACTTGGCTGCCGATTGTGTTGGAGTAGTTGAAGCACTTGGCGAAACCACGGCCACCATCGTGGGTCACGACTGGGGTTCCCCTATAGCGGCCGCCGCCGCCCGTTTACGGCCCGATGTTTTTACGGCAATGGCTTTGCTGAGCGTTCCTTACGATGCCCGCAACAGCCACCGGCCTTCCGAGACATTCGCCAGTTTCAGCGAAACCGAAGAATTTTACATCACCTATTTTCAAGAGCCGGGGCGAGCCGAAGCAGAAATAACAAAAAATCCGCGTCGCTGGCTGGAAGGCTTCTATTTTTCGGCATCGGGGGACTGCCCGCCTCCCGAACCTGGTCAAACATCTATGGGCTTCGTGGCTAGTGGAGGGTTGCTTAGCGACCGGTTTTCGTATCCTTCGGGGCCGCTTGATTGGATGACCGATGATGATTTAGATTTTTACGTTGGCGAGTTTGACCGAGCTGGTTTCACCGGTGGTTTGAACCGCTACCGCTGCATCGACCACGACTGGGTAGATCTTCGCCCATGGCATCACGCCCCCATCGTCCAGCCGTCACTGTTCATCGGCGGCGAAAAAGACGGGCCCACCCTTTGGGGGGCCGGAGCCATTAGTCGGTTCTCGGAAACCTTGCCGGGTATTCGCGGTACTCATATTTTGGAAGGCGCTGGCCACTGGTTGCAACAAGAAGCAGCCGACCAAGTAAACGACTTGCTGTTGGAGTTCATTGAGGGTCTTTCGTAGAAACAGGTTCCCTTGCCCGCTCTGGTGGTCTAGGGTTAGCGAATGGCGGGAGACAAATCAGGGAAACTGACCCGCTCGCTGGGTCTTCGCCACGTATTCTCATTGTCTACGGGCGCCATGCTGTCTTCCGGATTGTTTTTGCTGCCGGGGTTGGCGGCTGCTAAAGCCGGGCCAGCGGCCATCCTGGCTTACCTCATAGCCGGGGTTTTGGCCGTGCCGGCCATGCTCAGCGTGTCTGAACTGGCTACTGCGTTACCAAAAGCGGGAGGGGCTTATTATTTCTTAGAGCGGGCCCTTGGACCAGCCGTAGGCACGGTGGCCGGGTTCGGCACTTGGCTTTCGCTGGTGCTCAAAGATGCGTTCGCCATGGTGGGCATGAGCGCCTACCTGGTGCTTATTTTAGATGTCAACGCCACGTGGCTGGCTTTAGCGCTTATCGGTTTTTTTACCTTTATTAACGTGGTGGGGTCCAAAGCCAGCGCTTCGGTGCAGTTGATTTTGGTGGCCTTTGTGATTGCCGTCATGGGGTGGTTTTTGGTTGAAGGTTTGTGGGAAGTGCAAAGCCGGAGTTTGTCCAATTCTAACCTTGACCCATTTTTCACTACCGGCAGTTCGGGAGTAATGGCGGTAGTGGGGTTGGTGTTTGTTTCTTACGGCGGTCTCACCAAAGTGGCCAGCGCTGCTGAAGAAGTTGAAGACCCTTCGCATCGCATTCCTTTGGGTATGGCGTTGTCGCTGGGGGTAGCCACTTTGCTTTACACTTTGGGCGTGTTGGTAGCGGTGGTGGTGGTACCCCCCGAGCAACTCCATCAAGATTTAGCGCCGATCTATACGGCAGCCCAAGCGGTTTTGCCGCCGCTGGGGGTGGGCCTTATTGTGCTGGCCGCGTTGGCCGCTTTTGCTTCGGCAGTAAATGCCGGGATTATGGCGGCGGCCCGGTACCCCATGGCAATGGCGCAAGATGGCTTGTTGCCCAAACGCTTGGGCGGTATTAGTAAGTTCGGTACCCCCACGGTGGGGGTGGTGGCTACCGGTTCAGCCATTGCTTTGGTGGTATTGATTTTTGACGCAGAGTCTATTGCCAAGTTGGCTAGTGCTTTTGTCTTGTTGACGTTGGGTTTGGTCAACTTGGCGGTTCTGGTGCTGCGGGCGTCGCGTATCCAGTCTTACGCCCCGGCTTTTCGGGCGCCTTTGTACCCGTTTACTCAGTTTGCCGGTATCGCGGTTTCGGTGTATTTGATTTGGCAATTGGGCCCAGTGCCGCAGTTGTTTGTATTAGTGGTGAGTGTCGTGGCCTGGACATGGCATCACTTTTACGCCCAGGGTCGCACCAAACGAGCGGGCGCTATCCGTCACGTGTTTGAGCGTTGGGGGGCCGAAGTGGACCGCGGCTTAGATCGAGAAATGAGCGCTGCTATGGCCGGGCACGGATTGCGAGCCGTGGACGATTATCACGGGTTAATTGCTCGAGCCTCGGTGTTGTCAGTACCGGAAGGAACCGACATTACCGAAGCGGCCGAACGAGCTGCCACCGTGTTATCGGACCAAATTGGGTTACCCAGAGAACGGGTAACGGAAAGATTTTTAGAAACCGGTTCATTGTGGATCCAACCATCAAGCGACCACCCCACGGCGACTCCGGTGGCTTTGTTTGAGGTTATTGATGACGATCAGTTGGTGATCGTGCGGGCCGAGGCAGGTATTCGTATTCCGGCGGCCTGGGGTGGTTCAGGTGAACGGGTGAATGCTTTGTTCTTTTTAGCGGGCACCACGGCCAACCCGGGCCGGTCGCTTCGTTTGGCCGGCGAGTTGGCCAGCCATTTGCACACCGGAGCAAAAGAGGTTGGCCAGGCCGCCGATGAAGCAGCGGTCAAGTCGGCGTTGTTGCCAGAGGCCATGATCGGCCAATACACGTTGTTTCCGGAGGGCCTTGATGCGGCGTTGATTGGGAAACGAGTGGGTTCGCTTGGTTTGCCGAAGGGCGTTGAAGTGGCGGCGCTTATTCGTTTCGGCGTGTCGGTGTCGATCGAAGACGACGTGGTGCTCGAAGCCGACGATCAGCTCACCTTGGTAGGCCCAGCCGAGGTCATGCCTCCGCCGGGGACTCCTATTCCTGTTTCTGGTTAGTTCTCGAGCACGACCTCACAAAAGCTGTCATCCTGGGGAGATGTTGGATACTGCAGCGGAGTGGGAGTTCAGAGAGGGAGCGTTTGCTTATTTGCGGGCCACCCAACTACGTACTGGTGGCCCAATAAAACAATCAGATGTCGACAGTTACCAGTTTCGTGGTTCGTCATTTCGTTTGATGCCCACCCAGTCGGGTATTTGGAAGCCTCGTCAGTTGTCGGCGGCCTTAAGTTTTGTCTCAATTTTTGCTCTTGAGGGTCGCCGCCCTTATGAGGATCATCTTGGCCCGGATGATTTCTTGCGCTACAAGTGGCAAGGAGATAATGCGGATCACCCGAAGAATCGTGCTCTCCGTATGGCCATGCAACAGGGGTTGCCGCTTATTTATTTTAAAGGCATCGCTAGGGCGGTTTATGAGCCGATTTTTCCCGTGTATTTGGTGGGAGAGGAACCGCAGAGCCAACAGTTTGTCATTGCTCTAGATCAGATGTCGGCGAGCCATTGGGAAAATCGAAATATTGTTGATCTTGATCGGGCTCGAGAGTACACCCAGCACGTGACAAAAACCCGGGTGCATCAACCGGTTTTTCGGTCTGAAGTGTTACGCGCCTACGACGGAAGTTGCGCACTTTGTAATCTCCGCCACGAGCCTTTGTTAGATGCTGCGCACATCAAGTCAGATGCTGACGGCGGAAGACCGATTGTGCAAAACGGTATTTTGATGTGCAAAATTCATCACGCCGCTTACGACGCCAACATTTTAGGTATCCGCCCTGATCATGAAATCCGATTGCGACCCGACATTATGGTGGAACAAGATGGTCCAACGCTGCGCTATTCATTGCAGGGCATGAATGGGCAAAGAATAAGACCCCCAAGGGCAAAGGTCTCTCGTCCGGATGTTGAACTTCTCGAAGAGCGGTGGGAGCAATTTAAAGAATCTGCATAAGGCAGCCACCGTATGGGTCTGGGCCGTATCCTTGACCGTATGACTCCTGTTGTTTACTGGCGGCCCGGTTGCGGATTTTGTATGCGCTTGATGCGCGGCATTGAAGAGGCGGGTTTAGAAATTGAAACCCGAAACATTTGGGAAGACCCCGAGGCGGCGACTTTTGTGCGTTCGGTGACCGGAGGCAATGAGGTTGTGCCTACGGTTTCGTTGGGAGACCGCAATATGGTCAACCCCAGCATCCGCGAATTGCTGGCGCTGATAAACGAACTGGGCGAGAACTAACTTAAATGTTTCAAATCCTTGTTATGTGGGGACAGTCGTCCCGCCCCGTCTTCCCTGTAGGAACTAACAGGTGCTTCGACCACCCACTCGCCTCGATTGTTGCCTCTAACTGACGCTTTGAGAGTCCACTCGACTTCCGTGTAGGAACTAACAGGTGCTTGAATACAACCGTTCAACCAGTCCTTGTGATCGGGGTCAGTCGGAAGACAACCTCGGAATCCGGAAGTGCGACCTGAGTCAACAGGTGCTTGAATACAACCGTTCAACCAGTCCTTGTGATCGGGGTCAGTCGGAA
>JAPKBH010000011.1 GCA_028823445.1 Acidimicrobiales bacterium | reverse complement strand
AACCAGAACGGTAGACTCACCCAGACATGGCCGAACAACTCCTCACCGCCCAAGCGGTACGACAAGCATTCACCGACTTCTTTACTGAACGCGGGCATTCGCCAGAACCCTCAGCGAGCCTCATCCCGCACGACCCGACCCTGCTCTTTACCGTGGCCGGCATGGTGCCCTTCAAGGCCTACCTGACCGGCGAACAACCCGCCCCCTGGCCCCGAGCAGTCACCGTACAAAAGTGCGTTCGCGCCGGCGGAAAACACAACGACCTTGACGAAATCGGACGCACCAGCCGACACCTAACCTTTTTTGAAATGATGGGGAACTTTAGTTTCGGCGACTACTTCAAATCTGAAGCCTGCGCCTACGCCTGGGAGTTTGTCACCGGCACCCTCGGCCTTGACCCAGAACGCCTCTGGGTCACCGTGCACATCAGCGACGACGACGCCGCAGCAATTTGGGAACATGAAATCGGGGTACCACCCGAACGCATCCAACGCCTCGACGAAGACAACTATTGGCGCATGGCCGACACCGGCCCCTGCGGCCCCTGCTCAGAAATATTTTGGGACAAAGGCCCCCAACACGGCGAAGACGGCGGCCCGGCCCACGGCGACGAAGACCGATTTATCGAAATCTGGAACCTGGTGTTCATGCAATTCGAACAACACGAAGACGGCTCCCAAACCCCGCTACCCGCACCCTCCATCGACACCGGGGCCGGCCTAGAACGCATCTTGTCAGTACTACAAAACGTAGATTCCGTATGGGAAACCGACGAATTCGCTCGCCTGCTGGGCACCATCAGCCAACTCACCGGCAAAACACCCGGCACCGACTCGGCCACCGATGTCTCCATGCGCATCTTGGCCGACCACGCTCGCTCCTCAACCTTTTTGGTAAGCGACGGAGTATTCCCCTCTAACGAAGACCGGGGCTACGTACTGCGCCGCATCGTCCGCCGCGCCGTCCGCCACGCCTGGCTGCTCGGGGTAGAAGACCAAATAATGGGGCCCCTAGTAGACGCAGTCATGGAAGTAATGGGCGCCGACTACCCCGAAATCACTCAAAACCATGACTTTATTCGCGGTGTGCTAGACCGAGAAGAAGAAGGATTCCGCGAAACCCTGCGCTCTGGACTAACCATTTTGGACACCGCTTTAGCGGAACTCACCGCAGGCCAATCGCTCAGCGGCGAAGTGGCCTTCAAACTCCACGACACCTACGGGTTCCCTCTGGAACTGACCGAAGAAATCACCGCCGAACGATCCATATCCGTTGACCTTGACGGTTTCGCCACCGCCATGAACCAACAAAAAAAGCGAGCCAAAGCAGCCCGTAAAGAAACCGGAACCTCGGCCGCCACCGGCGACCTGCGTGCCGTCATCGACGCCCATGGAGTCACCGAATTCTGCGGACGAGACGAAAACACAGTGACCGCTCAAGTCCTTTACGCCGACCACGGGTTGGTCGTCTTAGACCGCACCCCTTTCTACGCCGAATCTGGCGGGCAAATAGGCGATACCGGCACCCTGACCGGCCCCCAAGGGACAATCACGGTAACCAACACCACCCTGGCCCTCGACGGGTTACACACCCACCAAATAGAACAAGGCGAAGCAGCCTTGGCCGCCGGAGACCAGGTAGAAGCGGCCATAGACGTAAACCGGCGCTCCGGCATTCGCCGCAACCACACCGCCACCCACCTTCTACACTCCGCATTGCGGCGAGTCCTCGGCGACCACGTCAAACAACAAGGGTCCTCCGTAGGCCCCGACCGGTTACGTTTCGACTTCAGCCACTACGAAGCCCTCACTGCAGAAGAAACCACAGCCATCGAAGACCTCGTTAACACCGACGTGTTGAACAACCCCACCTGCAACAACTACGAAACCACCAAAGACGAAGCCGAAGCAGCAGGAGCCATCGCCTTCTTTGGCGACAAATACGGCGACCGGGTACGGGTGCTCGAAGCCGGGCCACACTCCGTGGAACTCTGCGGAGGAACCCATGTAAAGGCCCTCGGTGACATCGGGTCGTTCAAAATAGTGAGTGAAAGTTCTATCGGATCAAACATTCGCCGCATCGAAGCAGTCACCGGGGCCGCCCCCATAGAATGCCTCCGCCAAGCCGAAATCACCCTGGCCCGAACCGCCGACCTGATCGGTGTACCGGTAGACGACCTGCTAGACGGCGTAGAAAAACGTTTAGCCGAACACAAAACCACCCGCCAACAACTCGCTCAAGCTCGCCGCCAACTGGCCTTAGGCCGAGTCGACGAATTAGCGGCCACCGCCCAAGACGGGCTAGTAGTGAGCCAAGTAGACGACATAGACCGTGACGGTTTACGGGACCTGGCGGTAGCCATCAGCACTCAAGACGGAGTGCGCGCCGTGGTTTTAGGAACAGCACCCGAAGGTGGGGGAGCAGCTCTAGTAGCGGTGGCCACCGCCCAAAGCGGCCTCGATGCCGGAGTGTTAGTAGCCCAAGCAGCAAAAACCATTGGCGGCGGAGGGCGCCCCAACGCCGAAATGACGGTCATTGGCGGCCGCAACCCAGAAAACCTCCCCCAAGCCTTAGAACAAGCCCGGGCCGCTGCCCAGGCAGGCTAACCAACTGTGCGGGCCCTCGGCCTGGACCTCGGAACCCGACGCATCGGTGTAGCGGTAAGCGATAGCGGCGGCCGTCTGGCTACGCCCATAGAAACCGTGCAACGCACCAACGATCGCCCCAGCGAACACCGTGCCTTGGCGGCACTGGTTGCCGAATGGGAAGTAGAAATAGTAGTAGTCGGCGTGCCCTACTCACTTGACGGAAGCATCGGACCCATGGCGCTGCTTATGTTAAAAGAAGCAAAACAGTTGGGTGCCACCCTTGGGGTGCCGGTGGAGACCTACGATGAACGTCTGACCACCGTCACCGCTGAGCGCTCCATGCGGGAGCAAGGCCTCAAAGGAAAAGCCGGCCGCCAAGTCGTTGATCAAATAGCGGCGGCTGTCATGCTGCAAGCTTGGCTAGATAGTCAACAAAACCAGGAGGAACGTTGAGCGAGGAAGAACAACCCGAAGAAGGGTTAGAGGAAAACGTCGCTCGTCGCTCGTCGTCCGACCTTGCCCCATCGGGACGCTCCTCGGCCAGCATCGGCGCAAACCTGGCCGCTGAACCGAACCCTCCCCGGCTTGACCCCACCACCCAAGAAGTAGCGGTGGTTCCCGAAGAAGAAGCAGTAGCCGAAGAAATCGTGTGGGACCCTTCAGTTTTTTCCGAAACCGAAGACGACTCAATTTTTAGCGGCCGAGCCGAAGCCAGCCCCGACGTACGTTGGGTGCGCCAGCGGCCACCCCTCGGCCCGCTCCCACGCTGGGGAATTGTGGCTTTTGTAGTCTTTTCTTCCCTCGGTTTTGCCTATCGAAAGGTTGACAATTGGGTCAACAGTTTGGTGGCCCCCCAGGCGCTTCCCGGTGAAGAAGTAGATTTCGTTATCGAACCCGGTTGGTCAGCCAACGAAGTAGCGGTCAACCTAGGAGGCGCAGAAATAATTGACGATTCGGCCATGTTTCGTCAATGGATGCGCTGCCACCCCACCTTGGGATGGTTTATTGACTGCCCCGCCGATGTGGAGTACTCGTTTCAAGCCGGCGCCTACGTGCTGCAAGAACACATGGGTTTCCAAGGGGTGGTCGACGCATTAAACGAAGGGCCCATACCGCCAGAAGTTGTTCGGGTAACTATCCCCGAAGGCCTGACCATTAGCCAAACCATTACCCGGTTAAAAGAACGCATGCCCACCTACAGCGAAGCGCAACTGCAAGAAGCGTTCGTCAGCGACGTGGTGCGGTGGGAGCATTACCCCGAAGAGTTCAACATGCCTTACTACGAAGGCATGTTTTTCCCTGATACTTATCAACTTGATGACGCCACCTTGACCAACGAACTCAGTTTGGTTACCCGCATGCACAACCAGTTTCTAAACGTGGTGGCCGAACTGGACTTCGAAGCACGAGCCGCCGAAGTCGGGCTCAACCCCTACGAAGCACTGATAGTGGCTTCGCTCATTGAAGAAGAGGCCTTGCTCAACGTTGATCGAGGCAAAATTTCTCAAGTCATTCACAACCGTCTTGACCAAGGGTGGTCATTAGGGCTGGAATCCACGGTGCGTTACGCCGCCGGAAAAACCGCCGGCCAAGACCTGGTAAGCGCCGACCTTTCTAGCGACTCTCCGTGGAACACTTGGATAGAACCGGGGCTTCCCATCACCCCAATTTCTGCCCCCGGACGCTCCTCGCTCGAAGCAGCAGTTAGCCCAGAAGACGGGCCTTGGATGTTTTTTGTTCGCACCGACGAAAACGATGTGTTAGGAGCCCACACCTTCGCCGTCACCGGAGAAGAATTCGCGGCAGCCGTAGAAATATGCCGAGCCAAAGATTTGGGCTGTGGCTAACACCTTTACCGCAGCGGCCCAAGGGTTGCCCGACGAGACCACCCTGGCGGCCGTCATCGGAAGCCCTATTGCCCACTCGCTTTCGCCAACTTTGCTCAACGCCGCCTTCGCCGCTGCTGGCTTGACCTGGCATTACACCGCCGTTGAGGTGGCCCCCGGCGAAGCAGAACAAGCACTAAACGATATGCGTAGCACCGGTTTGGGCGGGCTCTCCGTCACCATGCCCCACAAAACCGCAGTAGCCAACGCAGTTGACCGGTGCACCGAAACCGCCACCCTGCTCAATGCAGTAAATTGTGTGGCCCCCCAAGGCCAAGAATTAGTAGGCCACAACACCGATGGCGAAGGCTTCCTGGGCGGCCTCGCCCACGACGCAAACTTCACCGTGGCCGGATGCCGAGCCGTGGTACTGGGGGCCGGAGGAGCGGCCCGCGCCGTAGTTTTGGCCCTCGCCCAAGCCGGAGCAAACTCCGTAACGGTCATCAACCGCACCGCAGAAAAAGCGCAAGAAACTGCGCAACTCGCTGGCCCGATTGGCCACACCGGAGACCACCAGTCTCTGGCTACCGCCGATTTAATTGTGAACGCCACCTCAGTCGGCATGCACGGCGGCCCCCCAGGTATGCCCTGTGACCCCACGCTGCTCCACCCCGGGCAAGTAGCGATCGACTTGATCTACCACCCGTTGGTTACCCCCTGGATGGCGGCCCTAAAAAAACAAGACATCGAAGCCCACAACGGGGTCTCCATGCTGCTGTTCCAAGCGGCCCGAGCATTCAACCTGTGGACCAACCAGCCTGCCCCTATAGAGGCCATGGAAAACGCAGTAACCGCTGCTTTGGAAGCCCGCTCCCACACTGCTCAGTGACCGCCCAAACTGTATTTAACGATTTAGCGTGGCTGTGGCTTATCGGCTGGCTCGTGGCGCTGTCTCTAGTGGACCTGCGCCAACACCGACTACCCACCTCCATGGTGAGCCGCTTGGCCGCTGGGTTAGTAGCGCTCCACGTGGCGGTGGCCTTAATCGAAGACCGGCCCGCCCCATTATTTTGGGCATTCCTGGGCATGGCCGGCTTTGCCGGGTTCCTGTATCTCATCCACCGGCGAGCCCCCGAAGGCCTCGGCGGCGGTGACGTGCGCCTGGCCGGGCCCCTGGGCTGGCAACTGGGTTGGGTCGCCGGGCCCGACATTTTTTTGGCGGTGGCCCTCACCCTCGTGGCGGCCTGCGGAGGCGCCTTGATGCTTTTGTTACTTCAACGCTCCGGCAAACGCTTCACCGGACCGGTCGCTTTTGGCCCCCCACTAGCCGTCGCCACACTATTAATTTCGGCGATCTGGAATTAATCCCCCGACCTAACCGGTGGTAGTCAGTAACCTAAGAACATGACCGCTCAACACCGCCCCCACCTGGCCCTCATCGGGTTGATGGGTGCCGGCAAATCAACGGTGGGTGCCGCCCTGGCAGCCCAAGGCAACCGTCGCCATATTGACCTCGACCGGTGGATACAAAACGACACCGGACGATCCATCGGCGTACTGTTCGCCGAAGGCGGCGAAGAAGCTTTTCGCCAAGCCGAAACAGACACCTTGCAACGAGTACTTCAAATCGAACAACCCTTAGTGCTGTCCACCGGGGGAGGGGTCTTAACCCGGGCAGAAAACCAGCAGGTACTTAAAGAACGAACCCACGTGGTGTGGCTGCGAGCCACCCCAGAAACACTGGCCCAACGAGTAGGCGATGGCACCGGCCGACCCCTGCTGGCCCAAGGCGATCCTTTAACTGTTTTGCAAGAACTCGACCGCCAACGCCGGCCGGCCTACCAAGCCGCCGCCGAGGCGATCATCGACACCGATGACCGCACGCTAAAAGCCATTGTTGAAGAAATTATGGCCCTCGACCTCACCGGAGCAAGCCAATGATTCGTATCGAAGTACCCCTAAACAACGGCCGGGGTTACCCGGTTTTGGTAGGCCCCGGAGCAGCAAACGAGTTGGCTCAAGTAGTGCCAGACGCTGCGCAACGAGTAGCCGTCATCACCCAAGAAGGCATCGGGGTGAACGTAGACCCCGGCCGAGAACACCGAGTTTTTTTGGTGCCCGACGGCGAACAAGCCAAAACCTTAAGCAACGTAGAAAACCTTTGCCGCTCGCTGGCCCAATGGGGACTCACCCGACAAGACTGCATCGTCGGAGTAGGCGGCGGCGTGGTCACTGACCTGGCCGGGTTCACCGCAGCGTCATACCATCGAGGAACCCCAGTGATACACGTAGCCACCACCCTGCTGGGCCAAATAGATGCCGCCATTGGCGGAAAAACTGGGGTCAACCTGCCCGAAGGAAAAAACTTAGTCGGAGCCTTTTGGCAACCCACCGCCGTGCTGTGCGACACCGCTACCTTGGCCACCCTGCCGGTCGCTGAAATGCGCAGCGGGCTCGGCGAAATGGCGAAATACCATTTCCTCGGCGGGCAAGACCTTGCCGGATTATCGTTCGATGAAAAAGTCGCCCGCTGCGGAGAAATAAAAGCCCAAATAGTGGCCGAAGACGAACGAGAGTCCGGCCGCCGAGCCATATTGAATTACGGCCACACCCTGGGCCACGCCTTAGAAACCACCGGGCAATACGGGTTACGCCATGGCGAAGCGGTAGCCATCGGCTTGATTTTTGCCGCCCACCTAGCGGCCTCGCTGGGGCGCATAGACCAACAACGGGTGACCGAGCACTACCAAACCGTCACCGGTTATGACCTCAACGTTGATTTACCAGCAGGCACTGACCATCAAGAACTGCTGGCAGTAATGGGACGCGACAAAAAAGCACTCAATGGTTTAACCTTCGCCCTCGACGGCCCCCAAGGGGTAGAAGTAGTGGCCGACATAAAACCACAAGATGTACTCCAAACACTGAACCAAATGGAAGAAAAACGAGGAACCTCTCATGAGTGAACCAATTGTTTTGCTGCTCTCCGGCCCCAACCTGAACCTCTTGGGCCAACGCGACCCCGAGGTGTACGGCGCCCAAACGCTTCAAGAACACCAAGCCACCGCAGAAAAAGCCGCCGCCGCTCACGGCCTAACCCTGGAACACCAGCAATCCAACCACGAAGGCGAACTAGTAGAAGCCATCCACGCCGCCCGAGGACGCTGCGCCGCCATTGTCATAAACCCCGGAGCATTCACCCACTACGCCTGGGCCATCCACGATGCCCTCGCTACCTTCGAAGGCCCGATCATTGAACTGCATCTCTCTAACCCCGCGGCCCGTGAACCATGGCGCCACACCTCAGTAGTGGCCCCCGTGGCTTCAGGCACGGTCGCCGGTTTTGGCGCCTTGGGGTACCGCCTCGCACTTGACGCAACCGCCGCACTACTCAAACAGTGACCCTCGCCCCCCTCGAGCTGGCCGGTCGCCTCGACCGCTTACGGCCCCTCATGGACCAAGCAGCTTGCTCGGCCTTGCTGGTCACCAACCTGACCAACATTCGCTACCTCACCGGGTTCACCGGCTCAGCAGGAGTGCTTTGGGTAGAGGCAAAAGAGGCCTGGCTAATTACCGACGGGCGTTACCGCAGCCAAGCCGCAGACGAAATAGCAGCAACCGAAACCCACATTGAGATAACCAGCGATGGCGGGAAAGAAAAACTCATCGGTTCAGCTAAAAACCAAACCACCATCGGCCTGGAAGCAAACAACGTGACCTGGGCCGATCAACAAAACTACGTCAACTGGTTTGCCCCCACCGCGGTAACTCCCACCAGTGGCCTGGTAGAAGAACTCCGCAGTATCAAAGACCCCGGAGAAATCGACCGCATAGAAAATGCCGGCCACCTGGCCGACCAATCGTTGGCCGCCGTGACGGGCCTCATCACCCCCGGGGTCACCGAAAAAGAAATCGCCCAAACCCTCGAAAAAGAAATGATGGCCAGAGGCGCTGACGGAACAGCCTTCACCACCCTGGTAGCCAGCGGCCCCAACAGCGCCCGACCCCACGCCCAACCCACCGGCCGCCAACTCGAAAAAGGCGACCTGGTCATTTGCGACTTCGGGGCGCAAATCGACGGCTACCGCTCCGACATGACACGCTCATTCCGGGTAGGCGGCACCGGCCAAGGCCCCAAAGCCGACCTCCTACAAGCAGTGTTGCAAGCCCAACAAGCCGGCCTCAACGCAGTAGCCAACGGGGTGCCTCTCAAAGACATAGACGCCGCCTGCCGCAACAGCCTGCAAAAATCCGGCTTAGGAGACGCCTTCATTCACGGCACCGGCCACGGGGTTGGCCTAGACATTCACGAAGCCCCCGCAGTGTCTTCACGCTCCACTGGTAACCTGCGCACCGGTCAAGTTATTACCGTCGAACCCGGCGCCTACCTCGAAGAACTCGGAGGCGTGCGCTGGGAAGACACCCTGGTAGTAACCGACACCGGACACCGGGCGCTCACCAAAGCACCCAAAACACTCTGACGGAGAAACCATGGCCACCATCACCACCAACGATCTAAAAAACGGAATGAGCCTCAACCTCGAAGGCTCCCTCGTGCAAGTCGTGGACTTTCAACACGTCAAACCCGGCAAAGGTCACGCCTTCGTGCGCACCACCATGCGCAACGTACGCACCGGGTCCGTCGTCGACCGCACCTTCCGAGCCGGCGAAAAAGTTGAACGAGCCATTATCGACAAGCGAACCATGCAGTTCCTTTACCGAGAAGGCGAAGACTACGTGTTCATGGACACCTCAACCTACGACCAACTCACCGTCACCCCAGAAACCCTCGGCGACTCCACCAACTACCTGACCGACACCAGCAAACCACAACTCTTGATGTACGGCGAAGAAGTAGTAGGAGTCGAACTTCCCGCAGCAGTCGAACTAACCATCGCCGAAACCGAACCAGGGCTACAAGGCGACCGAGTATCCGGCGCACGAAAACCAGCCACTCTAGAAACCGGATTGGTTATCCAAGTGCCACTTTTTGTTGAACCAAACGAAAAAGTAAAAGTAGATACCCGCACCGGCGAATACCTCAGCCGGGTCTAAAGCATGCCTGATCGATCCGGAACCGGTGTTGGTTCACGACGCGAAGACCGAGAAACCGCTTTAGGAATTCTCTACGCCGCCGAACACGCCGACCACGACCTCATCACAGAACTAGAAAACCAAGCCCTAACCCCCGAAAAGTTCACCGAAGATCTCGTTCGCGGGGTGGCCCAATATCAAGATGAAATAGATGAACTCATCAACAAGTTCTCTCAAGGCTGGCACATCGACCGCATGCCCGCCGTCGACCGGTCACTGCTACGCATGGCGGTCTACGAAATCACCCACCGACCCGACGTACCCACCCAAGCCATCCTCACCGAAGTGGTAGAACTAGCCAGCGACTATTCCACCGAAAAATCTAGCCGCTTCGTAAACGGGGTTATTTCAGGTATCGCCCAAGAAAAACGCCAAGAAAGCTAACGGTTGCCGCGTTCACTCGCCGTTCTTGCTAGAGTCTGTTTTCGACCGTGAAGTGAGTCCAGAGAGGCTCACACGGACGAACGGAGCATCAAGTGGCAAAAAGAGAACGAGGACAGACGCCCCCCTTTGGGGGCGTTTTTATTGCCTACGCACGAATACTGAGCGCCGAAGACATGGCCCGAGCGGTCCGCCGGATGGCCCACGAAATCATTGAACGCAATCACGGCCTCAACGACGTCGTGCTCATCGGTTTACAAACCGGCGGAGTTTTTGTCGCCCAACAACTCGCCGAAGCCCTCGCCGAAATCGACGGACAACGCCCCGCCACCGGCACCCTTGACGTGGCCCTCCACCGCGACGACATTGGGTTGCGCCCGGTAGTGCCCGAAGCAGTAACCGACATCACCATGAACCTCGACGGGAAAACAGTGGTGCTGGTAGACGACGTATTGTTCACCGGTCGCACCATCCGCGCCGCCCTCGATGCCTTGGGCACCTTCGGCCGCCCCAAAGGAGTACAGCTCGCCGTCATGGTGGACCGCGGTCACCGTGAATTACCTATTCGCCCCGACTACGTCGGAAAAAACTTGCCCACCCGCCGCGACGAAGTAGTAGATGTGCACCAGCAAGGCGTCGACCTTGGGGCGGTAGAAAAATGAGCAACGCATTAGTAGACGGCAACTTGCTGGGCATCGAAGGCATGACCGCCACCGAAATCGAAGAAATACTCGATCTCACCGACATCTTCGCCGAAATTAGCCAACGCCCCATCCCGAAAGTACCGGCGCTACGGGGCCGAACCATCGCCACCCTATTTTTTGAAAACTCCACCCGAACCCGCCTCTCTTTTGACACTGCGGCCCGCCGCTTATCGGCCGACACCATGACCTTCGGTGCAGGCTCATCCTCGCTAAGCAAAGGCGAAAGCCTGCGAGACACCGTTGAAGTCATTGAGGCCTACGGGGCCGACGCACTCATCGTCCGCCACCCCATGGCCGGGACTGCCCAACGCATCGCCAACTGGACCGACGCCGTAGTGATAAACGCCGGCGACGGATGCCACGAACACCCCACCCAAGCGCTGCTCGACGCCTACACCTTGCGCCAACACTGCGGGAGCCTCAACGGACTACGCATTGCCCTGGTGGGCGACATCGACCACTCGCGGGTGGCTCGATCAAACGTACTGGCCTTCACCGCCCTCGGAGCAAAAGTAACCCTAGTGGCGCCGGCCACCCTGTTGCCCTCATCGTTGGCCGGGTGGCCAGTAGAAGTTTCTCATGACCTAAACGCCGTGCTGGAACAAACCGATGTTTGCTATCTGCTTCGGCTCCAACACGAACGCATCAGCGAAGGCCTCATCCCTTCCGTTCGTGAATACGTAAACGATTTCGGCATGAACGAAAAACGAGCCAACCTGTTACCCAGCGAAGCAATAATATGCCACCCCGGCCCCACCAACCGTGGCGTAGAAATAGACGCCGCAGTGGCCGCCGACCCTCGAGCGGTCATCCTGGACCAAGTAGCCAACGGGGTATCGGTACGCATGGCCGTCTTATTTTTGTTGCTCGGCGCAGGACGAGACCTTATTGAAAGCCCAACGGCAGAAGGAAACAAATGAGCACGGTAATTCACGGCGGGACCATCATCGATGCTTCTGGCCAACAACAAGCCGACGTGTTAATCGGCGACGACGGGCGAATCGAAGCAGTAGGGCAAAACCTTTCCGGAGGCCAACACCTTGACGCCGCCGGTTGCATCGTGTCACCCGGGTTTGTCGACCTCCACAGCCATCTTCGTGAACCAGGGCAAGAAGTTGCCGAAACTATTGAAACCGGTGCCCGAGGTGGCGCCCTCGGCGGCTACACCGCTCTGGTCACCATGCCCAACACCACCCCAACCACCGACTGCGCTGCGGTAGTAGAACAAATACGCACCCTCGGAAAAAATGCTCTCTGCGAAATAGTGCCCACCGCCGCCATGACCATCGACCGTCTCGGGCAAGAAATGGCACCCCTCGGCGAGCTCGTCGACTTAGGCATCGGTATCTTCACCGACGACGGCACCGGCCTTCAAGACCCCCGCCTAATGCGTCGCATCATGGAATACAGCACCGGGCTTAGCAAACGCCTGGGACGCCCGGTGATCTTGGCCCAACACTGCGAAGTAGAAGCCCTCAGCAAAGGCGGCTACATGCACGAAGGCGAATGGTCAGCCAAACTGGGCATCGGCGGCCAACCTGCCGAAGCCGAAGAACTTATGGTGTCCCGCGACATAGCCCTCATGCGCCTCACCGGAGCCCACATGCATTTTCAACACCTCTCCACCGCCGGGTCGGTAGAACTGGTACGAGTCGCCAAAGCAGAGGGGCTACCGGTAACCGCCGAAGCAACCACCCACCACTTCAGCCTCACCGATGCGGCCTGCGCTACCTTCGACCCAGTGTTCAAAGTGCACCCCCCGTTGCGCACCGACGCAGACGTGGCTGCCGTACGCCAAGGCTTAGCCGACGGCACCATCGACGCCATCGCCACCGACCACGCCCCCCACACCGCACACGACAAAGAACACGCCTTCGACCTCGCCTCTCCCGGCATGTTGGGCCTAGAAACCGCATTTAGTGTGGCTCTGGAAGACTCAGGTCTTGACCTGCCAGATATTCTGGCCGTCATGTCCTGGAAACCTGCCGTCATCGCCGGGCTCAGCGACCACCAAGGAGTAAACGTGCAACCAGGGGCCGCCGCCAACCTTTGCGTCATCGACCCCGACGCCACGTGGACCGTTTCGGGCCAAGCCATGGCCAGTCGCAGCGCCAACACCCCCTACGAAGGACGCACGCTACGCGGCCGCATACGCCACACCATCTACGCGGGTGAAGCAGTAGTAGTAGACGGCGAGGCACAACGATGAGCACCCAACTAACCCCCGGACACTTGGTGCTGGCCGACGGCATGGTCTTTACCGGCGAAGTAATCGGCGTGACCCCCAGCAACGGAATAACCACCGGAGAAGTAGTTTTCAACACAGTGATGGCCGGCTATCAAGAAGTAATAACCGACCCCTCTTATGCTGGACAAATTATCACCTTTACCTACCCGCATATCGGAAACTACGGGGTAAACGACCACGACGCCGAAAGCAGCCAACCCGCTTGTGCCGGGGTTTTCGTACGAGAACTCACTCGCCGCCACAGCAACTGGCGGGCCACCGGAAGCCTGCAAGACCTCCTCGAACAATACGCCCTAGCCGGCTTAGCGGGCCTTGACACCCGGCGTCTAACCCGCCACCTACGCGACCACGGAGCCATGTCCGCCGCCTTCGGTACCGCCGACCTTGACGACCTGCGAGACGCCGTGGCCCAAGCACCTTCCACCGACGGTCTCGATCTTGTCTCTACCGTGACCTGCGCCCAGCCTTACCAAGTGGCCTCCACCGGAGGATCCCGCCGGTTGGTGGCCTACGACTTCGGCATCAAAACCACCATCTTGCGGCAACTCTCCGCCCTCGGCGACGTACTGGTCGTACCGGCCCACACCAGTGCTCAAGAAGTGTTGGCCCACGAACCCGACGGAGTGTTTCTCTCCAACGGCCCTGGTGACCCCGAACCTTTAACGGAAATTCGCCACAACATCGAAACCCTGCTGGGGGAAGTGCCTATCTTTGGCATCTGCTTGGGCCACCAACTGCTGGCCGCCACCCTGGGCGCCGAAACCTACAAACTCCCTTTCGGACACCACGGCGGAAACCACCCAGTAAAAAACTTGTCTACCGGTCAAGTAGAAATAACCAGCCAAAACCACAACTACTGCGTAGCCGACGGGTCGCTAAGCAACGCCGAACTAACCCACATCAACCTTAATGACGAAACCGTAGAAGGCCTGCGCTGCACCGACCTGCCTGCCTTCAGCGTGCAATACCACCCCGAAGCCGGTCCCGGCCCCCACGACAGTCGTTACCTCTTTAAGGATTTTGAAAATCTCATGGCCTCCGTAAACGGAAAAACCAACTAATGCCTCGCCGTAACGATATTTCCAGCATCCTGATCATTGGATCAGGACCCATTGTGATCGGACAAGCCTGCGAGTTCGATTACTCCGGAACCCAAGCCTGCCAGGTGCTGCGTCAAGAGGGCTACCGAGTAATTTTGGTGAACTCCAACCCGGCCACCATCATGACCGACCCCGGTTTCGCCGATGCCACCTACATAGAACCCCTACGCCTCGACGTACTCACTCGTATAATCGAAAAAGAAAAACCCGACGCCCTGTTGCCCACCATGGGCGGTCAAACGGCGCTCAACCTGGCCATGGAACTCGTAGAAGCCGGGGTACTAGAAGACAACAACGTAGAACTCATCGGCGCCCGAGCCGAAGCCATCGCCACCGCAGAAGATCGGCAACTCTTTAAAGAAGCCATGATCGAAATTGGCCTTCAGGTGCCGGACTCTGGGGTCGCCCACAACATGGAACAAGCCCAAGAAGTAATTGGTGAAATCGGCCTCCCGGTAGTCATTCGCCCTGCCTACATTTTGGGAGGGAAAGGCACCGGCATTGCCTCCACCCCGGAAGAGTTCACCAAGGTGGCGCAAAACGGTTTAGATGCCAGCCCGATTAGCGAAATCTTGATCGAAAAGTCCATCGCCGGGTGGAAAGAATACGAACTCGAAGTCATGCGTGACCACGCCGACAACTGCGTGGTGGTTTGCTCTATCGAAAACATTGACCCCATGGGGGTCCACACCGGTGACTCCATCACCGTGGCCCCCGCCCAAACCCTTAGCGACGTTGAATACCAAGAAATGCGCGACGCCTCATTCGCCTGCCTGCGCCGGGTCGGCGTCGAAACCGGCGGCTCAAACGTGCAGTTCGCCGTCAACCCCGCCAACGGGCAACAAGTAGTCATCGAAATGAACCCTCGGGTTAGTCGTTCGTCGGCGCTGGCCTCCAAAGCAACCGGTTTTCCCATCGCCAAAATTGCGGCCCGCCTCGCCGTTGGTTACACCCTGGACGAAATACCCAACGACATCACCAAAAAAACACCAGCGGCCTTCGAACCCTCCATCGACTACGTGGTAACCAAAATCCCTCGCTGGGCCTTCGAGAAATTCCCCGGCACCTCCGGCATACTCGGAACCGCCATGCAATCAGTAGGGGAGGTCATGGCCATCGGACGGACCTTCCCCGAGTCGTTGCAAAAAGGTTTACGTTCGCTAGAAAACGGCCGCTTGGGCCTCAACGCTGACCCCGCCGAAGAAGCCTTAAACGACCTCGACGACAACGCACTACGGGCCGCCGCAAAAATCGCTACCCCGGGACGCATTTTTCAACTAGAAGCCTTGCTGCGACGGGGCTACACCGTGGACCAAGTAAATGCCGACACCGCCGTAGACCCTTGGTTCTTAGACCAAATGTTGGCCATCACCGAAGAACGTGCCCACCTCGAAACCCGTACGGCCAGCAACCTCAGCGCCCCAGACTGGAAACGAGCCAAACAACTCGGCTTTTCCGACGCCCAACTGGCCTACCTCTGGAAAGATGACGAACTAACCGTACGAGCAGCCCGCCAAGCGGCCGGGGTGCACCCCACTTTTAAGACGGTAGACACCTGCGCTGCCGAATTCGCCGCCGACACCCCCTACCACTACTCAGCGTGGGAAGACGAAGACGAAGTGCGCCCCGCCGACCGCCCCAAAGTCATGATTTTAGGCTCCGGACCAAACCGCATCGGCCAAGGCATCGAGTTTGATTACTGCTGCGTCCACGCCAGCTACGCCCTCGGCGAAGCCGGTTACGAAACCATCATGGTGAACTGCAACCCCGAAACGGTGTCCACTGATTACGACACCAGCGACCGACTGTATTTTGAGCCACTGACCTTCGAAGACGTGACCAACATTATTGAAGCCGAGCAACCCGTCGGCATCATCGTGTCAATGGGTGGACAAACCCCGCTAAAACTGGCCGGAGAACTCCCTCAAGAACTCATCGCCGGCACCAGCCCACGCTCCATCGACTTGGCCGAAGACCGGGAACTCTGGAACGCTCTATGTGAAGAACTGGAAATCCCTCAACCTCCCGGAGGCACGGCCGTTGACTTAGCCGGGGCACAAAAGATCGCCGACCAAGTGGGCTTTCCCGTTTTGGTGCGACCTTCCTATGTTTTGGGCGGCCGAGCCATGGAAATCGTTTACGACCACACCCAACTCGAACGAGCCATGGATCAACTCTTAGCCTTTGGCAGTTTGGGCATCGAAGGGGGACTATCCGCAGAACGCCCGGTGCTGGTAGACCGGTTCTTAGAAGAAGCCACCGAAGTAGACGTCGACGCCATACGCGACAACACCGGGGCAGCCATAATCGGTGCCGTCATGGAACACGTGGAAGAAGCGGGAATACACAGCGGGGACAGCGCTTGCGTCATCCCGCCGCCGTACCTCTCGGACTCGGTAATCCAACGCATTGAAAAAACCACCTTGCGTATCGCCGAAGCACTCGAAGTCTGCGGCCTCATCAACGTGCAGTTCGCCGTAAAAGACGAAGAAATCTATGTGATCGAAGCCAACCCGCGAGCCTCAAGGACCGTGCCTTTTGTGGCCAAAGCCACCGGAGTGCCGCTAGCCAAAGTAGCCAGCCGAGTCATGATGGGCGCCACCCTGGCCGAACTCCGCACCGAAGGACTCTTGGTAGATCGAGTAGTAGGCGACCATGTTTCAGTCAAAGAAGCCGTGTTGCCCTTTAACCGATTCCCCGAAGCCGACCCCGTGTTGGGCCCAGAAATGCGCTCCACCGGAGAAGTCATGGGCATTGACCTCACCACCGGTTTAGCTTTCGCCAAATCGCAGATTGCCGCCGGGGGAGCGATGCCCGATGAAGGCACTGTGTTTATGTCGCTGGCCGACCGAGACAAAGCCACCGGCTTGGAAGCAGCCCGCGGCCTGGTCGCATTAGGGCTCACCATCGTGGCCACCGAAGGCACCGCCGTTTATCTCGAAACCCACGGAGTGCCGATAGCCGAGGTGGTAGCCAAACTCCACGAAGAAGGTACCGACGCCGTGGAACTCATTCGATCAGGAGCAATCCAACTGGTGGTCAACAGCCCCCACGGGCGTGGCCCCCGAGCCGATGGCGACCACATTCGTGGAGCAGCCGGCGCCCAAGGCATCCCACTGCTGACCACCGCTTCGGCCGCCGTAGCCGCCGCTCGAGGCCTCCACGACTGGCAGACCTACCCCCTCGCGGTACGCACCCTGCAGGAATACCACCAAGGCATAACTAAAGACCAAGCACTCGCAGAACCGGACAACGCATCGGCATGACGGTAAACCTCGCTACCCGTATTGGCTCAGTGGAGTTACCCAACCCGGTAATGACCGCCTCGGGTACCGCCGGACACAGCACCGAACTGGCGCGCCACCTCGACTTAGCGAGCCTCGGCGCAGTGGTCACCAAGTCGCTGCACATCAACCCATGGGCCGGAAACCCGGCCCCCCGAGTGCACGCCACCGCTGCGGGCATGATCAACAGCGTGGGGCTCCAAGGCCCCGGGGTGCAAGCCTGGCTCGACCAAGAGCTTCCCGCCCTAGAAGCCACCGGCGCCCGAGTGGTAGCCAGCATTTGGGGCCGCACCGTAGAAGAATTCACCCAAGCTGCCCAAGTATTGGCCGCCGCCCCTCCGAGCGTGGTGGCGGTAGAGGTGAATACTTCTTGCCCGAACTTAGAAGACCGCACCAACCTTTTTGCTCACTCCACCGAAGCCACCAGCGCCGTGGTGGCCGCCGCCGTCGCAGCCACGGGACGCCCCTGCTGGGCCAAACTCAGCCCCAACACCCCTCTGCTGCCCGACGTGGCCGACGCAGCAGCCCAAGCCGGCGCCCAAGCAGTCACCGTGGCCAACACGCTGTTGGGTATGGCTATCGACCCCGAGACTCGACGACCCCGATTAGGAGCAGGACGAGGGGGGTTGTCCGGCCCCGCTATACGCCCCATCGCCGTGCGAGCGGTCTACGACACTTTTGCCGTCCACCCCGACCTGCCCATAATCGGCGTCGGAGGTATCGCCACCGGGGAAGACGCCGTGGAGTTCCTTTTAGCTGGAGCCTCCGCCATCCAAGTAGGGACCGCCACCTTTGCCAACCCCCGAGCCACCCAAAACGTTTTAAACGAACTCACCAAATGGTGTACCGCCCACGACATCAACCATCTCAGCGAACTAACAGGAGCAGCCCATGACTGAAGAAATACTCGACGACCTCGACCAAGGCGAAGTACCCGCCGAAATACGCGCTCGTTTGGCTCTGGCCCTCGACGTTGATGACGTGGTAGCAGCTCGACGTATGGCCAACGATCTTGACGAATTTTTTGGCACCATAAAAATTGGTTTAGAACTTTACACCGCCGCCGGACCCGATGTGTTAGCGGGTTTTGTCACCAACGGTTGGGACGTTTTTGCCGACCTCAAATTGCATGACATTCCCACCACGGTGGAGCGAGCAGCCCGAGTAGTGGGGTCGCTCGGCGTGCGCTGGCTCACCGTGCATACCGCCGGAGGCGAAGCGATGCTCCGGGCCGCCGTGGAAGGTTTAGCGGCCGGATCAGCCGGGCTAGAAGGCCCACCACCCGGCGTATTAGGGGTCACCGTGCTCACCAGCGACGAGCTCAACGACCCGGACCTCTTAACCGAACGCACCGCACTGGCCGCCGCTACGGGCTGCGCCGGAATAATTTGCGCCGCCCCTGACTTGCCCTTGACCGCCCCCTGGGCTGAACAACTCACCCGGGTGGTTCCCGGTACCCGTTTACCAGGCGCCGAAACCCATGATCAAATACGAGTCACCGACCCGCGCACCGCGTTAAATAACGGCGCCGACCTCTTAGTTATCGGTCGAGGGGTCACGGCAACCCCAGAACCCATTTTGGCGGCCGCAGAATTAGTAGGCCACCTTTTGGGGTGATTTCACTCGCTGGCCTTTTGGGACGCTAAAGTCCGTGCCATGGCAGGACTTCCTCAACTAACCGACGAACAACGACGAGCCGCTCTGGCCAAAGCCACCGAAGCTCGCCAAGCACGAGCCGAAATAAAAGAGCTTCTCAAAATGGGTTCGCTAACTTTTCCTGAACTGCTCGACCGGGCCGACAACGACCCGATCTTGGCCAAAATGAAAGTCAAAGCAGTGCTGCAGTCTTTGCCTAAATTAGGAAAAGTAAAAGCAAAGCGCACCATGGAAGAAGTAGGGATCAGTGAAAGCCGTCGCTTACGAGGCTTAGGCAAACAACAACGAGCCGACCTGCTTGCTCGTTTTTCTTAACTGCGATGGCTGAGTCGGGGAAGGCTCCGTTGCTGGTTGTTCTCTCAGGGCCAGGTGGCGTAGGCAAAGGAACGTTAGCCACCGCACTGATCGCCGCCGACCCAAAACTGGCACTCAGCCGTTCTTGGACCACCCGGCCTCGCCGCAAAGATGACCTAGCGGACGCCTACGTGTTCGTTTCTGAACAAGACTTTTTGGCCCACCGCAACCAGCAAGGCTTTCTGGAGTGGAACAAGTTTTTAGATCACTACTACGGAACCCCCGTGCCTGACCCAGAAACTCAACAAGATTTGTTGCTGGAAATCGATGTGGCCGGGGGGCGACAAGTGCTGGACCATCAACCCGATGCGCTCATGATTTTTGTTGAAGCACCCAGCGAAGCAGAACAACGCCGCCGCCTATTGTCTCGGGGCGACGACCCTACTCGAGCAGAAGAACGCATTGCCGAAGGAAAACGAGAGACCCAAGAAGCAAAAGATTTAGGGTACTCCTTCATCACCAATGACAACTTAGCGCAAACGGTGACAGAAATTAAAGAATTGATTAACGAAAAACGCGGCTAGAAGCAGGCCGCGGAGGGAGGGAACGATTGCCCTTTCTGGTACCGTTTACCTTCGTTCATGGTGCAAAACCGCACCAAACCATCAACGCACACCGAGGTATTCTTGTGAAGGGCCACGACACCCTAGTTAACCCTGAAATTGAAGGGCTTTTAGAGCGAGCAGACTCTAAATTTAAGTTGGTAGTGCTGAGCTCAAAACGAGCCCGCCAAATCAACGCTTACTTTGGTCAACTGGGTGAAGGATTGGGTTCTACCATTCCTCCTCAAATCACCTCCACGGCCCGCAAGCCTCTCTCCATAGCTTTTGAAGAAATGGATGCCGACAAAATCATTTCGGTAGACGTGGTAGAAGAAGAAGAGCCCAGCGAAGAAGAACTGCTGGCCATCGCCGCTATGGAAGCAGAAGCAGCCGAAGAAGACGGCGAAGAAACTGCCGACCAAGACGGCGACCAGAGCGCCTAAAACTGGGCGACCGATGGGAACACTCGACGGTCGCCGCATCGTCCTTGGGGTCACCGGGGGCATCGCCGCTTACAAAGCGGTAGAAGTATGTCGTCGCCTGGTGGACGCCGGGGCGCACGTATCGCCCATCTTGACCAACGCAGCACAACGCTTCATTGGCAAAGCCACCTTTGACGCTCTAGCTTCAGAAAAAGTACAAACCTCGCTTTGGGATGAAGAAAGCCCGATCCCGCACACCTTGCTGGGGCAAAACGCAGACCTGATTGTGGTTTGCCCGGCTACCGCTCGGTTGCTGGCCGACTACCGTATGGGTCGCTCGGCCGACCTCTTGACTGCCACCTTGTTGGCCACCCGAGCCCCCGTGGTGATTTGCCCGGCCATGCACACCGAAATGTGGGAACAACCAGCGGTGCAAGAAAACGTAACTGTCTTAGCGCAACGTGGCGTAGAAATCGTGGGTCCCGAAAAAGGACGATTGGCCGGAGGCGATAGCGGCGAAGGTCGACTGGCTGACCCGGTAAACATTTTGGCTACCGTTGAACGTTTACTGGGGGAACAAGCACCACAAAAAGATTTAACCGGATTACAGATTTTAGTGACCGCCGGCGGCACCCGCGAACCCATTTGCCCGGTGCGTTACTTGGGGAACCGCTCCTCTGGAAAACAAGGGCATGCCATAGCCGCCCAAGCAGTGGCCCGAGGCGCACAAGTGATTTGTGTAACCACCCAAGCCGACCAAGCACCCCAGCACCCACAAATAACCGTGCAAGCAGTGGACACGGCCGCCCAAATGACGTCAGCCGTTTTTGAGGCTGCACCACAAAGCAGCATAGTGATAATGGCCGCCGCCGTAGCGGACTTCACCCCGGTGTCGGTTGCCGAGCAAAAAATTAAAAAAAGCACCGGAACAACAGAAATCCTTTTACAACCCACGGTAGACATTTTGGCTACCTTGGGCGCCCAGCGGACCGCCGGCCAAGTGCTGGTGGGCTTCGCCGCAGAAACAAACGACCTCGTCGAAAATGCCGCCAAAAAACTTGCCGCCAAAGGCGTTGACCTGATGGTGGCCAACGATGTGGCGGCCGACCAAGTGGGGTTTGGCCACGACACCAACGCCGTAGTAATTTTAAGTGCCACCGGAAGCAGCGAAGAAGTACCCTTAGCCAGCAAAACAGAAATCGCCAATGCCGTACTCGATGCGGCCCTAAAGACCCTTCATCAAAACTCAAAGAACTAAGAGGAACGCCATGAATAAAAAATGGACATTCACCTCGGAGTCCGTCTCCGAAGGGCACCCCGACAAAATGGCCGACCAAATTTCGGACACCATTTTGGACGCCATGTTGCAAGAAGACGCCGAAAGCCGAGTGGCTTGCGAAACTCTCATCACCACCGGGTTGGTAGTGGTAGCCGGCGAAGTTACCTGCGACGGGTACGTAGACATCCCACGCTTAGTTCGCAACACCATAAAAGAAATCGGTTACGACCGTGAAGACTTCGGCTTCGACGGCGAAACCTGCGGCGTCATGGTCACCCTCGACGCCCAATCGCCCGACATCGCTCAAGGCATTGACAAATCTGAAGAAACCCGCACCGGTGCCACCCAAACCGACTTAGACAACCAAGGGGCCGGCGACCAAGGAATGATGTTCGGCTACGCCTGCGACGAAACCGACGTCTTGATGCCTCTACCTATCCAGTTGGCACACCGCATGGCCGAAAAACACGCTGCCGTTCGCAAAGGAGGGTCCATCCCTTACTTGCGCCCCGACGCCAAAACCCAAGTCACCTTCGAATACGAAGATGACCGCCCGGTGCGTTTGGCCACCGTGCTGGTCTCAACCCAGCACGATGCCGGCATAGACCGAGACAGCATGATTCGCCCCGATCTGATTGAACAAATTATCAAACCGGTTATCCCCGAACAATTCGCCGACGACGACTACGAGGTTTTCGTTAACCCCACCGGAAACTTTGTTATCGGCGGGCCAGTAGGCGACGCCGGGTTAACCGGTCGCAAAATAATTGTTGACACCTACGGCGGCATGGCCCGTCACGGTGGTGGCGCCTTCTCCGGCAAAGACCCCAGCAAAGTTGACCGCTCAGCGGCCTACGCCACCCGGTGGGTAGCCAAAAACCTGGTAGCCGCCGGAGCAGCACGACGCTGCGAAGTACAGGTGGCCTACGCCATCGGTATGGCTCGCCCGGTATCTATCTACGTAGAAACCTTCGGCACCGAAGCGGTGGATCCAGATCAGATTGCCGCCTGCGTGAACGAGATTTTTGACCTGCGCCCCGCCGCCATCATCAGAGACCTTGATTTAAAACGGCCGATCTACAAAGAAACAGCCGCTTACGGCCACTTCGGGCGCCCTCAGTTCCCTTGGGAACAAACCAATAAGGTGGCAGAGGTTCAGGCAGCCCTCGGCCTGAACTGAGACAGGTTACGTGGCCGGGAAAAAAGCGGACCCCGGTCAACTTTCTTTTGATTTACCGCAAGAACCAGCGGTTATTGAAGAGCAACCAGAGGGACGTGTGGTACGAGTCCTCACTGACGTAACGGCCATTGATCGAGCCTTTGACTACCTGGTGCCTTCCACTTGGGAAGCCGACGGCCGTAGTGAAGCACTACAAATAGGAAGCAGCGTGCGGATACCTCTCGCCGGCCGACGAGTCGGGGGATGGGTAATAGCCGACAACGTGGAACCACCTCCTGGGGTAAAGCTTCGCTCCCTGGCCAAACTTAGCAGCAGAGGGCCAAGCGAAGAAATAATCGACCTGGCCCGCTGGGCGGCCCACCGTTGGGCCGGGCGCCTCTCGTCACTGTTAAAAACTGCTTCTCCCGCGGTAAACGTGACCCGCATCCCACCCGCTCCAGCACACATAGAGGCCCACGGAAAAGAAGCCACCTGGGCTGCCCGAGCGCTTGAACAACCTTGTACTTCGCTACGGCTACCCCCCGGCTTTTCGGTGCTTCCTCTGTTAAAAGCAGCAGCCCGCCGAGGCGACACCCTGGTGATTGTGCCGACCCTCAAGCAGGCCCAACGTTTGGCCTTAGAGGTACGCCAAGCAGGTTTACCGGTGGCCCTTATGCCCCGAGACTGGGCCCGGGCGGCCGCCGGCGGCATGGTTATCGGCACCCGCTCAGCGGTACTGGCCCCCGTAGCAAACCTGGCAGCGGTCGTCGTGATTGACGAACACGACGAAGCCCACCAAGAAGAACGCAACCCCACCTGGCACGCACGAGAACTCGCCATAGAACGAGCCCGCCGAGCCGGCGTGCCCTGCGTGCTGACCTCACCGAACCCCAGTTTGGAAGCACTGGCTTGGGGCGAAGCACAAATGCTGCCCCGAGCCGAAGAACGCCAAGGCTGGCCCAAAGTTGACCTCATCGACCGCCGACCCGACGACCCGGTTCGCTCGGGCCTGCTCAGCGAAGCGCTGGTACCGCTCATCCGAGGCGAACAAGGAGACCCCGTGGTCTGCGTACTAAACCGCAAAGGGCGCTCCCGCCTTTTGGCCTGCGCCCAATGCGGCAACTTGATTTGCTGCGAAGACCACCAAGTGCCGCTCACCCAAGACGATCAAGAAGTATTGATATGCCCCATAGACCAAGTGCGCCGCCCCGCAGTCTGCGAATCTTGCGGCTCGGTGCGCTTTAAAAACCTCCGAGCCGGCGTAACCCGAGTACGTGAAGAACTCGAAGCATTAGCCCGCCGGCCAGTAGTTGAAGTCACCGCCGACACCCCCGAAAGCGACTTAAAGCAAGCCAAACTTTTAGTCGGAACCGAAGCCGTGTTACATCGTGTCGACCGAGCAGCCTGCGTGGTGTTTCTGGAATTTGATCAAGAACTCTTAGCGCCCCGCACCCGAGCCAGCGAACAAGCCATGGCTTTGATAATCCGTGCCGCTCGGCTACTCGGCGGCCGCCAAGATGGAGGCCGCCTTGCTATACAAACCCGGTTACCCGACCACGAGGTGCTTCAAGCAACGCTACTGAGCGACCCCTCTCGGCTGGTAGAACCAGAAACCGTTCGGCGTCAACTACTCAACTTGCCACCATTTTCAGCATTAGCGCAAATCTCCGGGGCCGCTGCTCAAGCATTCATAACCAACCTCGGCCGCCCCGAAGAAGTTGATGTTTTAGGCCCCCGAGACGGAGCCTGGCTGATACGAGCAAAAACCGCCGAAAAACTTGCCGACGTGTTGGCTCAAGTAGAACGCCCCCCGGGGCGGCTACGTATCGAGGTCGGACCGCTCCGCTCCTGAATCTTCGGCCCAAGTACGACGATTCGTTTCGTATAAAGCGATACCCGCCGCGGTAGCCACGTTAAGGCTGCCTACCCGCCCCAATTGCGGAATAAAAGCCACCGCATCGCAGGCCTGCAAAACCGGAGCCGACAAACCACGATCTTCGTGGCCCAAAGCCAAACACACCTGATCAGCCATGCTCACCTTATGAAGCGGCACCGCGTGATCAGCCAACTCAATACCCAACAAAAAGTAGCCCGCTTCTTTAATTTCAACCAACGCCTCGGCCGCCGTTTCGCATGCCGTCCACGTCAAATAACGGCCAGTGCCCAACGCCGTGCGATTTGTTTTGGTATGGGTCGGCGACGCCGTAGCGCCCGCTAACCAAATATGCGAAACCCGGTAAGCCGCCGCCGTACGCAAAATAGAACCAACATTAAAAGGAGTCTGCACGCTGTCTAAAAGCAAAGCCACATCGCCTTCAGTGCGGCGCCGCCACTCCCGGTGCAAACGCTTCAGCCCCGTACTGTCAAGATTTTTCATGAAGAAACCTTTCGTTCCACATCAAGTAACCGGAAACCCTTTCGAGAATTTCTTCGCACGGTGAGCCACCCCTGATCGTCAAGCCAGCGAGCCAACGAATCGGCCCCCAAGTGACGCTGTACCACCAAGTGTGCTTCTCCGGTTGAAGATAGCCGATGTAACCAGTGCAACAACAGGTCATGCAAAGCCGGCTTGCCAATACGAATAGGAGGGTTAGACCAAAACGCATCAAAAACTATTCCCTCCGGTACCTCTTCGGGCAAACAAGCAGTCACGTTGGTCAGACCGGCTTTTTCTGCATTGGTACGACACAACGCTAAAGCCCTTTGGTTGGTGTCGACCGCCCAAACATGAGATTGAGGGTGACGGACCGCCAACGAACAAGCGATCGGCCCGTAGCCGCAACCAACGTCTAAAAGGTTCTGCGCCGAGGCCAACGGGGGAGGGCCCTCAAGAAGCAAGAACCGTGTGCCCCGGTCCACCTGGTCAGCAGAAAACACTCCCCGGTCGGTGGTCAGCGACAAATGAACATCAGGAAGCAAGAGTTCAACCTGGCGGGGAGCAGAAGGAGCATCCGGATTACTCGTCCAATAATGCTGATCGGGGTCGTTCATATCTATGACGGTAGCCTTGCTGTGTGAATCCCCACGAGATACGGATAATTGGCGACCCAGTGTTACGCACCATTGGCGACCCCGTAGACAACGTCGACGGCGCCTTGGTGCAATTAGTCGACAACATGTTCGAAACCATGTACGAAGCGGCCGGCATCGGCTTAGCGGCCCCCCAAGTTGGGGTACAAAAACAATTCTTCGTCTACGACCACGGCGACGAAGTTGGGGTCATCTTGAACCCAAAGATTGTAGAAAGCGACGGAGAATGGGTATTCGAAGAAGGGTGCCTCTCTGTGCCCGGCCTTTCATGGGAAATAACCCGGCCCAAAACCATTCACCTGGTAGGCATTGACCTCGAAGGTAACGAAGTTTCAAAAGAAGCCGACGAAATAGAAGCCCGCCTCTTTCAACACGAAATAGATCACCTCAACGGGGTGCTGCTCATTGACCACCTCGACGATGAGCAACGCAAAGAAGCCCTCGGCACCCTGCGCAAAATGAACTTCCAACGCCCAAGCTCGCCCCCCGCCCCGGGCGAACTCCGGTTGCCTTAATGACCGCACCACAACGCCTGGTCTATTTAGGCACCCCCCAAGCAGCGGTACCGCCACTCGAAACCTTGTGCGCGGCCGGTTTCGACATCGTGCAGGTAATCACTGGCCCCGACAAGCGTCGAGGCCGCCGAGCCGACCTCAGCCCCAGTCCAGTCAAAGAAGCCGCCCAAGCACTGGGGTTACCCGTAGCCCACGAACTGGACGCACTAAACGACTGCTCAGCCGACCTTGGGGTAGTGGTGGCCTACGGCAAGTTGCTCCCCATGGACCTGCTGCAGCGCATCCCCATGGTGAACCTACATTTCTCACTGCTCCCCAAATGGCGAGGAGCAGCCCCCGTGGAACGCTCCCTGCTGGCCGGCGACACCTCCACCGGGGTATGCGTTATGGAAGTAGCCCAAGAACTCGACACCGGCGGCATTTACGCAAAAACCGAAGTAGCTATTGGCCAACAAACGGCAAGACAGCTTCGACAAAAACTGGTCGAAGTGGGGAGTGAACTACTTACCCAAACTCTGCTGGCCGGACTCGGCGCCCCCGTGCCCCAAAACGGCACCCCAAGCTACGCCCACAAAATCACTACCGAAGACCGACACCTCAACTGGAACCACCCCGCCGAAGAACTCCTCCGGCAAGTACGCCTTGGAGGAGCATGGACCACCTTCCGCGGCCAACGATTCAAGATCTGGGTGGCCGAAGCCGGACAAAATGCCGCGAGCGACCCAGGTGCCCTCCACCACGACCACGTTGCAACCGGCCAAGGCACCCTTCGCCTCATTGAAGTACAAGCCGAAAACAAAGCACGCCAACCCTGGGGCACCTGGCAATCTGGGGCACGCCTCACCGACCAAGACCGATTTATTTAATGAACCAAAAAATCACCCCCCGCCACCTCGCTGTAGAAGTCTTAAACCGCATAGAAAACGACGGAGCCTTCGCCAACCTGGCCCTCAGCGCCGCCTTAGACCGCTCCGGTTTTGACAAACGAGACCGAGCGTTCGTCACCGACATGGTTTACGGCACCACCCGCATGCAACGAGCCTGCGACCATTTGCTGAACCGTTTTTTACACGACGAAGTAGAGCCCTCGGTGCGCACCGTTTTACGCCTCGGCGCTTGGCAGGTGGCCTTTGGCGGGGTACCGGCCCACGCCGCCGTTTCAGAAACAGTGGCGGTAGCCCCCCGCCGGGTGCGCGGCTTGTGTAACGCCGTGTTGCGTCGGGTCAGCGACAACCCGGTAACCGAGTGGCCGTCGTCGGCCATAGAACTGAGCTACCCCGACTGGTTAGTTGCCCGGCTTGAACAAGACCTCGGCTCGGCCACGGCCCACACCATGTTGGCCACCATGAACCAACCAGCGTTAGCGGTGGTGCGTCAAGATGGGTACCACCAAGACCATTCCTCGCAAATGGTGGCTGCCTGCGTAGCCCAGGGGCTCACCGAACAAGCAAAAGTCCTTGACCTGTGCGCCGCGCCGGGAGGTAAAGCCACCGGTATCGCCACCGAAGGCCCATGGGTAGTGGCCGCTGATGTGCGACCCAAGCGACTCAATCTGGTGGCCGACAATGCGCAGCGCCTGGAATTACCTTTAGGGCTGGTAGCCGCCGACGGGCTCCACCCTCCATTTCGGCCAAACACCTTTGACCGGGTGTTGGTAGATGCGCCGTGTTCAGGGCTTGGAGTATTGCGCCGCCGCGCCGACGCCCGATGGCGAGTCACCCAAGAAGAAATAGATCGTCTGGCAGACCTACAAGTCGCTTTGTTAACCGCCGCCTGGCCTTTAGTGCGCCCCGGTGGACAACTTGTTTACAGTGTTTGCACGGTTACTACTGCTGAAACCATCGGCGTTGATGAGCGGTTTCGTCAAGCAAGTGGAGCGCAAAGCGCAGAACCTCTCCCCAAGCCATGGCGACCCCACGGGACCGGTGGAATCATGTTGCCTCAAGACGCCGACAGCGAAGGCATGGCGATCTTCCGCTACCAAAAAACAGATTAACTATCCAACAAGCGGCTGGCTAAATGGTCCAAGACTTGATCTAACGCCGCTCTTGTGGGGTGACCAGGTTCATCAACCAACTCTTCGGTCAATACCGAGTGCGCTCGAGGGGAAATACGGTAAGCATTGCCCGGTGAAGAATTAATCTCCACCCCAATGAACCCTTCGCCAAACTCTTCTTTTAAACGGGTAAAACGTTCACCCGGGGCCATGGCGTCATGAGAGAAGCGCAAGCCCAACACGCAAACCCCTTCATCAACGCGTTGGCGGGCTTTTTCTAAATCCTTTTTTGAAATACCCAGCGCCCGTTTGCTTCCCTTGCCAAAAGGCAACGGCAAACTGGGCTGAGTTAGCACAGGGGCCAACATGCGCTGGTCAACCATCATGCCCAAAGCAAAACCGCCGGTAAAGCACATGCCCACGGCGCCCACTCCTGGTCCCCCACAGCGGCCGTGTTCGTGGGCCGCCAAAGCCCGCAACCATAAAGTAACTGGCGAAGTGCGATTCCGTAAAAAAGCAGTGAACTCACGAGAAATACAGGCCTTGGCTAAACTCGAAGTGATATAAAGCGGGGACGGCGATTTACCCGGTTTGCCAAACAGTGAAGGCAAAACAGCGGTACAACCAAGAGCAGCCACTCGGCGACCAAACTCAGCCACCCGAGGGGTGATGCCCGGAATTTCCGCCATGATGATTACCGCTGGCCCGGTTCCGGTACGCAAAACAGTGTGGGTTGTTCCGCCATGAGCGAACTCGTCAATCTGGTAGCCGTGCAGGTCGTTTACGCTCATAGCGATGACCTTACCTGCCGGGCTGTCGTGCCAGCCGTTCGGGCAGTACCCTCACCGTATGGAAGAACCAGTCAAGGTGAAAATACTCACCGTCTCCGACGGAGTGATTCATGGCTCGCGTGAAAATATTTCTGGACCAGCGCTTGAAAAACGCATGATGGCTGCCGGGTGGACAGTGATTGAAAAAACCGTCACCGCCGACGGAACTGATTCAGTAGCCCAGGCATTGCGATCCCTGGCCAAAGACTTTCATGGCCTTATCGTCACCACCGGCGGCACCGGGTTCGGCCCCCGCGACCTCACCCCAGAAGGCACCCTCACTGTTTTAGACCGGCAAGCCCCCGGGCTGGCCGAAGCCATGCGCCTCGTTAACCCCCTGGGCCGACTCTCCCGAGGAACGGCCGGTACCTGCGGGACCACCCTCATACTGAACACCCCGGGCTCGGCCAAAGGCTGCGTGGAGTGTCTCGAAGCAGTTATTGATGTGGTTCCCCACGCCGTGCGATTACTAGTAGACAACGCCGACCCTCACCCGGACACCAATGCCTGACCAAGAGTTCATGGCGTTAGCCATTGCTGCGGCGGCCGAAGTGTACGGCCACACCTCACCGAACCCTTGGGTCGGGGCAGTGGTGGTGGCCAACGGTGAAGTAGCGGGGAGCGGGGCAACCGCCCCTCCTGGTTCCGCTCACGCAGAAATATCTGCGCTAAATCAAGCAGGAGAAAAAACTCAAGGTGCCACCTTGTACACCACTTTGGAGCCCTGCCACCATCAAGGACGCACCGGGCCCTGCACCGAAGCCATAATCAAAGCCGGCATCACCAAAGTAGTAGTAGGGGTACAAGACCCCGACCCTCAAGTAGCAGGAAGCGGCATCAAGTATCTGCAAGAAGCAGGCCTTGTGGTGACGGTGGGCTGCTTAAACGAAGAAATAACCCAACAACTTGCGGCGTACCTGCACCACCGGCGCACCGGCCGCCCTTACGTGGTGCTCAAACTCGCCACCACTTTAGATGGGCGCATCGCCGCCCCCGACGGCTCAAGTGCCTGGATTACCGGGCCCGAGGCACGAGACGATGTGCAAAAACTTCGAAGCCAAAGCGACGCCATTTGCGTGGGGGCGGGCACGGTACGCACCGACGACCCTAAGTTGACGGTGCGTGCAGAAAACGGCGAAAACACCAACTTGCGCCGCATCGTCTTTGGCGAGGTAGCACCCGACGCACAAGTGCAACCGGCCGAAAACTATCGCGGCGACCCGAAGGATTTACTCGAACGCCTCGGCCAAGAAGGGGTGCTGCAACTCTTAGTAGAGGGCGGCGCTGACCTAGCGGGGCGCTTCCACCGAGACGGCCTGGTGGATCGTTATTGCATCTACATGGCCCCCGCATTGCTGGGCGGCGAAGATGGTCGGCCAGTTCTCGCCGGGCCCGGTGCGCCCACCATGGAAGAGATTCAACGGGGACGTTTTGTCGAAGTAAAGCGCCTTGGAAACGACCTTCGCCTTGACCTAATTTTGGACGAAAATAATTCATAGCGGGAGAACCGTTGCGAGACGATAGATTTTTCACGTGCTGAAACTTGTACTTCCCAAAGGATCCTTAGAAAAATCTACCCTGGCGCTTTTTGAAGGCGCCGACTTAGGGGTGAATCGAAACTCTTCGGTGGACTATCGAGCCACCATTGATGACCCTCGCATTGACGAGGTGCGCATCTTGCGCCCCCAAGAAATCGCCGGGTATGTCGCCGAAGGCATGTTCGACTTAGGAATCACCGGCCGAGACTGGATAGAAGAAACCAGCAGCGACGTGGTTTCATTAGGTCAACTTCACTACTCCAAAGCCACCGCCCGTCCGGTACGCATCGTGGTAGCGGTCCCCGAAGACTCCCCTTGGGAATCAGTAGCAGACCTGCCATCCGGCGTACGGGTATCGAGCGAGTACCCCGAACTCACCCGACGGTTCTTCGCCGAAAAAGGAATCGAAGCAGACATTCGCCTTTCTTACGGAGCAACCGAAGCCAAAGCCCCCGACATTGTCGATGTAGTAGTTGATCTCACCGAAACCGGCCGGGCTCTGCGGGTCGCTGGATTAAAAATAATCGAAACCATGTTGACCAGTTTCACCGAGTTGGTGGCCAACCCCGAAGCAGCGGCTGATCCAGAAAAACGTCACGCCATGGAACAAATTCATCGGTTACTGCAAGGCACACTTGAAGCACGCGGCAAAGTGCTGGTAAAAATGAACGTGTCGGCCGAGGACCTCAACCGGATTATGGAAATCATCCCGTCCATGAAGGCTCCCACCGTAAACGAGTTGTACCAAGGCTCGGGGTTTGCCGTAGAAACCGTGGTAGCAAAAAACGTGATTAATGTGCTAATCCCCGAACTCCGTGACGGGGGAGCCACCGATATTTTAGAAATTCCTCTTTCTAAAATAGTGCACTAAGCGTCAGGTTTCTCTTCACCGCTTGCTGGGGCTGCGGCCTCTTCTTGGCTTTGGCGTTCAAGGCCCACGTAGGCCAAACGAATCTGTTGCAAACTATCTCGCAGGGTTTCTTCGTCTTCGCCGAGGCGGCCAGCAAGCTTGTCTACCACTGCCCCCAAAGCGTCAATTGCTAAAGCGGCTTCCGGCATGTTAGGTGGCTGGTTCGAAAGATGGATAGCCGCCAGTTCGAAAAACCCCATGAGGTGGTTGTTGACAACCATGGAGGCCGGCACTTGAGCGATCTTTTGGCGAGCCGCAGCCATATCCTCAGCCATGGCTTGCGCTCGTTCTTGATCCTCGGGCGATAGTTCCGTGTCTTGAGTGGTGGGGGAAGTGTCTGGCTCTACTTGGTGTTCGCCGTCTGGGGTCCACAGGGTGCTCATGATGCTCTTTTCGTTAAATGGGGGTGGTTTGTCTGCTCAACGGTATGTGCTGCTACTCTTATTAATACAACAGAATTGAAAAGCGGGGGTAACCCCACCGAGCCACCCAAGGTGCGTCTCGGTCGTTTCTTAAACCAACTACCTTTGGTGGTTCGGTGCGGGCGTCGGCTTTTTGACGCCCGCCTTTTTCGTTACCGAACAAGCGGGTGTCATACCCAACCACACCAGGAGAAATACCTGCGTGACACACAGGAGTGACGAGCAATAGCAACACCACAAGAACCTCGAATAAATGACCGCATCCGCTCTCGAGAGGTGCGTTTAGTCGGCCAAGACGGTGAACAAATAGGAATCCGTTCATTAGCTCAGGCCCTCAACATGGCCCAAGACAGTGGTCTTGACCTTGTTGAGGTGGCCGACAATGCAAACCCACCGGTTTGCCGAATCATGGACTACGGAAAGTTCAAGTACGAACAGTCCCAAAAAGCCAAGGAAGCTCGTAAAAAAGCAACCACCGTTTCGGTCAAAGAGATGAAGTACCGGCCCAAAATTGGGGTTGGCGACTTCAACACCAAAACCAGCAAGGTCGAAAAGTTTCTCGGCGAAGGAAGCAAGGTAAAGGTCACCATCATGTTCCGGGGCCGCGAACAGCAGCACCCTGAACTGGGTCGGCGCATCTTGGATGATGTGGCTGATGCCGTAGCACATGTTGGACGCATAGAAATTTACCCAAAATTGGATGGCCGCAACATGGTGATGGTGCTGGTTCCCGGGCAAGGAACCCGCCGCCAACGTGAAGAAGCCGTAGCGATAGAAACCGAACGAGCCGCAGAAGTAGCAGCCGAAGAAGTAACAGCAGAAAACGAAGTGGCTGGCGCAACAGAAGAAACGGCACCCCAAGAAACAACAACCGAAAACGAAGAGGCAGTCAAACCAGAAGAAACGACAGCCGAAGAAACTACAACCGAAGAAACTGCGTAACCACGCAGAGGAGAATGACATGCCGAAAATGAAAACCCACCGAGGGCTCGCAAAACGAGTCAAGGTGACCAGCAAAGGCCGCTTACGGAAACGCAGTAAAAACCGTAGCCACCTTTTAGAAAAGAAATCCGCCCGTCGCAAGCGTCGCCTTTCTGGCGAAAGCGACGTTTCAAAAGCAGACGACCGTTCAATTCGGAGTCGTCTCAACACCTGATCGTCACTGATCGCCAAACCGGCAACATTTGCCACAAATTCTTAACCAACCCGCAAACAAAGGAGCCCCTGATGGCCAGGGTCAAACGAGCAGTACATAGTAAGAAAAAACATCGCGCAATACTTAAAGAGGCGAAAGGCTACTACGGCAACAAAAGCCGTTCGTTCCGCGCCGCAAACGAACAGGTCATGCACTCTGGCAACTATGCCTTCCGTGACCGCCGGGCCCGCAAAGGCCAGTTTCGTCGTTTGTGGATTCAACGCATCAACGCAGCCTGCCGTCAACACGACACGACGTACAGTCGTTTCATCAACGGTCTTAAAAATGCGGGTATTTCCGTAGACCGTAAAATGTTGGCTGACCTTGCGGTCACCGATCAAGCGGCCTTTGCCTCTTTGGTGGCTTTGGCTGCGGCAGCGCCTGCACCCGAAGCTTCTTCTGAAGCTATCCCCGTTGCGGAAACTGCCCCGGTGGCTGAATCTGCACCCGAGTCTTCGGTTGCCGAAGAAGCAGCAGGTGATGATGACTTGTCGTCTAAAACCGTAGCTGAACTCAAAGAGGTAGCTGCTGAGTTGAACTTGTCGATTACTGGTCTTCGTAAGGCCGAGTTGATCGACGCCATTAACGCTGCTCGGTGATCAACCGGGCCGGCGATAAAAGCACGCTCGTTCAGCGGGTCCGACGCCTGGTTCGCCAGCGCTCGGCCCGCCGGGACGAGGGGGTTTACATTGTCGAAGGGCCAAAATTGGTCCGAGAAGCACTTAAAGCAGGCCGCAGCGTAGAGGTAGTGTTGGTGCCCGAATCGGCCACCAGCGAACAATTCGTTGAAGAGCTAAACCAAAAAAACGTTCCGTGGGTTGAAGTAAGCGAACAAATTTTTTCTTCGCTTTCCAGCACCCGCAACCCCCAACCAGCTCTGGCTGTATTGGATGAACACCTGGTTTCTCTGGCCGACGTAACGGTCACTGGCGGGCTTTTGCTGGTACTGGCTGAGGTAGCCGACCCCGGCAACGCTGGAACACTCATTCGATCGGCAGAATCTTTTGGCGCCAGTGGCGTGGTTTTCGCCGGAGGGGTCGACCCCTTTAACCCCAAAGTGGTGCGAGCCAGCGCCGGTTCGTTATTTCGACTCCCCGTTGTTTGCTTGCCGGACCCCCTCGAAACGGTGCAGGCCTTAACCGAAGCCGGCTATGCCTGTTGGGCTGCGATACCCGAAGAAGGTATCGCCCCCGAAGAGGTGCCAACCGGCCAGCCAGTAGCGGTCATTGTAGGCAACGAACCGCGTGGGCTGGCCACTAAAGTTCAAGCGGCTTGCGCCGGCCAATTACAAATACCCACCTCTGGTCACGCCGAATCGCTGAACGTCGCCGTGGCTGGTTCGGTCGCTCTTTATGCTTTGTCACGGCGATAAAAAAATGGTCGCCACCAGCGGCCTGCCGTGGCCTAGAGTCCTTTCGGAACTATGAATGAAATTGATCTTGACGCCCACCTCGCCCAAGCGGCCACCGATATTGCGGCGGCCACTGATTTGGCGGCCTTAAAAGACCTCGACGGGGTCTTGCTGGGAAAAAAATCTGCCATCACGGCGGCCAAACGAACCCTCGGCGGTTTGGAACCCGACCAGCGAAGAGCATTGGGACTCCGACTAAACGAAGTTCGTGACGAACTAACCGGGTTGCTTGATGAACGGCGCCGCCACCTCGAAGTAGGGGAGCGGGCCGCCCAGTTGGAAAACGAGCGACTGGACCTTACCGAGTTAGACCATGGCCGACGCTTAGGGCACCGTCACGTTATTACCCAAACATGGGAACGTCTCGAAGATCTTTTTGTGGGCATGGGTTACACCGTGTCCGAAGGCCCAGAGATCGAAGACGAATGGCACAACTTTGGGGCCTTGAACTTTCCTCCCGACCACCCGGCTCGAGATATGTACGACACGCTGTACGTCAACTACGGCGACCCGCAAAGCACGCTGTTGCGTACTCACACCTCGCCGGTGCAGGTACGGGTCATGGAAGACCAAGAACCGCCGATCTATTCAATAATGCCCGGACGAGTATTTCGTTCAGACACCGCCGACGCCACCCACATGCCGGTATTCCACCAAATTGAGGCCCTGGTAATAGATCGAGGCATTACTTTTGGCGACCTCGCCGGCACCTTGGAGGCCTTCACCACAGCGTATTTCGGCGAAGGGTTTACCTCCCGCTTGCGGCCTTCGTATTTTCCTTTCACCGAACCTTCCGCCGAATTTGATATTCGTCGCCCCGATGGCTCCTGGCTAGAACTCGGGGGTTGCGGCATGGTGCACCCCAACGTGTTGACGGCCGCCGGGCTAGACCCCGAAGAATGGTCAGGGTTTGCTTTTGGCTTTGGGCTAGATCGCTTGGCTTTGATGCGCCACGACATTGACGACCTGCGTGAATTGTTTCGTAACGACCACCGATTCTTGAGCCAATTCTGATGCTAAAACTTCTTGGAGATCTGTCATGAAGGTGCTGTTGTCGTGGCTGCGCGAGTTCGCTCCGTTGGAAGGCACCCCCGAAGGCATCGCTGACCAACTGAGTGCCCTGGGTTTAGCGGTAGAAGAAATGACCGCAGTAGGCGAAGGGTTCGAGGGCCTGGTGGTGGCCCGTGTTTTAGACTTGCGTCCTCACCCCGATGCTGACCGAATCCAACTGGTAGATGTGGATGCCGGCGACGGTCAAGCGCTACAAATTTGTTGCGGAGCGTTCAACATGAGTGTGGGCGACCTCGTGCCCTTGGCCACCTTGGGCACGGTGATGCCTAACGGGATGGAAATCGCTCGCCGCAAAATGCGGGGGGAGTGGTCCAATGGCATGCTTTGCGCCTCCGAAGAAATAGGTTTGGGCGACGATAGTGAAGGGATCATGTTGCTTGATGCTGCACTGGAACCCGGCACTCCGTTGAGCGAAGCGTTAGAGATTGTCTCTGATGTGCTTTACGAACTTGAGGTCAACCCCAACCGACCAGACGCCATGTCGGTGGCCGGGGTAGCGCGCGACCTCGCAGCGGTGCAGCAAGTTTCGTTTTCACTTAAACAGCCCACGGTGCAAGAATCTGGCGACCCCGCACCGGGCCGGGTTTCGGTAGAAATTATTGACCCCGACCTGTGTGGTCGCTTTGCGCTACGAGTGCTCGATGGCATCACCGTAGAACCGTCACCTCGCTGGCTGGCTAACCGTTTAACGGCCTTAGGTATGCGTCCCATCAACAACGTGGTTGATGCCTCAAACTACGTCATGTTGGAACTAGGTCAGCCCAGCCATACCTACGACTTGGCCCGCCTTGATGGCGCCGGGTTTAGCGTGCGCCGTGCTGTTGACGGCGAAGAAATAACCACCTTAGATGGGGTGGAGCGCACGCTTGAATCAAGCGACGGCGTGGTTACCGATGCCCAAAACGTAGTCATCGGCATTGCCGGTGTGATGGGCGGTGCGTCGACCGAGATCGATGAAACAACGACCACCGTGGCTTTAGAGATGGCCTGGTGGGACCCTATTTCTATTTCGGCCACCGCCCGACGTTTGGGCCTGCGGAGCGAGGCTTCGGCACGTTTTGAACGAGGCGCCGACCCAGAAGTAGCAGAACTGGCTATGCAACGTTTCGTTGAGTTGTTGGCCCCCAGTGGGGCAACCATGGCCCCCGGTCTTATAGACGTACGCGGCAACCTGCCGGTTGCTGGCCCGGTAACTGTGCGGGTGGCTCGGGTAAATGCTTTGCTGGGTACCGAAATTTCTCAAGAGGCAATGAGCGCTTTGCTTGCCTCGTTGGAGTTTGCCAATACCGTCGACGGAGACAACCTGCAGGTAGTTGTTCCGAGTTTTCGCCCCGACACCACCACCGAAACTGATATTGCCGAAGAAGTGGCTCGTTTATATGGCTACGCCAACATTGTCAAAACAGTACCGCTGTCTACGTTGACCGGTGGGTTAACCAGTCGGCAAAAAGATCGCCGTTTGGTGCGCAACACTATGTTGGGGCTAGGCATAGATGAAGCCATGCCGGTGCCTTTTTTGGCGCCCGGAGACCTCGCAGCAGCCGGTTTGTCGGCTGCTGGGGTAACGGTGGCTAACCCGTTGGTGGCCGAAGAGTCAGTAATGCGTGCTTCTTTGCGGCCTGGTTTGTTAAAAACGTTGGCTTACAACGCGTCACACCGCTTGACCGGTTTGCAAATTTTTGAAGTGGGCCATGTTTATGATCAGCCGGCCCAGTCGCAGCCTTTGCCCGACGAGAACGAACACTTGGGTGTGGCTTTAGCAGGAGTAGATGCCGGTGAAGCGGTGGCCGTGTGGTCGGCGCTGGCCGATGCTTTGGCGCTGGGCCAGTACGAGTTGGTGGCGGATCAACCGGCGGGTTTGCACGCTACTCGAACGGCTCGTATTGAAGTTTCTGGCACCCTCGTAGGTTTTGTGGGGGAAATCGACCCAACGGTTTTGGCGGCTTACGAAGTGCCGCAACGGGTGGGGTGGCTTGAAGTGAACCTTGACGTGTTGCTGGCTTTGCCTCATGGGGTCAAGATGTTTGCTGCGTTTAGCCGTTACCCGACTTCAGACGTGGACTTAGCTTTTGAAGTTGAAGAGTCAGTGCCGGCTGCCGCAGTGGCCACGGCTTTGCGTGAAGCGGCTGGGGATTTGCTGGTGGACTTGGCGTTATTTGATGTGTTTCGCAGCGAGTCCATGGGGGAGGGGAAGCGCAGTTTGGCTTACACCTTGCGTTTTCAGGCCGATGACCGCACGTTGACTGATGGCGAAATTGCCGAAACACGTCAGCGCTGCATCGATGTGGTTCAAGGGGCCTTGCCCGCTGTCCTGCGCTCTTAGCTGCATAAGTTTTCAACTCAATGCATGAATTGTTGCATTACCATGCATTCAAATGTATGATTCGTTTATGAAGAACGTAGGCATAATCGGCGCTTCGGGATTTACCGGAGCAGAACTCATGCGGCTCTGCGCCGGCCACCCCGACCTCACGGTCACCGTGGCGGCCGCCGACTCAATGGCCGGCACTTCGGTAGCCGACCTGTACCCCAGCCTGGCCGCCCACTACGGCACCATGACCTACGCCCCCACCGACCCCGCACTCTTTGCCGGCTGCGACGTGGTGTTTCTCGGGCTACCCCACGGGGCCAGCCAAGCCTTAGTGCCACAACTCCGCTCACTAAAAATCCCCCTCATAGACCTCGGCGCCGACTACCGGCTCACCGACCCCGCCCTCTACCCCCAGTGGTACGGCGAAGCCCACGCCAACCCCGAACTGCTGGCCCAAGCGGTCTACGGGCTCCCAGAACTCTTCAGAGAATCCCTTAAGGACGCCGACCTCATCGCTGTCCCCGGATGCTTCCCCACCTCGGCCAGCCTGGCCCTGGCCCCTTTCGTAAAAGCCGGACTCATCGAAACCACCGGAATAATTGTTGATGCCGCCACCGGTGTTTCTGGCGCTGGCCGAGCCGCCAAAGACAACACCACCTTCTGCGCCGTGGACGAAGATTTCACCGCCTACGCCTTGGAAGGCCACCGGCACACCCCAGAAATGGAACAAGTCTTGGCCACCGGCACCGACCAAGAAGTAAGCGTGCTCTTCACCCCGCACCTGGCCCCCATGAACCGAGGCATCCTGGCCACCTGCTACGCCCGGCCCAGCAAAGACCTTGACACAGCAACCGCCCTGGCCGTTTTGACCAACCATTACGCCAAGGAACCCTTCATGGTGGTGAGCGAACGGTCGCCCTCCACCAAAAACACTTTGGGCTCCAACGCCGCTCACCTCACCGCTCGGGTCGACCCCCGCACCGGACTACTGGTCAGCATTTGCGCCTTAGATAACCTCGGCAAAGGCGCTTCAGGCGCCGCCTTGCAATGCGCCAACCTGGCTCTGGGCTTCGAAGAAACCCTCGGACTAACCAGCATCGGACTCACCCCATGAGCGTCACCGCCGTCCCCGGTTTCACCGCCGGCCACGCCACCTGCGGCATAAAAACCTCCGGAGCCACCGACCTAGCTTTAGTAGCCCACGCCGATCACACCCCAGTAACCGCCATGGGAGTATTTACCTCTAACAAAATGACCGCCGCCCCCGTGCTGCTCTGCAAGGAATCCCTTGCTGCTACCGGCGGTCAGGCCGCCGCGGTAATCCTCAACAGCGGAAACGCCAACGCCGCCACCGGCCAACAAGGCCTCAACGACGCCCGCACCATGGCCGCCCTCACCGCCCAAGAACTGGGCTGCCAACCCCAAGAGGTACTGGTTTGTTCCACCGGGTGGATTGGCTTCACCCTGCCCATGGACAAAATAAGCACCGGCATACCCCAAGCAGCCGCCAACCTCACCACCGACGGCGGCCCAGCAGCCGCTGAAGCCATCATGACCACCGACACCGTGCCCAAAACGGTCACCATCAACGGCCAAGGATTCACCATCGGCGGCATCGCCAAAGGGGCCGCCATGCTCGAACCCAACATGGCCACCATGTTGGCGGTACTCACCACCGACGCCCAAATAGATGCCGCCACCGGCACGAAACTGCTCCAACAAGCCGTGGGCACCTCATTTAACTGCCTCACCGTAGACGGAGCGGAATCCACCAACGACACGGTGTTATTGCTGGCCTCCGGCACCGCCGGCCCCACCGACCCCCAAGAATTCGGGGACGCCCTCACCGAAGCCTGCGCCTCGCTGGCCACCCAAATGGCCGACGACGCCGAAGGCTCCACCAAAACAGTATTCCTGACCGTGACCGGGGCCGCTAACGACACCGAGGCCGCCAAAGGGGCTCGCGACACCGCCAATTGTCAACTGGTAAAATGCTCCTGGTACGGACAAGACCCCTACTGGGGAAGAATCGCCGCCGAAATGGGGGCCGCCGGTATCGCCTTCGATTCAGAAACCACCACCATCTCTTACGGCGGCCAAGTGGTGTACGCCGACGGACAAGCCCAACCAGTAGACGAAACAGCCCTGACCGCCCACATGGCCGGTCGGCGTCTTGATCTAGAAGTAGACCTCGGCCAAGGCACCGGTACCGCACGCATTGTCACCACCGACCTCAGCCACGCCTACATCGACGAAAACATGCGGACGTCCTAGGAGCAACATGACCACCCCAGAAGACTTTTCACCCGAACGGCGGGCCTCGGTACTCATCGAAACCCTGCCCTACATTCAACGATTCGCCGGCGCCACCATCGTGGTTAAGTTCGGTGGCAACGCCATGGTTAACCAAGAGTTAGCCCAACAGTTCGCCAAAGACATCGTGCTTATGCAATCGGTAGGCATTAGGCCCGTAGTCGTCCACGGCGGGGCACCACAAATAACCGACATGCTTAACCGGTTAGGCATGGAACCCCAGTTTGTAGAAGGCCTTCGGGTAACCGACGCCGACACCCTCGACGTAGCCCGCATGGTTCTGGTGGGCAAAGTAAACCGAGACATCGTGTCCAGTATCAACGTGCACGGGCCACTAGCCGTAGGGCTCTCTGGCGAAGACGCCGGGATGATCACCGCCACGGCCCGTAACCAAGACCTCGGGTTCGTGGGCGACGTGGCCCAAGTAAACCCGGCCATTGTCAACGGTCTCCTCAGCGAAGGGCTCATCCCAGTTATTTCCAGCATCGGAGCCGACAAAAACGGGCAGGCTTACAACATAAACGCCGACACGGTAGCCGCCGCCCTAGCCGGCGCTCTCGGTGCCGAACGAATTCTCTACCTGACCGACATCGAAGGCCTCCGGACCGACATTGACGACCCGGCCAGTCATATCTCAAGGCTCGACGTAGCCGCCCTGCAAAACCTCATGGACGATGGCACCATAAGCGGCGGGATGATCCCCAAAGCCGAAGCCTGCCTCAACGCAGTAAACGCCGGGGTGGGATCCGCACACATGGTGGACGGCCGGCTACCCCACGTGCTGCTCTTGGAACTCTTCACCGACTCTGGCATCGGCACCATGGTGTTCCCAGTAGGGGGCGGCCCAGACGCCGAGAAAAACTAATGAACAACACCCGGCCGCTCATGAACAACTACGGCACCCCACCAATAAAACTGGTACGGGGCCAAGGCACCATGGTCTTCGACGACCAAGGAAAACGGTACCTAGATTTTCTCTGCGGCCTCGCCGTAACCAGCCTAGGCCACAGCCACCCACGGGTAGCCGCCGCCTTAGCCCAGCAAGCCCAAACCCTGGTGCACGTTTCTAACCTGTTTGAAACCGAGCCCCACCTTGAAGTGGCAACCCGGTTGGATCAACTAATACGCACCGACACCGACCTGACCACCCCAGGGAAAATCCTCTTCCAAAACTCCGGAGCCGAAGCCAACGAAGCCGCCATGAAACTGGCCCGCAAATACCAAGGACGGGGCCGTCACGTCGTTTTATCGGCCTTCCGGTCTTTTCATGGGCGCACCATGGCCACCCTGGCGGCCACCGGGCAACCAGAAAAACACGAACCCTTCCAGCCTCTGCCCGAAGGGTTTCGCCACGCCGCCTGGAACGACCTCGAAGCATTTGCCGCCGCTGTTGACCCCACCGTGGGAGCCATTTTGCTGGAACCATTGCAAGGCGAAGGCGGCGTAAACCCCGCCGACCAGAGTTTCTTACAAGGCATACGAAAACTCTGCGACCAGCATGGCATCTTGTTGATCATGGACGAAGTGCAAACCGGTTTAGGGCGCACCGGCCGCTGGTTCGGCTTTCAACACACCGGTATAACCCCTGACATCGTGACCACCGCCAAAGCCCTCGGCAACGGGGTACCCATTGGGGCCGTGTGGGCCACCGAAGAAGTAGCAGATGCTTTTAAACCCGGAGACCACGGGTCAACTTTTGGCGGGCAACCCCTCGCCGCAGCAGCCGCTCGAGAAGTACTACGCATCATGACCGAAATAAACGCCCCGGAAATGGCCCGACTCAAAGGCCAGGCGCTCACCAAGGAGCTTTTAGACCTCCCCGGGGTAGAAAGCGTGCGCGGCTGGGGCCTCCTCTTAGGCGTAGAAATAAATCATGATGGCCTGGCCGGACGCACCGGACCAGAAATCGCTGCCGCCTGCCTCAAAGCAGGACTCATCGTCAACGGCATCACCCCCACCGCTCTGCGGTTGGCTCCGCCTATCACCATCACCGACCAAGAAATAACCCAAGGCGTGGCTCTCCTCGCCGACGTCTTAAACAACCCAGAAATAGCGGCATGAAACACTTATTAGAAATCGACGACCTAACCCTCGAAGAGTTGCATCGGGTTCTGGCCTTAGCGCAAGACCCCAATCCGCCACAGGTATTAGCCGGCCAAGGCATGGCTCTGGTATTCGAAAAACCATCCACCCGTACCAGAAACTCCATGGAAATGGCCGTAGTGCAACTCGGCGGCCACCCCGTGTACATCCAAGCCGACGAGGTGGGTATGGACACCCGAGAAACCGTAGAAGACGTCACCCGTACCCTGGCCTGCTTTCATGCGGCTATCGGGGCACGGGTGTTCGCCCACAGCACCGTGGAACGCATGGCCAACGAAAACTTGGTACCGGTAGTCAACATGCTGTGCGACGAAAGCCACCCTCTGCAAGCACTGGCCGACGTGCTCACCCTCCAACAAGAATTCGGTGACCTAACCGGACGCTCCGTGGCCTACATTGGCGACGGCAACAACGTCTTTCGGTCACTGGCTTTAGCCGCCGGAATGTTGGGTATGGAGATCCGGTTTTCGGGCCCTCCCGGCTACCGACTGTCAGAAGCAGACCGCGACCGGTTAGCTATGGCCGGGGTGGCCTTCAGCGAACACGACCACGCCGAACAAGCCGTAGAAGGCGTAGACGCGGTGTACACCGACGTGTGGACCTCCATGGGGCAAGAAGCCGAATCGGTACAACGACTCAAAGACTTCGAAGGCTTTCAAATAAACGAAAAACTCATGGTAGCCGCCGGCCCCCAAGCAATCTTTTTACACTGCCTGCCCGCCCATCGCGGAGAAGAAGTAAGCGACGGCGTAGTAGACAGCGCAGCCAGCCGGGTTTGGCCTCAAGCCGCTAACCGGATGCACGCCGCCCGGGGCCTGCTGGCCTGGCTTTTAGGGGAGGCCAACGCATGAGCAAAGCACAACGGCAACACCAAATCACCCAACTGCTGGCCGAAACCGCAGTAGGCAGCCAAACCCAATTGGCAGAACTACTCGAAGAACGCAGCATTACGGCCACCCAAGCCACCGTTTCACGCGACCTCGAAGAACTCGGAGCAGTAAAAGTACGGCTCCCAGGTGGCGAAAGCGTGTACGCCATACCCGAACACCCCGCCGACCGGATGGTCCCCGAAGACCATTTACGGCGGGTCATGGGAGAATGGGTGGTCGAAGTAGTGGTTTCTGGCAACATGGTGGTCATGCGCACCCCGCCCGGATCAGCCCACGTGGTGGCTTCGGCTCTTGACCGATCCTCCATGCCGGAAATAGCAGGCACGGTGGCCGGCGACGACACCCTGCTTATCGTGGCCCAAGCCGACACCACCGGCCAAGCAGTAGCCGAACATTTGCGCCAACTCGCTGGCCTCTAACCAACCAATCAACCAATCTAAAGAAAAACTATGAACAACAAAGATGACATCAACAAAGTAGTGCTGGCTTACTCCGGGGGCCTCGACACCTCCATAATTTTGAAATGGCTCGAAGAGACCTACCAATGCGAGGTAGTGACCTTCACCGCAGACCTCGGCCAAGGCGAAGAGATTGAACCGGCCCGAATCAAAGCAGAAGCCATGGGCGTCAAAGAAATTTACATCGAAGACCTTCGAGAAGAATTCGTCGCCGACTACGTGTTCCCCATGTTTAGAGCCAACGCTCTTTACGAAGGCGAATACCTGTTGGGTACCTCAATAGCCCGGCCACTGATTGCCAAAAGACTGGTGGAGATTGCCGCCGAAACCGGCGCCGACGCCGTTAGCCACGGAGCCACCGGCAAAGGAAACGACCAAGTACGTTTCGAACTCGGCGCCTACGCCCTGAACCCCGACATAGCCATCATCGCCCCCTGGAGAGAATGGGACCTCGGCTCACGGCAAAGCCTGCTGGACTACGCCGAAAAACACGGCATCCCCGTAGAAATGAAACGAGGCACCAAATCGCCGTACTCCATGGACGCCAACTTGCTGCATATTTCTTTCGAAGGCGGGCCTCTAGAAGACCCATGGAACGAGCCCGCCTCAGAAATGTGGCGCTGGACAGTCAGCCCCGAACAAGCCCCCAACGAAGCCACCTACCTTGACCTGACCTACCAGAAAGGCGACATTGTCGCTATTGACGGCAAAGCGATGAGCCCGGCCACCGTGCTCACCGAACTCAACCGTATTGGCGGCGCCAACGGGGTAGGGCGCACCGACATAGTCGAAAACCGGTACGTAGGAATGAAATCGCGGGGCGCTTACGAAACTCCCGGAGGCACCATCATGCTCAAAGCCCACCGGGCCATTGAATCCATCACCCTAGACGGCGGCACGGCACACCTTAAAGACGAGCTCATGCCTCGCTACGCCGAAATTGTTTACAACGGATTTTGGTTCAGCCCCGAACGAGAAATGCTGCAAGTAGCCATTGACCACAGCCAAATCAAAGTAAACGGCCGGGTTCGGGTGCGGCTCTACAAAGGCAACGTAGAAATCGTGGGCCGGGAATCTGACGACACTTTGTTCGACGAAGCCATCGCCACCTTCGAAGAAGACGACGGGGCCTACAACCAAGCCGACGCCGAAGGTTTCATCAAACTCAACGCCCTACGGTTGCGGACCATCGCCCGGCGCAACGCACGAAGCGAGGAAACCACATGAGCACCCTCTGGCACGGCCGGTTCGCCGGCGGCCCCGCAGAAGCGCTGCAGGCCCTCAACGACTCGTTGCCTTTTGATCAACGCATGTTTAGCCAAGACATTGCTGGCTCGCGGGCCCACGTCCGCATGCTGGGCCATGTGGGGTTGCTCACCGCCGCCGACACCGCAGCAGTGTTGGCCGCCTTAGACACCACCGAAACTGAAATAGCTGAAGGCGCCTTCGTTTTTGCCGTCAACGACGAAGACATTCACACCGCCGTAGAACGTCGGGTCACCGAGTTGGCCGGAGCAGCCGGGGCACGTCTACACACCGGACGGAGCCGCAACGACCAGGTAGCCACCGACCTTCGGCTTTGGACCAAACGAGAAATGGTCGACCTCGCTGGGGTAGTAGCCGACCTGCAAGCGGTGCTGGCCCAACAAGCCGAAACCGCCGGCCCGGCCTACCTGCCCGGCTACACCCACCTACAACAAGCGCAACCCGTACTGTTGGCCCACCATTTGTTGGCTCACGGTTGGGCTTTGGCCCGTGACGTTGACCGGCTCTTAGCGGCCGGTCAAAGCGCCGACGTGTCGCCCCTCGGAGCCGGAGCCCTCGCCGGGTCTTCGCTGCCCCTTGACCCCGACATGGTGGCCCAAGAACTCGGCTTCGCCGCACGATTCGAAAACTCACTTGACGCCGTATCTGACCGCGACTTCGTGGTCGAAGCACTCTTTGCTCTCTCCTTGCTGGGCGTGCACCTTTCGCGTATCGGCGAAGAAATGATCCTGTGGGCCTCCAGCGAATTCGGATTCGTCTCTTTAGACGATGCTTTTTCTACCGGTTCATCCATGCTGCCACAAAAGAAAAACCCTGATATTGCCGAACTGGCACGGGGTAAAGCCGGCCGGCTCATCGGGCACCTCACCGGTTTATTGACCACCCTCAAAGGGCTGCCCCTGACCTACAACAAAGACCTCCAAGAAGACAAAGAACCGCTCTTTGACGCTTGCGACACAGTAAGGCTCACCATGCTGGCCCTCAACGGCATGCTGGCTACCTTGACCTTCAACACCGAACGAATGGCTGAATCGGCCGACAGCCCGTACGCCGCCGCCGTTGATTTAGCCGAATACTTGGTGGCCCAAGGCATGCCATTTCGTGAAGCCCACGCCGTGGTTGGCGGCCACGTACAAAATGCTTTAGCCGGCCACGGAAGCCTCAAAGACCTGGTAACCGCCGACCCTTGTCTGGGTGCCGAAGCAGCAGAACTCTTGGCTCCGGGAGTAGCAGTTACTCGCCGTACGACCCCCGGTGGGGCCGGGCCGGCCGCCGTAGCAGTACAAGCCGAACGGTTTGCGCAAAAACTCGCCGAACAACAAACCCGTTTGACGCAGTGAATATTTGGGCGGTTGACGATCTCGCTCACCGCACCGGCGTAGCCCCGAAGGAGACTGTGCGCCTTGGCCCCTCCGGGCCAGAACAAACGGCCATGTTGGAGCTTTTGTCAACGCACCCCGATGCCCTAGTGCGCACCTGTCGGCCGGGGCATTTCACCGGGTCAGCGCTGGTGGTCGACCCAGAAAACCAAAAAATCCTTATGCTTTTTCATACCAAATTGCAGCGTTGGCTCCAGCCCGGTGGCCACGCAGACGGTGACGGCGACCTGGCCCGGGTGGCCTTACGAGAAGCCACCGAAGAAACCGGTATTGAAGGCCTGCGGGTAGTAGAGCCGGCTATTGACCTTGATGTGCACACGGTGAATCCACCGAGCGAAGATCAACACCAACACCATGATGTGCGCTTTTTGGTGTTGGCGCCCCCCGGGGCAGTGCCTCAAGGAAACCATGAATCCCAAGCATTGCGTTGGGTCGATGAAACCGAAATGTGCGATCTGGGTGTAGACCCCGGAACCATGCGTATGGTCCACCGCGGCTTAACGCTTCTTAAAGAACTTTAAAAGTCTCCAGCATCAAGACAAGAGTCCATGTCGTTGACTCGAGCGAACCCGTTTTGTCGGCTCAGGTAAGAACCGCCCTCTTCGGTAGTGGTCAGCAGGGGAGCGACATCGCCATCGCTGCGCATGCGCTCGCTAAAACTGGCTCGGTCACCAAGGTGTATTTGCCAGTCGCTCAGCCACAAAGCAACCATTTGTTGGTCATCAACGGTGCCGCCAGACAAAGATTCAAGATCGCTAAGCATTTCGCTTAGCAGCGCAGAAACCACGTCAATCTGGTCCGCTCGCTGGTCGGGGGTGGTGGCCTCAGTAGCTGCCGGCAAAGCCGCCAGTTCAACGCGAAAAGCAGCACAACGGGCTTCTGCGCTAGTTGCCCAAGTGCGATCCTCTAAACGATCCGGGTTGCCGGAAGGGGCCAGGAGGAGCGCCCAGAACCAGAAAACAGCAAGAGAAAGTACCAGCAACGAGAGGGCAAAACGGACAATAGGGTTGGCGGCGTCTTCGTTTAAAGGTTGGGTCATGCTTCCGGCTCGGGTTCGGGTTCGGGGGTTACTTGGGCGGTGATAGAGGAACCAACCTCAACCTCGACTCCGATGGCTGGGTCTTGACCCCACACCATGCCGGCCGGGGCGTCAGGTTCAAAAGGATTGGCGGCAACGACTACCACAAAGATGAGTCCCTCATTTTCTATTAAAGAACGTGCCGCTGCTTCGGTGATCCCCGCCAAATCTGGCACCGCTACCAAAGGAAGCGGCACCGCGACTTCTAACACCATCGACCCGCCTTCGGCCATGGTGGAACCCGCCACCGGGGACTGGCTCAAGACAGTGCCCGGTTCGGCGTCACCGGTCTCGATATCGAAAGAAGCCAAAATGGTGATGCCGGTTCCTGAATCGTTAAGCAGTTGGGTGGCGGCTTCAAGGCTTAAGCCCACCAGTTGGGGGGTGGGCACGATCACGTCCGGTGCTTCGGTAGTGGTGGGGGCCCGAGAGGGGGGCGGTTCGGTGAAATCGGTTTGAGGAAGATCCGCATGAGCGACCTCCATAACGTCATGCCAAATAAGCGCCGGGAAAGTTCCACCGAAAACCTTGCGGTCCAAAAGGGGAGGCACCATAGAAATCTGGCCTTCGGGGTAGCCCACCCAAACCGAGGTAGTGATTTGTGGCGTGTAACCAACAAATACCGCGTCAGCATAGTTTTGTGTCGTACCGGTTTTCCCGGCGGCCGGCCGGCCAAAATCGGCACGGTGGCCGGTGCCGTGGCCAATCACCCCTTCAAGAATCCAAGTAATTTGGTCGGCGATGGAGGCGCTCAAAACCCGTGTTTGTTCACGTTCCCACTCCCACAAGGTGGTGCCATCGGAGCGAGTAATGCGGGTAACAAACGCCGGGGGAAGCGAAACGCCCCGGTTGGCAAAAGTAGAATACGCCGAAGCCATGTCCAACATGGTGGTGTCAGAGGTGCCCAAAATGTTGGCGTAAACCTCTTCCACTGGGCTTTGGATGCCCATGCGCTTTGCCATCGATACCAAGCGCTGTGGGCCCATTTCCATACTTAACTGGGCATACACCGTGTTGTATGAACCCCAAGTGGCTTGCACCAAAGTGACCATTTCTGGATCGGGTATTTCACCGTCCGGCCCCGGGTCAGGCAGTCGGTACCCGGTGGCTCCACCACTGACATTCCACAAGGCGGCATCGCCGACGCCACCGGGAATATCAAATTCTATTTCGTTGGGTGCCGGGTACACCGAGGTAGCGCCCCAACCCGCTTCGAGGGCCGCCGCTAAACCAATGGGCTTCATAGAAGACCCCACCTGGCGGCCGTTACCCATAGCAAGGTTTACTTTGGCATCTTCTTCTTCGGCAAAGAAATCACGTCCACCCACCATGGCCAGCACAAACCCCGTTTGAGGGTCCATGACCACCACCGAAGCATCAGGCAAACCGTAACCATCAGGGAGGTGCGCCTCTACAGCAGCCTCGGCGGCCGCTTGGAGTTCTAAATCAATGGTCGTTTCGATACGCAACCCGCCTTCAAAAAGCAAGGCCTCTCGCTGGCCAAGAGTGTCAGCGATGTCGGTGTTGGCTAAAAACCAACGGCGAACCTCTTCGACAAAATGGCCAGCCGGATAGACCGTGTCGAGCCGAGCGGAGTATTCCTCTAGCACCGGTGGCACGTCGATTGCTTCTTGGTACTCCTCGTCGGTTATGAACTCGTTGGCCAACATGCGGCCTAAGACCATGTGGCTTCGGCGCAAACTGGCGCTGTAGTTACGCATGGGGTCGTAATAGGTGGGGCGCTGCACAATGCCGGCGATCATGGCTGCCTCAGCCACCGTAAGTTCACCCACACCCTTATTGAAATAAGTATGAGAGGCCGCTTCGATGCCGTAAGCGCCGTGGCCAAAATAAACGGTGTTGAGGTACTGCAACAAAATGAAATCTTTAGAGAATTGCTCTTCGAGGCGCATGGAGAACCAAATCTCTTCAAGCTTGCGACTCGCCGTGCGTTCCGAGTTTTCGATAATGGCTAACTTGACGTACTGCTGGGTGATGGTAGAGGCACCCTGGCTAATGCCGCCTGCTTCGAGGTTGGTGCGGGCCGCCCGGATGATGCCCCGTAGATCGACCCCATCGTGGGCATAGAAGCGTTCGTCTTCAATAGCAATAACCGCATTGCGAACCATCTCGGGGATGACCTCAATGTCACGAATCACCGAGCGGTTTTCAGGAGCCACCATGGCAGTGAGAACAGTGCCGTCGGCGGCGAAAACAGTAGAGGTCTCTGACTGTTCAGGAATGGTGATTTCGAACTCCCGAGACTCGTAGCTATAACAAGCGGTGGCCAGCAAAGCGCAAGCCACCGTTACCGCGCCAAGGCGTCCGAAAAAAAACTGTTTAGCCACCCCTCTATTGTGGCCTGTGAAACAACCGAAAAGACGGCACCAAGCAAAGGTAACCAAGAGATCTTTGTTAAATGGTTGGGCTAAGGGCCTCCGATCGGTCATTATAGGAGGGTGAGCAGCAACGATTTTCTAAACGACCTCGCCCAGCGGGGACTTATCCACGACCAAACTGACGCTGAAGCGTTGGCGGAAAGACTCAATCAAGGGCCCATTACCTTGTATTGCGGTTTTGACCCGACCTCAGACAGTTTGCATATTGGGCATTTAGTCCCGTTGCTTTTGCTGCGCCGCTTTCAAGATGCCGGCCACCGACCAATTGCGTTAGCCGGCGGAGCTACCGGCATGGTGGGCGACCCCAGTGGACGATCCGAAGAGCGCAACCTTTTAGACGACCCCACCTTGGCTCATAATGTGGAAGCAGTAGCGAGCCAGTTGCATGCCTTCTTACATTTCGAAGGCAACCTGGCGCCCGGTGACCAGGCCGCAGTAATGGTCAACAACCTTGAATGGACCGCCGACGTAGGGGTGCTGGACTTTCTCCGTGAAGTAGGGAAGCACATCACCGTAGGAACCATGCTGGCCAAAGAGTCAGTACGGAGCCGCATGGACGGAGAGCAAGGCTTGTCCTTCACCGAGTTCAGTTACATGTTGCTACAAGCCAACGACTTCTACGAACTCAACCAGCGTCACGGATGCGAACTCCAAGTAGGTGGCTCAGACCAGTGGGGCAACATTACGGCTGGTATTGATTTGATTCGTCGACGCTCAGCAGCCTCGGCCCACGGGTTGACTGTGCCGTTGGTGACCCGATCTGATGGGGCCAAGTTTGGCAAGACCGCCGACGGCGCAATATGGCTTGACCCGAAACGCACCTTGCCTTACGAATTGCATCAGTACTTTCTTAACGTCGACGACCGAGACGCCGAACGCTTCTTGTTGCAGTTGACCCTGGTGTCGGTTGAAGAAGTAGCGGCTTTGATGGCCGAACACGAAAAGCAGCCCGCAGACCGGCTGGCCCAAAGGCGCCTCGCCGACGAAGTTTGCACGCTGGTCCATGGCGCCGAAGAAACCGCTCGCGCCGCCTTAGCGGCTCGCGGCTTGTTTGGACAAGAACCGCCGACCGCAGAAGTGCTCGAAGCACTACGAGGGATTGTGCCCGAGACCACGGTGCAGCAAGAAGACCTGGCTGGACTGGAGTCGCTTATTGACGCTTTGGTGCAAAGCGAACTGTGCAGTTCACGAGGCGATGCCCGGCGCACGGTAGCCGGCGGAGGGGTCTCGGTGAACGGGCAACGGCAAGAAAAAGACGCTCTGGCGCTGCCCGTTGGCCACTTGGTAGGCGGGCGATTTGTGTTGTTGCAAAAGGGTCGTCGGTCGCGTCATTTGCTGCTGGTTGGCTGACGAAAAGAAATCTCAGAAATTTGAAAGAAATGTGTGTTTTGCGCGTTGAAGTGATGGGTGGTACCGCTAGCGTTGCGGGGCGCACGGGTGACAAAAGCCAATCGGCTTGGTTAACCGAGCGTAGTGCGTTGCCCACCGGCAGATCTTTAAAGATCGAATCGGCCGGCAACCACGGCACCACCAAAGCTCATTGAGTTTTGTGTGCCTGATGACTTTCGGTCATCGTGTGCTCTTTGAAAACGGAACAGAGGACGAAATATAGCCAGTGCGGGCTGTCCATCGACGATGCGAGTTGTCGCTGGACAGACCCTAAATTTAATTCAAGCACTGACGGACAGCAGTAATTAACTTCGGTTAACTGCTCTTGTCCTGAAGCCTAGTCAATGAGAATTGGTGTTTTCATTGACTGAAAAACTCGTGTAATAAGCCGCCGAAAGGCGGTTACACCATGATTCGATGGTGGTTATCACTTCGGTGGTAATCATTTGAGATTTTGATGGAGAGTTTGATCCTGGCTCAGGACGAACGCTGGCGGCGGGCCTAACACATGCAA
>JAPKBH010000036.1 GCA_028823445.1 Acidimicrobiales bacterium | reverse complement strand
GCGAACCCCAGCAGCACAGCAGTCAAAAGACTTAAACGCTTCTTCATGAATCCCTCCGGACCCTAGTTAATAGTTAATCCTTGGCCGACGAATGAGACCACCGTCACACAAGGAATTTTGACTCTAACGAACTAAACAAGATCGCGCTCACCTTTACAGGAGAAACAAAAAAAAGAAAGCTACGCAGCCGAACCTGGAGCAGTCACGGTGGTGACGATGCCGCCACGTAATTGCTGTTCAAGCGTTACGGCAACCGGTACTCCTACCGCAGCACTCAGGTGCTGAGCAATTTTTGGAGCTAAGTGTTCGGCAAAAATGCCGACCCCTTCAAAGGTGCGCAAGTAAAGCTTGAGCGATTTGGTTTCGATACACCGGTCATCGGGCCGGTACATAATCATGATGGAATAAAAGTCAGGCTGTTCAGTAACTGGACAAACAGCAGTCAACTCCGAAGAGCGAAACGAGATCTGGTCAATTGGCCCGTCAACGGGAAAAGTATCAATCTGTTCGCTGGGTGTAGCATCTCCCCGGCCAAGAACCGGATCAATATTCTGGTCGTTCATAGGGAAAACCAGGGAAAACGAATCAAATTAACTGTTGCGGCCCAAGTTGGGCTTCCGGCCATGGTTGGCCTTTTTCCGCCGAGCATTGACTTTCTTTTTGGATGTGCGCTTAGACATAGCCCAGAGACTAACGGCAATTTGTCCAGGTTCATCGCATAAATGGCCAGGACATTGAAAGAGTTCTTAAAGTTCTGGTCTGGCCAGAGGACTCCCGGCGTAGCCTTACCGTTCGGTTGAGTACAGGAAGAAATCAAGGAGTAACGGTGGAACAATTCGGATTTGTGGGTCTTCCAAATGCAGGGAAGTCTTCGCTTTATAACGCCTTAGCGGGCGGTGGTGCTTTAGCTGCCCCTTATGCCTTTGCCACCACTGACCCCAACATAGGGGTAGCCAAAGTGCCAGATACTCGCCTGGACCGCTTAGCCGAGATGAGCGGTTCGCTTAAGACCGTGCCGGCCAGCGTGCAGTTTTTAGACATCGGCGGCTTGGTAGAAGGCGCCGCTTCTGGCGAAGGCCTTGGAAACAAATTTTTGTCGGGTATTCGAGAAGTGGACGCCATCGTTTTTGTGTTACGGGCCTTTGAAGACACCGATGTTCCGGGGCCTACCGACCCGTTAGAGCATTTGCGTATTGTCGAAGTGGAGTTGGCTTTGGCCGACCTCGAAACCGTAGAGCGCCAAGTAGACAAAAATCGGCGAGCCACTAAAAGCGATCCATCTTTGGTGGGGATCGTGAAAATTTTAGAACGCGCTGAAGCAGCACTTAGTGAGGGCACCCCGATACGACGTGCTGAATTTACCGAAGAAGAACTCCTTGAGTTAAAGCCCTTCTCGTTGCTTACCACCAAACCTGTATTGGCGGTCGTCAATTTAGATGAGCAACAAATTGAAAACCCCGACCCGATAATTGCCCCAGTTATTGAAGAACTTGCGGGAGCCGACGTCATCGCCATGTGCGTGCAACTTGAAGCCGAAGCAGCTTTATTGCCCCTGGAAGACCGTACCGAACTACTCGAAGGCTTAGGCCTGGGCGAAGGTGCGCTTCCCCGTTTTGTGCAAGCGGCCTACCACCAGTTGGGGTTGCGGACCTACTTCACTACCGGCGAAAAAGAATCCCGTGCTTGGACTTTCCGCGTGGGTTCCTCCGCCCCCGAATGTGCAGGGCGCATCCACACCGATTTTCAACGAGGGTTTATCCGCGCCGAAACCATCCGGTGGGACATTTTACTCGAGCAAGGCTCCTACGTAAAAGCCCGCGAAGCGGGTTTAGTGCGATCCGAAGGAAAAGATTATTTTCCAGAAGATGGCGACGTTTTGGAGTTCCGCTTCAACGTGTGACCTACGCTCTTACCTATGCCGTGGTTGGTTTGTGGTGAAAAAGTGTTGAGCTCCGTGGAGATCGCTGAAAGGCGTGCGGACCGTCAGCGAGGCTTATTGGGCCGAGAAGGCGTTGAAGGTGCCCTGTTGCTGCGACCCGCTAACTCGGTACACACCCTCGGTATGCGATTCGCTATAGATGTTGCTCACCTTGATAAAGAACTCAAAGTATTGCGAGTCACCAGCATGCCGCCTTGGCGAATGGGGCGACCGGTGCGAGGTGCCCGAGCGGTAGTAGAAGCAGAGTTCGGATCATTTGAGCGTTGGGGCTTGGCCGTAGACGACCAGTTGGAGGTTCGCTAGTCATGAGCGTTTTGACCTTGGTAGCGACCCCAATAGGCAACCTGGGCGACCTTTCGCCGCGGGCCGTAGAAGCCTTAGCGGCCGCCGACGTGGTGGCTTGCGAAGACACCCGCCGAACTGGCCGGTTGTTGCAACACGCTGGGGTGGACGGCGTACGGTTGATGCGTTTGGATGCCCATACTGAAGAGCGAGCCGCCCAACGCGTGGTGGCCTGCCTCGACGAGGGGCAGCAAGTAGCAGTGGTTACCGACGCCGGAACCCCGGGGATTTCCGACCCCGGCGAGAGGTTGGTAAAAATAGCCTTGGCCGCTGGTCACCAAGTAACGGTGGTTCCCGGCCCGGCGGCCCCGGTAGCGGCCCTAGTTGTGAGCGGTTTGCCTACCCAGCGCTGGTGCATGGAAGGGTTTTTGCCCCGCAAAGGCCAAGAACGTAAGCAACGTTTGGCAGAAATCGCCGCCGAAGAACGCACCACCGTGTTGTTTGAATCTCCCAAACGGGTAGCGGCCACGGTGGCTGACCTTCTTGAACTCTGCGGCTCAGACCGTCCGGTAGCTATTGCGCGAGAAATAACCAAACTCCACGAAGAGGTATTTCGAGGTTCGTTAAGAGAAGCAACCGAATGGGCCAGTAAAGAAATCAAAGGTGAAGTGGTTTTAGTGCTTGGCGGGGCCCCGGCTCCGGCCGAAGCAGATGACCACCGATTAGGGCAAGTACTCGAAGAAATATTGGCCAGCGGAACCTCAACCCGTGATGCCGCCGACGAAGCAGCAAGGCGCCTTGGGGTAAGCCGGCGTCGAGCCTACGCTCATGCCCTCGACTTGCGAGGCGACCGGTAGCCTCGACTCATGAATTCTTCTCCTTCGCCAGTTCTGGTCGCCGTGGCATGGCCTTACGCCTCGGGTTCACGTCACCTTGGGCACCTCGCGGGCGCTTACCTGCCCGCTGACGTATTCGCTCGTTATCAACGCTTGATAGGGAACCGGGTGCTGATGGTCAGCGGGTCAGATACCCACGGCACCCCAATTACTGTTCGAGCCGATGCTGAAGGGGTAACCCCGGCCGAGATCGTGGACCGCTACCACAATGAGTTTGTGGCCGACTGGGAGCGCCTGGCTATTAGTTGGGACTGCTACACCACTACCGGCACCGAAAATCATACGGCGGTAGTGCAAGACATGTTTTTGCGCCTTTTAGAGAAAGGCCATATAGATAAGCGCATTAGCGAACAATATTATGACACCGAAGTCGGCCGGTTTTTGCCCGACCGTTACATTGAGGGCACCTGCCCGCACTGTGGATACACCGAAGCCCGCGGCGATCAATGTGAAGACTGCGGCCGCACCCTCGACCCCGAAGAGTTATTAGACCCCCGATCAAAGTTCTCTGGATCTCAACCCGAGTTGCGCTCCACCGAGCATTTCTATTTGCGCCTCACCGACTTTGAAGAGGTTCTTGGCCAATGGCTCGAAGAACGAAAAGGTTGGCGCCGCCATGTTCTTAATTTTTCTAAAGGCTGGATAGAAGAAGGCCTCCAAGACCGAGCCATTACTCGAGATCTTGATTGGGGTATTGAGATTCCCGTTGATGACCTCGGCGATGGAAAACGGATTTATGTGTGGTTCGAAGCAGTCATCGGCTACCTATCGGCCTCAAAAGAATGGGCTGAGGCCCAAGGCACCTCGGAGGCTTGGCGTGAATGGTGGGAAGGCGATAAAGCCCGCAGCGTGTACTTCATTGGCAAAGACAACATTCCTTTTCACACCATTATTTGGCCCGGGATGTTGTCGGGCTACGGCGGTTTGAACCTGCCCACCGATGTGCCGGCCAACCAATATGTGACCTTTAAAGGCGGCAAAGCTTCAGCCAGCAGGGGAGTGGGCCTGACCATTGGCGAAGGCCTTGACTTGTTTGAACCAGACGGCCTGCGTTACGCCTTAGCGGCCAACTTGCCTGAACAAAGCGACACCGACATCTCGGTAGAAGAAATCGCCCGCCGCATTAACGAAGAACTGGCCGCCACTTGGGGAAACCTGGTGAACCGGGTGTTGTCAATGGTGCATAAAACCTGCGACGGGCAAGTGCCAGAACCCGGTGATCGCCTACCTGAAGATATGGCTCTACTGGCGACCATAGATGCGTCGCTGGTTACGGCTGGCCAACAGTTGGAAAAAGTTGAACTGCGGGCCGCCTTGCGTACCGGCATGGACGGAGCGGCCGCCGTAAACGCTTACCTCAACGCCACCGAACCATGGAAGGTGGCCAAAGAAGACCCCGAACGGGCCAAAGTAATTTTGGGGACAGCGCTCGCTGCAGTGGGCGGGGTACGAGTGGCTTTAGCGCCCTACTTGCCGTTTTCTACCGAAATATTGAACGACCCCTTCGGCCCGGTAACCGGCTGGCAGCGAGAAGAACTCACCCCCGGTTTGCCTGTAGGTAAGCCCTCACCATTGTTTGCCAAAGTAGATTTGGGCGAACTGTTGGCCGACCAAGAAAGTTAGTGAGAAGGTGGGCGAAGTTCGCTGGTTCGACAACCACTGCCATCTGGGTGAAGACGCCCCTGAGGTAATAGAGCGAGCAACAGATGCTGGGGTAGTGGGCATGATCACCGTGGGCACCGACCTGGCGCACAGCCAAGCGGCGGTAGCGACGGCGGAACGCTTTGCACAAGTGTGGGCCACCGCCGGGGTGCACCCCCACGAAGCACGGGACGGGATGCAAGGTATCGCTGAGTTGTTGGATCACCCCAAGGTGGTGGCGGTCGGCGAGGCTGGGCTGGACTTCCACTACGATCATTCGCCCCGAGACCAGCAGCAAGAGATTTTTCGCGCTCACATCGGATTAGCGAATCAGCATGACTTGCCGTTGATTATTCACACCCGTCTGGCCTGGGAAGAAACCTTCGCCATTTTGGACGCTGAAGGCACCCCGGAGCGCACGGTATTTCATTGCTTCACCGGTGGGCCCGACGAAGCTACGGGTTGCCTAGAACGCGGGGCCATGATGTCGTTTAGCGGCATCGTGACTTTCCCTAAAGCCCCCGAGGTAAGAGAAGCCGCCGCTCTTTGCCCGTTGGAGCGCATCATGGTGGAAACCGATTCTCCTTACTTGGCCCCAGTGCCGTTACGGGGCAAAACCAACCAACCGGCCAACGTGGCCTTGGTGGGCGAAAAAATTGCTGAAGTGCTGGGCCTGCCCATTAGCGAAGTAGCCGCCGCAACTACCGCTTCGGCGCAGCGTTTTTACGGGGTTTCTGCTCAATAGCAAGACCTTGTTATTCGCGCGAAGAGTGGTGCGTTGCGCGCGGCAATAAAGACTGCGGTTGCAACAATCGCCGTTTCTTCGTAACTTTTCTGTTGGCTGTGCGCGTCTCATAAGAGGCAGGCACCAGAGAGGAAAGGGACGGAGCTCTGAACGCCGACACCACCATCGAACGGTGGCGTGTAGTGGTGGTGGTTTTGGCCACCCTTGCTGCGCTGCCCCTGTTCGTCTTAGAAAACCCAGACGCCATAGGTTCGGTCACCGCAGTGGCCGGCGCCTCGGTGCTGCCCCACGAGGCAGCACCATTAGAGACGGCTGCCCCCGCACCCACCACGATGCCTCGGGTGCGCTCGGTAGTTAGCGAACAGTTTCCTCCAGTCACCGCAGAAATATCTTCAGCAATAGCGGCGGCCAAAAATGCTCAAGCCGAAGAAATAGCGGCCCAAATCATTGCTGAAGCACGAGCCCAGGCCATTGTTGAATTTGCAGTAACCGCTCAACAAGAACGCAAACAAGCAGAACTCTTGGCCGCCCAAGAAGCCCAAGTCGCCGAAGAAGCCCGTTTGGCCGAAGAACACCGCCAGGCCGACCAGGCAGCCCAAGCCGCCGAAGAAGCCCGCTTGGTCGAAGAACAACGACAAGCAGACCTGGATTACTCCACCTCGGCCTCACCAACGACCGTGGCCCCCGCCACCCCAGCGATTCCTGGCGGACCAACCGCCGAACAATGGGATGATCTACGACGTTGCGAATCAACCAACAACTATCAAGCAGTCAACCCCACCGGTAGCTACCGCGGGGCCTACCAGTTCAGTCGTCAAACATGGGACTGGATTGCCAGCATCTTCGACCACGTCAACCATCTTGAAGGGGTTGACCCCATTGAAGCTTCGCCCGCTGATCAAGATTTGATGGCTCAAACGCTTTACGATTTTCGCGGCCCAGGCCAATGGCCCGAATGTGGCCGTTTCCTGCTCTAGCCTCAAGGTATGACCCTCACTCGGACGGAGGTCCGGGAACTCCTGGACCGGTATCAAATTTCACCCAAGCGGTCGCTGGGACAAAATTTCGTTGTCGAACCTAACACGGTGCGCCGCATCGCAGAACTGGCTGGGATCGGGGCAGGCGACCAAGTGGTAGAAATCGGGCCTGGAATCGGGGCCCTAACGCTGGCCCTCTGTGATACCGAGGCAGCGGTTACGGCAGTAGAAATTGACGACACATTGGTTGAAGTGCTCGCCGAGGTGACCAACGGACGGTCGGTGCGTATCGTGCATGCCGATGCCATGAAAGCAGACTGGACCGAAATTTTAGGTACAGGCCACTGGCATTTGGTGGCCAACTTGCCCTACAACATTTCGGTACCACTTATTTGCGACCTTCTAGACGAAACTCCTGCCGTGGTTTCGATGCTGGTCATGGTGCAACGCGAGGTCGCCGACCGACTGGTAGCCGGCCCTGGCGATGCTGCCTACGGCCTGCCTTCGGTCAAGGTGAACTATCACGCCACGGCGGCATTAGTAGGCAAGGTGCCGCCATCTGTTTTCTACCCCCGGCCTCGGGTGGACTCCGCACTGGTGCACATAAAACGCCGCCTTGAACCAGCAGTAACTGCGGATGCCAAAATGCTGTTCGCTCTGGTGCGTGCCGGCTTTGGGCAACGCCGCAAAATGTTACGCCGCTCATTAAGCGCCATGACCACCGAAGAAGGAATTAAGGCAGCCGGCGTTGAACCCACCGCACGAGCCGAAGAACTCAGCCTCCAACAATGGGCGGCCATCGCTGATCAGGTCAAAAAATGACCACAATATTAATAGCCCCCGCCAAATTGACCCTTGGCTTGCGTATCACTGGGGTTCGTGACGACGGGTTCCACCTGATCGAAGCAGAAATGGTGACCCTCAACTTGGCTGACCGACTGTTCGTTTCCCCGGGCCAAGGGCTTTCGGTGAACGGAACAACAGAAGGGTTTTCGGTAGATTCCGACGACAACAACCTGGTCAACAAGGCGCTGGCTTTAGTAGGCCGACAAGCACAAATTCGTATAGAAAAAAATATTCCCGCCGGAGCCGGACTGGGAGGCGGCTCAGCCAATGCGGCAGCGGTACTGCGCTGGGCCGGGTTTACCGACTTAGAAGCGGCAGCCACGCTGGGCGCCGACGTAGCTTTTTGTTTGCGAGGCGGGCGAGCTTGGGTGACCGGCATTGGGGAAGAAGTAAGCCCGATGCCTTTTGAACCCCGTACCTTTACTTTGCTGACCCCACCGTTTGGCTGCTCCACGCCAGCGGTATATGGGCGCTGGGATGCCATGGGCGGCCCACGAGGGCAAGGAGACAACGACCTAGAACCTGCTGCTTTAACACAGTACCCAGAATTGACGATCTACCGTGACGCTCTCGAAGAGGCCAGCGGGCTAACCCCCCATTTGGCAGGCAGCGGTAGTACGTGGTTTGTTGAAGGTGCGTTTCCTGGAGAAAACCGGCGGGTGGTCCACACAGTGGCCGCCGAGTAAAAGAGGTTACTTACCGCGTTGGCGCTGAGCACGGGTGCGCTTCAGCATCTTGCGGTGTTTCTTCTTACGCATGCGCTTGCGGCGCTTTTTAATAAGTGATCCCATATCGGGCGGTACGGTATCACCGTAGACCGGCAGAGCGACGCAAAAAGTCTGCGTTATCTGCGCCTTGGCTATTGAGTAAAAAATCATGGAGGCTCATAGGTGAGGTTTTCAGGATCTTTTGGCGTATTGCTGACTTTGCCTATTATCCTCAGAACCAAGATGGCCAGTGGCCGGTAGTTCAATTGGCAGAACGCCTGGTTTTGGACCAGGAGGTTGCAGGTTCGATACCTGCCCGGCCAGCCATCATATTTACGCCAGTTTTTGTAGGCGTTCAACAAGCAGGCCCGGCGACCCGGCCAGTTCTTTTAACGCCTGATCGTCCAACAAAACCCGCCACTCGTTTTCTGATCCAACCAATACCACGGGCAAAGCGCCTGCTGTTTCAAGTTGGCTTTTGGTGGCGTGATTACGGTGAACCAACTTGAGTTCCATACCGGCTTCGGCGCACGCCTTTTTCCACTCGGGCCGGCCCTTGGGGTTCCACCCGTGGGTGATGTCGCACAGAGAGCAACTTGTTTGCCCGGTGAGTTTTTTAGCGGCATACCGCAACTCGCCCGCCACGCCCGTGTCGGCGGCAAAAATCCCCACCATGAGTTCTTGATTTAAAGGCATAGTTACGGAACCAACTTTGGCGGCCGATTATTCCCCGGTGGCGATCGGTTGATCAGAACGACTCCAAGCCGACCACGAACCAACAAACAAGCGGCCGCGCCCCAACCCGGCGTGTTCCATGGCCAACAAATTGTGGCAAGCCGTCACCCCTGAGCCGCAACTCGAAATAACGTTTTGCGCATCGTCGATACCTTGGTCAGCAAAAGATTGGCGCAACGCTTCGGGGGAAAGAAAGTAACCGTCCACCATGTTCTGGACAAAAGGAGAAGAGACGGCTCCTGGAATGTGGCCTGGTTGAGCATCGAGCGGTTCGTTATCGCCCCGGAACCGGTCATGGCCACGGGCATCAACGATTTGACCATCATGGGCCGCCACCTGCTCAATGCTGGGCAACTGCTCTTCGGGCCAAGGACGGATGGGGCACGATACGGCTGGCCGTCGGGTTTCTTCGCTGCTCAACGGGCCAGACCAAGCGGCCAAACCGCCGTTAAGCAAGGCCGCCGGGTGACCTAAAATGCGTAGCATCCACACCAAACGGCCGGCGCTAAACCCGCCAGCATTGTCGTAAGCCACCACCGGGGTGGCGGGGCCGACGCCGATAGAGCCCAACCATTGAGCAAAATCTTCGGCTGGGGGAAAAGGGTGGCGGCCACTCTCGGCGCCATTGTCGGGGCTAGCCAAACGTTGATCAAGGTCTACAAAGACTGCCCCAGGGATATGGCCACTTTCAAATTCTTCTCGGCCGATGCGCCCATCGGTATACCACCGCACGTCACAGAGCACCGGGGTGTCAAGGCGATCTTCAAGTTCTTGAGCAGAAACAAGGGGGCCAAAAGTATCCATAACGCATCATGGCATTTTTTTTGTAAAAAAGTGTCCACCGAGTGTTTTCTCTGCGTCTTAACCATGAACGGCTCAACAAGGGGCCCGCCAAACAAGGAGAAAACAATGAAACGATTCAACGAAAACCCACTTATCCCCGCAGCCATTGTGCTGGCCATAATCGTCGCCGTTACCGGCGTCGCTATCGGCTTGCGCGGCGACTCGTCTCACGCAGAGACCAGCGAAACCGCCACCGTAGTAGTGGCCGAAGAAAGCAACATCGAATTAGCTGAAGTTCCAGAAACGCAAAATGCCGTTACCACTACAGAAGCAGTGCTCGAAGCAAACAACGAAGAATCAACTCTGGTTGACGAAACAGTTGAACAAACCAACGACGACGCTGACCAAGCGGAAAGCACCGAAGATGCTGAAGCACTTGCTGCGGCCTTGGTTGAAGAGGCCACCGAGCAAGCACAAGAAGAAGTTCCAGCAGTGGAAGAGGCTCCAGCAGTAGAAGAAGAAGTTCCAGCAGTGGAAGAGGCTCCAGCAGTAGAAGAAGAAGTTCCAGCAGCTGAAGAAGAAGTTCCAGCAGTTGAAGAAGAAGTTCCAGCAGAGGAAGAAGCTCCAGCAGAGGAAGAAGAAGTTCCAGCAGAGGGGCCCGTTGGTGGCCTTCCCGGCCTCGGAGACTTGCTCTTGCCTCCACAGTTTGAACCACTCTTGGAGTTGCCACCCTTTAACATTCCAGGCTTCCAGGACTGCGGGCCGCTTCTTTTGATGCCCGAAGAAGTAACCCTGGTCGGCGACACCGTTGAAATTGATATCGACGGCGACGGGGTTACCGAATGGGCTGGGGTTTACTCAGACAACAACGTTGCTGCGCACTACCTGGCGGTAGGAAACTACTGGATAACCCTCGACGGGTATGGGCAAGCACTCTTCGCCACCGACTTCAACTTCGACGGTCAAGAAGAACTCTGGGTAAAGAAGTTCAGCTTTCTTAACAGCAACTACGACATCGTGGTCATGGGTAACTGCAACATAGAAAAAGCCCCCAAGTTGGACGGCGGCTCATTCCACACCGGCTTCACCTTTGGCTACGACTCAGTGGCTTGTGAAGTAAGCGGAGGCATCCCGGTCATCGTCCAGTTCGAAGAGGTAGACAACTTCTTCACCCCCAACACTTTCGAACGGACCATGTACCAACTCACCGGTGCTGGGTTTGAACAAATCGGCTTCACCACAGAGATTGACAGCATGCCTTCTTTCACTTACAGCCCATTTGAGCGGGCAGTTGACGAAGACGTCGATTGCTTGCAAGTGTCCGCCCTGGTCATTTTCTAAATCCTTGGAGGGACCTCAACGGGCCGGGCATCAAACCAGATGCCCGGCCCAACTCGCTCTCCATGGAGGCAAAACATGTGCGCCGACGACTACCGTTCAACAAAATGGTTAACGATCAACAAATCGTGGCCGGCTTGTTGGCCGGAGATTCGTCGGCGCTCGCTGGTTTCTACGATCAGTACGCCGACCGGCTCCACGACTTTGCTCGCACTCGCCTTAACGACACTGATGAAGCGGCAGATGTGGTACACGACACCGTTTTGTTGGTCCACCAACGCATCGGCCAACTCCGCGATCCTGACCGTTTCCGAGCCTGGGTTTACGCCATTGCGCGAAGTCAAATACAAAACCGTTACCGAGCCCGCAACCGACTGGTGCTCGACCCTGAAGCGGGCCTTGACGTTGAATCGGACGCTGCGATGAGTGGCCAACTCGAAAGCAACGACCTGCAGGCTTTACTGCACGAAGCAGCGGCCGGCCTAACCGACCGAGAACAAGAGGTGCTTGACCTCCACGCTCGCCACGGCCTCGAAGGAGAGGTATTAGCTGCTGCTCTGGGTGTATCAACCGCCAACGCCCACAAGCTGGTGCAACGGGTACGCCAAAGGGTAAGCCGCTCCATGGGGGCCCTGCTGGTGGCTCGCCACGGCCGCAAAGACTGTGCAGATCTACAAAAAATCCTTGCCCCCTGGGACGGCACGTTCAGCCCGGTCTGGCGTAAACGGGTAGCCCGACACACCGACAAATGCGCTACCTGTAAGCGTCGCCGAGCGGCCATGATGGCTCCCGGCGGCATGGCCGCCGCCTTGCCTTTTGTGGCGGCACCGGTGGCCTTGCGGCAACGAGTGTTCGAGTCGGCGGCCCGCGGCGTACCCGTGGCCAACCCCCCAAGCGGGGGGTTTGCCGCTACCGGCCAATGGGTAACTCCAGTCACTGCAACTACTGGTTTCGGCCTTGGTGCGATCTTTACTGTTGTGGTGGCCACCTTGGCCGTGGTGGTGGGGTCAGTGCTGTTGTCGGACCCTCGCTCGGCCCCCGCCCCGGTGTTGCTGGTGGCTCCGGCTACCACCAGCACGACAAACGTGCCTACCACTACCGTGCCACCTACCACCACGGTTGTGCCGGTTACCACTACCACCGTCATCCCTTTAGCCACCACCACCTCCGTTGCACCAACAACTACTTTGACGCCTACCACCACCGTGTCGCCAACTACCACCACTACGACGACCACCACCACGGTGGCTCCAGATACCACTGGTCCAACTATTGGTGCTTTGTCGTGGTCTGAACCTGAGATCTACGAAAGCGGCCCTTACTGCTCTTCGTGGCCACAATGGTCAATGTTTATCGCTGAGGTTTCTGACGCTTCAGGGGTGACTTCGGTAAAGATTTCCTGGGAAACCGGCGGAGACCTTGTCGCTGCTGGTGGATCGCTGGAATTGGCGGAGTTGACTGGCGCCGGACAATGGAGCGGCCAAATGGGTCCCTTCGTTGAGTATTCGATAGTCACCGCAATGGCTTACTGGATGCCGGTAACCGTCACCGCTACCGACGGGGAAGGCAACACCTCAACTGCAGAAACTCACCTCACGGTCAACTCTGCGTACAACTGTGTGCCCTAAGATCACCGCATGTTTGAACTAAAGACTTTGGAGCGATCCGCTTCCCTTGATGAAGTATTTGCCCATATGGATAACGACGGTGGGGTCATTGTCAAAAACCTCATCCCCGAAGAGGCCCGACAGCAAATCATGGAAGACTTAGCGGCGGGTTTTTCTGGTACCAAACCGGGCACCAAAAGCGAACTGGAACTTTGGGAAGTTTTTCACGGCGCCAACACGGTGCGCTTTTGTGGCTTGTCGGCCCGTAGTCGTGCTTTTGTAGAACACGCTTTGTTGAACCCGGTGCTTAATGCGGTGGCCGACCACTATTTGTTAGAAAACGGTGCGGATTACTGGTTGAACACCGGCCAAGTTATGGCGGTAGGCCCCGGGGAGAAAGCCCAGTATCTGCACCGGGATGAAGCCAACTGGCCCGAAGCGGTGCAACAGGGAAAAGAAATAACCGTGAGTTGCATGTTTGCTTTGTCGGATTTTACGAAAGAAAACGGCGCCACGGTGGTGGTGCCAGGGACTCAAGGTTTGCCGCCTGAGGTGATTCGGGGCTGGGAAGCCACCGAAGAAGAAGTGGCTTACGCTGCTATGCCCGCTGGTAGCGGAATGTTGTATTCGGGGCGAGTTATTCACGGCGCAGGAGCCAACGAAACCGAAGGTTGGCGCTACGGTATGCACGTAAGTTTTGTGGTGGGTTGGTTGCGGCCTGAAGAAGCAAGCCCGTTGGTGGTTACGCAAGAGCGAGCCGCCACTTTGCCGCCTCGTGCTCGACAGTTGTTGGGGTGGGGTTCGTACCATTCCAAAGAAGGCGGCCGCACATGGCTGGTCGACTTCGAAGACGCCGACCGCCTCTTCACCTAACCTCAACCTCGTAATCCGGGTTAACCC
>JAPKBH010000035.1 GCA_028823445.1 Acidimicrobiales bacterium | reverse complement strand
CCCTCGACACAGTGCCCGAGGCCCTACAGTTCACCTCTACCTTGGTAGACGGCACCGCCTTTGATGCCGCCACTTTGGCCGGCGGCGACGTGCTGTTTTGGTTTTGGGCTCCCACCTGACCGGTTTGTAAAGCAGAATCCCCGACGGTCGCCGGGGCCAGCACAGCAATAGAAAACCTCACCATTGTCGGAGTTTCCAGCGGAACCAGCAATACAGAATCAATCGCCGACGCCATCAACGAATGGGGGCTCACCAACCTCATCAACCTGGCCGACTTTGACGGAACGGTATGGAAGCGCTTTGATATATTCGCCCAACCCGCCGCAGTGTTTGTTAACACCAAGGGCGAAATAACCCTCCACATGGGGCCTCTCTTTGGCGACGATTTTTACCAGTTCGTAGAAGACCACCGGGCCTGACCTTTCCTTGGGCCAACGGCTCCGCCGGTTTGTAGAAAAATACCACACCTGACCTATTCTGTCTCCATGCGAATGCTTGGACTTTTCTTCATCGGACTCTGCCTATTCAATGGCTGCAGCACCCGCCCCAACGCCAGCACCGGCAGAAGCGGCATCACCACAACCATGCCAGCAGCAACCTCACAAGTTGGCGTTTCATCGATCACCACCGCCATTCCAGAAAAGGCTGTAGACCTCACCGGGCTACCCTCAGTAACGGTGATCATTGAAGACAACTCGTTCTCTGAGCGAATCATCGTAGTATCGCCCGGAACCGTAATCACCTGGGTCAACGAAGGCCGCAACACCCATAACGTGACCCCAGCAGCCAAAAACCTTGAACCTGGGTGGTTTCCTCAACTAAATGAAGACCTCCTCTTTCCTCAAGGAAGCGCCACCCTCACCTTTGATGAACTCGGGGCTTACCCCTACTACTGCACTTTCCACGGCACAGCCACACGCGGGCAAACCGGGCAGGTCATTGTTCGAAACAGCTGAATTTGACCGCTATCTCACCTTATGGATAAACTCCGAGCATGCGTAAAATACCAGCACTAACCATTTTTCTCGTGATCAGCTTGATAGCGAGCTCATGCGGAGGGAGCGAAACCACCTCGGTCGCCCCCACCACAACAGCCATAACCACCACGGAAGCCCCCACCACCGCAGCGCCCAGTACTACCGCAGTCGCCACCACGGAAGCGCCCACTACCACCGAAGCACCCACTACTACCGCAGCCCCCACCACCATCCCCCTCCCTGACGCTCTACGTGTACCCAACGATTACGCCACCATTCAAGACGCAGTGGATGCCGCTCAACCCGGAGACCTCATCCTTATTTCACCAGGCACTTATCACGAAGCAGTAATCGTTGAAACTGATGACTTAGTCATTCGCGGCCTCAACCGAAACGAAGTAATCATCGACGGCCAACACGAACGGCCCAACGGCTTCATCGTCTTTTCAAACGGAGTGGCCATAGAAAACCTGACGGTGCATTCCCATACCTCAAATGGTGTGTTTTTCACCGGCGATTACGGCAGCGACATCATCCTTGATGGCTATCGGGCCTCCTACGTCACGGCATACAACAACGGTCTCTACGGCATCTACGCCTTTAACGCCCAAAACGGACTCCTAGAAAATAGTTACGGTAGTGGACACCCAGACTCAGCCTTTTACATCGGACAATGTCAACCCTGCAATGCCGTCATAAACAATGTCATCAGCGAAAACAACGCCCTTGGCTACTCTGGCACCAACGCCAGCGACAACCTCATCATCGCCAACTCAATATTTCGCTTCAACCGTTTAGGCATGGTTCCAAATACTCTTGATTCCGAGGAGTTAGCCCCCCAAGGAAACATCACCATCGTGGGAAACATCGTGACCCAAAATGGTAACGCAGATACGCCACGCAGAAGCGAAGACTGGGATATCGGATTCGGCGGTGGCATCGTGATCGCCGGAGGAAGCGGCAACTTAGTGACCCGCAACTTAGTAACCGACAATTCCTTCGGCGGAATCGCCCTCTCGCTTTTCTTTGACGAAAACCTCTGGTTAGCCGAAAATAACACTGTTAAAGACAACGTAGTAACCGGCAACCCGACCGACTTAATCATGATCGTGCTCGGCCTAGAAGACGGGACCTACGACCCATCTGGCAACTGCTTCGAAGGGAACACTTTCGCCACATCAGCGCCAATCGACATTGAAACTTACGCCACCTGCGATGGAACTGCTACCAACACCGCTGATGCAGGGTCCCCAAACCTTGGAGGCCCATTCGCCACCGTAGATCACACCGCCATGCCCGCACCCGAAGCGCAACCCACCATGCCTGACGCCGACTCCGCCCCCGGCGTAGCCGCCAACAGCGGGCCACCAGAAATGGACATCGATGCCATCGCTCTTCCTAGTAGCGAGTGACCCGTTTTCTCTGGCTTCTTACCCTGCTCGGTTTAACCATTGGACTATGGCTACTCATTGACCGACCAAGCACCCCGCAACTGGTCACCGAGCCGCCAGAACTGTTGCTCCGCAGTGGCGGCCAAGGCACCACCATGTCAAATAACCAGCGAGCATTTAGCCTCTCTAATCGGGCCATGGGGCTCCCCGAACGCATACGCTTCGCTGCTGGCGACGAGCCCTTTGAACACGTTTTCACCAGCACCGACGGCTTAGGCGACCCCAACAACGGCAATAGTTGCCTCGGTTGCCACATCAACAACGGGCGCTCCGTGCCCGCCGACGGGCAAGTAACCGCTCCCGGCGTGATCTTGTTGATCAACATGGGCTTAGACGCCGAGGGGCAACAAATTCCTCACCCAGAGCTAGGGCTTCAACTTCAAGATCGCGGCCAACAAGCCGAAGGCACACTTACCGTCAACTGGGAAGAAACCTCTGGAACCTTCCCCGACGGGACCCCCTACTCGTTGCGCTCTCCTCTCGTAGTAGTTGACGGAGTTGATCTCGGCGATGCTTTTACCTCACTGCGCGTCGCACCACCAGTATTTGGCGGCGGGCTCTTAGAGTCCATTCCGTCAACCGAACTAGAAAGTGGGGCCGACCCACAAGACAGAAATCAAGATGGCATTTCTGGCCGAACGGCCCAAACAGATGCCGGCATAGGACGTTTCGGATGGAAAGCCCAACGGCCCACCATTGCAACTTTTACCCAAGGAGCCTTTGAAGCAGACTTCAACTTGGATTTTGACTTAGCTGCCGAACATTTTGGCAATGACTTTTTGGAAGACACCGCTTTTTACACTTCTACCGTGGCTGTGCCTGCCCTGCGCCAACGAACCGACCCTGAGGTTCTCGCTGGCGCCGCCTGGTTTGTACAAGTGGGGTGTGCTTCATGCCACAATACCACTCCTTGGAAAACCGGAGAAAATCCCGTTCAAGCACTAGCCAACCAAACCATCGTTCCCTTCACCGACCTTTTACTTCACGACATGGGCGACAAACTGGCCGACGGGCTGGCTCAAGGAAACGCCACCGGAAGCGAATGGAGAACTCCGCCTCTTTGGGGCATCGGGCTGACCGGCGTGGTCGGCCACGAACACTACCTTCACGACGGGAGAGCTCGCACGCCAGAAGAAGCCATTTTATGGCATGGGGGCGAAGCACAAGTTGCCCGAGACACCTACATGTCGCTCGCTGCTTCAGATCGAGCATTAGTGCTTCGTTTTCTCGCTGCCCTCTGACCCAACTGACCGGCACCGCCGCTAACCGGCTATCCTTATGGGTCAACAGCCGAACCTTGAGGAAGCTCATGTCCCCAAAAACCCTGAGTCAAAAAGTCTGGGAACGCCACGTCGTACACGCCGCCACCGACCAGCCTGACCTTTTGTTTATCGACCTGCACCTCGTGCACGAAGTCACCTCACCACAAGCATTTGACGGGCTTCGCCTGGCCGGCCGCACCGTGCAACGCCCCGACCTCACCGTGGCCACCGAAGACCACAACGTGCCCACCGAAAACATTGACCAACCCATTGCCGACCCAGTAAGCCGCATACAAATCGAGACCCTGCGGGCCAACTGCGAAGAATTCGACGTACCGCTGTTTCCCATGGGCGACCCCGGCCAAGGCGTGGTACACATCATCGGTCCCGAAAAAGGCCTCACCCTGCCCGGCATGACCGTGGTCTGCGGCGACAGCCACACCAGCACCCACGGAGCCTTCGGCGCCCTGGCCTTTGGCATTGGCACCAGCGAAGTCGAACACGTACTGGCTACCCAAACCCTGCCCCAACAACGCCCCGGCACCTTGGCGGTAACCGTCAACGGCACCCTGCCGGAAGGCAGCACCGCCAAAGACGTCATCTTGGCCATCATCGGCCGCTTAGGAACCGGCGGCGGCATCGGTTCAATCATCGAATACCGCGGCGACGTTATAAAAAACCTCACCATGGAAGGCCGCATGACGGTGTGCAACATGTCGATCGAAGCAGGCGCTCGGGCCGGCATGATCGCCCCCGACCAAACCACCTTCGACTACCTCAAAGGCCGCCCCCATGCCCCGCAAGGAGCCGACTGGGACGCCGCCCTTGCCGACTGGAAAACCCTGGCCACCGATGAAGGTGCCGAATTCGACAAAGAAATAATCTTAGACGGCGCCGACATCACCCCCCATGTTTCTTGGGGCACCAACCCCGGCCAAGTCGCCCCCATCACCAACACCGTGCCCGACCCGACCAGTTTTGCCGACCCCGGCGAACGCGAAGCCGCCCAACGAGCCCTTGACTACATGGGTCTTACGGCCGGCACCCCCATGAAAGACGTACCGGTCGACACGGTGTTTATTGGCTCATGCACCAACGGGCGCATTGAAGACCTCCGAGCAGTAGCCGCCGTAGCCCAAGGCCGCCAAGTAGCCGACGGCCTCCGCACCCTCATCGTGCCCGGCTCTTGGGCCGTCAAAACCCAAGCCGAAGCCGAAGGCCTCCCGGAAATCTTTGCCGCCGCCGGCTTCGACTGGCGTGAACCCGGGTGCTCCATGTGCTTAGCCATGAACCCCGACAAGTTGGTAGCCGGCGAACGCTGCGCCAGCACCTCAAACCGTAACTTCGAAGGCCGCCAAGGACGCGGCGGACGCACCCACTTAGTTTCGCCCGCCGTAGCTGCCGCCACGGCCATTGCCGGAACCTTCGCCACCCCCGCCGACCTTCCGCCAGTACCTAGAAACTAAGGAGCACCATGGAAGCCGTACACATTGTTTCTGGAACCGCCGTCCCGCTACGCCGCTCCGACGTCGACACCGACCAAATCATTCCCTCCGACTGGCTCAAACGAGTAGAACGCACCGGGTTCGACAAAGGTTTATTTTCTGAATGGCGCGACGACCGTAACTTTGTTCTAAACAATGAACAATATGCTGATGCCCAAGTTTTGGTGGCCGGGCCAAACTTCGGCACCGGGTCGTCTCGCGAACACGCCGTTTGGGCCATTCAACAATACGGCTTTAACGCCGTAGTGTCGCCCCGCTTCGCCGACATCTTTCGCAACAACTGCACCAAAAATGGGCTAGTACCCGTGCAAGTACCGGCTGAAATAGGTGAACAGTTGCTTGATGCCGTAGAAGCCAACCCAAACCTGGTTATCACCATTGACGTCGCCAACCTGACCCTCGAAGCCCCCGAAGCAAATATCGCTTGCCATTTTCCCTTGGACCCCGCCACCCAAGAACGCTTCTTAGAGGGCCTCGACGACATCGGCATCAGCCTGCGCTCCACCGAAGCCATAGAAAACTTCGCCGCCGCACGGCCCGCCTGGATGCCCACCACCACCTAAAAGAATTTCTATTTTTCGGGAACCAAACCCGAGACCCGGGGCGTCATAACTGACAGACCCTCAACAATGGAGCAAAAATGCGCCGAATTCTATCCCTCGTCTTGTTCACCGCCCTAGCCGCCAGCGCCTGCGGCGACAGCACCCCAAACGCTATCCCTGAAGTAACCCTGCCGCCCAGCACCACGGTGGTAAGCGTCAACCTTAACGACGTGGTGTTCGCCTCAGCGTTGATCCCCTTCACGGCCTGTGACGACATGCTGACCTATCTGCAAACCGAAGCCTCAAGCCGGGTGGGGGCTTACGGATTCAACGGCAACGGCTACCACGGGCCCATCATCATGGAAGCAGACACCATGACTCGTGGCGATGATTTCGGCGACGAAGCTACCTCCGGCATGGTTCCCGATACCACATCCGCCACTTCTGAAGCAGACAGCGACGGCTTGCAAGAAGGCACCGACTACTCCGGCACCAACGTACAAGAACTTGGTATTGACGAACCCGACCTCATAAAAACTGACGGAACACGCATCTTGGTAGTGAGCGGAAACGAACTGCACTACATAGACGTCAGCGGTTCCGAAGCGGTGATTACCGACTCCATCACGTTAGTGGGCCACTGGAGTAGCAACATTTTGTTCGCCGGTGACCGCGCCTTTGTGCTGGCCGGCACCGACAACGCCGAAACCTATGAGGCAACCGCTGCACTCTCCCGCCTCACCGGCCCCGACAACTATTGGAAAGCGCTGACCAGCGTTATCGAAATAGACCTCAGCGACCCGAACAATCTAGCGGTGGCCAACACCTTGACCATGGAAGGCAACTACGTAAGCGCCCGAGTGGTCAACGGAGTAGCCCGCGTGGTTGTCACCACCAGCATGAACCAATTGCCCTTTGTTTACCCACAAAGCCAAGCCGGTGAACAAAACGCTAAAAAGTTCAACCAGGAGATCGTCGCCAACACCGTTATTGAAGAATGGCTGCCTAGTTACGTACTCGAAAGCAGTGACGGCACTATTTCTGACGGCCTTCTCGCTGACTGCTCCAACGTGCACCACCCCAGCGAATTCGCCGGGTTCTCCACCCTCAACGTGCTCACGGTAGACCTCGGAACGTCCCTCGGGTCTCCCTCCTCAACCGCCGTGCTGGCCGACGGGCAAACCGTTTACGCCGGTGGCACCAACTTGTACGTGGCCACCACCAGTTATATAGACCCAAGCCTCTTCGAAAACAGCGACGCCACCTTCTGGCAAGAACTAGAAGAAAACTATGCCACCTCCATCCACCAATTTGATGTGTCTGACCCCGCCACCACTTCATACTTGGCTTCTGGCAGCGTCGAAGGCAGCCTCCTCAACCAGTTCTCCATGTCAGAACACAATGGCCACCTCCGGGTCGCCACCACCAAGGGCAGTCCTTGGTGGGGGTTCAACGACAACAGCGAATCCATGGTCACCGTTTTAGAACGTGCTGGCGCCGAACTTAAAACCGTCGGGCAAGTAGGCGACATGGGCGCCGGCGAACGAATCTTCGCCGTGCGTTTCGTGGGCGATGTGGGTTATGTGGTCACCTTTCGCCAAACCGACCCCTTCTACACCGTTGACTTGAGCGACCCCACCAACCCGGTAGTGCGCGGCGAACTCAAAATAAACGGCTACAGCGGCTACCTGCACCCCCTCGATAACGGCCTGGTGCTCGGCATTGGCCAAGAAGCCACCGACGAAGGGCGAACCACCGGCACCAAAGTCACCTTGTTTGATGTAGCCGACCTCGACAACCCAGTAGCCCTCGACAGTTGGACCACCGAGGGCGGCAACTCCAGCGTCGAATGGGACCACCGAGCTTTTCTCTGGTGGGGACCAGAAAACTTGGCCCTCTTACCATTCAACGACTGGTCCACCAGTTACTCCGGAGCGGTAGCTTTACGCATCGTCGACGGCACCATCACCGAAGTAGGGCGCATCGACCACGACGACGAACCTAGCGAAACACCTGCCGAACCGCCTTGCCCGCTCGTTGATGACCAAATGCTTGACTTAGGCCAACCGGACTGGATAAGCGATCAAGGCCTCACCATCATGATCTGTGACGATTACAACATTGACTTCAATGGCCAAGAATGTGAGGTTTTCAGCGGCGAAGAGGCCATCTTGTATGGCGAAGAATTCGGGGTCAGTAGCGACATTGACATACCAGAGGACAGCACCATCGCCATCTGCTGGCCCAGCAACTACGACTGGATGCCTACCATTGAACGCAGTTTAGTAATCGGCGACCAACTCTGGACCTACAGTTTTGACCGCCTCCAAGCCAACGACCTCGCCACTCTCGACCGCCTACAGGTGATCAACCTCTAATACAGCCATTACCCCGAACCTGGGGTCTGACCCCAGGTTCGTTTTTAGTCTGGGGTCGTTTTTGGTTTGGGGTTTTAGCGGGGTTGTCCAGGGCTAAAGGCTTAAGAAACGCAAGCGTTGTCGGGGGCCCAAGCGTCAAAACCGCCGATGAGGTCTGATACATCGGCGAAACCTTCGGCCCGCAGCATGGAAGCCACCACCGACGAACGGTACCCACCAGCGCAATAAACCACCGTGGGGAGATTCGGATCCAAGTCATCCAGTTGGCTGCGCACCGTAGCCACCGGCATATTCAGCGCACCATCAATAACCCCCGCAGACTCGCACTCCCCCGGTCCACGTACGTCCACCAACTGCACCGAGTCGTCTTGCGCCAAACGATCAACCAACTGCTCAGCCGTCAACCGTGACGCTATGCCGGCGTCTTCAGGGTTGCTTTGCATCACCCCATACGGAGCCTCAACATGGCCCAATACCCGGTCAAAGCCAATACGAGCTAACCGGTTCTTTGCCTCTAACTCGGCACCCGGCTCAACTACCACCACGATGTCCATGTCTACCGGCACAATCGAACCAGCAAACTCGGCGTAACGGCCGTTGAGCCCCACATTGATTGAACCCTCCAAATAACCTCGAGCAAAATCTTCTGGGTCACGACCATCAAGCAACACCGCCCCAGCCTCCATCGCTGCTTGAGCCTCACCCCAAGACAAAGCCACCGTAGGCTCAGTTTCGTCCAACAAGCCATGGTCGCTTTTGTTCAAACCAGCGTCATACAAAAAATAGCCTGGCGCCGTTGGCTGGCCCTCGGTTACCAAATCAATAAAGGTCTCTTTATCCGGTGCCTTGATGGCGTAATTTGTACGCCGCTGCTCACCAATAGTTGACCACGTATCAGTAGACAAATTCTTGCCACAAGCCGACCCAGCCCCATGACCCGGAAACACCTTGGTGGCATCCGGCAACACCATAAGTTGCCCATGCAGACTGTCATAAAGTTGGCTAGCCAAATCGTCCTGAGAAAAACCCACCGAACTCAACAAATCCGGGCGACCCACATCGCCAATAAACAGCGTGTCGCCGGTCAACACGGCGTGCGGTTCTGCATCATCGGCGTGTTCCCACACCACAATGCTCATGGACTCCGGCGTGTGCCCCGGGGTATGACGGAACTCCAAAACCACCTCACCGAGGCTCACCCGCTCGCCATCTTGCATGGCGCGAAAATCAAAATCCGGGCTGGCCACCGACGAATACGCCACCTCAGCGCCCGTAGCGGCCGCCAACTCTAAATGGCCCGACAAAAAGTCAGCATGAAAATGCGTTTCGATAACCAGTTCGATGGAAAGACCCTTGGCCTCAGCATCAGCCAAATACTCCCCCACATCACGGCGAGGATCAACCACCACCGCCCGTCCCGTGGACTCATCGCCCACCAAATAAGAGGCCTGAGAAAGACAATCAAGGTAGTACTGGTCGAAAATCATTAGGCAGAAAGCTCCAAGTCTTTACGCAATTTGGCAATGGTGGCATCAGGATCAGTCACCGGGCCACGGTTATAAGGCAACTTCGCCAAACCCAAGGCCATGGTGCAGGTATTCGTGACTGCCGAAAACACTAAACCAGCGCCCACAAAAAGCGCCAAGAAACGGAGCCCCGGCACCACAAAATCAAGCAACACGCCAAGCACCACCAAAGACCCAGCGGTCAACCGCACCTGACGGTCCATGGCCCAACGAGCCTCACCGTAGATCAAATCACCATTAATTTCGGCCCACGACATAATGCCGCCATCTAACACCTGAGCGTTACCGCAACCGGTGGCCGCAAGCTTTTGACACGCCTCTTCAGAGCGCACCCCTGACTCGCAGACCAGCACCACGGTGCCCGGCAAGTCGCCGAGTTCTGAACAACGGCCCGACAAAGCAGCCAAAGGCACCAACACTGAACCAGGAATATGCCGGGTTTCGTATTCTGCGCTGGTGCGCACATCTAGCATGATCACCGTTTCACCGGTGCCCAACTTTGCTTGTAGTTCTTGAGGTCCAAGGGTGACGGTCATAGCGTTTCCTCCGCGTCGGGTGCGCCGCCACCTTACCGGCCAGATGCTGGCAAGGCCAGAAACTCAGCCGATGTGCCCGGGGCGCTCCACGGCATTGGGGTCTTCACCAGAAGAACGAATGCGAGCAATTTTGTTCAGCGCCGACAAAAAGGCCCGAGCCGAAGCTTCCACCACATCGGTAGACAACCCACGGCCCGCCACCTTGACCCCATCGTCGCTTTCAAACGACAACGTCACATCGGCCAATGCATCAACCCCACCAGTCACCGACGTCACCAAATAGTCGGTCAAATGGCCCTCTACGCCGGTGGCGTTTTTTATGGCCGTGCAACAAGCATCGATCATGCCATCGCCATCCGACGAGACCTCCAGAGTCTCACCGTTGATCTCCAACACCAAATCAGCCGATGGTGTGGTGGTACTACCGCCACGAGCCTCCACGCTCACCAACTCGTAAGCATGTTCAGCCTGGCCGCCAATTTCTTCATGCACCAAAGCCTCTAAATCAGCATCGGTGAGTTGAATCTTGCGATCCGCCAACTCTTTAAAGCGAGTAAACGCCGCATTCAGCGCATCACCTTGAATAGGAACACCCAACTTAGCCAAACGGTCCTTAAAGGCCGCCCGACCCGAATGCTTGCCCAAAACCAACTTACTTTCGCCCTGACCCACGGCCGCGGGGTCCATGATTTCGTAAGTGGTACGTTCGTTAAGCACCCCATGCTGGTGAATACCCGCCTCGTGAGCAAACGCATTACGCCCCACCACCGCTTTGTTGAACTGAACCGGGTACCCGGTCAAACGGCTCACCATCTGGCTCGAACGAGCCAACTCCTCGGTACGAATAGATACTTCAACGTTGGAGTAAATGTCGGGGCGAGTGTTAATAGCCATGACGATTTCTTCCATGGCGGCGTTACCGGCCCGCTCACCAATGCCGTTAATCGTGCACTCCACCTGGCGTGCTCCGGCATCGATGGCCGCCAGAGAGTTAGCCACCGCCAAACCCAGGTCATTGTGGCAATGCGTAGAAATTACATAGTCGCCCGATACCCGTTTACGAATATCGGCAATGCGTTGTGCCCATTCCACCGGCGTGGCAAAACCCACCGTGTCGGGAATGTTCAGCGTGCCCGCCCCATGGTCGACCACCGCTTGTAACACCTCGCACATGAAAACAAAATCAGAACGAGAAGCATCCTCCGGGCTGAACTCCACATCATCGGTGTACTCCCGTGCCCGTTTCACCGCCGACACCGCCTCAGCCAACACCTGCTCAGGGCTCATCTTTAATTTGTGTTCCATATGCGTCGGGCTCGTGGCAATAAAGGTATGGATGCGCCGCTTGGCCGCCGGTTCAATAGCTTCCCAACAACGATCAATATCTTTATGCGCGGTACGCGACAACCCACAAATAACCGGGCCCTCAATAGACGAAGCAATCGCATGCACCGCTTCAAAATCGCCCTGGCTAGCAATAGGGAACCCGGCCTCGATGTAATCAACACCCAAACGGGCCAACTGTGCAGCAATCTCTAGCTTTTCGGCCACGTCCAGCGAAATACCCGGCGATTGTTCGCCGTCACGCAAGGTGGTGTCGAAAATAACTACCCGTTCTTTGTTATCGGGGGTGCTCATGGTTGGCTCCTGGTTGTTTAGTTGATGATGCTTCGGTTTTTAATTTCTTTCTGAGAACGAAAAAACCCCCCGGCCCGGAGGCGAGGAGGTTCGGACGAACGAATATGTAGGCGTTCGCCCTAAGTAAGCAGAAGGAGGTAAGAGAACTGTTGCATCCCCCACAGCATAGGCAGATCTTTACCGCACAATGCAACCCTTATTTTTTATTCACCGCAAACGGCACCGGTTGGCCGGCCAGCGCCAGCACCACCTGTTCGGCAATATCGGTGCCGGCCTTGTCTTGCGCTTCCGCCGTCGAAGCCCCCAAATGAGGGGTAACCACCACGCCCGGCAACCCAAACAACGGCGACTCTGTGGTGGGTTCAGTGGCAAAAACATCTAAAGCCGCCCCCGCTATTTGGCCCGAAACAATGGCCGCCGCCAAATCATCTTCGTCAATTATCCCGCCCCGAGCCACGTTCACTACCCGCAAATTCGGTTTCGCATTGGTCAACAACTCGGCGTTAATTAAACCCATGGTTTCTGGCGTGCGAGCCAAATGCAAAGTCAAAAAATCTGCCTGGCCCACCAACTCTTGGAGCGGAAGCAACGTCACCCACGGCGGAATGGCCTCAAGATAAGGGTCATGGGCCACCACATGCATGCCAAACGCTTTGGCTCGATCGGCCACCAACCGGCCAATACGCCCCAAACCGATCACCCCTAAAGTCTTGCCCGACAACTCCACGCCGGTCCACCGGGCACGATTCCATTTTCCGTCCACCAAATCTCGATGCGCTTGCGGCACGTTGCGGGCCACCGCCAGCAACAAAGCCATGGTGTGTTCAGCTGCAGAAACCGAATTGGCGTACGGAGCGTTAGCCACCAGCACCCCCTGTTTTGTCGCCGCTTCCACATCAACGTTGTCCAGCCCCACGCCGGCACGCCCCACCACCACCAAATCTTGTCCAGCGGCCAGCACCTGCGGTGTCACTTGGGTCGCCGAACGCACAATCAAAGCCTGCGCTCCTGCTAAAGCAGTCAGCAGCCCCAGCTCATCGAGGTCAAGTTGCACCTCAACTTGGTGGCCGGCCTGACGCAAAATCGCCAAACCTGCCTCAGCTATTTTTTCAGTGACCAGTACGCATGCCATGCCAACCATCGTGGCGACCCAACGCCCACGGTGCAACCTCTTTTTGTGAACAGGACGTTAACCCTCAATGTTTAACGGTGGCAAATCATCGGCGGCCACAAAACCAAACTGGTCCGCAAAAAACGATAACTCGGCTTGGAGGGCCCGCACCTGGTTCTCTGCCTTACGAAAACCGTGGCCTTCATCGGCAAACTCCAGCAAAGCAAAAGGAACCCCACGCTGACGCAAGCCCTCCGCCATAAGGTGCGCCTGGTTAGGGGGCACGATTTTGTCTAACGAACCCTGCAACAACAACATTGGGGTAGCCAACCGGTCAAGATGATTAATAGGCGACCGCTGGGCATAAACCAATTCATCCTCCGGCCAACGACCCACCAAACGATCGAGATAGCGGGCCTCAAACTTGTGGGTATCAGCGGCCAAAGCGGCGAGGTCAGCTACCCCGTAGCGGCTAGCCCCCGCAGAAAACACGTCATGAAAAGTAACAGCCGCCAACACGGTAAACCCGCCCGCGCTGCCCCCTTTAATAGCCAGACGACCGCCATCGGCTTTACCCTGAGCCACCAAATGCTGGGCCACGGCGAGACAATCATCAACGTCAAGCACCCCCCAATTGCCCCACAAACGGTGGCGAAAAACCCGGCCATAGCCAGTCGAGCCCCGATAATTAACATCGGCCACACAAAAGCCTCGGCTGGTCCAATAAGTAATAGACAACTGCAGTTGCGTGCGCGCCGCCCCGGTAGGGCCGCCATGGGCCAACACCATCAACGGCGGGGCCGAGCCCTCTTCGGCCTGAAAATTCGGGTTGGTGGGCGGATAAACCAGCGCATGAGCCACCTCGTTGTTGCTGGTAGCAAAGGTCACCATCTCAGGTTGCGGAAACCACGAATGGTCAAGGCCCAAGTCTCGACGAGTCGAAAGTACTTGGGTCTCGCCTTTTTGAACCAACACCACAGCCGGCTCTTCGCCGAAGGAAGCCAACACCGCCGCTACGCCATCGCCACAAGCGGCCAACGAGTTGATGCTGCTGGCGGTGGTTTCTACCCGACGTAACTGGCCGTCGGCCGACACCACCCCTAAGTGGTCGGTGCC
>JAPKBH010000061.1 GCA_028823445.1 Acidimicrobiales bacterium | reverse complement strand
AGGTTCAAATCCTGCCCCCGCCACCAAATGAAAGCCCGGCCTTCACGGCCGGGCTTTTGTTTTAGGCATTGGGGCGGTTCAAAGAACTACTTGGCCGGGCATGTCTTGCCCTTATCTGAATGCGGAGGGGTAGCCACCAGTTCGCTAGCGGCAGATCGATGCCAGATAAGTGAACAATGCCAATAGCGGCGGCCCGGACGGCGGCGAATTTGTTAAAGTTGTTTGAACATTTCGATGCCGGATTGAATCTGCTCACCGTCGAGTCGGTCGATGAGGTGCTGACGGACGGCCCGCACGTGGTCCGGCGCAGCTTTTTGAATGAGGGCCAAACCTTGGTCGGTCATGACGGCGTAGGTGCCGCGTTCATCGCCTGGGCATCTTTCACGGCGGACCAGACCCCGCTTGGCCATGCGATCAATCCGTTGGGTGAGTCGGCTGCGGGAGTGCAAGAGGCAGTCGGAGAGTTCGGTCATACGGAGTCGGCTGTGGTCAGCTTCCGAGAGGTGAACCAGCACCTCGTAGTCGTCAAAGCCAATGCCGGTGTCGGCTTTCAGCGCCGCCTCTACCTGGGCTAGGACGCGGTTGGTGGTTTCGATAAAGCCCCGCCAAAAGACGGTCTCTTGCTCATTGAGCCATTCGGGTGTGGTCATGAAGGTCATATTATCCGCAGGTTGCATTTAATTCAACTTTAAAGTAACTTGTTAAATGTTAAACAACTATCAAGGAGAAAACAAATGTCCACCACCACTACTACTAATCCAACCCTGGCCGCCGGCCCCTGGATGGTCGATCCCGCCCACTCTGAGGTGGGCTTCACCGTTCGCCACCTCGGCATGTCAAAAGTCCGCGGCCGCTTTAACGAGTTCGAAGGTGCCGTAACCATCGCCGATGACCTGGCCACTAGCTCGCTCACCGTTTCTGTCAACCTGGCCTCGGTAGACACCAACAATGCCGACCGAGACGGCCACCTCCAAACCGGTGACTTCTTTGATGTGGAAACCCAACCACAGATGACCTTCCGCTCCACCTCGGTAAGCGACGATGCTCTGATGGGCGACATCACCATCAAAGGAATCACCCGGCCCGTTCAATTTGACCTGGAGTTCCACGGGGTGACGGTCGATCACTACGCCGCCACCCGGGCCGGCTTTAGCGCTACCGGCCAGATCAGCCGCTCGGACTTCGGCATTGACTTCAACGCTCCGTTCGGCCTCGATGGGGTCTTGCTCAGCGACAAAATCAATATTGAACTGGAAATCCAACTCGTCCCCCAACAGTGAGCACCGCGGTGGACATCCGCCGCTCCAAGGATCGGTTTTCTACCGACCTTGGGTGGCTGAAGGCCCAGCACAGTTTCAGCTTCGGTCACCACCACGACCCGCAGAACATCGGCCACGGTCTGCTCATTGTCTCCAACGACGATTGGATAGCCCCCGGTGCCGGTTTTGACACCCATCCGCATGCCGACATGGAGATCGTGACCTGGGTGCTCGAAGGCGCCCTCCGACACCAAGACTCCGGCGGCAACGAGGGTTTCATCGTGCCTGGATTAGCCCAGCGGATGTCCGCCGGTAGCGGCATTAGGCACTCGGAGGTCAACCACAGCGCCACCGAGCGGGTCCACGTGGTGCAGATGTGGGTGGTGCCCGACCAGATGGGCGTTGACCCCACTTATGAACAAATCGACGTCAGCGACCTCCTTAAGGCCGGCGGGTTGGTGCCGGTGGCTTCGGGGCGCGGCCACCACGGGACCGTTACTATTCACCAACGCGACGCCGTCATGTGGGTCGGTCGTTTGACCCCGAACGAGACGGTGGCGGTTCCCGATGCGCCGTTTGTTCATCTCTATGTGGCGAAGGGAACAGCGCTCCTCGACGGTCAACAACTAAACGAAGGCGACGCAGCCCGGCTAACCCACGGCGGAAGCCCGGCGTTAACCAGCGTGGGCGACAGCGAGGTCATTATCTGGGAGACCCACGGGGCAGCCCAGCGCTGACCGAACAGGGAGGGGCTGCACCCTGCCCCCGCCACCAAGTTGAAAGCCCGGTCTTTATGGCCGGGCTTTTCTGGTAGGTTTTGCTAATCAAAAACTTGGGGCTGAGCCTATGGCTGAAGAAATAGAGACCGCCAAGGGTTCTTCCACTGCACGGCGGTGGAACGACCTTGACGCTCTTCGAGGTTTCGCCATGCTGCTTGGCATCGGCCTACACGCTTCCCTTTCTTTCTTCCCCTCGTTTTGGCCTGCGCAAGATAAAGCATCCAGCTTTAACGGGCCCTTTGACGAATTCTTAATTGCTGTTCATGGGTTCCGCATGCCGTTATTTTTCCTCCTCAGCGGGTTTTTTACGGCGATGCTTTGGCAACGACGAGGCATGAAGGCACTTGTTGTTCACCGCATACGCAGAGTTGGCTTGCCTCTCGCTTTAGGTCTTTTAACGGTCGTTCCTGCGTTTGACTGGGTAGCAGAACGATCGATCGAATCAGGCAGCAAAGACAGAGTAGAGGTAGCAACGGAGACGGAAGATGTCTGGTCAGCAATCCTAACGGGCGAACTTGATGTGGTTTCTCTGGTCGTTACCGACGGCACTGATTTGAACGTGCAAGGCGAAGACGGAGCCACCCCCCTACATTTAGCGGCTTTTCTAGGCCTGCCTGAGGTGACCCAAGTGTTGCTCGAGTCTGGTGCTGATTATGAAATAAAAAACATTGACGGGTTAACGCCGTTAGATGTCGCCGTCTGGGTTGGCAGCGCAGCCACCGCCGAAGTGTTGATAGAGGGTGGTGCTCAAGACATTCGGATAAATGGTCAGCAATGGCAAGACATTGATTGGTTTGCCGATGGTTCTGAAATTGCTGAGGCCACCTTCAACACACCTGATACCAGCAACGAAACAGGCGTCAAATCGTGGATTGATCAGTTTCACCATCTCTGGTTCCTGTGGTTTCTCTGCTGGTTGGTCGCAGGGTTTGCCGTAATCGCACCTTTAGCAACACAGTTAGGGCGGCGGGTTACCTCAAATACTGCACGCACCCGCATGCTTTGGGTGGCCTTCCCGTTGACATTTCTTTTCCAATTAAAGATGGGAGGCGGGGGAGAGTTCAGAACCTTCGGGCCAGATACCTCAACAGGGTTGCTACCTACCGCCCATGTCTTGTTCTACTACGCCGTGTTCTTTGGTTACGGGGCGGGAGTATTCAGTACTTACGATGACGCCGGGGAGCCCCTTATTGATCGTCTTGGAAAGCATTGGAAGGTGACCCTACCGGTGTCTGTGCTGGTGATTTTCCCTCTCGCCGCTGGGTTTACTTACGAGGGAGGAGGCTGGCCCGCGGCAGCCCTACTGCAAACGCTGTACACATGGGGAATGACGTTTGGTTTAATCGGGCTATTCCGTCATTTTTTCTCCAGCGAACGCTATTGGGTGCGGTATCTCTCCGACGCCTCCTATTGGATGTACCTCGCTCACCTCCCCTTGGTGGTTCTTTTCCAAGACTGGACACGCAACTGGGGGATTCCCCGTATACCGAAGTTCTTCCTGATTTGTTGGGTTGTAAGCGGCCTACTCTTGCTTACTTATCGTTATTTTGTGCGGTACACCGCTATCGGCACCCTTCTCAATGGTGTCCGAACGCGTTGATACCCCACGAGAAACCAAC
>JAPKBH010000010.1 GCA_028823445.1 Acidimicrobiales bacterium | reverse complement strand
TGCTAAAAAAGCTCCTGCTAAGAAACTTGTGGTGAAAACCCGTTTCGGCAAAGTCTTTCTTGACAAACAGAAAAAACTACTCCTCGAAGAACGCAAGCGTTACGTAAAAACCGCAGACATCCTTCAAGCCGAAGCAGACTCCCTTCTGGAAGGACGCGAACCTGGCGATGTTCAGTTCGATGAAGAATCCGGTGAAGGCGACTCAGTAGCGGTAGCCCGCGACCTAGACCTCGCCCTTAGCGCCCAAGCCCGCGATGCCGTAGACGCCATTGATGCCGCCCTAGAACGGATCAAAAAGAAAACCTATGGTGTTTGCATCAAGTCAAGTAAACCGATTCCCAAAGAACGCCTCCAGGCGATTCCCTGGGCCGCCGAACGAGTGGAATACAAAGTCGGCGGACTAGGCACCCCCTAGGCATCTTCGCCATGGTCGCCATGAAAAAGGTAAGCATTTGGGCTCCTGCGGTCGCCATCGGCAGTGCGGTATCAGCAGGCGATCAACTCAGCAAATGGTGGGCGCTTTCCACCCTTGACAACCATCAGATAGTCGACCTTTTTTGGACGTTGCGTCTTCGTTTGGTTTTTAATACCGGAGCCGCTTTTAGTCAAGGAGAAGGGCTCGGCCCCATTTTTGCCGTTCTGGTACTGGTTGTTTTAATAGTGGTAGCCCGCCATGGTGCAAAACTTGATGACCCCCGTGCCCGGTTGGCAACAGGAATTATTGCCGGTGGGGCCTTTGGCAACCTCGCCGACCGACTCTTTCGTGCCGATGGGTCATTTTTTAATGGAGCGGTCGTGGACTTTATTGACCTGCAATGGTGGCCGGTCTTTAACGTGGCTGATGCTGCCGTAGTAATAGGCGGATTGCTCATTATTTTGGTAGGAGTGGCCCAAGACCGCGCCCACGCCAACCAAGAAAATCAGACCACTCCAGAAAGGGGCGCCTCTCATGGCGAATGAACAAAGCGAAGTAATCCCCGAAGCCTTAGCGGGTGAACGTCTTGACCGGGTGGTGGCTTTCATGGCCGATGTCAGCCGAAATCGAGCCGGCACAGCCATCGACGAAGGACTGGTAACCCTCAACGGAAAAGAAGTTACCGCCCGATCTCGTCGAGTGAGTACCGGGGAAAAAATTGTTATTGGCAATCTTCAGCGAAGCCCCGAAGCCGGTCCTGCGCCGCAAGACGAAGTAGAAGTTCCAGTTTTGCACGCCGATGCCGAAATTATTGTGGTGAACAAGCCCGCAGGCCTCGTTGTGCACCCGGGGGCCGGCAACGAAGATGGAACCATGGTCAACGGATTGTTGGCCCAATGGCCAGAACTGGCCGGGGTGGGTTCCTCAGAACGTCCTGGCATCGTCCACCGCCTCGACCGAGGAACTTCCGGCGTTTTGGTGGTGGCGCGTACCCAACAGGCCTACCACCACCTCTCAGCTCAACTGGCTGACCACAGCATGGGGCGACGTTACAAGGCCCTCTGCTGGGGGCATTTTGATGCGGCTAACGGCGTGGTCGATGCCCCCATCGGGCGTTCCGACAAAGACCGCACCCGTATGGCCGTGGTAGCGGCCGGACGCCCCGCCCGAACCCACTACGAGGTACTTCAAGAATGGGAGCAGCCCGAAGTCTCCTTGGCAGAATGCCAGTTAGAAACCGGCCGCACCCATCAAATCCGAGTGCACCTCTCAGCCATAGGGCATGCCTTAGTGGGCGATGGCGCATACGGCGGAGACCGTATTGGCCTTGACCTTGATCGTCCTTTTCTTCATGCGGCGCATTTAGGTTTTGAACATCCAAATGGTTCAGGGTGGGTTTCTTTTGACACCGAACTACCCGATGACTTAGCAGACCTACTTACCCAACTAAAAGAGCCCGAACCGAATACTTAGCGGGTGGGCCATTCTTGGTCGCCGCGGGCCATGGCTGCAATGTCATGCAAAGTAAACGAATCTAAATAAGACCGCATATGGGTGCCCACGTCAGCCCAAATTGACAACAAGACGCACTGGCCTTCATGGTCGCAGGCCCCTTCAGTATGTGGCTCGTTAAAATCGCCAGCCACAATTGGGCCATCAACTGCGGACACGATTTGCGATAACAAGATTTCTTCCGGTGCCCGGGCCAACAAGTAGCCGCCGCCTACTCCCCGTTTAGAACGAACCAAACCAGCACCTTTTAGGGCTAATAAAATTTGTTCAAGGTAAGGCTGGGGAAGGTCGGTTTGATCAGCGATCTCGCGCACCGAACGCGGAAGGTCGCTTTCCTGGGCCAAAGCCAAGGAAAGTAAAGCACGGCTGGCGTAATCGCCACGAGTAGATACCTTCACGCCTACCGATACTAGACGGGGAATAGCCCGCTACGGTCATGTTCATGAACTCGGCCTCTGTTGCTTCTCCAATTTTGCCTGACTTTGCTGGCGGTTGCCTTACCGGTTTGGTTCCTGCGCTGGTGGAAGGCGACACCACACCGTCATGGATAGCCACCGAAGTGTTGGAAGCCTCGCAAATAATTTTGTTAGTTCTCGACGGGTTAGGTTGGCAACAACTCCAAGACCGGACCTCTATTGCTCCCACCTTGGGAGGCCTCTCGGGCGGGGCAATCACCACCGTGGCCCCCAGTACCACGGCGGCGGCCCTGACCTCCATAACCACCGGAAAGCCACCAGGAGAACACGGTCTGGTGGGTTACCGCATGCCAATGAACGGAAAAATTTTAAATACCCTGCGCTGGTCAACTGGCCAAGGTGATGCACAAAAACAAATTATCCCCACAGAAATTCAACCCTGTTTGGCTTTCGGCGGACAATGGCCGCCGGTGGTAAGCCAAAAGAAATTTTCTCATTCCGGCTTCACCCTGGCCCATATGGCCAACACTCGGCAAGTGGGTTACGAAAACCGGCAAGGCCTCGTAGATGGGGTAGTAGAACAAATCAACAACGGTGAGCCCTTCGTCTATGCCTACTGGGACCGCATTGACCTGATGGGCCACGAGTTTGGTTTCGGCGATCAATACTGCGAAGAATTAGTTGCTTGTGACAAAATGATTGCTCAACTAATTGACCGTTTAGGGCCGGGGGTGGCTTTGCTAGTAACCGCTGACCATGGTCAAGTAGAGGTGGGTGACCGCATGCTGGATCTTCCCCCCGAAGTAACCAGCCTGATTGATGGGCAAAGCGGTGAAGCTCGTTTTCGGTGGCTGCATGCTCGCTTGGGAAGCAATCAGGACCTCTACCAGGCGGCTATCGAGGCATTCGCTGACGTGGCATGGGTAGTTACCGCAGAGCAAACGGTGCGCCAAGGATGGTTTGGTCCGAAAGTTACCGAAGCGGCCCGCTCTCGATTAGGAGACGTTGCCTTGGTGGCACGAGACCCGGTGGGCTTTCGAGACGCCGCCGAAGTCATGTCGATTGATCTAATCGGACGCCACGGTTCGCTTACCGCCGAAGAAATGCTGGTACCGGCGATAAGTGTGGTGACCTGACCCGCACGGCGGCTTTCGTGGCGTAGAGTCAATTTCAATGGAATCTCCGGACGTAAAAAACACCAACCTCGAACTTCCCGAAGTTATTTCGGCGCCCGACACGAGCGAAGAAAAAACGGGCCACCAGCAACCCAATGAAGTGATTGAACAACCAGCCAAGGTCATGCGGGTAGGGACCATGATGCGCCAACTCCTTGAAGAGGTGCGTTCCGCCACCTTGGACGAAGCCAGCCGAGGACGGCTAAAAGAAATATTTGAAAGCGCCGTAGAAGAAATCGGCTCAACCCTGACCGACGACCTGCGGGCCGAACTTGGCCGCCTGGTCTTGCCTTTTGCCGACGAAGCGCCCAGCGCCGCCGAACTCCAGATTGCCCACGCCCAACTGGTGGGCTGGTTAGAAGGCTTAGTGCAGGGCATACAAGCCACCTTGTTTGCCCAACAACTGGAAATGCAACAACAACTAGCGGGCATGCGCGTCGGTGAAATCGGCACCGGAGAAGAGCACAACCCCGAACGCCCTCACGGCAGTTACCTCTAAGTCGGATAATTGTTTTCTATGAACCGGTTAACTGTTTCGTTATCTGATAAACCATCAGGCACCCATGGCTGATTCTTTTACCCACCTCCACGTCCACACCGAGTACTCCATGTTGGACGGCGCAGCCCGTATCGATGATCTGGTGACGGCGGCGGTAGCTGACGGCCAGACTGCTTTGGGGATCACCGACCACGGCAACATGTACGGGATTTTGGACTTCTACCGGGCCTGTCACGCACAAGGGGTGAAACCCATTTTGGGCACCGAAGCGTATATGGCCTACGACTCTCGACATGAGCGCCCCTCGCGAAGAGGCCGAGTGGACGACTCAGGCGGGGACACCGGAAAAGGACGCAAACTCTACTACCACCTGACTTTGCTGGCCGAAAACCAAACGGGCTACCGCAATCTCATTCAGGTTGCTAGCCGGGCCTTTATGGAGGGCTACTACTACAAGCCACGAGTGGATTGGGAAGTGTTGTCCGACCACCATGAAGGATTGATTGCTACCACCGGTTGCCTCGGTGGGCAAGTACTGCAGGCCTTAATGGCCGACGACTATGAAGGCGCCAAAGCAAAAGCTGCCCGCCTACAAGACATTTTTGGTCGAGAAAGCTTGTTTGTAGAACTCCAAGACCACGACATTCCCGAACAACACCGCACCAACCCGCAGCTCATCAAGTTGGCCAAAGAAATCGGTGCCCCTTTGCTGGCCACCAACGACAGCCATTACACCCACCAACACGACGCCAAAAACCACGATGCGTTGCTGTGTGTGCAAACCAGTTCGTTAATGAAAGACCCCAACCGTTTCAAATTTCACGGCGACCAGCACTACCTCAAATCTGCTTACGAGATGCGCAACCTTTTTTCTGAAGTGCCGGAATCCTGTGACAACACGCTGCTTATCGCCGAACGTGCCAACGTTGAAATTGAGTTTGGCAACCCACAACTCCCAGACTTTCCCATCCCCGAAGGGTTCGATGGCGACGACGCCTACCTTGAGCACCTGACCCTGACCGGCGCAAAAAAACGCTGGGGTGACAAGTTGCCCGAAAAAGTGACCGACCGTTTGGTTTACGAACTGCGGGTTATCCGCGACATGGGGTTCTCTTCGTATTTTTTAATTACTTGGGACCTCATCCGCTACGCCCGAGATCGCGGCATCCGGGTGGGACCGGGCCGAGGAAGTGCCGCCGGTTGTGCGGTGGCCTATTGCCTGCAAATAACCGACCTAGACCCCATTCGGTACGACCTTTTGTTCGAACGTTTCCTAAACCCGGGCCGTGCCTCTATGCCCGATATCGATATGGACTTCGACTCCCGATATCGAGATGAGTTGATCCGTTACGCCGCCGATAAATACGGCCGCGACCATGTGGCCCAGATTGTTACTTTTTCTCAAATCAAAGCGCGCGCTGCCGTGCGAGATGCTGCCCGAGTGTTGGACTTCCCCTACGGCATGGGAGACAAAGTAGCCAAAGCCATGCCGCCGTTGATCATGGGTCGAGATACGCCGCTGGCCGCCTGCCTGGAAGAAGTTGAAGAACACCGGGCCGGCTACAAAATGGCCACCGAGTTGCGTGAAATGTACAAAACGGACGAAAACGTACGACAAATCATTGACGTCGCCAAAGGGCTCGAAGGGATGCGCCGTCAAGACGGTATTCATGCTGCCGCCGTAGTGATTACCAAACAGCCACTCACCGACTATTTGCCTATTCAACGAAAACCAGAGTCCGGCCAAGACCCAGACTTGGCACCGGTAGTTACCCAATACGAAATGCACGGGGTGGAAGATTTAGGCCTCCTCAAAATGGACTTTTTGGGCCTTCGCAACCTTGACGTCATCACTGACACCTTGGAGTTAATTAAAAAAACCCGCGGAGAAACGGTCGACATTGACAATGTTGACCTGGAAGACGAAGAGACTTTTGCCTTGCTGGCGGCCGGTGACTCCATTGGTGTTTTCCAATTGGAGTCCACCCCGATGCGTGCTTTGATGCGCTCGCTGGCCCCCAACAGTTTCGAAGACGTTGCCGCTTTGGTGGCTCTGTACCGGCCTGGCCCCATGGCGGCCAATATGCACAACGATTATGCCGATCGAAAAAACAAGCGTCAAAAAGTTACTTATTTCCACCCCGATGCCGAAGAAATTTTAGGCGACACCTATGGGCTCATGATTTACCAAGAATCAGTGATGCGGGTGGCGCAAAAGTTTGCTGGGTACTCCTTGGCGCAAGCAGATAACTTGCGAAAAGCCTGCGGCAAAAAAGTCCGCCGACTCATGCATGAAGAACGCCAAGGTTTTGTCCAAGGTTGTGAAGCCACCGGCTACGGGGCCGAACTTGGTGAAGAACTTTTCGATGTCATTGAACAGTTCGCCGACTACGCCTTTAACAAGAGCCACTCTTACGGCTACGGTTTTATCGCTTTTCAGATTGCTTATTTAAAAGCCCACTACCCGGTAGAATACTTGGCCTCATTGTTGACCAGCGTGAGATCGAACCTTGATAAAGCGGCGGTCTACCTCAACGAATGCCGCACGCTTAATATCGAGGTCGGGGTGCCTGATATCAATTTGGCCCATAGCGACTTCCACGCCGTGCCCGCTCTCGACAATCCAGATGCCACGGACCGTATTGTCTTTGGCCTGTCGGCGGTGAGAAACGTGGGGGAGGGTTTGGTTTCTTTAATGGTGGCCGAACGAGAAGAAAACGGCCCTTTCGTAGACTTCTATGACTTTGCGGAGCGCTGCAACCAAACCGTGCTGAACAAGCGATCCATCGAATCGTTGATCAAAGCCGGAGCCTTTGACAGCCTGGGGCACGCCCGCCAGGGGTTGTTGCTGGCCTTCGAACCGATCGTTGACCACACCTTGGCCCGGCGCCGTGAACACGACATGGGAGTAATGTCGCTTTTCGGCGAAGCAAGCGAAGGACCGGCTTTTGACGAGCGAGAACCCATCACCGACCTTGAGTTTGAAAAAATGGTACGCCTGTCTTTCGAAAAAGAAATGCTGGGTCTCTACGTCTCTGATCACCCCTTGATGGGTATCGAAGGCGCTCTGCGGCGGCGTGCTGATGTTTCGGTTACCGACATGCTTGAAGAAGAAGAAGGAGCCTTTCGCACGGTGGGCGGGGTCATTACCAACCTGGATAAAAAGTGGACACGAGCCGGAAAACTCATGGCAGTGTTCCAATTAGAAGATTTAGGGGGCGCCATGGAGGTGGTGGTGTTCCCCAACAATATGGAGACCCACGGCCACAAGCTAGAAGATGACCGGATTGTCTTGGTAAAAGGCCGCATTGACGTGCGTGACGATGTGCCCAAGATGATTTGCCAAGACCTAGAAATATTTACCCCCGCAGAAGTGGACGAAGCACGGCCCCTGCGAGTGAAGCTCCCGCTGTCTCAAGTCAACGAAGAAATGATTGATCACTTAAAAGATCTCTTTAAAGCCCACCCCGGCGACTCGGAAGTTTTTTTGCATCTCGGGGAACGACAAGTGCTGCGCCTGCCGGCTGATTTTGCGGTTAATCCGGCCGGGGGACTGGTAGCGGAACTACGAGTTTTGCTCGGCGCCGAAGCAGTAGTTATCGGCTGAATCAACCAACTAGTTTTAGGGGTTGGCAACGTGGACTCAACACGGCAGGCTTAAGAAGACAAAATTCGCCTTGAAGCGAGTATTTCTTTATGAACTTCTCCTTCAGCCAAGCGAATAACAGATTCCCCAAAGACGATAAACCCCAAAGCGGGTGGAGGTTGTGACCAATGGCTGCTATTGAGGTAGAGACCCAAGACTGTTCGATGCTCGGTGATGCCGAAATTGAAGAAATGGCCAACCTGTGTGTTGAAGGGGCAAATGCTTTCGAAATTGGCTTGATCTCAAAACAAACCGAAGCCTGGGTGCTGGCCACCACGGCACGAGAAAACGGCCGCCTGAAAGGTTTCGCTCTGTGTACGTTAGAACGCATCGGCGGTACCCCCAGCGTGATCATCGGTATGGCATCGATTCATCCCACCTCGCGACGCAACACTGTGCTGCGAGCGGTCATTAACGAACTCCAACGCCGGGCCGTTATGGCTTTTCCTGACGAAGACGTTGTCTTCGGAGCGCGTTTCAATAGCCCGGAGGCCCTAGAGGCCTACCGTTCGCTAAGCGATTTGATCCCTCGGCCAGATCACCGGGCCACCGGTGAAGAACGAGCTTGGGGACGTCGCTTTGTTAAGCGTTTTGGTTTGCCTTCCGCTTCTTACGACGAGCGCGCTTTTGTTACTACTGGTGACGGCTCGGCGCCCTGCGTTTTTGACCATGTTTCGTTAAAACCAGAGACCGTCGACCCAGAGATCGCCGCCATTTTCAAGAAACTGAAAACAAAGCGTGGTGACTCGGTGGTGGCTTGGGGTTGGGCCATGTCTGAGGATCTCGAAAAACTCGCTTAAAAAGCATGCAACGCTCAGGTGATGCGACGCCGGGGGTTGCCCAAGCCTTGGCCGCTCGCCGGAGTTGCCGCAATTACCGGCCCGACCCACTACCTAATAGCTTGTTAAACGGGCTTATTGATCAAGCACGCCGAGCCCCCACCGCAGGAAACTGTCAAGGGGTGGAATTTTTGGTCCTTGATCAACCCGACCAAGTGGCTGCTTATTGGGAAACCACTTTGTCCGGGGAAAGAAAAAAGACCTTCCCCTGGCCAGGACTCCTCCTGGCACCCGCTTTGGTTGTTCCATATGGGATGCCGGGCCGCTATCTCGAGCGATACCGCGAGCCCGACAAAGCAACGGCCGAATTGGGAGAAAACCTCGAACAATGGCCAGTGCCTTACTGGCTGGTAGACGGGGCAGCAGCAGCCATGGCCTTACAACTTTTGGTGGTGGAAGCCGGTTTGGCCTGCTGCTTCTTCGGGCAATTCAGTCATGAAAAAAATATTGCCGACCGATTCGGCGTGCCCCAAGAGGCCGTGGCTGTCGGCACCTTGGCTATCGGCTATGCCGTCGATGATCGCCCCAGCAAGTCAACAAAGCGCCCCCGCCGCCCCCTCACAGAAGTGCTGCATAACGGCCGCTGGGGCCATTAGTGCTTTTCGAGAGCTTCGAGTAAGTCCTCGGGAGTACTCACCGGGGCTTGGCAAGAAAAGTTTTGACACAGGTAGGCCAAACCTCCTTGGCGGCCTTCCCAAAGAGGGCCGGGCAGAGGCTCGCCCCAAGAGAGAACCAGGTTGGGCCGCCAGGTGGAACGCACAGCAGCCAACAGGTCAGGGCGGTCTCCGGTGATCACCAACTCGCTGAGCCCGGTGAGGTGCATGTCTACGGCCCCGAGAAGGTGACCAAAAGCGGTGGCGTGGGCGGCTGCGGGTGCACCAAAAAGCGCCAGCGTGCCTTCGGCCGCCTCGAGGTAGCGGGCTTCGCCGGTTAATGCACCTAAACGCAAGAGCGCTCCGGCGGCCAAACTGTTGGCTGCCGGTAAAGCATTGTCCATGATTTCTTTGGGGCGAGCTACCAGCGCCGGAGCATCGCTTCCGGTAGAGAAAAACCCGCCTCGTTCTGGGTCGCTAAAGAGATCCAACAAAACATCAGCAGTTTGGGTAGCTACTTCAATCCAGCGGGCTTCACCGGTGGCTTCGCTCAAACGAACCAGGGCGTCAATCATGGCGGCATGGTCGGCGGCAAAACCAAGTTGACGGGCCCCGCCGTCGGCTTGCCACGAGCGCAGCCAACGGCCCTGCCCCTGATGCAAGTGGGTGCAAAGGAAGTCAGCATTTTTTTGGGCGGCTTTTAACCAGTCGGGGCGGTCTAACGCCGCAGCCGCCTCAGCCAGAGTGGACAACATGAGGCCGTTCCATTCGGTAAGGACCTTGTCGTCAAGGCCCGGCCGGATACGTTTTTCTCGCTGAGCAAGCAAAGCCAGGCGGGCATTTTCTACCTGAGGGGGCCGTATGAGGTCACCCCGTTGGGGACGAAACAAGATGTTGCTGCCCTCAAAGTTCCCTGCCTCAGTGGCCCCGTACCATTCCACCGCAGCGGCGGCATCAGAACCGCAAACGGCTCCTATTTCTTCGGTTGACCAAACGAAAAAACGACCCTCCACGCCTTCGGAGTCAGCATCCTCGGCTGAAGCAAACCCTCCACCCGGCTGGGTTAAGCGGCGCAGGACGTAACTGATGGTTTCTTCGGTTACCTGGCGCCAGCGCTGGTGGCCAACAACTTGCCAAGCATGTAAATAAGTCCGAGCGAGCAAAGCGTTGTCGTAAAGCATTTTTTCAAAGTGGGGAACCAACCATTGTTCGTCTACCGAGTAACGAGAAAATCCACCGTCAAGGTGGTCGTAAATCCCCCCGGAGGCCATGGCATCAAGGGTGGTGGTTAGCGCTTCTTGTGCTGCGGGGTGGGGCTGGCGAGATAACAAGCGCAAGACCACGTCAAGGCTCATGGCCGGAGGAAACTTGGGTGCGCCGCCAAAACCGCCCCATTGCTCGTCATGGTGGCTGAGCAAGGTTTCTACTGCTTCTTCAATGGCATTAGGAGCGGGCTGACCTTGGGGCTCGCTAGAAGCGCTTCTTGCCATATGGGGCAAAATCTTTTCGGCCAACTGTTCGAGGTCGGAACGGCGTTCGGTCCACGCTTTACTTACCTCGTTTAATACCTGAGAAAAAGAAGGCATTCCTCCCCGGGGCTGGTCGGGCCAGTAGGTGCCGGCATGAAAAGGGCGGCCATCGGGATAACAAAAAACTGTCATGGGCCACCCGCCGCGCCCCGTTAAGGAAGTCAAGGCGTCCATATAAATGCTGTCAATGTCGGGTCGTTCTTCACGGTCAATCTTTACGTTTACAAATCCGGCGTTCATGATTTCGGCCGTCTCTGGGTTTTCGAAAGATTCATGGGCCATAACGTGGCACCAGTGGCAAGCTGAGTATCCGACAGAAAGCAAAATGGGTCGGTCAGCTTTTTGCGCCTCGGCAAAAGCTTCATCGCCCCATGGCCACCAGTCCACCGGGTTGTCTGCGTGCTGACGTAGGTAAGGGCTGGTTTCGTTGGCGAGCCGGTTCACAGAGGGCACTCTAGCCACCCCGTGCCTCATCTCGGGAAGAAGAGAGCATCCCAGGTGCTGGTGATGGCAGACTCTGATGATGCAACGATGGATACTGGGCGCTCGATTGCGCACCCTGCCGGCGGCCGTGGTGCCGGTGATGGTCGGTACGGCAGCGGCGGCCGGCCAAGGAATTATTTGGTGGCGCGGTGGTGCGGCCTTGCTGGTCGCTTTGGCACTGCAAATCGGAACCAATTTTGCTAATGATTATTCCGACGGGATAAAAGGCACCGATGGGCCCAATCGAGTTGGCCCAGCCCGTTTGGTGGGCGGAGGTATGGCTAGCCCCCAGGCAGTAAAACTAGCAGCCCTCTTGTCCTTTGGGGTGGCTGCGCTGGTTGGAGCGGTGTTGTCTCTGGTGGTGGCCCCATGGCTGCTTTTGGTGGGGGCTGCGGCCTTGGCTGCTGGTTGGTATTACACCGGAGGAAAAAACCCTTACGGGTATCGCGGGTTAGGCGAAGTTTTTGTTTTTGTCTTTTTTGGTTTGGTGGCCACCATGGGAAGCACCTATGTGCAGGGCCGTCAGATCACCTGGCTGTCTTTTTCGTCGGCAGTGGCTGTGGGCATGCTGGCCTGTGCGTTGTTGGTCGTCAACAACTTGCGGGACCGCCCAACCGACACCGAGAGTGGAAAAATAACTTTGGCCGTGCGCTTGGGAGACCGCCCAACCCGCTTGCTTTATGTTGTGCTGATCGACGGGGCGCTCATGGTGGCATCGCTGGGTGTTTTCGCTCGCCCCTGGGCACCGTTGGTGCTTGGTGCAGGTTTGGTGGCCGCCCCCGCTGTGCGGCAAGTCTTGGGTGGAGCTAGCGGAAGTGCGCTTATTCCCGTTTTGGCTTTAACGGGGAAGGTCCAGATAGCGGCCGGCGCACTGCTTACTTTGGGTTTGGCGCTGTCTGCCTAAGGCGTTAACTGCGGGTAGCGGTCAACAACTGGGCAATGCCACCGTTTAGCCGGCGCTTGGTTACTTGAGTAAAACCAGCTTGTTCTATGATGGCCAAAAGTTCTGCTTCCGGCGGAAGGTAAGCCACCGATTTTGGGAGATATTGGTATGCACTGCGGTCTGAAAGAAGGCCGCCAATGAACGGAACAACTTTGCCAAAGTAGATGCCGTGGCCCCAACGCAGAAAACGGTTTGGCGGTTGGTCTACTTCTAAAAGCGCAATGCGACCTCCGGGTTTTATTACCCGAGCAAGTTCGGCAAAAAAAGGTGGCAGGGCGGTGAAGTTTCGTAGAGCGAACCCACAGGTCACCCCGTCGACGCTTTGTGTCGATACCGGAAGGCGTAAAGCATCGGCATGCACCAAAGGAGAGGCGGTGCGGGCCGCCACCAACATACCCCACGAGAGGTCCATGCCCAGTGGGCGAAGCTCAGCTTTTTCAAGATCTAGGCACAAGTCGCCGGTCCCGCAAGCCAAATCTAAAACCATGGCGTGCTTGGGGAGGTGCAGGTCTCGTACGGTCCTTTTGCGCCAACCGACATCCATGCGAAAAGTCATGATGCGGTTAACTATGTCGTAGCGGGGAGCAATTTTATCGAACATAGAACGTACGGCGACTGCTTTTTCTTCGCCCCGGGGGAGTTCTTGGCTGCTCATTTAAACCACACTCGTTGGTGTTCCCGGCTCATGGGGTGCATCAACAACACAACAAGAATCATCGGAAAAATAACCGAAAATATAGTATTGAAATGGAAACCATAAATACTTAAGCGCACCAGCACCGAAGCACTGGCGGCGGCCACCCCGGCGTACCAGCCCAGACGTCGGTCTTGGGCAATGAAATAGGCAGCAGGAATCATCAGCAAGCCCAACACCGTCAAGGCCTGCACCCCGCGAGCCATGTTGAACACTCCCTCGATGTAAAGCAACATGGTGGCGGTGACCAGAGTCTGTGGTTGGTAACGGTTAACCCAGCGGCGTTGTTCCATGGTCTTATTCTGGCGGGTTGGTAGGGCGTTCGCTCCGTGAAGGAAGATCTACCGCCACACGGGGTCGCTCGATGCGGGTGGAGCGGAGTTGTCCGCAAGCTGCGTCAATTTCGGTGCCTCGGGTGCGGCGGATGGTGGCGTTGGCTCCCAAATTGGTGAGATGCTCGGCGAACTTGCGTACTTGTTCGGGTGAAGAACCCTGAGAAGGCCACCCGGGGGTTGGGTTGAGGGGAATCAAGTTGATATGCGCCCCCAACGAGCGAGCAAAACTAGCCAATTGTTGGGCGTCAACGGGTTGATCGTTTACGTCGGCAATAAGGGCCCATTCCAAAGACAAGCGCCGCCCCGTGCGGTCAAAATGAACGCGGCAAGCGTCCGCTAACTCAGCCAGTGGCCAGCGTTGATTTATGGGCACCAACTCGTCACGAAGATCGTCGTTGGCAGCATGAAGCGACACCGCCAAGTTAACGGGGAGCGCTTCTTCGGCCATGCGTAAAATGCCCGGCACCATGCCCACCGTGGAAACGGTTATGTGGCGTGCCGAAAGCCCCAAGTCGCCGTGTAAGCGTTCCACAGCCGTCCAGGTACGGTCAAAGTTAGCCAAGGGCTCACCCATACCCATAAAGACCACGTTAGAGACCCGTCGATCACCGGCTTCTTGCTGGGCTCGGATGACCTGTTCGACCATCTCTCCGGCGGTGAGGTGTCGGTCAAAACCCATTTGGCCGGTGGCGCAAAATCCGCAACCCATGGCGCAGCCCACTTGGCTGCTTATGCAAACCGTGGAACGTTTTTGGTAATGCATGAGAACAGTTTCGATAAGCGCATCGTCGGTCAACCGCCATAACCATTTAATGGTTTCGCCATGGTCGCCTACCGAGCGGACATCTTGGCGTAGGGCGGCCGGCAGAGAGGCACGGAGTTCTTCTCGCAGGTTTTTCGGCAAAGTCGAAATCTCGTCGGGACTCACCAAGTCTTTGTAGAGTCCTTGCCAAACTTGTTCTACCCGGTATTTGGGGAGGTCGCCGAGCAGTTCAGTCAACTCGTCTCGACCATGGTCGTAACGGGTAACCGGAAGTTGCCGGCTGGTTGGTTTTTCGGTCATCGGACTATCCGTTGGTAAGAGCGGTTAATGAGTTCTCGTTTGAAACCCATTGCGCTGTAGATGCGGTTGGCGGGCCGGTTATCGGACTCCACATAAAGGATTGATTGTTTTAACCCTTGTTCGGTCATCCAGTTGAGACCAGCCAAAGTTAGTTGGGTGCCATAGCCCTGGCCGTGGAGATCGGGGTCAATAGCGATGGCGTAGATTTCGCCGCGTGCCGGTTTAAGGTCGTGGTGCACCTTCACCCAGCAAAAACCTGCAACCTCGCCGTCTAGTTCCCATAGTAAAAACCCTTCCGGGTCGAACCATGGTTCGGCCATTTTTTCTGCCAACTGCTGGGCTGTCATGTCGCTTTGCTCGGGGTGCCAAGCAAAGGCCCGGTTGTTGATGTCCAGAAAATCCTCTTGGTCTTCATCGGCGTAGGGGCGGGTTTCTAAGGTACTGAGGGGAGCAGGCAGCGGACGTTCTAAACGCCACAGATCACGTACCGGGGTGAACCCAGCAGCCAAGGGAATTTGGTCACTTTGCAAGGTGGCGTTTTCGATCCAGTATTCCAGTCGGCCACCTCCGTAGCTTATCAAAGCTTGCCCAGCCGCTTCGAGCATGCGCTGTTGGCGGGGCTTGTCTTCTTCGGGTACGGCAAGGTGTACCAGCCAAGCATTGCGGGCTGGTTCAAGGGTGGCCGAGTCGGTGCCGTCGGAAACGGTAATGGTTTGTGCGTCGTCTGGGGGAGCATTGTCCATGACCGGCGAGGTTACCGCCTGCGGAGGCAAGTGCTGGGGTACGGTTGAAGATATGGCACTTCCCCGATCACCAAAAGGCCGAGCTCGCGTCACCAACCAGCGTTTATCTGAGGAATATCCGGATGCGCTTTGTGAACTTGACCACGAAAATCCGTTCCAATTATTGACCGCCACCATTTTGTCGGCGCAATGCACCGATAAGCGAATCAACATGGTGACCCCGGCATTATTTAAGCGTTACCCCACGCCAGAAGATTTAGCGGGCGCTCACCCGGCGGAGCTTGAAGAGATCATTCGGTCGACTGGTTTTTATGCCGCTAAAGCCCGCAACCTGTTGGGTATGGCTCAACGTTTGGTGGAGGTGTACGACAGCGAAGTGCCGGGAGACATGAAGGATTTAGTTTCTTTGCCGGGGGTCGGACGCAAAACTGCCAACGTGGTAAGGAGCGTAGATTTGGGGCTCCCCGGGTTGCCGGTGGACACTCATGTAGGGCGGTTGGCTCGCCACTTGGGCTTGACAACCGAAATCGACCCGGTGAAAGTCGAAAGAGAACTTAACCCCATGGTTCCCGCTGATGAGCGAGGGTCATTTAGTTTGCGTTTAATCTTGCATGGGCGCCGGGTGTGCCCCAGTCGCAAGCCGCGATGCGAAGAGTGCGTGTTAAACGATTTTTGCCCCGATTCAACCGCTTGAGGCGACTGGTAAAAAAATAGCCTCAGTGTCTTTCTTTGCGTCGCAGTTTGTATTACTCTAAATGTTGCTGGGTCCCGCCACCCGGCCGCGAGGGAGGGTCCCGCCACCCACCTCGCCCGCTTGACGCCCTTCGGGGCGTCAAGCCTTTTTACGGCCTGTTTTCGTATTGAGGGTTGCGGTTAGCGTTGGCGCCCTAAGCGGCTGAGTTCACGTTGGGCCGCTTGTAGGTGGCGTTCTACCTCTAAGAGCGTGGAATTTTCGTCGGTTCGGTCGCCGTCGGGGTTTTCCATTAGCGCACTGATGCGTAGTGCCAAAGCGGTGATTTGGGTTTCCAACGAAGAAAGTTCACCGGGAGAAGGAAGCGTGGCCATAGGTCAAGTCTGCCCGAAGTTTTGGCAATGAACAATTTTCATGGGGTGAAAAAAATGATGACTTTCTCTGGGCTGTGGCCGGGTAGCGTGTTTAGGTGCTTGCTCGCTTAGATCTCCGTGGCTCTACGGCCCCCCTGGATGAAGTCTTGCCGCGTCCCGGATTGGGTGAGGGCAACCCGAAAGAAGCCGTTCAAAATATTTTGGCTCAGGTAAAAACAAACGGCGACGATGCTTTGCGTGAACTCACCGAACGCTTTGACGGGTGCCGGCCGCCTTCGCTGACCATTGGCCGCTCTGAAATGGAGGCGGCCTTAGCTCGGGTACCAGAAGATTTTGGCCAGGCGCTAGAAACAGCCGCCGAAAATATACGTCTCCACCATCAAGGTCAGCAAGAAAAAAGACACACAGTGTCCCGTCAAGGCTTGACCATTGAGTCATGGTCGCAACCGGTGGAACGTGCCGGATGCTATGTACCGGGGGGCCGCGCCGCTTACCCGTCCACGGTTTTAATGACCGCCATCATTGCTCGAGTAGCAGGGGTAAAAAAATGTGTGGTGTGTGTGCCGCCGGGCCCCGATGGGTTGGTGCCCGACGCCACCTTGGCTGCTGCCGCAGTAGCGCAGGTAGATGTCGTGCACCCGGTGGGAGGCGCTCAAGCTATTGCCGCTTTGGCTTACGGCACCGAATCGGTGGAGCCGGTAGAGGTCATAGTGGGCCCTGGCAACGTGTACGTGGCTTTAGCTAAACGTGAGGTGGCTGGTTTGGTGGCAGTCCCTTCGGCCTTTGCTGGTCCTTCTGAGGTTGTGGTTATTGCTGATGAGAGCGCACCACCCGAGTTGGTAGCCATTGACCTCATGGTGCAGGCCGAACACGGCCCTCAGGGGCTTGCGTGGCTTATCACTTGGGACCAAACAACGGCAGATCGCGTAGACGCAGCTCTGCAAGAATTGTTGGCCGCCGCTCCCCGTCGTAAAGAAATTGAATCAACGCTTCAAGACGCCGGTTACTGCGTTTTGGTTGACGACTCCGCTCATGCTCTGGCGGTGTCGGACGCTATAGCCCCCGAACATTTAGAAATAATGACCGTTGAGGCAGCTGAACTGGCTGGCCAAGTACATCATGCCGGGGCAATTTTTTGTGGGCCATGGTCGCCGGCTTCGCTGGGCGATTACGTGGCCGGGCCCAGCCACGTGTTGCCGACCGCCGGGACGGCCCGTTTTTCTGGTGCCTTAACGGTGAGCGATTTTACTAAAGAGATGCACATCGTGACGGCCAGCCCCGAAGCGATTGAAAAACTCGGACCCACCGTGGTGGTGTTGGCGGAGGCCGAGGGGCTAGATGCCCATGCCGCTTCGCTACGCATGCGTCAAGATTTGTTAGCGGGTCAAAACGATGACTGAGCGCCCAGAGCCTCGCCAGGATCTGGCCCTTTTACCCAGTTACCACTCGCCGCAGGTAGACGTTGAGGTGCGGTTGAACACCAACGAAGCCCCCGATGGTCCACCAGCCGAATTTATGGCGGCCTTAGCGGCGGCCGTGGCGGCTTTGCCATTGCATCGCTACCCGGATCGTTCGGCGAAAAAACTCCGCAACGCCCTCGCCCAACGCTACGGCCGAACAATGGGCGAAGTCTTTGTCGCCAATGGCTCTAATGAGGTTTTACAAAGCTTGCTTTTAACCTACGGCGGGCCCGGGCGTTCCTTAGCCCTTTTTGAACCTACCTACGGAATGCACGCTCAGATTGCTCGTACCACCGGCACCGCGGTGCTGGCCAGGCCGCGCCAACCCGATTTTTCTTTGGCCCCGGAAACGGTGGCTGAGGTGGTTGAAACAGAACAACCCGACGTGGTGTTTTTGTGTTCGCCCAATAACCCCACGGGCGCTCAGGACCCCCCGGGTTTGGTAGCGGACACGTTGGCCCAAGTCGAGTCTTACGGTGGGCTTTTGCTGGTCGACGAGGCCTACGGGCAGTTCGCAGACCAAAGCGCAGTGAGTCTGATCGGCGAAAGTCGTTCGCTGGTGGTGAGCCGCACCTTTTCTAAAACCTGGGCGCTGGCTGGGGTGCGTTTGGGCTATTTGCTGGGGCCCGCCTGGTGTGTGTCGGAGTTAGAAAAAGCTTCGCTTCCTTACCACCTTGGGGCGCTTACCCAAGCTGCTGGCCTGCTGGCTTTGGATTACCAAGAAGAGATGGATGCTCGGGTAGATTTTTTATGCTCAGAGCGGCAAAGGGTTTTTTCTGCCTTAGAAACCATGCCGGTAACCGTATGGCCCTCGGACACAAACTTTATTTTGTTTCGCCCCGAAGAAAAGGAAGGCCGTGTGGTGTGGCAAGAACTTCTTGATCAATCAATTTTGATCCGAGATTTTTCTGCTGAGCCCGGTCTCGCGGGTTGCTTACGGGTCACTATGGGCACCAGTCAAGAAAACAATCGATTTCTCGCCGCACTTGAGGAGGTACTGTCATGACCAACAATCGCACCGCTACGAGGGAACGCATCACTGCGGAAACTTCTATTGCCTTAAGCCTGGATCTCGACGGAGGTGAGGTCACCGTGGCAACGGGCATTCCGTTCTTTGACCACATGCTGAACCAACTGGGTCGCCACGGGGGCTTCGGGCTCCAAGTGGCTTGCACCGGAGATTTAGCGATCGATGCCCACCACACGGTGGAAGATGTGGGCATCACCCTGGGCGATGCTTTTGCCGAAGCGCTCGGCGACAAAGCCGGCGTGCGGCGCTTTGCTTCGGTGGCCGTGCCTCTTGATGAAGCACTCGTTGAGGTAGCACTGGACCTTTCGGGCCGGCCCTTCATGCACTACGACGTGGAGTTCCCCGGGCAAAAAATACTTAGCGACCCTCCCTTCGACCCGCAACTCATTGAAGAGTTCTGGCGAGCCTTTAGCACCTCAGCGCAGATTACTTTGCACCTGGTTTTAGTGCGAGGAAAAAACACTCACCACATTGTGGAAGCGGGATTTAAAGCGGTAGCTCGAGCGCTGCGAGACGCCGTGCGTATCGAAGGCCACGAGGTTCCTTCCACCAAAGGAACTCTGTGACCTCAAGTCCCCGTATTGCCGTGCTGGATTACGGCATCGGCAACCTTCGTTCGGCACAAAAAGCCTTAGAACACTTAGGGGCCCAAGCGGAATTAACTGCAGACCATCAACAGATTGCCGCCGCTGATGCAGTGGTTCTCCCTGGTGTTGGGGCCTTCGGGCGTTGCGTTGAGGCCCTAGCCCAAGCGGAGTTGACCGAAGTAGCGCACCAAGCGGCAATTGAAGCCAGCCAAGGCGGCCGGCCATTCATAGGAATCTGCGTGGGCATGCAGATGCTTTTTTCAACCAGTAGCGAATCTCCCAATCAGCAAGGCCTGGCCGTATTCCCTGGGCAGGTAGGCCCGTTGGCCGATGACGTAAAACACCCACAGATGCAATGGAATCAACTGGAGTTTTCTGCCCACCCCATGTTTGCTGGGCTGTCAAAAAATGATTGGGTTTATTTTGTGCATGGCTACGCCGGGCCGATTACTGAACACACCGTGGCGACCTGCGACTACGGGGGCCCGGTTTGTGCCGCGGTAGCCCAAAAAAATCTGTGGGCCACCCAGTTCCACCCAGAAAAATCAGGTACCGCCGGCTTAACCGTGTTGAATAACTTTTTAGACGAAACAGCAGGCCAGTAATGAGCCCAAAACTTTTTCCGGCCATTGATCTGCGAGGTGGTCATTGTGTGCGCCTCGTCAAAGGCGACTACGACCAAGAAACCATCTACAGCGACGACCCGGTGGCCCAAGCCTTGGCTTTTCAAGCAGCGGGCGCCGACTGGTTGCACGTAGTGGACCTCGACGCGGCGCGGACCGGTGACCCGGTGAACCGCCCCGCGGTGCAGGCCATAACCGCTGCTTTAAGCATCCCGGTACAGACCGGGGGTGGAGTACGTTCATTGGACGACGCACAAGCCTTGTTTGCCGCCGGAGTGACCCGGGTAGTTATGGGGACAGCCGCCGTAGAAAACCCGCAACTGGTAGCCGAGGTGGCCGCCATGGGTTCGGTGGCCGTGGGTCTTGACCTGCGAGGCACAGAAATAGCAGTACACGGGTGGACCAAAGGCAGCGGTTTGCAACTCGACCAGGCCCTTGAGCGTTACGCCACACTGGGAGCAGAAGCATTCGTGGTAACACAAATTGACCGAGATGGCACCTTGGCTGGCCCCGACCTTGAAGGATTAACCGACGCCTTAACCCAAACCAGCGTAGATGTGGTGGCGTCGGGCGGCGTGGGGCAAATGAAAGACTTGGAACAACTTGCCGATTTGCAAGCCCAGGGCCGCCACTTGGCCGGCATCATCATTGGCAAAGCGCTCTACGAGGAGACGGTCGACCTGGCGTCGGCGGCCCAGATGCTGGCCGAACGATGAAATCAATTCGAGTTATCCCTTGCCTTGACGTGCACCAAGGCCGGGTAGTCAAAGGCGTTAATTTTGTCAATCTGCGTGACGCCGGTGACCCGGTAGAACTGGCCGCTCGCTACGACCAAGAGGGCGCCGATGAGTTGATCTTTTTAGATATCACCGCTTCCTCTGACGAACGCAACACCATGGTTGAGGTAGTGCGCCGCACCGCAGAAGAAGTGTTCATTCCCTTCACCGTGGGGGGCGGCATTCGGTCGGTAGAAGATGCTCGTCAAATATTGCGAGCCGGAGCCGACAAAGTATCGATCAATACAGCTGCCGTGGACAGTCCAGCGCTTATTTCAGAACTGGCCCAAGAGTTCGGGAGCCAGTGTGTGGTGGTCTCTGTTGATGCGCGGCGAAGTAGCGAGATGCCCAGCGGGTTCGAAGTCTTTATCCACGGGGGGCGCACCGCCACCGGTCGCGACGCCGTGGCCTGGGTAGAAGAAGTAGTGCAGCGCGGTGCCGGAGAAATCATGCAAACCTCCATGGATCGAGACGGCACCCGAGACGGTTTCGACCTTGAGATGTTGCAGGCCTTGGGGGCCAATTGCCCGGTCCCGCTTATTGCCAGTGGGGGAGTGGGCAGCCTTGAACATTTGGTTGATGGGGCAAAACTAGGAGGAGTCGACGCAGTGTTAGCCGCCTCAATTTTTCACTTTGGTGAACACACCATTGCCGAAGCCAAACAAACCATGGCCCAAGCCGGCTTAGTTGTTCGCCCAATCGTTTAAACGCCCGCTACCGTTTCGCCAATGACCAAAGAGACTGCATCCCTGCCCGGCCCCGACGACGAGCGGCTTCCCATAAAAATGCTCAACGACCGGATCCTGGTCAGCGTCGAAGGCGCCGAAGGGGAACGCCGATCTTCCGGAGGCATCTTGATACCGGCCACCGCCCAACTAGGTAAGCGACTGACCTGGGCCATCGTGGTGGCCGTCGGCCCCAACGTGCGGGCTATGGAAATCGATGATCAGGTATTATTCAACCCCGAAGACCGTTACGAAGTTGAGGTGCGGGGAACGGATTACATCATTTTGCGTGAACGAGATATTCATGCCGTGGCCGCCGAACGACTCGAAGAAAGCAGCACTGGGCTGTACCTCTAAAACCTTTCTCTTAAACAACGCCTTCTACTCTAGGATTACCTTCATGACGCAAACTCCTGTTTCTCAACCCATTGCCGTGACCAAAGAACAACTCAGCCAAATCATCTACAACAGTGATGGTTTGGTGCCGGCCATTGTCCAAGAAGAAGGCACCGGTCAGGTGTTGATGATGGCCTGGATGAACGAAGCATCGTTGAAAGAAACTATGGCCACCGGCCGCACCTGGTTTTGGAGTCGAAGCCGTCAAGAATACTGGTGCAAAGGGGAAACCTCCGGCGACCGCCAGTACGTGCGGTCTGCTTCCTACGACTGCGATGGCGACACGTTGCTGCTGATTGTTGAACAAGAAGGCAAAGGGGCTTGCCACACTGGCGAGTACAACTGTTTCTTCCGCCCCTTTGGTGTCACCGGCGAGTAACCGATGAGCACCTCCGCCCGGGCGGCTTTTCATGAACAAGCCCGCACCCACACTGTGGTTCCGGTTTGGCGCGAGCTTTTAGCCGACCTCACCACCCCGGTGTCGTTGTTTGCTCGCTGTATCGGCGACGGCGAAGGATTCTTGCTGGAAAGCGTGGACCGTGGCGAAACCTGGGGCCGTTGGTCGTTTATTGGCCGCAACCCCTCGCTGACCCTCACCTCTAAAAACGGAGCGGTGGAAGTAGACGGCGACCTCCCCGAAGGCGTAGACACCTCGCAAGGCCTTCTGGTGGCCATGGAAGGGCTTTTGGGTCACTACCGCTCACCTACCATAGAAGGCCTCCCGCCGTTGCATGGTGGCCTTATGGGGTACTTGGGTTACGACGTGGTGCGCGAGGTCGAAAATCTCCCCGACGTGCCATTCGACGACCGCGGTTACCCCGATGGGGTGATGTCGGTTATCGGAGACTTAGTGGCTATTGACCACTGGCGTCAGCGAGCAGTGCTGATGGCCAATGTGGTGGTGGCTCCCGGAATGGGCACCGCTGCTTTAAATGCCGCCTACGACGAAGCCCAAGAGCGTCTTGACCAATTGGCTTCCGATGGGGCTCGCCCGCTTGATGAACCACTCATGGAGCCTCCACGAGAAGACGATGAACCGCCAGAAGTCACCTCCACCATGGGGGCCGAGCAGTACGGTTTAGCGGTAGAAGCGGCCCGTGAACACATCATGGCCGGCGATATTTTTCAAGTTGTGCTTTCGCAAAGGTTCGATGTAGAACTGGACGCTGAACCATTTGATGTCTACCGGGTACTGCGGCAACTGAACCCCAGCCCTTACATGTATTTTCTTCGTTACAACGATCTCACTTTGGTAGGGGCCTCACCCGAACCCATGGTGAAGTTGCTTGACGGACGGGTGGTTTCACGCCCTATTGCCGGCACCCGGCGACGCGGAAAAACCGAAGCTGACGACCGCCGCATGGCCGGGGAACTTCTCGAAGACCCCAAAGAGCGTGCCGAACACGTCATGTTGGTGGATCTGGCCCGAAACGACGTCGGGCGGGTAGCCAACTTCGGCAGCGTAGAGATGGAAGAAATGATGACCTTGGAGCGCTACAGCCATGTCATGCACCTCACCAGCCAAGTAGCCGGTGACCTCGCTGACGGGGTAACGCCCATTGATGTGTTGCGGGCTACCTTGCCTGCCGGCACCGTTTCGGGCGCTCCCAAGGTACGGGCTATGGAAATCATCGACACTTTGGAACCAGTGAAACGCGGCCCCTACGCCGGGGTAGTGGGGTACTTTGATTTTTCGGGAAACATCGACACGGCAATAACTATTCGCACCATGTTGATAAAAAACGGGGTGGCTTCTGTGCAGGCCGGAGCGGGTATCGTGGCCGACAGCGTGCCCGAACTCGAACACCTGGAATGCGGCAATAAAGCCCGAGCGTTACTTTCGGCCATACCGGCGGCCCGACGCATGACCCAGCAACGCAAGCAGGCTCAGCAAGCGCCTTAAGGCAGCAGCGGGAACGACACGGTCATGGTGGTGCCCGAACCTAAGGTGGAGGCCACCTGCACGGTGCCCTCCATGGCTTCTACCAATTCTCGGACAATAGCGAGGCCAAGGCCAGATCCAGATTCAGTATTTTTGGGCTGATGGCGAGAAACATAAAGGCGTTCAAAGACATGAGCCAGGTCTTCGTCGGCGATACCGGGCCCGTTGTCGATTACCGAAAGCGTGGCGTAACCGCCCTCAAGAGCAACCCCAAGGGTGATGCGACTTGTGGTGTAACGAAGGGCGTTTTCTATCAAATTGGCCATGACCTGAGCTAACCGGTCGGGGTCTACGTTGACGTGAGCAGCGCTTGGCGCGCTGCTAAAGACTAAATCGATGTCTGCTTCTTGGGCGCTGGGCCGAAAGCCATCCAGCGAGCGTTGTGCCGCCTGGGAAAGGTCAATGCTTTGTTGATGCATAGTGAACTGTCGGGCATCGAGACGAGCCAACTCAAGCAAGTCACGTACCAAACGGTCAAGGCGCCGAGACTCCGACAAAATGATGGCCCCCGCCCGCTGGGCGTCGGTAGACGTACCGTCTGTAAGTGCTTCGGCGTAACCCTGAATGGAGGTCATGGGGGTGCGTAGGTCGTGTGAAACTGAGAGCAAAAATTGCCGTTCTACACCGCGAGCCCGCTCGAGGTTAGCGGCCATGGCGTTTATGGCTCGAGCGAGGTCGGCGGCTTCGTCGGTTTCTTGGGGATCGGGTTGGGGAAGCCGACTGGTTAAGTCTCCGTCAGCGAGGCGGCCCGCAGTTTTGGTGGCCTCAATAATGGGTTGAGCCATTTGCTTGCTCAAGCGGAGGGCAACAAAAACGGCCAGAATTATCGTTGCGAAGGCCGCAAACAAAAACCAACGCACCGCATCGCCCAGCGCATCATCGTATTCTCCTGCCACCACCACTATCGCGGCGGCCTCGTTGGGCAAACTGGTTTTCGAAAGAGTAGCGGCCCATGCGCGGCCCTCTAAAGCGCCAGAGCTGGTGCCGTTGGCAAAGAGTTCTTCCAGGTCAAGGGCGGCAAAATCTAGACCATCGGGGAGAGCCGCTAAGACATCGAGGGGTTCCGAAGAGGTTTCGTTGACGATGAGTAAGCCAAACTCGCTGACTCCTAAAGCTTGGGTAATGCGCCGCAAGCGTTCGCGGCCAAAAGGTGAGCGATCTATCGCCATTAAAGTTTCGTCAATGAAAGCCGTTGTAGATTTCGCTCGGTCGGTGAGTTGGTCGCGGGTAAAGGATTGACGATCTAGCCGAGCTTGAAAAACCGTGCCCAAGCCCGCTAAAAAAAGACCCACTACTACGACCCCAACCAGGGTGACCACCAAGCGACGTTGCATCAGTCGAACCGGTAGCCGATGCCTCGTACCGTTTTTACCGGCAGAGCATCGCCGAGTTTGCGGCGTAGTTGGCGCACATGAACATCTACGGTGCGGATGTCACCTATCCAATCGGAACCCCACCCACCATCTAAAAGTTGGCGACGGGTAAGGGCCAAGCCACGGTTTTGTGCAAAAAACCACAGGAGCGCCCACTCTTGAGCCGCCAAAGAAACGGGCTGTCCATCGAGCAAGACTTCGCACCGTTGCCCATCAATTTGTAACGACCCTATGGTCATGAGTTGGGTGTTGTCAGCAACTGGTGTGCCGCTGCGCCGCAAAATAGCGCGCACCCGCCCCATCAGTTCTCGGGGGCTAAAAGGTTTAACAACGTAGTCGTCAGCCCCCAATTCGAAGCCCACCACCCGATCAATTTCGTCATGGCGTGCGGTCAACATAATGATGGGAACGTTGGAGTCTGCTCGCAACGACCGACAAACATCAAAGCCGTCCATTTCGCCGGCCAGGCCGATGTCCAAAATAACCAACTCAGGTTTACGCAAAGCGCACACTTCTAGAGCTCGTACCCCGGCAGTGGCCTGATAAACACGGTGCCCCTCGTTGGTTAAATAGAGGTCTACCAGGTCGGCAATGTTGGGGTCGTCTTCAACTAATACAATGATTGAACGCTCGCTCATAGGTAGCCATCATGCCATCATCATGTGAGGAGCGTGTTAAGAGTCTCCTCTAAAGAAAAATGAAGCAGGGGCCCGGCGGTGCGTTGGGTAGTCTCACCCTATGGGCACCTACTTGGATGGCATTCTCGACTATCACCGAGAACAAGCAGCGAACGACCGCCGTAGCGTGGACGTACTGATTGATCAAGCGGCAGAAACCGCCCCCACCCGAGGGTTCGCAGAGCGCATCAAAAGTCGCCCCCCAGAAGAGTTAGCAGTAATCGCCGAGTTCAAGCGCCGATCTCCCTCTAAAGGCGATTTGGCCATGCACCTTGTCCCAGCAGAGGTAGCTCAAAAATACGAACAAGGAGGAGCGACCTGCCTTTCGGTGCTTACAGATCAGCCCCATTTTGCCGGCTCCCCTCAAGACTTACAAGAGGCCCGCAACGCTTGTGCTCTACCTGTGTTACGCAAAGACTTCACCGTCGATTTGCGCAACATTTGCGACGCCCGTCTTATGGGTGCTGATGCGGTACTGCTCATTGCTGCCGCCCTCGACGACTACCAGTTGAACGATTTTTCCGCCTTGGCCCAAGAACTCACTTTGGATGTTTTGTTAGAAATCCACGATGAAGTTGAAGCAGAGCGGGCCCTCAATGTTGGGGCTTCTTTGATTGGGGTAAATCAGCGTGACCTGCACACTTTTGCGGTGGACACCGAGCGAGCGCTACGGGTGGCTCGAGCGTTGCCTGCCGAAGTGCTCCGGGTAGCGGAGTCAGGGATCGCCAGCCCAGCCGATGGTCCGGCTCTCGCCCAAGCCGGATTTGATGCGCTTTTAGTAGGGGAGTGGCTGGTCATCGCAGAAGACCCTGCTCAGAGTGTGGCCGACCTCCGGCGCTCTCCGGCGAACACCAACAGTCGCCCCGAGACACAGTAGGTTCAGGCCATGTTCATCAAGATCTGCGGAATCACCCGAGAGGAAGATGCCTTGCTGGCTACCGCTCTGGGCGCCGATGCGGTGGGCTTTATTTTTGCTCCGTCGGTGCGCCAGGTAGCACCATTAGCTGCTCGAGACATGGTGCGTCAGTTGCCGGCAGACATTATGACGGTGGGGGTGTTTAGGGACGCCACCAAAGAAAAAGTTTTAGAAACCGTTAACCAAGTTGGGCTGCGAGCAGTGCAACTCCATGGGCATGAAAGCCCAGAAACTTGCCGTTGGATAGCGGAAAGAGTGCCGGTGACTATTCGTGCTTTGGCCGCCGGTTCGCCGGATCTCACAAATTTTGAGCAGTTCGGAGCCGACGTGTTGCTGCTGGACTCGCCTACCCCCGGGTCGGGTGAGGTTTTTGATTGGTCGTTGGCCGAAGGTGCACCTAGCGGTCAACGCCTGTTATTGGCTGGCGGGTTAACGCCAGAAAATGTGGCCACGGCCATCGCCAAAGTGAACCCTTGGGGAGTTGACGTGGCCAGTGGGGTAGAGGCCGAATCGGGGCGTAAAGACCCCCGCAAGCTGCGCGCCTTTATTACCGCAGCGCAGGCGGCCGAAGTCGAAGAATACCAGGGGACAGAAAAACGACCGTTTGATTGGGAAGAGGGATTATGGAACTAAACGAAAATGAGGCGCTAAAGCCCCCTGATGCTTCGGGTCGTTTCGGTGATTTTGGCGGACGTTTTGTACCCGAAACCTTGATGCCCGCTTGCTTAGAGCTAGAAAAAGCCTTCAACGAAGCCTGGGCCGACCCGTCTTTTCGTAAGCAACTCGATGACTTGCTGGCCGACTACGCCGGACGTCCTTCGCCGCTCACTGACTGCCCGAATCTTTCCGAGTTGTTGGGCTGTCGGATTTTATTAAAACGAGAAGATCTCAACCACACTGGTTCGCACAAAATAAATAATGTTTTGGGTCAAGCCTTGCTTGCTCAACGCATGGGCAAAACCCGGTTGGTGGCCGAAACGGGAGCCGGCCAGCACGGGGTAGCTACGGCTACTGCAGCGGCGCTACTCGGCATGGAATGTTGCGTCTACATGGGCGAGGTTGATGTAGAGCGTCAAAAACTCAATGTGTTCCGTATGCGCTTGTTGGGAGCTGAAGTGCGTACTGCCCTGTCTGGTAGCCGCACGCTTAAAGACGCCATTAACGAAGCCATGCGTGACTGGGTGGCCACTGTTGAAGACTCGCATTACTGCTTGGGTTCGGTTATGGGGCCCCACCCGTACCCGTGGATGGTGCGAACCTTTCACGAGGTACTGGGCAGCGAAGCCCGCAGCCAGTGCCAGGAACGACTCGGCACCACACCCGATGTGGTGGTGGCTTGTGTCGGTGGTGGTTCAAACGCCATAGGGATTTTCTCCGGTTTTGCTGATTCTCCCGCCGATTTGGTGGGCGTCGAACCAGCAGGCGGAGCGGCGGTGGGCCGTGGCGTGCCGGGCGTGGTTCATGGCTCACGATCCTTTTTGATGCAAGACGAGTTCGGTCAGGTGTTGGAAGCAGAATCCATAAGCGCCGGGCTGGACTACCCCGGGGTGGGGCCCGAACATAGTTTCTTGGCTGCTTCGGGTCGTGCTCGCTATGAGTCAGTGACCGACACAGAAGTTGTAGAGGCCTTTCAGTTGCTCAGTCGCTTAGAGGGGATCATTCCGGCCCTCGAACCAGCGCATGCTTTGGCGTGGGTGTCACGTGAGCGGGCCTCGCTGGCCGGAAAAACCGTGTTGATCAACTTGTCGGGGCGGGGCGATAAAGATGTTGATCAGATATTGGAACTCCTCGAAAAGGAAGGCCGAGCATGAGCGGAGCAGTAGAAGAAGCGCTGCGGGCTCGCCGGGAAGCGGGGGGAAAGTCCCTGGTTATCTATATGACTGGTGCTTTGGACGATGATTTTGAAACCACCGTGCTGGCCGTAGCGGCGGCCGGTGCCGACGTTATCGAAATCGGTATCCCCTTTTCTGACCCGGTAATGGATGGGCCGGTCATCCAAGAGGCCAACGAGAAAGCGCTTAAAGGTGGTGCTACCCCGGCAAACATTTTGAGTCGCCTGGAACGCCTCGATGTGGGGGTGCCGTTAGCGGTTATGACCTACTACAACATTGCTGCTCACATGGGCCTCGAACGCTTTGCCCAAAGCCTGGCCAAAGCGGGGGTTTCTGGGTGCATTCTTCCGGATATGCCCTTAGAAGAAACCGCCGACTGGGCGGCCGCGGCCGATGCAGCAGGAGTAGAAACTATTCTTTTGGCTGCTCCCACCGGAGACGATGAACGCTTGACGGCCGTGTGCGAACGTTCACGAGGATTTATCTACGGAGTGGGTTTGTTGGGAGTAACTGGGGTGCGTAGCGAGTTGGCTTCTAGCGCTACTGAGATCGCTCGACGGTTAAAGAACCTGACTGACCTACCGGTACTCATTGGGGTAGGCATCGGCACTCCAGAACAAGCGGTAGAGGCCGCAGCGGCCGGAGACGGCGTGGTGGTGGGTACCGCAGTAGTAGAGCGCATGTTGTCTCCTGAAGGCCCTGAGGGCGTTGCCGCGTTGGTTAAGGACTTCCGGGAGGCCCTCAATGCGTAGAGCGCTTAGCCAACCCGAGGGCAGTGCTCCGGGCAGCCTGCACGAAGTAGTAGGCGGAGACCAGTGGTTCGTGGACTTAGTGAATCGCTTTTACGACGGGGTAGAACAAGACCCGGTGTTGCGACCGCTTTACCCCGAGGATCTCACCGACTCGCGAAAATGGTTGGCCATGTTTTTGCAGCAATATTGGGGAGGCTCGCACGCTTACGACGAACAACGTGGGCACCCGCGTTTGCGTATGCGGCATGCGGGGTTTGTCGTGGGGGAGCGAGAGCGTGCGGCTTGGATGACCCACATGACGGCGGCGGTTGAAAGCGGTGGTTTAGAGCCCGAAGCCCAAGAGATAGTTATGGCGTACTTCGGCAATACCGGACGACAACTCATCAACGATGAGAGCGCTAAATAAGGCTTTGTAATTTGCGTGAAGGGCAGGCTCTTTGCCCGTCGGGGGTGGTTTTCCCCATATGGCGCTTTAAAAAAATATTCCCAAAAAGGGCTTAAATGCTTGACATGGGCCTAGAAAAGGTGTCGCGTGTCATTTGACCCGAGAGAGGAAGTGTCTTTCTCGCTAACAGTAAGGAGTGGTCAATGAATAAAAGTGAGCTAATTTCAGCTATGGCCGCAGAAACCGGAGTGTCCCAAAAGGATGCTGGTGCCTGCATTGATGCCATGTTTGGCGCTATCGCTGGCACCGTACGCGGTGGTGGCAAAGTAAGCATCCCTGGGTGGATTTCTTTCGAGCAGGTCGATCGGGCCGCTCGTGAAGGTCGTAACCCAGCAACCGGAGCAGCAATGCACATTCCAGCCAGCAAGGCTGTGAAGGTAAAAGCTGGTTCAAAGTTGAAGGCAGCCGGCAAAGGCGCCTAATTCAGAATCGCAGTTGACTTCGGTTAACTGAACTGGCGTGGGTTGGGGTGACGTGGAAGCGTCGCCCCAACGTTCGCCGAAGTGTTTTTACTTTCCGATGAGTCGCCTGGCAAACCGTCTGTTTAAGGTCGTTGGCTAATGAGTACCTTTCCGCTTCCCCAAGAAGTTATTCCTCACCGTGATCCGTTCCTGTTTTTAACCGAGGTCACGGCGCTGGAAGCCGGGGTTTCTGCTACCGGGTTTTGGCAACTCACTGGCCATGAAGATTTCTTTGCCGGGCATTTCCCTGGCCTCCCTACCTTGCCTGGTGTCTTACAGTGCGAGTCCATTGCTCAACTCGGGGCCTATGCGTTGTTGAGTAATCCAGATTTCGCAGGAAAGTTGGCGCTCTTTGGCGGCATTGACAAGGTTCGTTTTCGGCGCCAGGTGCTCCCCGGAGATCGTTTAGAACTCGCAGTGACCCTCGATCGAGTATCGGCACGGGCCGGGCGGGGCAGTGGCACAGCAACCGTCAACGGGGAAAAAGCCTGCCAGTGCGACCTGTTGTTTGTTTTTGCCCCAGTAGCAACGGGCGAAGATTCAGCTTAAGCGGGGCCAATAACCAGTGACCCGTTGTGGCCGCCAAAGCCAAACGAGTTAGACATGGCCGGCGCAGGCTCCCACGAAACGGGAGCGCCGGTCACCAAGTTGATGGCGGCCATGTCTGGGTCTGGGGTGGCGTAGCCCGCAGTGGGCGGAATCAATGCTTTTTGCATAGCCAAAACTACGGCTACGGCTTCGATGGCTCCGGCGGCGCCCAAAGCGTGACCGGTGATGCCTTTGGTGGAAGTAACCAACGGATTGCCGTCGCCAAACACCTGGGCCATGGCGGCTGCTTCGGCCATATCGTTGAGAGGAGTTGAGGTGCCGTGAGCGTTTACGTGGCCGATCTGATCAGCGGTAAGGCCTGCTTCTTCTAGGGCGAGTTGCATGCAACTAATGGCTCCGACCCCGCCGGGAGAAGGTGCGGTGATGTGGTGGGCATCGGCAGTGCTCGCTCCGCCGAGTATTTCGGCCAAAATGGTGGCGCCTCGTTCTTGAGCGGTTTCCCAGTCTTCAAGAACCAGCATGCCGGCACCTTCACCCATCATGAAGCCGTCTCGTTCGGCATCAAAAGGCCGAGAGATGCCGGAACTCGAAATAGCGGTCATGTTGGTAAATCCGGCAACGGCGGTCGGGGTAAAGGCCGCTTCGGTTCCACCGGCCAAAACCACGTCGCAGCGGCCTCCGGCAATTAAACGTGCAGCGTTGGCAATGGCGTGAGTGCCTGCAGCGCAAGCCGTGCAAACATTTTCTGCAGGCCCACAAAAACCATGGCGCATAGAAACAGCAGCGGTGGCAGCATTGGCCATCATCATGGGCACCAAAAATGGAGAAACCCTTCGTTCGCCTTTTTCGAGCAGTACTTGAATCTGCGCTTCGAGGGTGGCGATCCCCCCGATGCCGGTGGCTACGATGACCCCTTTGCGTGCGGCTTCGGCAGTTAAATCGCCGGCCTGTTCCAAAGCCATTTGTGCGGTGGCCAGAGCAAATTGAGTGCTTCGGTCACTGCGCCTTATTTCTTTTGGGTTCGCAAAATACGGCGTCGGGTCAAAGTCTTTAATACGCCGTTCGCCTTCGGGGGCCGGGCCGCAAAGGCCATCCCAGAAGGCATCAACGCCTGTACCGCAAGAGGCGATAACGCCGAGGCCGGTAACGGCCACTCGCCTCCGGGTCATTAGAGCTTGCCGGTAATGAGGTCGAAGGCGCCGCCAATGGTGGCGATGCCTTCTAATTCGTCCTCTTCGACGGTTACGTCAAATTCTTCTTCCAAAGCCATAACCAACTCGACTAAGTCCAAGCTGTCGGCATCGAGGTCGTCAGCGAAGCTGGCTTCCTTGGTGATTTGTGTGGCGTCCACGGCAAGGACCTCCACGGCACATTTAGTAAATCGTTCAAAGTTTTCTTCGCTCACCGGTTTTCTCCAGTTCAATAATGTAGGGAACGGTCAGTACTGTAGTAGGGCAATTCGGTGCTTAAACCTTTTTTCTGTTTCAAAAAAGGTCAACAGGCGCAGGCTTAGCCCATGAATAATCCGCCATCAACGGGTAAAACGGCCCCGGTGACGTAGCCGGCAGCATCAGAGGCCAAAAATGCCACTACGTCAGCTACCTCTTCAGGTTTGCCGAGGCGTTTCAAAGGCACCGCTTCGGCGTAAGCATCTTGTTGCTCCTCGGGCAAGGCCGACAGCATGTCGGTCAAAATAGGCCCCGGAGCCACCACGTTGACGGTGATGTTGCGGCTAGCAAACTCTTTGGCCAGGGAACGCCCTAAACCCACTAACCCTGCTTTTGATGCCGCATAGTTGGCTTGCCCCGTTTGCCCGATGCGGCCGGCGATAGAAGAAACAAAAACAATACGGCCCCAGCGTTTTTTCATCATGCCTTTAACGGCACGGCGAGCCACCTTAAAGTTGCCAGTCAGGTTGGTGTCAATAACTGAAGAAAAATCATCGTCAGACATGCGTAGCACCAGGCCGTCTCGGGTGATGCCAGCGTTGGCCACCAAAATTTCTACCGGTCCGAGTTTTTCTTCAATTTCAGCAAAAGCGGCGTCGATTTGTTCGGTGTCGGTGATGTCGCAACGTACGGCCAGCAAGCCGGCGGTGGAGACCTCTGGTGGGGCTTCACCTCGGCAGGTCACGGCCACCCGGTGTCCTTGGGCGGCAAAAGCTTTTGCGCAGGCCAAACCGATGCCCCGGTTGCCGCCGGTCACCAAAACAACGCGTGAAGTTTCCGCAGGGGTTGGGTCTTGATTCATGAAGTTCTCCTCAGTGATGGTTATTGCTCAACAATGAGCCAAGCGATGGGTTGACTGGCCGAGACACGTTCGGTATCCACAGCCAGCCAGCCTTGCAGTTTGCCGGCAAACGAGGAACGCACTTCTTCTTGCCCGACGTGTCCCAAGAGGTCGCCGGCTTGAATAGGTGAACCAACTTCTTGGCCAGAAACAGGAGTAAAGACCCCGGCGGCAGGGCTGACCACTAAACGCTCGGTGGCGTAGAGATGCTCACCTTCTTGGTCGTTGCTCGAAGACTGGGGGCCCGCTAAAGCTTCAAGCAGCAAATCAAGATGGTCGGGGGTGTTTACCGAATGGCGGGTGGCTTCTTTAAGGGTTCGCTTTACCAAGCCGGTAAGCACCGTCCCGGGGCCCAACTCTATAAAGGTAGTAAACCCGGTACTTTCTAAAGTGGCCAAACTTTGATGCCAGCGCACTGGGCTGCAGAGTTGCGCATTCATTAAGACCCGCCAGGTCTCAGGGCTTTGGTGGGCTGTGGCATCAACGTTGGCTACCACCGTTCCTTCCGGGGAACGAATCTCGGTGTTGTCAATAGCGGCGGAGAGTCGTTGGCGAGCGGCATCCATGAGGGGGGTATGGAATGCTCCGGCCACCGCAAGTGGGGTGATTCGCTTGGCTCCACGATCTTTGGCCTCTTGCCCGGCGGCCGCTACCCCGGACGGGCTACCGGCAATAACTACCTGACCGGGGGCGTTGTAGTTGGCTACCCAAACTGCTTCGTCGACTGCAGCGCATGCTTCTTCAACTGGGGCGTCTTTTAGGCCAAGAACAACGGCCATAGAGCCTTCTTGGTCTTCGATAGCTTGTCGCATGGCTTCACCGCGTTCGACAACTAAGCGCACGCCATCGGCGAAGTCCAAAGCGCCGCTGGCGGTAAGGGCGCTGAACTCGCCCAGGCTGTGGCCGGCGTGCCCGGCGGCGTCAACGCCTACTCGCTCTACCGCATCGAGGACGATCATGGACATGAGGTAGGTAGCCAACTGGGCATTATGTGTTTCTTGCAGTTCTTCTGCCGAGGCGTGGAGTAAAAGGTGAGCGACGTCTCGTTGGGCGATGCTGGCTGCTTCCTCAACGAGCTCCCAAGAGGGGTGATCGACCCAAGGGAGACCCATAGCGGGCTTTTGTGATCCTTGCCCTGAATAGGTAAAAACAATCATCTGCGGGGGGTCTCCTCAGTGGTGGCCAGCGGCTCATAAACGATGATTCAACTACGGTAGTCGCTCAAAATGAGAATGGGTGAATAGAGGTCTGTTGCTGTCTCCGATGCCGGTAGGCTCCCGTCCACGGTTCCCTGCCCGGGTGGCGGAATTGGCAGACGCGAAGGATTCAAAATCCTTTGGCCGCAAGGTCGTGAGGGTTCAAGTCCCTCCCCGGGCACCACGAGTTTCATGAAAAGAAGGAAACTTCTTCTTTGGTATTTTTTCCGGAGGGTTATGAATCGCAACTTGTTAGAACGTCGGCTCAAAAGTATTGGAGCGCGCCTGCGCCGCCAACGGATGGAACTTTCCATTGCCGATGAACAACTGCGTCATCTAAAAAACGAAGCTGACGATGCTCGGGTTCGCTCTTTAGTGTCCGAAACCGCACTGGCGGATCGGGAGCGACGAGGTTCGGATCAACAAGCACGCGCCATGTACCGTCATCACACGCTGTTGAGTAACGAAATAGCCGAACTTGAAATGCAGCAAGATGAACTGTTGGATCAAATTGCCTTGCTGGCCGAGGGGTCCGATGCCTGAGTTAGTTCGGGTTGTTCTGGCCGAAGATGAAGCGATTATCCGTTTAGATCTAAAAGAAACCTTGCAAGACGAGGGATACGAGGTGGTCGGCGATACCGGCCGAGGCGATGTTGCTCTCGACCTGGTGGCCCAATTCAACCCCGACGTGGTGATTTTAGATATCAAGATGCCGGGGCTAGATGGCATTGAGGTGGCCCGGCAAATTTCGGCATCTCACGACACCGCAGTAGTCATCTTGACGGCTTTTAGCCAAAAAGATCTCATCGACCGAGCAGTAGCGGCCGGCGCTTTGGCTTATCTGGTTAAACCCTTTCAACGATCCGATTTGATTCCCGCAGTTGAGGTGGCTCGAGCTCGACACCAAGAAATGCGCGCATTGACCGACCAAGCGCATACCTTGGCGGAACGCTTAGAAGCCCGCAAAGTTCTCGACCGAGCAAAAGGCCGGTTAATGGACGAAAACGGGTTAAGCGAATCTGAGGCTTTTGGTTTCATCCAAAAAGAAGCAATGTCGGGGCGACGTTCCATGCTGGAGGTGGCTAACGAAATACTGGCACAAACCTCGCCGTCTGCTACTTCGTGACCGCTAAGAAACGGTAAGGTCGCCTCGTGTCTGGCCTCATGCTCATCGACGGAAACTCGTTGACCTACCGAGCTTTCTTTGCTTTGCCGACCGATATGGCGACCGCTTCGGGGCAGGTTACCAATGCGGTATACGGCTTTACCGCCATGCTTACCGCATTGCTGAGAGACCACCAGCCTGACGGCATTGCTGTGGCTTTTGATCTTCCCGACCCTACTTTTCGCCATCAGCGGCTGGACTCCTACAAAGCCAACCGTGAAAAGCAGCCCGACATTTTGTACGAACAATTGGCCTTGGTGCGTGAGTTAGTAGAGGCCTTAGGTTTTGTGGTGGTAGATGCAAAGGGTTTTGAGGCCGACGATGTTTTGGCCACCTTGGCCACCGTGGCCCGCGATGCCGGTCAAGAAGTGATGATCGTGACCGGCGATCGTGACAGTTATCAATTGGTAGAAGATCCTTTGGTGCGGGTCTTGTACAACAAGCGGGGGGTTTCTGACTATGCTCTTTACGACGAAGCGGGCATTTTGGAACGTACCGGCGTGCACCCTCGGGACTACGTGGCCTACGCCGCTCTGCGAGGTGACACCTCAGACAACTTGCCAGGGGTCCCGGGAGTCGGCGAAAAAACTGCGGCAAAACTTATTAATGCCTACGGTGGGTTGGCGGGGATTTTTGCAGCCAGCGAAGAACAAACACCAAAATTGCGACAAAATTTAGAAGAGAACGAGGCGCTGGCTTTACTCAACGAAGAGATGATGGTTTTGGTACGTGACGTGCCGTTGGGCCTTACTGTGGAGGACCTTGCTCGAGGCCCGGTGCAGGTGGACCAAGCAAATGCTTTGTTCGATGCACTGGAGCTAAGCACGGCACGCCAACGGTTGGGGCCATTATTGGGCACCGACTTCGGGGTCGCCGATGACGAAGAAGCCGACCCCCGCGGGGGAGAACTGGCAGTAACCGTGCATCAAGTAAGCGGAGCGAAAGACCTCGCCTCTCTTGAAAAAAACGTTACCGCCGAATCCACCTTAGGTCTGGGTCTGGGCGACCAACCAGAAGACGGCTTTGCTCTTTCTTTGCCCGGGGCCCCCGAAAAAAGAGAAGCCTGGTGGATAAGTGCCGCGGTCCTCAGCGACTCCGCGGCAGTGGAAGCCTTAGGGAAGATTCTGGGCCCCGAAGGTTTCGGAGTAGCTACCCACCGAGCCAAAGCCACCGTGGCCTTGTTGCGTCGCTTTGGCATAGACGCACTCCGCCTGCAGATAGATACCGAGTTGGCGGCTTACCTGCTGGACCCCGCCGACACTAAAACAGATTTACCGAGCCTTTTTGGGCGCTACACGGGGGGAACGATTCCCGAATTGGGGGTCCCCGATGGCCAACTGGACTTGGGAGGAGATACCACAGATGGCGGCGAAATGGCCGGGTACCGGGCGGCCGCCGTTGCGCAACTGGTCGACCCTCTGGCGGAAGCTTTGGAGGCGCAAAACCTTTGCCAACTAAACGAGACTATAGAGATCCCCCTGGTGCGGGTCCTGGTAAAAATGGAAGAGATTGGCGTCGGGGTGGACGTTGCCGAACTTACCCGTTTACGAGACCACCTCACTGCAGAATGTGTTCGCCTGCGAGCCACCATTCACGAAACAGCAGGCGAAGAATTCAATGTCAACTCGCCGAAGCAACTCCAAGTGATTTTGTTTGACAAACTTGGGCTAACGCCCGGCAAGAAAACCAAAACCGGTTTTTCGACCAATGCGGCAACGCTGGAACGTTTACGCAACGATCACCCCATGGTCGAGCATCTGTTGGCTTATCGGGAGGTCGAAAAACTTCGCTCAACTTATGGTGAGGGTTTGCTGGCTGAAGTAGGCCCCGGGGACCGCATCCGAGCCACCTTTAACCAAACGGTGGCTCGCACCGGACGGCTAAGTTCTGATGCCCCAAACTTGCATAATATTCCGGTACGTACCGAGGCCGGTCGGGCTTTTCGCCGGGCCTTTGTGCCGGCGCCTGGTTGCCAACTTTTGGTGGCCGACTACAACCAGATCGAATTGCGTTGCATTGCCCACCTTGCCCAAGACCCCGGGTTGATTGCTGCTTTTACCGCCGGGGACGACGTGCACTCTGCCGTAGCCGGTCAAGTTTGGCATTTGGAACCTTCCGAGGTGACTTACGAACTCCGCTCACGGGCCAAAATGGTTTCTTATGGTTTGGCTTACGGCATGGAGGCTTACGGGCTTTCGCAACGCTTAGACATATCGGTGGGCGAAGCAACAGAAATCTTAGAGGCCTTCTTTGGCGCCTTCCCAGCGGTACAGGACTACATGGACCGCACGATTGATGAGGCCCGCCAAAAGGGCTACACCGAAACGTTGTTCGGCCGCCGGCGTCGCATTCCAGAACTTTCGGCTTCGCAATTTAATGTGCGCCAAGCGGGGGAGCGTCAGGCCATGAACTCAGGTATCCAGGGTTTAGCGGCCGACATTTTCAAAGTTGCTTTGATAGGCATTGACCAACATTTAGAGCAAGAAAATTTAGCCAGCCGGCTTATTTTGCAAGTACATGACGAAGTGATTTTAGAAGTGCCGGCCGACGAAGAGGAAGCAGCCTTGGCTTTCGTACCCGAAATAATGGGGAACGCTTTTGATCTCGATGTTGAGTTGACGGTCGATGTGGCATTAGGAGCCACCTGGGCCGATGCCAAAGGGTGAACCGGGCCACTGGTTTGAAGATGTTGCCGCCCACTTAGGGCCCGCATATTTACGTTATTCGTTTACTTATGGGACGAAACAAGAAGTAGATGCCTTAGAAAAAGCTTTGGCGTTAAAACCGGGTGACCATATTTTAGATGTGGGTTGCGGCCCAGGGCGGCACGCTCACCAGTTGGCACGCAGGGGTTACCGAGTAACGGGTCTCGATATCTCATCAACCTTTATCGAGTTGGCCCAGGCGGAAGTCGTACCCAACGCCACGTTTGTTTGTGGCGATGCTCGAGAAATGACTTTTGAGCAAGAATTTGATGCGGTGATCTCGCTCTGTCAAGGTGCTTTCGGCTTAGCTCGGGGGCCGGGCAGCAACCAAGAGGTTTTAGACCCCGACGGGGTGATTTTGGAGCGCATGGCCCAGGCCCTGAAACCAGAGGGCAGACTGGCGGCCAGTGCCTTTTCCGCTTATTTTCAGGTGCGCTTTTTAGAAGATTTTGACACCTTTCATGCCGGGTCAGGGGTGAATCATGAAAAAACAGTGATTCGTAACCCAGCAGGGGAGGAAGTGGAAACCGACCTGTGGACCACATGTTTTACCCCGCGTGAATTGCGTTTGTTAGCAGATCGGGCCGGCCTGCTGGTGGAAGATATTTGGGCGGTGACCCCCGGGGACTACCGCAGGCGGGCGCCCGACACAGACCATCCAGAGTTTTTGTTACTGGCCAAACGCCCCGCTGGTAAATAGTTCGAAAAAAGCAGGGAAAAAGCAGGAAAACGGTAGGCTCATCAGGTCCGTGCCACCGGTGCGGAAGCAATTTCCACCTATTTCCTATCCGACGAGAAGAACGTGTCCGACCAAACCCCTACCGATACCGCCCTTATTTCCCCACCCATGGGGAGTTTTGATGAGAGTGGTGAGTACATCCCCCGCCAAATCGTTGATAACGATTTAGGCAGCCTGAGCCTTGAAGAGGCCTACTCCGCCACCATGGTGGACGTTGTCCCTGGCCAACTTGTTGAAGGCACAGTAGTTCGTGTCGATAAAGACGAAGTCCTCTTGGACATTGGCTACAAATCCGAAGGGGTTATCCCTCCTCGTGAGCTTTCCATTCGCAGCGGAGTCGACCCATCCGAAATCGTTTCCATGGGCGAAAAGATCGAAGCGGTTGTTGTCACTTTGGAGGACAAAGAAGGCCGGTTAGTCCTCTCTAAGAAGCGTGCCCAGTACGAACGTGCTTGGGGCCAAATTGAAGAAGTTAAAGAAGCCAACGGCACCGTTTCTGGTTCGGTTATCGAAGTGGTCAAGGGTGGCCTCATCGTGGACATCGGCTTGCGTGGCTTCTTGCCCGCCTCGCTGGTGGAGTTGCGTCGTGTGCGTGACCTTCAGCCATACATCGGTCAAACCATCGAAGCCAAGATCATCGAGTTGGACAAAAACCGCAACAACGTGGTGCTTTCTCGTCGTGCATGGCTTGAAGAGAGCCACAAAGAACAACGTGAAGAGTTCTTGCATGACTTGCGTCCTGGGGAAAACCGTAAGGGCGTTATCTCCAGCGTGGTCAACTTTGGTGCCTTCGTAGATTTGGGCGGCATGGACGGTTTGATCCACGTGTCTGAACTTTCTTGGAAGCATGTAGACCACCCCGGCGCAGTCGTTGCCGTAGGCGATGAAGTGGAAGTTCAGGTACTGGACATCGACCTCAGCCGTGAACGCATCAGCTTGTCTTTGAAAGCCACTCAGGCCGACCCATGGCAAGAGTTTGCTACTGCTCACCAAACCGGCGAGTTGGTTTATGGCCGGGTCACCAAGTTGGTGCCTTTCGGCTCGTTCGTTCAGGTCGGCGACGGCATCGAAGGATTGGTGCACATTTCAGAAATGTCTGCCCACCATGTGGATCTTCCCGAACAAGTAGTAACCCCCGGCGAAGAACTCTGGGTCAAGATCATCGACCTGGACCTTCAGCGTCGACGCATCAGCTTGTCCATTAAACAAGCTGCAGAAGGCGGAACGGTAGCGGCCGAATACCAAGAGCACTTCGGCGAGCACGCCTACGACGATGAAGGAAACTTCATTGGTAGCGAAGACTCCGAAGGCCAAGAAGCTTGGGCTGAACTTTACGCTGAAACCACTGAAGGCGCCGAGGAAACTCCGGCCGCTGAAGCTACAGAAGAAGCACCTGCAGAAGAACCTGCCGAGGCTACTGAAACTGTAGAAGCTGCAGAAGAAGCTCCTGTAGAAGAAACAGCCACAGAAGAAGCTCCCGCAGAAGAAGCAGCCGAGGCCGCTGAAACTGAAGAAGCCGAAGAAGAGGCTCCTGTAGAAGAAGCAGCCGAGGCCGCTGAAACTGAAGAAGCCGAAGAAGAGGCTCCTGTAGAAGAACCTGCCGAGGTTGAAGCATCTGAGGACGAAGCGGTTGAAGAAACCGGTGAAGCTGACGAGGATTTAGCTCAAGCCTGAGCAACGCATGACTGCCCCAGCCCAACCTCAGGCGGTGCTTGAGATTGGGCTGACTGGCGGCATAGGTTCGGGAAAATCTACGGTAGCCCTCTTGCTCATAGAGCGCGGAGCGGTTTTGGTAGATGCCGACGCCATTGTTCGCCAACTGCAAGCACCAGGCCAAGCGGTTTACCAGTCAATGGTGGACCGTTGGGGCACAAAAATCTTGGACCAACACGGGGCTATAAATCGCCCTGCATTGGCCGAGATTGTCTTCAACGACCAAGAAGAATTGACGGCCCTCAACGACTTGGTGCACCCTGCGGTGCGCAAAGAAATGGCAGCCCAGCGCGCCGAATATGCGTCGGGTAAGGACCCCATCATTTTGGACATCCCTCTTCTGGTGGAATCCGGCCACGACGACCTCGCCCACGTACTGGTGGTAGACGTGGACCCGGAGATCGCTGTTGAACGATTGATGAAACACCGGGGCTTTAGCGAAGAAGACGCCCGAAATCGAGTGGCCAGCCAAGCCTCACGCGAAGAACGCAAAGAAAAAGCAGGTTTCATCATCGATAACAGCGGCGACCAATCTTCTTTGGCGCAGCAAGTAGATGCTGCTTGGGAGTGGATCCTGAGCCTGGACTCATGAGCACACCTTTTCGGGTGGAGGCACCGTTTTCACCCGCCGGGGACCAACCAACCGCCATTGCCGCTTTGGCCGAAGGAATCGAAGGCGGTGAACGTTTTCAAACTTTGCTGGGCATCACCGGGAGCGGCAAAAGCGCCACCATTGCTTGGGCCATAGAAAAAGTTCAGCGGCCTACTTTGGTGATTGCCCCCAACAAAGCGTTGGCCGCCCAGTTGGCAAACGAATTGCGCTCGTTCTTTCCCGACAACCGGGTGGAGTACTTCGTCTCCTACTACGACTACTACCAACCCGAGGCTTACATGCCTACCTCGGACACTTTTATCGAAAAGGACTCCTCGGTAAACGATGAGATTGAACGCCTCCGCCACGCCACTACAGCGTCCTTGCTGACCCGGCGAGACACCATCGTGGTGGCCTCGGTGTCGTGCATCTATGGGTTGGGGAACCCCGAGTTCTATCGTGACAACCTTTTGGTCTTAGCGGTTGGTGAAGAAATCAATCAACGGTCGGCACTGCGGCGGCTTATTGAGATGCAGTATGAACGCAACGACATGGTGTTGGGCCGAGGCAAGTTTCGGGTCAAAGGCGACACCATGGAAATCCACCCCTCGTACGAACAGTCTGCGTTTCGTATTTCGCTTTTCGGCGACGAAATTGAAAGCATTACTGAAGTTGACCCGTTGACCGGCGAACATTTGCAGGAACTCACCGATCTGGTGGTGTTCCCGGCCACGCATTACGCCGCTGATTCGGTGGTCTTGGCTCGGGCAATGGCATCCATCGAAGTCGAGTTGCAAGAACGTTTGGCCTTTTTTGAAAAAGAAGGCAAGTTGTTAGAAGCCCAGCGTCTGCGTATGCGTACCGAACACGACCTTGAAATGTTGGGCGAAGTGGGATTCTGCAGCGGAGTAGAAAACTACAGCGCCCCCATAGATGGACGCCGCGCCGGGGAGCGGCCCTACACGTTGTTGGATTATTTCCCCGATGATTTTTTAGTAGTCCTCGACGAATCGCACGTGGCGGTGCCGCAACTCAATGGCCAATATCACGGCGACCGCAGCCGCAAAGCAACCCTGATCGAACACGGTTTTCGCTTGCCGTCGGCGGCCGACAACCGTCCTTTGCGCTTTGAAGAGTTCATGGAACGAGTAGGCCAAGTGGTGTTCCTTTCCGCCACTCCCGGCCCCTGGGAGTTAGAAAATAGCAGCAACATTGTTGAACAAATTGTGCGCCCCACGGGCTTGGTAGACCCCGAGGTGATTGTCAAACCAACGGCCGGGCAGATAGATGATCTGCAGGCCTTGATAGCCGACCGGGTAGTTAAAGACCAACGGGTGTTGGTGACCACCTTGACGAAAAAAATGGCGGAAGACCTCACCGACTACTTGCTAGAAAACGGGGCGCGGGTGCGTTACCTACATAGCGACGTTGACACTTTGGAACGTATCGAGATTCTTCGCGACCTGCGTTTGGGGGAGTTCGATGTGCTGGTGGGCATCAACTTGCTCCGGGAAGGGCTAGACCTGCCGGAGGTTTCACTGGTCGCTATTTTGGATGCTGACAAAGAAGGATTTTTGCGCAGCGAAACCTCGCTGGTGCAGACCATCGGCCGGGCGGCCCGCAACGTGGACGGCCAGGTGGTGATGTACGCCGACAAGGTCACTGCTTCCATGCAGAAAGCCATTTCGGAAACCATGCGCCGTCGAAAACTTCAGCAGGAGTACAACAAAGAACACGGAATTAACCCGCAGACCATTCGTAAAGCGGTGACCGATATTTTAGAGATGCTGCGCCCCTCTAAAGAGGCCCCCATGCCGGAAGGGCGCAAGCGCCGCACCAAAAAACTGGTGGAGGGGCTCAGCGAAATGCCCCACGAAGATTTATCTCGTTTGGTGCACACTCTGGAAGAAGAAATGAACGAAGCGGCCGGGGATCTTCGCTTTGAATACGCGGCCCGGTTGCGAGACGAAATACGCGAGATGCAACGCGAACTGCGTGACCTGAGCGAGCATCGTTAGACTCCCGGCAATGTCAGAACGCTTGGTAGTCCGCGGGGCCCGTGAACATAACTTACGCAATGTTGATATTGATTTGCCGCGGGATCAGCTGATCGTTTTTACCGGCATTTCGGGTTCGGGTAAATCTTCGTTGGCCTTTGACACTATTTATGCTGAGGGGCAGCGCCGTTATGTGGAGTCTTTGTCGGCTTATGCTCGCCAGTTTTTGGGGCAAATGGATAAACCAGATGTGGACTTTATCGAAGGCCTTTCTCCCGCTATTTCCATTGACCAGAAAAGTGCGTCACGTAACCCACGTTCCACGGTAGGAACCATCACCGAGGTCTACGACTATCTCCGCTTGTTGTTTGCTCGTATCGGCGTGCCCCACGACCCAGAAACCGGGGAACGTTTGGTGCGCCAAACCCCGCAACAAATTGTGGACCGAGTACTGGAAATGGAAGAAGGCACCCGCTTTCAGGTGTTGGCGCCCGTGGTACGGGGGCGTAAAGGCACCTACGACACTTTGTTAGAAGATTTGGCCAGCCAAGGTTTCAGCCGAGCCATTGTGGACGGCCAAGACCATGACCTGGGCGACGAGGTTGATCTCGCACGCTACGAGATGCACACCATTGAGGTGGTGGTGGACCGTCTGGTTCTGCGCGAGGGCATCGGTCAAAGGTTGACTGAATCAATGGAGACCGCTTTGGCTTTGGCCGAGGGGGTAGCAGAAATTCAGATCGTGCCCCGGAGCGACGACGAAGAGCCGACTCGCATCATTTTCAGTCAGCACCTTTCGCGGCCCAGCGACGGAAAATCTTTCGAAGAGTTGGCACCCAGAAACTTCTCGTTCAATAGCCCGTACGGGGCTTGTTCGCATTGTGATGGTTTGGGGTCGGTTTTTGAAGTTGACTCGCAGTTGGTGGTGCCCAACCCTGAGTTGAGTTTGGGCGAGGGTGCTATTGCCCCGTGGTCGGGTGGCCGCAACCGTTATTTCTCTCGATTGATTGAATCGGTGGCGGAAGACCAAGGGATCGACATGGCCACTCCTTGGCAAAAGCTGCCGGCTAAAACGCAGAAAATGTTGTTGGATGGTGGGCTAAAAGAACGTATTCAGGTGCGTTACAAAAATCGTTTTGGTCGCACCCGGGTGTATTCCGCCCACTTCGAAGGGGTAATGCCTCAACTACGACGCCGCCATCGAGAGTCGGAAAGTGACGCCCAACGAGATCAGATTGAAGGGTACATGCGCCAAGTGCCGTGCCCCAAGTGCCAAGGAGCGCGTTTGAATCCCTTGTCGCTGGCTGTAACCATCGGGGGCAAAAACTTACATGACATCTGTGCGTTACCTATTGGGGAAGCCACCGAAGCACTAGAAGGCTTGAAGCTAAGCGACCGTGACCTCATCGTGGCCGAACCGGTGTTAAAAGAAGTCAATGCTCGTTTGGGTTTCTTGCTCGACGTGGGCTTGGACTACCTTTCGCTTTCTCGTTCGGCAGCCACCCTGGCCGGGGGAGAGGCCCAACGCATTCGTTTGGCTTCACAAATCGGGTCGGGATTGGTGGGTGTGCTGTACGTGCTCGACGAACCCTCCATTGGTTTGCACCAGCGAGATAACCAGCGCCTGATCGAAACCCTGGTGCGTTTACGAAATCTGGGCAACACGGTAATCGTGGTGGAACACGACGAGGAAACCATTTTACAAGCCGACCACATAGTGGATATCGGCCCGGGTGCCGGTGAGCACGGCGGGGCGGTGGTTTTCGAAGGAACGGTAAAGGGGCTACTGCGCTCTAAAAACTCAGTCACCGGCCAGTACCTGTCGGGCCGCAAATCTATCGCTATCCCGGAACAACGTCGGCCTGGTAACGGGGAGTTCTTGACCGTCCAGGGAGCGCGTGAAAACAATTTGCAAAACATTGATGTGGCTTTCCCGTTGGGGGCTTTGGTGGCGGTAACCGGCGTTTCTGGGTCGGGCAAATCCACCTTGGTTAACGAGATTTTACATAAGTCGTTGATGCAATCGGTGTATAAGTCAAAGGTGCCGCCGGGCCTCCACAAGGCCTTGTTGGGTACCGAAGAGGTGGACAAGGTAATCAACATTGATCAAGCACCTATCGGACGTACGCCGCGCTCTAACGCGGCCACCTATACCGGGGTGTTTGATCATGTACGTAAGTTGTTTGCCAAAACTGAGGAGTCTCGGGTGCGGGGCTACCAGCCGGGGCGTTTTAGCTTTAATGTCAAGGGCGGGCGCTGCGAGGCTTGTTCGGGCGACGGCACGCTCAAAATTGAGATGCATTTTTTGCCCGATGTTTATGTGCCCTGCGAGGTGTGTAAAGGCAAGCGATATAACCGTGACACGTTAGACATCGAGTTCAAGGGCCGTACCGTGGCCGACATTTTGGCCATGTCTTGTGAAGAAGCTTTAGGGTTTTTTGACCGCCAGCCACCCATTGTGCGCCACATGCAAACCTTGGTCGATGTGGGCCTGGGTTATATACGCCTTGGGCAGCCGGCCCCGACTTTGTCGGGTGGCGAAGCGCAGCGGGTCAAGTTGGCCAGCGAGTTGGCGAAGCGCTCTACGGGCCACACGGTGTACATCTTGGATGAACCCACCACCGGTTTGCATTTTGAGGACGTACGTAAGTTGCTGGGTGTGTTAAACCGTTTGGTCGAACAAGGCAACACGGTGATTGTTATCGAACACAATCTTGACGTGGTAAAAACCGCCGACTGGGTAATCGACTTGGGCCCGGAGGGGGGTGTGGGCGGCGGAACAATCGTGGCCACCGGCACACCCGAAGAAATCGCCAAAGCAAAAAAGAGCTACACCGGCCAGTTCCTCAAAGAAATCCTTTAACCGCGACATGTCGGGTCTGACCCCACATGTCGCGAAGAGGTCAGACGATTTCCAGCATGCGGTTGAGAGCTACTTTGGCCCAGACTTGAGTATCGGCATCTACTGAGATTTGGTTTTCTACCCGGCCCTCTACCAGACCTTCCAGCACCCAGGCCAAGTGGCTGGCATCGATGCGGTTCATGGTGGCGCACGGGCAAAGGTCTGGGTCAAGGCAGACAATGGTTTTATCAGGGTGTTGGCTAGCCAAGCGGCTCACCAAATGCACCTCGGTGCCGATACCAATGACCGCACCGGTCGGCTGGGCCTCCACGTAGCGAATAATGGCATCGGTAGAGCCCACGGCATCGGCCAAAAGGACGGTTTCGTGTTCGCATTCGGGGTGCACGATGATGGTGGCTTCGGGGTGTTCGGCCCGAAAATTTCGGAGATTTTGGGGAGTAAAACGCAGGTGCACTGAGCAGAACCCTTTCCACAAAAGAAAAGTGCTGTCCTTGACCGCTGCTTCCGAAAGCCCTCCACGTTCTTGGCGAGGGTCCCATAACGCCATGTCGTCCACGGAATAACCCATGGCTACCCCGGTGTTGCGTCCCAAATGCTGGTCGGGGAAAAACAATACCTGATCGCCTCGTTGAAAAGCCCACTCCAGGACCGCTCGGGCATTGCTTGACGTGCAAACGGCTCCACCTTGTTGGCCCACAAAAGATTTGATGGCCGCGGTGGAGTTCATGTAGGTAATGGGCACCACTCGGTCAATGTCGGTTACCTGAGCAATGGCCTCCCAAGCTTCTTCCACCTCATCGATGTCGGCCATGTCGGCCATGGTGCAACCGGCCCGCAGGTCGGGCAAAACAACCTGTTGATGGTCTTTAGTCAAAATGTCGGCAGATTCAGCCATAAAATGCACGCCACAAAAAACGATGTAATCGGCTTCCGGGTGTTCCTGAGCAAGCTGCGACAGGCGAAAAGAATCGCCCGAAGCATCGGCCCAACACATGACCTCATCACGTTGATAATGGTGGCCTAAAATAAATACCCGGTCGCCCAGGGTTTCTTTAGCCGCTTGGATGCGTGCCGCGTTGAGTGGGGTGTCGGTAATGAACCGCTCGGGAAGCGGAGGCTGTAGTTGAAGCATGGGTACCTCATTTGTAGGAGTTCCCAATTAGTGGCCGGTGGGGGCAGCTTGGACGCCTCGCCACGGGTATGGCGGCCTTAGGAACAGATATGTTGCCGGAAACCAAGCCGACACCCAGAAGTGTACGCCTCGATAGCCATGATGGGGCAGCAAAGAGAGACAAGAAGCAGTTTCGGCATCTACGCTGCAGGCATGGTTAAGCGTCCCCCCACTGGCACTATCCCCGATGCGCCGGGTTCGTACCAATTCTTAGACCCGTATGGGCGGGTTCTTTACGTCGGCAAAGCCAAGAGCCTGCGTAGCCGTTTGAATAGTTACTTCGGGCGGCGGGATCGCCTGGCAGCTCGCACTGCCCAAATGCTAGATGAAGCGGCCACCGTGGAGTGGATTCAAGTAGCTAACGAACTCGAAGCGCTCATGCTGGAGTTCAGCCTGATCAAAACCCACGACCCGCGCTTCAACATTGACCTCAAAGACGACAAAAGCTATCCGTACCTGGCCATCACCGTGGACCAAGAGTGGCCACGAGCTTTGGTGGTGCGGGAGCGGCGCCGTAAAGGGTCCCGATATTTTGGCCCTTACGGCCAAGCGGGAGCCATCCGAGACACCTTGGATCTTTTGTTAAAAACTTTCCCAGTGCGCACCTGCCCCGATACCAAACTGCGTGAGCATCAACGAGCGGGGCGGCCGTGTTTGTTGTTTCATATTGAAAAATGCTCTGGGCCTTGTGTCGGGGAGGTCAGCAGCGAGGATTACCAAGGCATGGTTAGCGACTTGATGCGGGTCATCGGCGGCGACACCAAAGAAGTAGAAGTGCGCCTGCAAGGGCAGATGGATGCAGCTTCCCAAAGCCAGGAATACGAAGCGGCGGCCCGGCATAGAGACCATCTGATTAGTGTGCGCCGTGCTTCGGAAAAACAACAAATGGTGGGCACCGGCAACGAATCGTTTGACTTGATTTCCGTAGCGGGCGACCAACTCGAAGTAGCGGTGCAGGTATTTACCGTTCGTCACGGCCGAGTGGTAGGGCGCAAAGGTTCTATCGTGGACCGAGTATCCGACCTCAGAGAGCCAGAGCTTTTGGCACAGATCGTGGCTGGCCATTATCGAAATGAGCCGCCCCAAGGGGTGCCCCGCTGGGTATACGTCACCGAAATGCCTGACGACCAAAAACTTTTAGAAAAATGGCTCAGCAACGAACGGCAAGGGCCGGTGGGTTTTCGGGTGCCCCAGCGCGGTGGTAAGCGAGACCTACTCAAAACAGTGACCATCAATGCCGAAGAAGAATTCATCCGGCACCGGATGAAACGGGCCGCTGACCACAACAGCCGGGCCCGAGCCTTAAACGAACTCCAAGTAGCACTCAACTTGCCGGCTGCCCCGTTGCGCATCGAGTGCTACGACATGAGCCATCTGCAAGGCACCGACTATGTGGGGTCCATGGTGGTCATGGAAGACGGCCTGCCCAATAAAAACGAGTACCGACGTTTTAAAATCCGTCATGTGGAAGGCAACGATGACTACGCCGCTATGGAAGAAGTATTAACCCGCCGTTTGACGGCCTTCCTAGAAGAAGAGAAACTCCCCGTCGCTGAACGCTCCGGACGCTTCTCGTACCCGCCGCAACTGTTGCTAGTGGATGGTGGTAAAGGCCAGTTGTCGGTAGCCCAACGGGTAGTTGAAAACCTTGGTTTGGCCGACCGAATACCGGTGGCTTCGCTGGCCAAGCAGTTCGAAGAGGTATACCGCCCCGGAAGCAAGGCACCAATTTTGTTATCAAGAACCTCCGAGGCGCTTTTTTTACTGCAGCGCATACGCGACGAATCGCATCGTTTTGCCGTTACCTACCACCGGCAACTACGCGCCAAACGCATGACCGGTTCGGTACTCGACGACATAGTGGGCTTAGGCCCCGGGCGTCGCAAAAAACTGGTTAAAGAACTGGGCGGGGTGCGGTCAATTCAAAGCGCTTCGTTGGAGGACTTGCTGGCCTTGCCTTGGCTACCCGATGCAGTTGGGCAAGCGGTTTACGCCAAAACGCACCCCGAAGAGCAACCCGCTACCCCAAAGCAATAAGGGTGCTGGCCGCCACTGCCCCGGCCAAGCCCAGCATTTGTACCCGCTGAAGGTGTTCTTTGAGTACCAACCGGGCCAGTAAGACGGTGGCCGCAGGGTAAAGCGAACTCAACACGGCGACCAAACTTAAGAGCCCTCGGTTGGTGGCCATCAAAAAAGCCACATTGGCCACCACATCGGCTACTCCGGCACCAATGACTAAACCAGTAACCTCTCGCTCCGGCCAAAACGAGCGTTTGGGCCCGAAGGCCGCCAACACCAAAAAGGTCACGGTAACCAACCGAGCGCCCACCAACGGCCAAGGCTCAGTGCTGGCGGAAGTGGCATCAATGACGATAAAGAACCCGGAGAAACTTAGGCCAGCCAGCAGCGATTCGGTAATAAGCCACGGAGGCAAAGGGGTCGGGTTTTCTTTTTCTGGAGTATGGCGAGAGACTAAAAGAATGCTCACCAGCCCCAGGCCGATGCCCAGCAAGTGAAGCGGCGAAAGATGTTCGCCAAAGCCCAGCCCCCAAAAAACTGGGATGATGGCTGCCGCTATCGAAGTAATAGGAGCCACCACGGTCATGGGGCCTCTGCTCAAACTGTGGTAAATCAAAAATATCCCCACTAGACCAAAGAGCCCGCTTATGGCACCAAGCCCTAAGTCAACCCAAAGAAACTGGTCGGCCATAAAAGGTACTAAACCCAAAATTAAGACGAAGCCCACGAGGTGAGAGGTAGCGACCACGCTGAAAACCCCAGTTTTTCGTGCGGCTGCTCCGCCCATAAAGTCACCGGCCCCAAAAAGACCCGCACTAATTAACGCAAGAAAAGCTGCCATGGCGGGTCATCCTAAGGAATTGACTGCCCTACGTGGCAACCTGTGGTCATGAACGAGGTAAATAGTTTGGACCCCTGGGAAAAACACGCCCAATGGTGGCAAGAGGGTTTCACCGAGGGAGCCGACGAAGAATACACAGAACAAATCTTGCCTTTAGCCAGCGCCTTACTGGAGGGCTATAACGAGGTCTTAGATTTAGGGGCCGGCGAGGGGCAAATTAGCCGTTTGTTGGCCACCCAGGGTTCGCAGGTGGTGGGGGTTGACCCCAGCAATGCTCAGATGTCTGAGGCGCAGCGGCGAGGCGGAAGCCCAACGTATTTGCGTTCCTTGGCCGATGGGCTGCCTTTTGCTGATCAAAGCTTTGACGCCGTGGTGGCCTGCCTCGTTTTTGAACACATTTTGTCGGTAGATGAAGCCATTACTGAGGTGGCCCGGGTGCTGCGTCCCGGGGGGCGTTTTTTGTTTTTCCTCAATCATCCGCTTATCCAGACCCCAGACAGCGGGTGGGTGGATGACCAAATTATGGAACCTCCCGAGCAGTATTGGCGTATCGGCGCCTACCTGGGGGAGTCAATCGAGATGGAAGAAGTAGACAAAGACGTGTTTTTGCCTTATGTGCACCGTCCCTTAAGCCGCTACGTCAATGCCTTGGCCGAAGCCGGGTTGATGTTGCAACGCATGCACGAACCGGCCCCGCCGGAAGGTTTTTTACGGCGGGTCGGCCAGTACGGATCGGCGGCGGCTATTCCTCGTTTATTGGTGTTGGTCACCGAACGAACCGACAGCGTCTAGCATCAAACCATGAACAACGTTCTGGTAGTTACGGGGTTATCGGGGGCAGGCCGTTCAGAGTTTGCTAAAGACCTCGACGATCTTGGATGGTATGTCATGGATCGCGTGCCGGCCGATCTGTTGGTAAAAATGGCCGACCTGGCTGGTGCCCCGGGTACTCCATGGGAAAGGGTGGCCTTTACTTTGCGACCCGATGGTCAACAAGGCGAAACGTTGCAGGCCATTGAAGAACTCCGGTACACCGTTAATGGCTTGCAGGTCGTGTTTCTGGACTGCTCAACCGAAGTGTTGGTAAACCGCTACGAAAACACTCGCCGCCCACATCCTTTTGGCATTGATTCAGGGCTAGAAGGGGCTATCGACGCCGAGCGCGACAGCTTAGAACCCGTGCGCTCTATCTCAGATTTAGTTATCGACACCTCTGAACTCAATGTTCACCAGTTGCGAGAAAAAGTAGATGGCCTTTATGGGCAAGCCCATGACCGACCGATGCGTATCGCCGTGACCTCTTTTGGCTTTAAACATGGCGCCCCCCGGGACGCCGACATGGTGTTGGATTGCCGTTTTTTACCCAACCCGCATTGGGAAGAAGATCTTCGCAACCTCAGTGGGTTAGATGCGCCAGTGCAAAACTTTGTGGTGAGTCAAGAACTTACTGAACCTTTTTTGAACCACCTTTACGGAATGTTGGGGGTGTTGTTGCCGGCCTACATTGCCGAAGGGCGGTCGTTTCTTTCGCTGGCTTTTGGCTGCACCGGGGGCCACCACCGCTCGGTGGCCATTACCGAGGCGGTAGTTAGCCACCTGCGTAATCAAGGCTTTGACCCGTTGGTCACCCACCGAGACATCAACCGGTGATAACAAGGGGCGAAGCAAAAATTTAGTGTGACCAATCTCTCAGAGTTTTGGGGTGCGAGCGCCCTAAGAAGCGAGTAGCAATGAACCAACCAACGCTGGTGGCCATCAGGCCACAGGAGGCAAAAATATTATGACCATTCGTGTAGGCATCAACGGCTTCGGCCGCATCGGCCGTAACTTCTTTCGGGCTGCTCGAGCCAGCGGAGCGGACTTTGAGTTCGTGGCCGTTAACGACTTGGGTTCCATCAAGACATTGGCCTTTTTATTGGGCCACGATTCAGTACATGGCACGCTGGATGCCAAGATTCGCACCACCAAAGATTCCATCGTGGTCGACGGACACAAGATTCGTGTCTTCTCTGAGCGCAACCCTGGGGACATTCCGTGGGGCGAGTTAAACGTTGACGTAGTGATCGAGTCCACGGGCTTCTTTACCGCTCGCAAGCAAGCCGCTTTGCACCTCAAAGGCGGTGCCAAAAAAGTTATTATTTCGGCACCTTCCGGCGACTGTGACGCCACCTTCGTGGTGGGCGTCAACGACGATGACTACAACCCGGCAAAGCATCATGTGATCTCCAATGCTTCGTGTACCACCAACTGTTTTGTACCCATGATCAAAGTACTTGACGACAAGTTCGGTGTGGTACAAGGCTTCATGACCACCACTCACGCCTACACCGGCGACCAAAGCATTGTGGATGGCCCGCACAGCGACTTGCGTCGGGCACGAGCAGCGGCGGTCAACATTGTGCCGACCTCTACCGGAGCAGCTCGGGCCACCGCTTTAGTCATGCCCAAGATGAAGGGCAAACTCGATGGCATCTCTTTACGGGTTCCTATTCCTGACGGCTCGGTTACCGACTTTGTGGGCACGCTGAAAAAGGCAGCCACGGCAGAACAAATTAACGCAGCTTTTGCTGAAGCTGCACGAAAAGGGCCTCTGGCCAAGGTGTTGGATTACAGCGAAGACCCATTGGTTTCTTCGGACATCGTGGGCCGGCCAGCGTCGTGCACCATCGACGGTGACATGACTATGGCCACCGGAAACATGGTGAAGGTCCTGGGCTGGTACGACAACGAGATGGGTTACTCCACCCGCATGGTGGACTTGACCAAAATCGTCGGCACTCGACGCACCAAGAAAACCAAGGCCGGTAAAAAACCAGCAGCCAAAAAGGCCTCTACTAAAAAGCCTGTCGCCAAAAAAGCTCCGGCTAAAAAAGCACCAGCCAAGAAGGGCGCCAAGCGCGGCAAGTAGTCCTCATGGATGTTCCGTCTTTAGAAGATCTGGGTGATCTGTCGGGCCGCCGGGTGTTGGTGCGTTGTGATTTCAACGTGCCCATTCGTGGCGGGCAGATCACCGATGATCTCCGTATCAAAGCGGCCTTACCCACGTTGAAGTACCTCGTGGATGCTGGGGCGTCGGTAACGGTTTGTTCGCATTTGGGGCGCCCCAAAGGCCAACCAGACCCGGCCTATTCGATGGATCCGGTGAGGCAACGTTTGGCGCAGTTGGTGCCCGGAGTTGCCTTGTTGGAGAACCTGCGCTTTAGCCCCGGCGAAACCAGCAACGACCCGGTATTTGTGGCTGAGTTGGTGGCCGGTCAAGACCTTTACGTTAACGATGCTTTTGGGGCCTCTCATCGTGAGCATGCCTCAATAGTGGGCCCGCCGTTGCACCTTCCTTCGGCCGCTGGCCGTCTGTTACAACGCGAGATAGAGGTTCTTGGTGGGTTACGCAATTCGCCTCGACGGCCCTTTGTGGGCATTATGGGCGGCGCCAAGGTCAGCGACAAACTTGGGGTCATCGAAGCCCTGCTCGGGGTGGTCGACGAGTTAATTATTGGCGGCGGCATGTGCTTTACCTTCTTGGCCGCTCAGGGGGCCTCGGTGGGGACCTCGCTGCTGGAAGAAGACATGATCGATACTTGTCGCCGTTTGTTGGACTCCGGAGCCAACATTCGCTTACCGATGGATATCACCGCTTTGGGCCCGGGTGGCAAAATTGGCGATCCAGAGGCCGGGGGAGAGGTGCGCCAAATGGGCAAGTCCTTGCCCGACGGCTGGATGGGGTTAGACATCGGCCCCGGTACGGCGGTTGATTTCTGCGATGTCATCACCAACGCTCGAACAGTTTTATGGAATGGCCCCATGGGGGTTTTTGAAGATCCTCGTTTTGCTGCCGGCACCCAAACGGTGGCCGAAGCAGTTGCTGAGTGTCGAGGCTTTACCGTGGTGGGGGGCGGCGACAGCGCGGCGGCGGCCCGCCAGTTTGGAGTGGCCGACCAAATGAGCCATGTCTCTACTGGCGGCGGAGCGGCCTTAGAATTAATCGAAAGCGGCGATTTGCCGGGCTTGGTGGCCCTGCGGAATGCCCAAAACTCTTAAACCTGAGAATCAAGAACTAGAGGCCAGGAGGCCAGAAGTGTCGAAGCGTAAACCGTTAATAAGCGGTAACTGGAAAATGCATCACAACCATTTTGAAGCGATTCAGATGGTGCAGAAACTTTCTTACTTAATTAACCCCGGTGACTATGAAGCGGTTGATGTTTCTATTCACCCGCCGTTTACTGACTTGCGTTCGGTGCAGACGGTTTTGGAATCAGATCGCATTCCTGTTGCTTTGGGGGCCCAGAACTGCCACTGGGAAGAAAAAGGCGCCTTCACCGGTGAGGTAGCCCCCACCATGTTGGCCAAAATGAACGTTTCTCTGGTGATTGTGGGCCATTCGGAACGCCGAGAACTGTTCGGCGAAACCGACCAGCAGGTCAACAAAAAAGTTAAAGCGGTCCTCAAAGCAGAGATGACCCCTATTTTGTGTTGCGGCGAAACCCTGGAAGAACGCGAAGCGGGGGGCACGGCCGACAAAGTGTCCGGGCAAATCAAAGCAGGTTTGGCGGGCCTCAAAGGTGAGCAGGTTGCTGGTTTGGTTATTGCTTATGAACCCATTTGGGCTATTGGTACGGGCCGTACAGCAACGCCAGAAGATGCCCAAGCGGTATGTGCAGCGATCCGTCAGGTAGTGGCCGACGGTTGGAAAGACGCGGCAGATTCGGTGCGCATTCAGTACGGGGGTTCGGTAAAACCCGCTACGGCACCCGATTTGATGCGTCAACCAGATATTGATGGCGCTTTGGTGGGTGGAGCAGCGCTGGACCCTGACGAATTTTCTCGCATCATCAACTATCGCTTGGTCGGCTAAGGCGCTGACCCCGATAGCCTGCACCCTATGATGCTTTATCTCACTATTTTCCTTCAAGTCTCTTCTGGCTTGGGCTTAATCTTCCTCGTCTTGTTGCACAGCGGTAAAGGCGGCGGTTTGTCCGACATGTTCGGCGGCGGCGTAGGAGCCCAAACAGCCGGTTCGACGGTGGTCGAACAAAACTTGGATCGCATAACCATCGTGACGGCGCTTATTTTTGCCTTCACCACGGTGGGGCTTTCTTTACAGTTTTAGCCTCAGAACTGCCTTGGCGAGGTAGGTAGGTGCGGGCTTTCGAGGCGAAGTTTTATGGCTCCAGGTTTAAAGAAGTACGAAAGTGATGTCCCCAATCGGGTTGGGTGCCGTCTAGGTCGGTGAGACCATATTTTTTGGCCAGTTCCCAGGTGGCGGTGATGGTGCCCGTGGCCTCCATCTTTTTGGGGTCGGCGGCCAATGCGACCACCGCCCGGCCAAGATAGTGGGGTGTCTCTGAGTAAGCAAAATGGGGATCAGCGGCTATGGCCTCTTGCCAGGTGGCGCTGGTGACGCCAAAGTGGTCAAGCATGGCCTCCGACCGCAGAAACCCCGGGCTTACCGCCAGAACGGCAACACCGGAGGAGCGAAAATCCTCGGCCTGGGCGATGGCTAAGCGATTAAGAGAAGATTTGATCAGATCGTAGAACAGCGACCCGCGGTAGCGATGGGAAACTCCGTCGGTTATCTCAACGACCAGCCCATGGTCGCTGGCCAAAAGGAGTGGCGCCATGTGCCAACTGGTCATCAGGTGAGTATCAATTGATTGGTGCAACAAGGTACGCCCAATAGCCAGGTCTTGTTCCCAAAAAGGTTTTCCCCATTCAACGGCGGCGTCCCCTCCCCAAATGTCATTGACTAATATGTCCAGTCGTCCGAAGGTTTTTGCAATGGTGTCAGCCAGCGTCTGAATCTCTGCTGGTTGGGAGTGATCCACGGGAAGGGCGATGCCCCGACCACCGGCGGCATCAATGAGCGCCGCTGTTTCTTCAATGGTCTCCGGCCGGTTCATTGGGGAGGAAGAGTTAGCGGTGGTTCGCCCGGTGACGTAGACCGTGGCGCCAGCGGTGCCTAGCTCTACGGCTATGGCGCGTCCTGCGCCTCGGGTCCCGCCGGTTACTAGGGCAATACGTTCGGCGAGTGGGCGGGGAGCAGGCATGGAGAAAGGTTAGTAGTTCGACCGGGGGTAAAGAGAGTGGGAAGGGATGGTTTGTTTAGCAATTATGGCAAATCTGGTTACTTCAGCCGTTCCGATTACTGGTCTTTCCCCGGTAACCTGACCGCTGACTCAGCAATGAGTTTTAGTCACGTCGGAGTGGCGGAATTGGCAGACGCGCAAGGTTAAGGACCTTGTGCCCGTTAAGGGCGTGGGGGTTCAAGTCCCCCCTCCGACACCATTGCTGGACACGCTTTAGGGTTAGGTTGGTTTCCGAACCCCCCCCGCAAGCCCCACAAAGGACCACCCATAGCGTATTCGTCGGATACTCCAACCGAAGCCAAGTACGAGATCCTCATCGAGGCCGAAGAGTTCAACGACTTTGGCGGTTGGACGCTGGATTCACAGTTTGAGACCGAGATGGGGTCGCCCTATCTGCTGGCCCACGGGTTGGGGCGGCCGGTCGACGACGCCCGGACCTTGATCGATCTCACCGAGTCGGGTGAGTACCACGTGTGGGTCAGGGCCAAGGACTGGGCCCCGTCTCACCACAGCTCTAAACGGTGATTTCGTAGGCGCAGGTGTGGGCGCCTTCTGTTTTGTGGGTGACCCGTTCGACCGTTGCATCAGGCATGAGGTCGCGGATGAAATCGAGCTCGGTGGTACAGGCTTGTTGGTAGCGGTTGGCGACAGCCCAGAGGGCGCAGCTGTGCAGGTTGATTCGGTAGTGCGTGTCGTCGAGTGTGTCGGAGTCAGCGAGGTATCCCTGCTCGTCGAGTAGTTCGGTCAGGACCGCGACTCGCTCGTCGATTGGTTTGCCCTCGAGTTTGTCTTTCGTTTCTTCGACCAAGCGGCGGCGACGTCGTTCGAAAACTCGACTCACGAGTTCGGGGTCTTCCTCTTCTATGTGTTCGAGGAGCTGCAACGAGAGGCTGCCGTCGGTGGTGGTGGCGAAGAGCGGTTCGGCCAGATCGGTTGCGTGGTATCGATCTGCGGGCCGTCCTACGTGACCGCATTCTTGACGGGCCGTGATGAAGCCGGCAGACCGGAGTGCGCTGAGGTGTTGTCGAACGGCGCTTGAGGAGATGTCGAGTACGGCGGCGAGTTCTTCGGTGGTCGCTTCACCAAGTCTTTTCAACGCGACGAGAACTCGGCGTTGAGTTGACGAAAGAGCGACGCCTAGGGTGGCCATTTCTCGATTGTAGCAGTTGTCACTGCCTTTTTGGAGTTTCGCAACTTAAAACTAATGAAACTCTGATAACCTTGCCGTATCAAGGACGAAATTGACATCGGCACCTGTCCAAGGTCGCCGCCAGTCCACGAAGGGAAACGTGAATGAGCGAAACCATGCGAGGCATTGAAAAACTGACTGAAGCAGAATACGAATTCGGCTTCAGCACCGACCTCGACACCGACATCGCTCCTCCAGGGCTGATCGAGGACACCGTGCGTCTGATCTCGGCCAAGAAAGACGAGCCCGAATGGCTCCTCGCGTGGCGACTGAAGGCGTTCTCGGCGTGGCAGGAGATGGAAGAGCCCGACTGGGCCAAGCTTCAGATCGCTCCGATCGACTACCAGTCGATCAGCTACTGGGCAGCCCCGAAGCAGAAACCCGTGCTCGACAGCATGGACGATGTCGATCCCGACATCCGCGAGATGTTCGACAAGCTCG
>JAPKBH010000034.1 GCA_028823445.1 Acidimicrobiales bacterium | reverse complement strand
GGCGGGAAACAAGCATCGGTGCCCGAGCGGCCCAAGGGAACGGTCTGCAAAGCCGTAAAGTCGCGGGTTCAAATCCCGCCCGGTGCTCCATAATCTGGGCGGCCATTTTGGCCGGGGCACAAACCAGAAAGGTAACGGTCATGAGTGATCTCACCGAAGACAATCAAAAAAGCGCAAGCAATAGCCCGCCTTTGCCGCACACGCCCCCTCTGGGTATTAAAGCAGTGCACCCGGGCGACGAACCTCCGGGTTTGGCTATTCCTATGCCCCGGGAATCAAAGCGCCCATCCGTTAATTGGGCCGCTTCCACGGTCGCTTCGTTGGGGGTGGTCTTAACGGTTTTAGCAACTTTTCTCCCGTGGGTGATTGCCGAAGGAGAGTTTACTATTGAAGAAATTGGCTGGGATCAACCGGTCGATGCTTTGCTGGTTTTGTGCTTCGCTTTGCTGGCTGGGGGAGTAGCAGCTGCTCTTTGGACAGCAGTAAAGGGCTGGATGGTGACCGCTGTTTTGGTGGTGGCCGGTTTGGTTCATATCGGTATGGCTACGGTAAAGGTTTTTGATGTGGCCGGCATGGAGTCTTTAAGTGGCTACCAATTTTCGGTGGGGGTGGGGTTGCCGCTGTTGGCTATTGGCGGGGCGCTGCTGGTGTCGGCCGCTCTTTTGGATCGGCGCTTCTGGCGCTGAACTTCGGCCGGCCACTGCTACGCTTCGCAACCCGGGGCCATTAGCTCAGTTGGCTAGAGCACCTGCATGACTCGCAGGGGGTCGGGGGTTCAAGTCCCTCATGGCCCACCACAATGACCAGCATTTTGCTGGTCATTTGTGCGTTGCGGCTGGTGTCTCTAAGCCCTCGTTTTTTTGTCATACTGGGGACATGTTGATGGCTTCTGATATTCCGATCGCTCATACCCCACCGGGTGGGTACGGGCAAGATTTACCGGCACCGATCCTTGCCTCATGTGCCGAACCCTTAAGCGGAGAAGCCGTTGATCTACGCGGTACTTGGGAAGTTGTGCTCGTTGAAAGCAACGGAGAGATTGTCGCCGGTCACCCCTTGTTGGGCAACATCCAACGGATTGAGCAGTGTGGGAACCGAGTGGTGATTTGTTCTTCGGGGGTTGTTCACGACATGGGTGCTGATGGAACCCTTGAAAACGGTGTACACGATGTTCAGGCTGCTGATTTCACCACAGAAATTCACGTGACCGCTTCATTCGAAGAAGGTGTGCATGTTTTGCGACCCGAAGGAATGCCGATCGAGGTTCGCCGATGGCTTGATGGTTCAGAGATGGTGTGGGAATACGGCCCAATGTTTACCGCTCGCCTAAAAAAGTTATAACGGTTACTAAATAACTCCGCCGTATTAAGCGTTGGCCACCGTGGTGATGGCCGCGAAGTGCCAAGCCAACGGACGGAGGGTTTCCGTGCTTAGAACTCTTGAGGCTGATGGTTGCGAGAATAGACATGAGGGGAAGAAAAAGCTGGTGAGCTTTAATGTGGAACCCAAAAGGCCCGCACCTCGCCGGTGCGGGCCTTTGTTTAGGCAAATAGGGGCTTAGCAGAGAATAAAAGGGTCATCGCAGGAGCCGTCGCCTGGATCCCAATAGTTGTTGTCGCCGATGCCTTCACAATATTCAGGGTCGAAGCGTCCTGAGGCACAGAGTGCTTCGGTGGCGGTTGTTCCTGCGGTTTTGTGGCCAATAACTTCGTCAGAGATGTAGTCGACGGCTTCACCGGCTTTGCGGACGATCCAGTCCCACCAGCCTTCTTCAGAAGAGTCTGCTTGTACTTCTGGGGTTTCCTGTTCAACAACGGGCTTCCAAATGATCCAACTGTCGTCTTGGAGCGCAGAAGAGGTTGCTTCTTCTATCGAAGAAGTATTGATGGGGTTTTTATGGCTTTGTTCTTTGGGTGGTAGTTGGTGGGTGGTGGTTGGTCACATTGACGTAGGGAACGGCGCTTGGGGGGCTAGCGTTCTGAGGTGGCTACACGTAACGACATTCGAAACATCGCCGTCATCGCGCACGTCGATCATGGAAAAACAACTCTGGTAGATGCGCTACTGCAACAAACCGGAGCTTTTAGTGACCATCAAAAGGTCACCGAGCGAGTCATGGACTCCTTGGACTTGGAACGGGAAAAAGGCATCACCATTTTGGCCAAAAATGCCTCCATTACTCATAAAGGGGTGAAGATCAACATCGTTGATACTCCCGGTCACGCTGATTTTGGCGGTGAGGTAGAGCGAGCCATGGCCATGGTTGATGGGGTTATGTTGCTGGTTGATTCCTCTGAGGGGCCTCGCCCGCAAACCCGCTTCGTGCTTCGTAAAGCGCTTGAAGCTCAACTATCTCTCGTGGTGGTGGTCAACAAAATTGATCGCCCTGATGCCCGCATTCCTGAAGTCCTTGACGAAATCTACGAATTGTTTCTCGACCTCGACGCCACCGAAGAACAAATCGAATTCCCTATCGTTTACACCGAAGCACGCGCCGGCCAAGCCACCCTGGACCCAGCGGTGCACGGAACCGACCTGCAACCTTTGCTTGATGTGCTGGTCAACGACGTTCCGCCTCCGCAACACGATGAAGATCACCCCACGCAAGCTTTGGTCACCAACCTCGCTTCTTCTCCTTATGTGGGTCGCATCGCCATTTGTCGGGTAGCTCACGGCACCTTCAAAAAAGGATCTGCCGTGGCCTGGTGCAAAGCCGACGGAACCATTGAGCCCGCCCGCATCGGTGGCCTCACTATTACCGATGCTCTGCAGCAAACAGAAGTAGACGAAGTAGGCCCAGGAGAAATCATGGGTGTTTCGGGTATTGAAGGCATCACCATTGGTGAAACTTTGGCCGACATCGACGACCCTCGCCCCCTGCCGGTTATCACCGTTGATGAACCCACGCTCTCCATGGCTATCGGTATGAATAACTCGCCGCTAGCTGGTGCGGACGGCACCAAATTGACGGCTCGTCAAATTGGGGCTCGGTTGGAAATGGAACTCATTGGCAACGTGGCTATTCGGGTAAAACCAACGGAACGCCCTGACATGTGGGAAGTCCAGGGACGCGGCGAACTCCAATTAGCGGTGCTGGTAGAAACCATGCGCCGTGAGGGCTTCGAATTAACCATTGGTAAACCTGCCGTGCTGACTCGAGAAATCGATGGCACCTTGCATGAACCCACCGAGCGACTCACCGTTGACGTGCCCGAAGAGCACATGGGGGCGGTAACTCAACTCTTAGGCGAGCGCCGAGCCCGCATGCTGGACATGGTCAACCACGGCACCGGTTGGGTGCGTTTGGAATACATCATCGCCGCCCGTGCCCTCATTGGTTTCCGCACCGAGTTTCTTACTGAAACCCGCGGTACCGGCCAACTTCACCATATTTTTGAAGGCTGGGAGCCATGGCAAGGCGAGTTGCGTAGCCGAAAGTCAGGCAGCGTAGTAGCCGACCGCATTGGGCCCGTCACCCCTTATGCCATGGCCAATATTCAAGAACGCTGCAGCCTCTTTGTGGGCCCCACCGAACAGGTTTACGCCGGCATGATCGTGGGCGAAAACCCTCGCCAAGAAGACATGGACATAAACATTTGTCGAGAGAAAAAGATGACCAACGTGCGGGCCTCCTCTTCTGATGACACGGTGCGCCTTACCCCACCGCGGCGTTTGTCTCTTGAACAATCTTTGGAGTTCATCGCCGACGACGAGTGCGTTGAGGTAACTCCTGTCCATGTTCGTCTACGTAAAGTCAATTTGGATGCTGGTCAGCGTGCCCGGGAAACCAAAAGACTCAAGACGGCTCGAGATAGCGACTAATCTAAAACTGCCGGTCTTGACTGGCCCCTTATGACGACTCCTTTTCGTTTTTTTCGCCTGGTGCTGATCAGCCTGCTGCTCGTTGTGGCCGGGTGCTCGTCTGGCTCTGTGGCTCTTGGGGTTTCTGGGTCGTTGTCGGCTTTGTCTGCTACCACCACGACTACCACGACTACCACGACTACCACGACTACCACGACTACCACGGTGGCAGAGGCAACAACTTTGCGGAACATTTCAATAAAGCAGGAGCCTTTCACCTTAGAAAAACTGGTCAACGGTTATTTCGCTGCCGAAGACCGGGCTTGGGCGTTGCGGGTTGTTTGGTGTGAGTCTCGGGCTGAACCAGACTCAATTGGTAACACCGACATCAATAAAGTAAGTGGTGCTTCGGGTTGGTTTCAGCATTTGCCTAAATTTTGGGAAGGACGCACCATTGCTGCGGGTATCCCGGGGGCCGATATTTTGGACCCCATAGCGCAAGTAACCGTGGCCGCTTACCTGCTATATGAAACGCCGCAAGGCAGCGGACATTGGTACCCCTCCGAACATTGCTGGTCGTAATCGCAAATCATGGTTTAGGATGACGCTATGACCGTTGTTGAGATTGCTGGGTTGCATAAGGAGTACAAAAGGTTCCGCCACGAACCCACTTTGGCGGTTGACGGGCTTGATCTGGTGGTTGGAGAACCCGGCCAAGTAGTAGGTTTTTTGGGCCCTAATGGTTCAGGGAAAACCACCACCATTCGTTGCTTGCTGGGCTTGATTCGCCCCACGGCCGGCACGGTTCGGTTGCTGGGCCACGATATGCCGCATGGGGCGGCCGCTGCTTTGGATCGTGTCGGGGCTTTGGTAGAAAATCCTAAATTTTTTGAAGAGTTCACTGGACGCCGAAACCTCCGACTCTTGGGGCGTATTCGGGGCATTAAGACCCAAGCTATTGAAGACATTTTGACTCAAGTGGGCTTGGCTGACGCCGCCGACATGAAGGTTCGTAAATACAGTTTGGGTATGAAGCAACGCCTCGGAGTGGCTGCTACTTTACTTAAAGACCCCGAATTGTTGGTGCTCGACGAGCCAGCCAATGGGTTAGACCCGGCGGGTATTGTCGAGATGCGCCGCATGCTCCGCGACCTAGCTAATGACGGAAAAACAGTGTTTGTTTCTAGCCACCAATTGGGCGAAATTGAACAAGTTTGCGATGATTTGGTGATTATCGATCACGGCAAGGTGGTGGCCTCGGGGCCGGTAGACCAGATCGTGGATGCTTCGGCCCTAGAAACCTCGGTTATCACCATTGATGACCCCGCAGCGGCTATTGAAGCGTTAAATGCCGCTGGTTTTGAAGCAAAGGCCAAAACGAAAACCCAAGTGGTGGTAAAGCCCGCCCCCGACAACCCTGCCGCCCTTACCCAAGTGTTGGCCGAAGCGGGGCTTTACTTGCGGGGTTTGCGTTCGGAAGGGCGCAGCCTTGAAGAAGTGTTCTTGTCGCTGACCGAGGGCCGGTCGGGGGATGTCCGCTCATGAACTTCTTGCTATTATTGGGTAGCGAGTTTGAACGTTTTTTGGCCCGCCGCATGGCCCGAGCTTTGGTGTTGGTGGTTATGGGTATCGCGCTTATTGCCGGAGTAGCGACCTTTTTAAATCATGAAGCAGAAAATTCCAGCGCTGTCCGTCCTGCCTATAACGAATCCTGTGTCGATGAAACGCTATATCAATTTTCTCAAGAGAATATAGGGGATCTCCCTCCCGAGTTTGCTGGCTTTGAAGACCTTTCGGAGAGCGAACAGCGTGACCTAATCGGCAATGCGTGGTGTCAAGATTATTACATCGAGGACCGCCGCTTCCACGCCACATTGCTGCTTGATGAAGGGCAGTACACCGACTGGTCTGAACAACGACCTGTTGTTGAACGGCACACCACTGGTGCCGGAGAGGGCTTGTACTGGGGGTTGCAAGGCATTTTGCCCACCATCGGTCTCATCGTCGCTTTGCTTACCGGTGGCTTGGTTGGGGCGTCGTTCTTTGGCGCCGAATACCGTTTTGGCACTATAGAACAAGTGTTACTTTGGGAGCCCCGTCGCCATCGGGTGATTTTGGCTAAGTATCTCACGGTGTTTTTTGGGTCGGCTCTGGTGGCCATGGTGGCTTCACTATCGGTGGTTGTAGCCTTGTGGCCTACCGCCCTCTGGCGAGGCACAACCGAGGCTGTTGATGCTCGTTTCTGGATTGACCTCGTTTCAGTTACCGGGCGTATCGGGATAACCGCTGGTTTGTTAGGGCTGATCGCCGGCACGGTGGCTATTATCACCCGCCATACCGCGGGAGCAGTGATGGCCATGCTGGGCTACAACATCATTGGCGGGATTCTTATTGACCTTTGGTTGAAGTGGCTGCGGCCTTGGGATCCCTTGTTTAACCTGGCGGCATTTATAGGAGAAGGTGACACCTTTAAATGGGTGGAGTCTGGGCGTTATCATGAACAAGTTTTTGCCAACACGTACCTCGCGGCAGGGTTTATTGGCTTAATGTTTGCTCTTGGGTGTGTGGCTTTGGGTACTTTTATTTTCCGCCGCCGAGACGTTTCTTAACTTGTCGTGAAAAACCCTGGCGTGCTTTTTCTTTGTGTGCATAATGCTGGCCGTTCTCAAATGGGGGCCGGGTGGATGCGTCACTTTGGTGGCGACCGGGTACGGGTATTTTCGGCGGGGTCGGCTCCGGCGAGCCAACTCAACGCTTCGGCTGTGGCAGCCATGGCCGAAGTAGGCATAGATATCACGGCCGCTCAACCCCAGCGCTGGACCGAATCGTTGCTTCAAGAGGTAGAGGTGGTGATTTCTATGGGGTGCGGCGATGCTTGCCCGGTTTACCCCGGCAAACGTTATGTGGATTGGCCGTTAGATGACCCGGCGGGCCAAGACCTTGACATGGTGCGTCAAGTAAGAGAGCAAATAAAAATGAATGTTCTGTCTCTTCTTGACGAACTCATGGTGGAGGCCGTTTGATGGCTCGTTACGAAACAGAGTTTTTTTCGGTAGACGATGACCGGCAACAACTCGTAACGGCTATTGCCGAACTGGCGACTGCTGGCGACGGGTGGGTCAACCTTGAGCCCAAGGTAGACGAAGACAGTCGAGTAGAAGTGTCCGGTTTTTTTGCCTGGTTTTCGGCTCGCGGCCCGCGGGTGCCGGTAGGTACTTTTGTGGCCGGCAATGATCGGGATGCTGCATCGGTGGGGTTGGCCCATGGTTCAGGGCGCGGGGCCGGCGACCGACTCGAAGACCTCGGGGTACAAGCCCCCAGCGACTGGTCGCCTCGCCAAGACCATGCCAAGCACGGCTTGGTTTGGCAGGTTCATCCGCAAAAGGTGGATGCCGCAGCGGTAGCCGAGATTTTGCTTAAGGGAACAACAGCTCTGGCCTCGGTGCCTACCATTGGTGGTTGGGTAGTCACGGTGCACCGCCCAAAGTAACGCTAACTTTCAGCGATGGCCTGTTTTATGAGGTCAATGATTGCTGCGGCTTCTCCTTGGTAGGCCACTGCGCAGTTGGGTGTTTGGTCTGACCCATTGCCTCGCTCGTCGACCACGGTCATTCCTCGAGTGTGGGTGCCGGTCGTTTCTACGCTGACCGCTCGTGGAGAAAAAGTAAAAAGCTCCGGGTGGGTAACCGCTAACACCGCACAGGGGTCGTGCATGGCACCTGTTTCGGCTTGCAGGTGGTTGCGGTAAAAGTCGGCGTAAAACTCCAACAGATGAGTCATGGCCGCTCCGACTGGGGAGTCAACGGCTTGGCAAAAGCTTATTTCTGGAGCACCAACTTGTACCTGGTGGGTGAGGTTGAGGCCGATCATGGTTAGTGGGCTGTCGCTTTGGAACACTATTTCTGCCGCTTCTGGGTCGGCATAAATATTGAACTCTGCTCCAGCGGTTACGTTCCCAAGCCCTTGGGTGCTGCCTCCCATCAAGGTGATTGAGGCCACTCGGTGGGCGAGACTTGGGTCGGCTTTCAGCGCTAAAGCGATGTTGGTGAGTGGGCCGATGGGCACTAAGTGAAGGCCCTCTTCGGCCCGGGTGGTTTCCACTAAATACTCGATGGCATTTTCGGAGTCCGGGCCGCTGGTGGGCTCAGGGAGGTCCAGGCCGCCTAGCCCGTCGACACCGTGTACATGGTCGGCAAAGACGGGTGTGCCTTTAAGTGGCCCTTCCGCTCCGGCGTGGACCGGCACCTCAAGACCTAATAAATCTCGCAAACGTAAAGCATTGTTGGTGGTGCAAGCCAAACTGACGTTGCCAGCTACTGTGGTGATGCCTACAAGGTCAGCCCACCGGGCGGCCGCCACGACGGCAAAGGCATCATCTACCCCTGGGTCGCAGTCCAAAATGATACGTGGGCGGTTGTTCATGCAGAGAACCTAGCCAGAAACCGGCGGTAAAGAACGGTTGGTATCGGTGTTGGTTGGGTTACCCGGTGTATCTGGGGGTGTCGCTGTCGGGTGAGCGTGACATGGTGTCTGACACCATGTCACTCGAGTTAGTCAGCGAGGCCGCTGTCTATTTGATGCAACCGTTTTACCGCTCCTACTAGTACTTTGCGGGCCAGGCGAGGGTTTTCGTCTAAGAGGGTAGAAAATTCTCGGCGGTTCAAGGCTTCAATGACCATGTCGGTGTCGGCGGTAACGTTAGCCATGCGGGGTACGCCAGCAATGATGCTGAGTTCGCCAAAGAAGTCGCCGGCGCTCAAAGTGGCCAAAACTTTGCCTTTGCGGCGTACCGTGGCTTGGCCTTCCAAAATGATCATAAACTCACGCCCCGGCTCGCCCTCTCGGGTGAGTTGACGGCCTGCTTTTACGTTAACGGCCGTCATGAGGCGGCTCATGGAACGCAACTCTGCCTTAGAAAGTGCGGAGAAAGCTTCTATATCGGAAAGGGTGGCAGTGGCGTCTTTTGTGGTCATGGGAACTCCAAATTGTCGTTATTGCATTGTGGCCGATGGGCGAAGAAAAAGCGTTAGAAGTGACGGTAAACACGTGTGCCTTGTGGCTCGCTACGAACGGGTGCGCTGGCGGAAAAGGCCCTCTTGGACCACCGTTGCTATATGCCTGCCCTCGGGGCTAAAGACTTCTCCTGTGGCCAACCCGCGTCCACCAGTTAGCCCGTGTGAACGAAAATCGTAGAGAAGCCACTGATCAGCGGCCGCCGGCCGGTGAAACCAAATTGCATGATCCAAACTGGCGCCGATAAAAGTATCGTGATAATCGGTGTCGCCTGAGCGGATTTCATCTATACGAGGATGCGAACTGCTGATGGCGTTCATCGGCAGGTCATCCGAAGCAAAAGCTAGTGCACAACACTGCAAAATGCGGTCGCCGACGTAGTCGCCGGCTACTCGCATCCATGCCGCGGTACGGCCCTTGCGTCGAATGGGTATACGTTGGTCGACCAAAACCCATTCGTCTTCGTCGGCTCCACTTCCCGCTTCTCCAACATCATCGGGTAGTTGTGACTCTTGGACATCGGCTTGGTCTTCGTCTATTTGGAACGAACAAGACAGATTGAAAATAGCACCATCTGATTGGCGAGCCACCACACGGCGAGTAACGAACGAACGACCGTTACGAATACGGTCCACTTCGTAACGAATGGGTTCGCTGCTTACCCCGCCGCGAATAAAATATGCATGCAAAGAATGCACGTGGTGATCGTCGTCCACGGTGAGCGCAGCGGCCCGCAAAGCCTGTGCCACCACCTGGCCGCCAAAAACCCGGCCCCACGGGTATTCCGGGCTAGTTCCCACGTAGACATCTGGGCCATGAGGCTCTAAATGCATGAGTTCCACGAAGGGAGGCATTTCGAATTTCGGTGGAGAGGATTGTTCAGTCACAGAGCACCATGGCGGCGTGAAGTGCCACGCCGTTTACTAGGGCGTCTTCGTTGAGACGCATACGGTTGGAATGGCACGGAGCAGCGGTCAGACAGTCGGCAATATCTGTGGGGCAAACACCGAGAAAAGCCATCACCCCAGGGACCTCTTGCAACACATAAGAAAAGTCTTCGCCGCCCATCATGGGGGAAGGCAAAGAGAGAAACTTTCGGTCACCCAACGTTTGGGTACAAACCTCGGCAAAACGGTCTGCCTCTGGCGCATGGTTTACCGTCACCGGGTAACCGGTGGTGAGCGTCACCTGAGCGGTGCAATTGTGGGCCAAGGCGATTTGGGTACACACCCGTTCGATGGCCGTCCGAATAGTGCTGCGGGTTTTTTCTGAAATGCAACGAACGGTGCCTTCAAAAAAAGCGCTCTCCGGAATCACATTGCTGGTAGTGCCCGCTTCGATATGGGTGACGCTGACCAACGCGGGGTCAAAAGCGTTTATCTCACGAGTCACTGCGGTTTGCAAAGCAGTCACCATGGCCGCCAACGCTGGGATGGGGTCCACGCAAAGATAAGGAGTAGAAGCATGGCCACCCTTGCCGGTCACCGTCACCTCAAGTTCGTCAGTAGAGGCCATCAGGGTGCCGGGTCGACAAGCGGCATAGCCAGTCGGAATATTCGGCGTGATATGTAAAGCGAAAGCCCGGTCAACGCCCTCGAGTACCCCTTCGTTGATCATGACCGGTGCCCCGCCGGCCCCCTCTTCGCCGGGCTGAAACATGAAGCGCACCCGGCCTTTAAGATCTTGGCGGCGGTCGGCCAACAAACGAGCGGCCCCCACCAGCATGGCGGTGTGGGCGTCATGGCCGCAAGCATGGGCTCGGCCGGCTTCGGTGGAACAAAAAGCTTCGTCAGTATCTTCGGTCATCGGCAAGGCGTCGGTATCGGCCCGCAACAATACGGTGGGGCCATCGTGTTCGCCTTCTAACTCAGCGACTACCGAAGTCAACCCGGTGCCGGTAGAAACCGTTAAAGGCAACCCAGCGAGGGCTTCAACAATTTTTTGTTGAGTGCGGGGGTTTTCTAGCCCCAACTCTGGGTGCTGATGCAGGTCGCGTCGCAAAGCGATCACCTGGCCGGCTACTTCCGCAGCACCTTCGAGAAGTTCATTCATGGCTTCATCATGGCCGAAAAAAAGCCGCTTGCCATGGTTGGCGGCGTTAACCGACAGTTATTTTGGTGACAACCCCGTCAACAATGTCAGCGTTTACTCGGTCTTGTCGATAATCCGCAGTGACGGCGTAGGCCTCACCATCACGAGAAACCACCCGAAAGACGTAATCCGCAGATTCTGTAGTCTCTTTTGCTTGGTCCTCAGCCATTCCAACTAAATCTGTCCAAGTAAAACCAGCAACGGGTTCCAACAAAATGATGGTGCCGTCGTCTGCCGTGAGTTGGGTGAGAAGGTCGCCGCCACCCGAAACGGTTAGGGGCGAAGAAGCTAATGCTTCAAGAAAGGCAAACCAGTCGGAATCTTCCTCACAAGCCATTTCAGTTATCGCCCAATCGGCAACAACAATGGTTTCGGTATCTGTGCCCCAAACCCACTGGCCTCCGTAACCGTTGCAGCCTGCGTTTCCGCCGAATTTTTGGTCAGGGTCAAAGGTAAGCGTTACTTCGTTGGGCGGTGGAGTAACTGCGTCAAGATTTTGTAGGCCAACCACCAACCAGTCGGAACCGACAAGCGGATGCGCAGCCACAGTAGTAGGCGGAGCCGAAGAAGAAGGAAGCAACGTGGTCGGTGTCGCAAAGTCGGCACTGGTAGAGCATGCGGCAAAAACCAAAAGGGAGCTAAGTGAAACGGCGAAACGTTTGTTGATCATGGGAATCCTTATCCAAGTTGTTGTCAATATATAAGACGTCGCCGGGGGCCGGTTTGGTTCCCGTTAAAAGAAAAAGCATGATGGAGCCATGAGAGCAGCGGTAATCACTCAACACGGCGACCCTGAGGTTCTCCAAATACAAGATATCCCGGCCCCGCAACCCGGGCCCGAAGAGGTACTGGTGGACGTTGCGGCCAGTGCGCTCAACCGAGCAGACCTGCTGCAACGCATGGGCCTTTACCCCGGCCCACCGGCCGACTTTGACGTGCCCGGCTTAGAGTTTGCTGGCCGAGTGACCGCCCTGGGGGTCGAAACAACCCGGTGGTCCGTAGGCGACCGAGTAATGGGTATCACCAGCGGAGCAGCTCACGCCGAGCAGTTAGTCGCCCACCAAGACTTGGCCATGGAAGTGCCAGAAAACATGGATCTCCAAACAGCCGGGGGACTGCCCGAAGTGTTTATTACCGCTTGGGATGCTTTGGTTTTGCAAGGCGGGCTTCAAGCCGGCCAAACTGCGTTAGTGCACGCCGGAGCATCGGGAGTTGGCACGGCGGCAATCCAGATTTGCCGGCACCTCGGAGCCAAAGTGATAGTGACCGCTTCGGGCCCCAAGGTTGCTCGCTGCACCGAATTAGGTGCCGACCTCGCCATTGACTACACCAGCCAAGACTGGGCAGTTGAAGTAAAAGATTTCACCGATGGCCAAGGGGTCGATGTGGTGCTAGACGTTATCGGCGGGGAGTATCTAGAAAAAAATGTGCGTTCGCTGGCCTTGGGAGGAACCATTGTTCAAGTAGGGGTCATGGGCGGAGGTAAAGCAACGTTTTCTTTAGGGATGTTGCTGCCCAAACGAGCCACCCTGCGGGGCACCGTATTGCGGGGGCGCTCAACAGAAGAAAAAATAGCAGTCAGCCAAGCGTTCTCAGAGCAAATACTGCCCGGTTTCATCAACGGAGCATTAGAAGTAGTGGTGGACCGGCGATTCAGCCTTGACGACATTGCCCAAGCGCACCACTACATGGCCAGCAACGCCAGCGTAGGAAAAATAATTCTAGAAATATCACCCGAAGGTGTTAACTAGCCAGCGGTAAAGCCAGGAACATCACGAGCGGCGGGCCCGGTGTAAATTTGCCGAGGACGGGCAATGCGCGACTCTTGTTGCAACATTTCGTCCCAATGAGTGAGCCAACCGGGGGTGCGCCCGATGGCGAAAAGTACAGTGAACATTTCTACTGGGAAGCCCATGGACTGGTAGATGAGACCCGAGTAGAAGTCCACGTTGGGGTACAAACTACGGCTAACAAAATAGTCGTCGGCTAAAGCCACTTCTTCGAGTTTGAGGGCAATGTCTAAGAGTGGGTTTTTGCCCGTTACTTCAAATACTTGGTGGGCGGTTTCTTTAACAATGACTGCTCGGGGGTCAAAGTTTTTGTACACCCGGTGGCCGAAGCCCATTAAACGGCCTTCGCCTGCTTTGACCGATTTGATGAAATCGTCTACCTGGTCGAAAGACCCAATATCTTCGAGCATGCGCAACACCGCCTCGTTGGCGCCGCCATGGCGGGGGCCATAAAGCGCCGAAGCGGCCGAAGCCACGGTGACGTAAGGGTCGGCGTGAGAGCTACCCACTACCCGAGCCGCTGTAGTGGAACAATTTTGTTCATGGTCGGCATGAAGCACAAACAACAAGTCCATAGCATCACGCAAAACCGGGTCAACGTCATAACTGCCGTCGGGGTTGCAGAACATCATGGTCAAAAAGTTGCTGGTGTAATCCAGTTCTGGGTCCGGCTGCACATAGGGGGCGCCGATGCTCTTGCGGTAAGCGCTGGCCGCCAGGGTGGGCATTTTGGCAATAAGGCGCAGCATCTGGGTGCGACGTACTTCGGGGTCATCGATGTTTTTGCCTTCGGGGAAGAAGGTAGACAAAGCAGCAATGGCTGAAATTAAGACCCCCATGGCGTGTGCGTCGTCGCGGAAACCTTCCAAGATGCGTTTGTGGAAGTTTTCGTGGATGGGTGCTTCAGCAGAAATTTCTGCTTTGAAGGCGGCGAGTTCTTGATCAGTGGGGATCTCGCCGGAGATCAGCAAGTAACACACTTGTAAGAAACTTAACGAGGGGGCTACTTGTTCGATGGGGTAGCCGCGGTAACGCAAAATGCCGGCCCCGCCATCAAGGTCGGTGATAGAGCTCACGGCACCGGCAGTGGCACCAAACGACGGGTCGGTAAACCAAATACCCGGCAAGAGGCTGCCCCAGGCTTTGGCGTCTATGCCACCATTGTCAATGGGGATTTCGACGGTTTGGCCGGTGCGGTTATCTGTGATGCTGATGCTTTCGGACACAGGGGCCTTCCTTCGCTTTTGCGGTCAAAAATTCGGTACTTTCTGACTTTACGGGGTTCTGCGCTGCTTAACGGCTTGAAAGACGCGAAAAAAGGCGAAATTTATATTTAAGCCGTGAAGGAGACTAAAGCGGGGTGTTGTCGTGGCGTCGCCGAGGAAGACGTTCACGTTTGCCGCTTAGCAGCATTAAAGCATTCGTAAGTTCTTTACGAGTCTCTGACGGGTCGATAACCCGGTCAACGGTCCCTCGCTCTGCAGCAATATACGGGTTCAACAAGCGCTCTTCGTAAGCCGCCACCAAAGCCACCCGCTCATCTTCGTCGGCATGGCGATGTAAAATCTCTACCGCCCCCTTGGCCCCCATGACCGCAATCTCCGCCGTAGGCCAAGCCAACATTAAATCGTTACCCATGTAACGAGAATCCATCACAATGTAAGCACCACCGTAAGACTTGCGTAAAGTTACGCACACCCGGGGCACAGTGGCTCGGGCATAAGCAAAGGCCATTTGGGCGCCGTAGCGGATCATCCCTCGCCACTCCAAATCTTTGCCGGGGTAAAAGCCCGACGTGTCAACCAAAGTGATGAGCGGCAAGTTAAAAGCATCGCAGAAAGACACAAATCGTCCGCCTTTTTGCGAGGCGGGGATATCAAGCGTGCCCGCAACCGATTGCGGTTGGTTAGCCACAATGCCCACCGGTTGGCCCCCCAAACAAGCAAAAGCAGTCACCAAATTGGTGGCGAAATCAGCTCGTGGCTCTAAATAATGCCCATGATCAACCAAACCCTCAATCACATGCCGAACGTCGTAACTGCCGGTTGGCGAATCAGGAATGAGCTCACCAACTTCGGGAACCAAACGGTCCAACGGGTCAGAACAAGGCCACCGAGGGGGAAGATCGTGCAAACTGTCGGGCAAAAAAGTAAGCAACTCAGCAATTAGTTCATCAGCGGCCTCTCGATCAGGCACGGTGAAATGAGCAACACCAGAGATTCTTCCATGTTGCGAAGCGCCACCCAGGTCTTCTGCAGTGAGGTCTTCGCCGGTGTATTGGCGCACCATGTTGGGGCCGCTAATAAAGGCGTAAGCGTCATCAACCATGATGACCAAGTCGGCCAAGCCTAACAAAAGGGCCGGCCCAGAAACTGCCGGACCAGTCACGCAAAAAATAAGCGGAACCACCCCAGAGCACTGCACAAATTCACGAGCTGCGGTTCCCCAGCCATGAATACCCGCCACCCCGTGGGCTACATCGGCCCCGCTAGAACTCAAATGGCA
>JAPKBH010000033.1 GCA_028823445.1 Acidimicrobiales bacterium | reverse complement strand
TGAGCGCCGAGTTTGCGAACTTTCGTAAACAAAACGAACGACGCAACATCGAGGTAGTTGGGCGAGCGCAAGCAGCTCTGGTAGACCAGTTGCTTCCGGTGCTCGATGCCTGCGACCTTGCGGTTGGCCACGGTTCACAAGACGTGCTGCCCATACAAACCGCGTTGCTGTCAGTGCTGGAAGCAGCCGGACTCGAAGTCATTAACCCCATTGAGTCTCCGTTTGACCCCAACTGCCACGAAGCGGTCTTGCGTGAAGAAGGCGTAGAGGGTCAAGAGCAGCAAGTGGTTGAAGTGTTGCGTCACGGCTATGCCTGGGCTGGCCAAGTAATTCGCCCAGCCATGGTCAAGGTACGTGGCTAGGGGGACTCATGGCCATTCAACAAGAGTGGTTTGAAAAAGATTACTACGCCACTCTTGGTGTAGATAAAGGTGCTTCGGCTAAAGAAGTCACCAAGGCCTACCGTGGTTTGGCGCGCAAACTTCACCCGGACGCTAACCCCGGCGACGATGCCGCCGAAGCAAAATTTAAAGAGATTTCTGCTGCCTACGACGTGGTGGGCGACGAAAAAAAACGCAGCGAGTACGACGAAGCTCGCCGCTTGGGGCCCATGGGGGGCGGTTTCGGTAACCAAGGAGCCGGCTTTCAAGGTGGTTTTCCTGGGGGCGGCCAGTTTGACCTCAGTGACCTGTTTGGCGGGGATTTTGGTTTCGGTGGAAACCCTGGCCGTTCACGCCGAGGTACTGACCTGGAAACCACCTTGTCGCTTCCTTTTCGAGAAGCAGTTTCTGGGGTAACGACCACCGTGTCGCTGGCTGGTGGCCCCGAGAGGGCAACAACTTCTCGTGATGTCAAAGTCCGCATCCCCCCGGGGGTTAAACATGGGCAACGCATTCGCCTAAAAGGTAAAGGTGGCCCCGGTAACGGCGGCCCCGCCGGCGACCTGTTTCTGGTTATTAACGTCGAACCGCACCCGGTGTTTGGCCGTAAAGACGACCACCTCACGGTGACCGTTCGGGTGCCTTGGTGGCAGGCCGTGCGGGGAGCCAAAATCACTGTGCCGACCTTGGATGGTTCAGCAGTCACCGTCAAGGTTCCCCCAGGAACACCAACTGGTCGTACCTTTCGCGTTAAAAAACGCGGCGTGCAAAACGGAGGCCGCACCGGTGACCTGTTGGCCACCATAGAAGTGGATGTCCCCACAGATTTAACCAAAGAACAACAAGCCGCGGTGGAGGCTCTCGAGCAAGCTTTTTCGCCAACCCCTAGCCAGCCCACCGATGACGTGACAGGATAGAACCCGATGACTTCTTCTCGTCCCCACCCGCGCCAAGCAATCTACGTAATCTCCGTAGCTGCTGAGTTGGCTGAAATGCATCCCCAAACCTTGCGCATCTATGAACGCAAAGGGCTGCTCGACCCAGCGCGAACCACCGGGGGAAACCGCCGCTACAGCGATGAAGACATTTCCATGCTTCGCCGTATCGCCGAACTAACAGCCACTGGTTTAAATTTGGCCGGGGTAAAGCGAGTCATGGAACTTGAAATGCGGGTGGCAGAAATGGAACGTCAGTTAACTGAAGTTAAAGCAGCAGCCAACGAGGCAATCGAAGAAGTACACCGCCAACACCGGCGAGATCTTGTGCCACTGCGGCAAAGTGTGGCTGTTTATCGCCGTCCGCCACGCTCTTAAGCTCCGCTTTTTCCCTAAAAATCAGGGAAATATCGTATTACAGCCGTGTTGCAATCCCCAGCGGCACCCTTGAATCTCAGGCGGCAGAGAGTGTTTTCCACAAGCCCTGTGGAAAACAAAAATCCTTAGCGCGAGGCGCGCAACATTTTATACGGAAATGAAACCTCAGTAATTTCTTAAAATCGATTCAGGCCAGCGCTTTAGCCCGATATGATTTGCATGTAAGGGACCCGAGTAACAAGAGGAGTGGTGCCGTGTCTGCGACCGTAGTCGTCGGGACGCAGTGGGGCGACGAAGGTAAAGGTAAGTTCACCGACCTGATCGCCGCTGAAATGTCTATGGTTGTCCGCTATCAAGGCGGGCACAACGCTGGCCACACCTTGGTGGTCAACGGTGAGTCATTCGCACTGCAATTAATTCCTAGTGGGGTTCTTTACCCCCATGTGCTTCCCCTCATCGGCAACGGTGTGGTGGTTGACCCTCGCGTGCTGTTAACCGAAATGGACATGCTAAATAGCCGAGGAGTAAGCACCGACCGCCTTCGGGTAAGCGGTAACGCTCACCTCATTTTGCCGTACCACCAGGAACTCGATGCGCTGCACGAACGCCACCTGGGTAAAAATAAAATCGGCACCACCAAACGCGGTATCGGGCCGGCTTACGCTGACCGCGCAATGCGAGTTGGTTTGCGGGTCCAAGACTTGCTCGACGAAGACATCTTCGAAAAAAAATTGAACGCCGCATTAGAACACCACAACATGGTGCTCACCCGAGTCTTTAATCGCTTGCCTATAGAGGCCAGCAAAATAATGGACGAATACTTAGGAGAATGTGCCCCGCGTTTGGCGCCCCATATTGCCGACAGTGTGAGCCTTATTCATGAGGAACTCGAAGCAGGCCGCCAGGTTTTGTTAGAAGGCGCACAAGCCACCTTCTTAGACCTCGACCATGGCACCTACCCTTTCGTTACCTCCTCGAACCCCATCGCTGGCGGCGCCTGCCCCGGAGCGGGCATCGGCCCTCGCCACATTGACCGGGTAATCGGTATTGCTAAGGCCTACGTAACCCGAGTAGGTGCTGGGCCTTTCCCCACCGAACTCTTTGACGACACCGGCGACTTTCTGGTTGATGTAGGTCACGAATATGGCACCAACACCGGCCGCCGCCGCCGGCCCGGGTGGCTCGACCTCGTCATGCTGCGTTTTGCCTCCCGCGTAAACTCATTGTCCGAACTAGCCATCACCAAACTCGATGTGTTCGATCAACTCGAAACCATCAAAGTTTGTGTGGCCTACGACGTAGACGGCGAACGCCACGAACAACTTCCCTACCATCAGTCCTTGCTCCACCGGGCAACCCCTATTTACCAAGAGTTCCCGGGATGGCAATGCGATATTACGGGCATAACCGAACGCTCCGACTTACCTGCGGAAGCTGAGACTTACTTAGCTTTCATAGAGGAACAAGTAGGGGTACCCATCGGCATGGTGGGGGTCGGCCCCGGGCGCCAACAAGTCCTGCACTTCTCGAGCTGAAGGCAAGAACCCGGACGATGAAAATCTGCATCGTCGGCACCGGGGGACGAGAACACGCATTGGCCCATGCTTTGGGGCACCACGGAGATGTTGTGGTAACGCCCGGAAACCCCGGTATCCCCGGGTCGGTAGTGACTCCTGCGACAGAAATCGATGCCGACCTTTTTGTGGTGGGCCCCGAGGCTCCGCTGGTAAACGGATTGGCCGATCAGTTACGGGCCCAAGGAAAACGAGTTTTTGGCCCCGGCGCAGATGGCGCAAAACTTGAAGGCTCAAAAGCTTGGATGAAACAGGTCCTAGACAAAGCCGGCGTGCCCACCGCCCGCTATGGGTCGTTCACTGATCAAACAGCAGCGCTGGCTTTCCTTGACCAAATGCACGACCTTTTTGTAATCAAAACCGATGGTTTAGCCGCCGGAAAAGGGGTGCTGGTAACCACCGACCGGGCCGAAGCAGCCGAAGCAATTGGTGGCTATCTTTCCGGCGATGCTTTTGGCGCAGCCGGCCAAACAGTGGTTATTGAAGAAGGGCTCACCGGGCCGGAACTCTCGGTACTCGCAATATGCGACGGAAAAAACGCCGTCGCTCTAAGCCCCGCCCAAGACTTTAAACGCCAAAAAGACGGCGACCTAGGCCCCAACACCGGCGGCATGGGGGCTTACTCACCGGTACCCCTGGCCACCGAAGCGGTGGTTGAGCAACTCATGGACAAAGCGATTCTCCCCACCTTGGCTACCTTGGGCCGCCAAGGCATCGATTACCGTGGGGTGCTTTACTGTGGGCTCATGTTCACCCCCGAAGGCCCCAAAGTATTGGAATACAACGTGCGCTTCGGAGACCCAGAAACCCAAGCAGTGCTGCCCCGCCTCACCTCTGACCTTGGCCAACTTTTAGCAAGCGCCGCCGACGGACAACTCGGGGCACCTCCCACCTTTGATGCTGGCGCCGCCGTAACCGTGGTCTGTGCCACCGAGGGCTACCCCGAAAAACCCCGTACTGGCGACCTGATCTCGGGCATTGAAGAAGCAAACAGCCTGCCCGGGGTAAGCGTTTACTGCGCCGGAGTAAAAGCTTCTCCTCAAGGATTGATAACCGCCGGGGGCCGGGTGCTGGCCGTTACCGGGCAAGGGGCCAGCATTGAACAGGCTCGAGAAAACGCCTACGCAGGAGCCAACAATATTCATTGGCCCGGTATTCAACGCCGCACCGATATTGCAGCACAACCCACCCAGGCTTAAGTAACAGCATGATAGAAAGAGACCACACAATGTACGGCAAAAAGGAACAAGCATGAACTACAAAGTGGCCATCCTTATGGGCTCCCCCAACGACGCCGACAAAATGGCACCAGCGGCCGCCACCCTAGAGCGCTACAACATTGAACCCGATGTGCGAGTTATGTCGGCCCACCGCAGTCCGGCGCTGGTGTCTGACTTCACCCAATCAGCACGCCAAAACGGCTATTCGGCGATTATCTGTGGGGCCGGTATGGCCGCACATTTAGCTGGAGCAGTAGCCGCCCACACCACCTTGCCGGTCATCGGTGTGCCCCTCTCGGGCGGGGCCATAAATGGCTGGGACTCCCTTTTAGCTACCGTGCAAATGCCCAAAGGTATTCCGGTAGCCACCGTGGCCGTCGATGGTTCCATGAACGCCGCTTTGCTGGTGGTGCAAATCTTGGCCATAAACGACCCCGACTTGGTGACTCAACTCGAAGCCCACCGACAAGAAATGGTGCCTCAACAGGGCGGAAAATAATTATGGAAAACGTTCTTGCTTCTCGCTACGCCAGCGCCCCCATGGTCGACCTGTGGTCAACCACCGGCAAGGTCATGTTGGAACGCCAACTCTGGATCGCCGTCATGGTGGCCCAAAAAGAATTAGGCCTAGACATTTCCGACCAAACTATTGCCGACTACCAAGCAGTAGTAGAACAAGTGGATTTAGCTTCCATCCGTCAGCGAGAAGAGGTCACCCGCCACGACGTCAAAGCCCGGATCGAAGAGTTTTGTGCTTTGGCCGGCCATGAACAAATCCATAAAGGCATGACCTCCCGGGACCTCACCGAAAATGTGGAACAACTGCAGGTCCGCCGTGGGTTAGAAATAATTTTAGATCGAGTAGTAGCGGCCTTGGCCCGCCTCGGGGCCTTAGCTGCCGAGCACCGTGATCAAACCATGGTGGGGCGCACCCACAACGTGCCCGCCCAAGCCACCACCCTTGGAAAACGCTTCGCCACGGTGGCCGAAGAACTACTTTTAGCCCACCAGCACCTCACCGACGTATTGGCCGCCTACCCGCTACGCGGCTTAAAAGGCCCGGTAGGAACCCAACAAGATCAACTGGACTTCTTTGACGGCGACGTTGACAAAGTAGCGCAGTTAGAAAATCAAGTAGCGCAGCACCTTGGGTTCAACCAAGTACTCAACTCGGTGGGCCAGGTGTACCCCCGGTCGTTGGATTTTGCCGTGGTGGCGGGGCTGGTGCAGTCCACCGCCGCACCGTCAAACTTGGCTCGCACCTTGCGTCTTATGGCCGGCCATGAACTGGCTACCGAAGGTTTTCAACCGGGCCAGGTCGGGTCATCGGCTATGCCCCACAAAATGAACGCCCGTTCTTGCGAGCGCATCAACGGGTTAGCGGTGGTGTTGCGCGGGCACCTCACCATGGTGGAAGGCCTGGTGGGCGACCAATGGAACGAAGGCGACGTAAGTTGTTCGGTAGTGCGCCGGGTGGCTTTGCCCGATGCTTTTCTGGCCGCTGACGGTTTGTTCCAGACATTCCTTACCGTGCTCGACGACCTGGGGGCCTACCCAGCGGTTATCGAACACGAACTCACCCAATACCTGCCGTTTTTAGCCACCACCCGAGTACTGGTGGCGGCCATGCAAGCCGGGTTAGGCCGTGAGGAAGCCCACGAAATTATTAAAGAACACGCAGTAGCGGCTGCTTTGTCCCGCCGAGAAGACCCGCAAGGGGGCACCGATTTGTTGACTCGTTTAGGAAATGACCCGCGGTTGCCGCTTGACCAAGCAGCACTTGAAACGTTGTTAGCCAACCCAGCGGTATTTGTAGGAAACGCTGGAGCGCAGGTAGATGCAGTTATTTCACGCATCGCTGAGGTGGTCGCCGAAAGACCCGAAGCCGCCGTCTACTATCCAGAGAAAATTCTTTAACGTTCGCTTACCCGTGCAGGAGCCACGATGAAAATTGATTTGCCTTATGTCCATTCCGGAAAGGTTCGGGACATATACGACGCCGGGCAAAATCAATTACTCATGGTCACTTCGGACCGCCTCTCGGCATTTGATGTGGTGCTCAACGAGCCCATTACCCACAAAGGCCGAGTGTTGACCGCTATGTCAGCATTTTGGTTTGACTACTTTGCCGATGTGGTGCCCAGTCACTTGCTGTCTACCGACCTTGACGAGGTAGCGCCTTTACTGGGGGGCAACCCTGACCCCGACTTAGCGGGACGCATCATGTTGTGCCGCCGCGCAGAAATGTTGCCCATTGAGTGCATCGTGCGGGGTTACATAACTGGGTCGGCTTGGAAGGAGTACCAAGCCACGGGAACCATGCACGGAGCGGTGCTTCCCACTGGGTTAAAAGAGGCTGACCAACTCCCAGAACCGGTGTTTACTCCTTCCACCAAGGCCGAAGAAGGCCACGACATGAATATTTCCTTTGATGAGGCGGTCGCACTTATTGGCCCTGACTTAGCAGAACAGGCTCGAGAGGTTTCTTTAGCTCTTTACAAAAAGGGTGCTGCTTGGGCGGCGGAACGAGGCATCATCATTGCCGACACCAAGTTCGAGATGGGGGTCATTGATGGCCAGTTGGTGCTGGCCGACGAAGTACTCACCCCCGACTCGTCTCGTTTTTGGCCCGCCGACCAGTGGCAACCCGGAGCCACCCCCCCTTCGTTTGACAAACAACCGGTGCGAGATTTTTTAAGTGGCCTGGGTTGGGATAAACAACCGCCGCCTCCGCCGTTACCCGATGAGGTCGTTGCCGCCACCTCGCAGCGTTACCAAGAAGCGTACGAAATAATTACCGGGCAGTCTTTTGCCGACTGGCCGGGAACCCAAGGAGTATCCGCATGAAATTTTCGGCTTTAGTAGACGTTCGCTTGCGGGGAGGAATCTCTGACCCCGCCGGAGCCACCATAGAACGGGCGTTACCTGCCTTGGGCTACCAGGGGGTGGAAGGGGTCACGGTAGGAAAAACCATTCGTTTTACTTTGGAAGCCGAAACGCTGACCGAAGCGCAAACCATGGCAGAAGAACTTTGTGAATCTTTTTTAACCAACCCAGTTATTGAAGATGCTGAGGTAACGGTTGAGGAGGCCTCGTGACGGTAACGGTTGGCGTGGTGGTGTTTCCTGGCACCAACTGTGAAGCCGATGCACTTGAAGCAGTAACCAGTTTGGGTGCGCAAGGCCGCCTGCTGTGGCACGGAGAATCCGACCTCGGCGATGTGGATGCGGTCATTGTCCCCGGTGGGTTCGCCCACGGCGACTACTTGCGACCCGGCGCCATTGCTCGGTTCTCTCCGGTTATGGAAGGGGTGGCTAAGTTCGCGGCGAAGGGCGGCCCAGTGGTTGGTATTTGTAATGGGTTTCAAGTGCTTACCGAGGCCGGGTTGTTGCCGGGGGCTTTGCAAAAAAATAAGGGCTTAAAGTTTCTCTGCCAACCCTCTGTATTAAGAGTAGAAAGCGCCAATTCGGTGCTGACTTCCCAAGCCAAGGTCGGCGATGAATTGAGTATCCCTATTAACCATTTCGAAGGCAACTACACCTGTAGCGAGGAAACGTTAAAGCAACTTCAAGACGAGGATCGTATTGTTTTAACTTACGTAGATAACCCCAACGGGTCTCTGGGGAACATCGCTGGGGTGTGTAACGAAACTCGCAACGTGGTGGGCCTTATGCCGCACCCGGAGCGAGCGTGCCACGAACTTTTAGGCAGCATGGATGGAGCCGTTTTGCTCCGATCATTGCTGGCCAGTTAGGCGCTGGACGAATGGAAACCTTTTTTATATCTTGCCCACTGGGAGGAGCAGCGTGAACGAACCTTTACACCGGGCCCTGGGGTTAACCGACGACGAAGCGGTCAACATTGATGAAATTTTAGACCGCCCCGCCAACCCGTTAGAACTAGCCATGTATTCGGTTATGTGGTCAGAGCATTGTTCTTATAAGTCAAGCCGTATCCACCTCAAGCGGTTACCCACCGAAGCCCCTTGGGTGTTGGTGGGGCCGGGGGAAAACGCCGGCGTGGTCGACGTGGGCGACGGTATAGCGGCCGCTATCCGCATTGAGTCTCACAATCACCCCTCGGCTATTGAGCCCTACCAAGGGGCAGCCACCGGAGCTGGCGGTATTTTGCGAGACATCTTCACCATGGGCGCTCGGCCTATTGCCTTGATGGACCCCTTGCGTTTTGGCCCCCTCGACGACCCTCGGAGCCGCTGGATCGCCGAAGGAGTGGTAGCGGGTATCTCGGGCTACGGAAACGCCGTGGGGGTTCCCACGGTGGGCGGCGAAACAGTGTTTGATGCCACTTATAAAGGCAACCCATTGGTCAACGTGTTGTGCTTGGGTCTCTTGCCCACCGACCGTTTGGTCTTGGGCCAAGCCTCCGGGGTAGGCAACCTGGCGGTGCTACTAGGAAACGCCACCGGGCGTGACGGCATTGGCGGGGTAAGCGTGTTGGCTTCGGCAGGGTTCTCCGAAGAAGACGACGGGGATAAACGACCCAGTGTGCAAGTAGGCGACCCCTACGAAGAAAAACGACTCATCGAAGCCTGCCTGGCTTTGTTGGATGAAAAACTGGTGGTGGGTATTCAAGACTTAGGGGGCGCTGGCTTGGCGTGCGCCACCAGCGAAACTGCTTCACGGGGCGGCGTGGGCATGGACGTCGACGTGACCGCAATTCCCCGTCGTGAACCAGGCATGGAACCCCACGAGGTCATGACCAGTGAATCGCAAGAACGCATGCTGGCCATTGTGGAGCCCGAGGTTTTGGCTCGGGTGTTAGAAATCTGTGCCCGTTGGGAAGTACAAGCCACGGTTATTGGCCGGGTAACCGACGGGGGGGCACTCCGTATTTTGGAAGGGTTTGAGGGCCCGGTGTTGGCGGATATTCCTGCCAGTTCTTTGCATGATTTGGCTCCCCTTTATGAACGGCCGTTAAAAGCCCCGGAGGAACCGTTGGGCCCGAGCGCCGACCAACTCGCGGCACCGGTTGACCCGGGTGCCGAGTTGATGGATTTGCTACAAGACCTGTCGTGGGTTTATAGCCAATACGACCATCAACTGTTTTTGAACACCGTGGTAGGCCCTGGTGACGATGCCACAGTGTTGCGTCTTAAGCACCCCACCACCGGTGAAGACACCGGCCGGGGTTTGGCGTTAACCACCGACGGAAACCACCGCTGGTGCGCCGTGGACCCGCGAGCCGGCACCGCCCTGGTGGTGGCTGAGTCGGTGCTCAACTTGGCCTGCGTGGGGGGCCGCCCTTTAGCGGTGGTTAACTGCTTGAACTTTGGCAACCCTGAACACCCTGAGGTGATGTGGCAACTCTCGGAGGCTATTGACGGTATGAGCGAAGCTTGTCTGGCCTTTGATGTGCCGGTAGTGGGGGGCAACGTCAGCCTTTATAACGAGTCAGCAGGCAATGATATTGCCCCCACCCCGGTTATTGGTTTGTTGGGCTTGGTAGATGAACTTAGCCATCGCCCACCCGGTGCGGTCTTAAAAGAAGGGCATCGCTTGGTGTTGTTGGGCCCTGAAGCAGAGGGCCTTGGTGGCTCTTTGTGGGGCGCTACCCATGACGCTCCTGGCGGCGACTTGCCTGCCCTTGATTACGAAATGCATCGACGAGTAGCCGCCTTGGTGCGCCAATTAGTGGCTGACCAAATGCTGGGGGGCGTCCATGACTTGTCTTCTGGCGGGTTGGGTGTGGCTTTAGCGGAAATGGCTGCCCGCTCGGGCGTCGGAGTTTCTTTAGCCCGCACTCCCGATCATCGAGCATTGTTTAACGAAGGCCCCAGCCGGGTGGTGTTGGTGGTGGACCCCGAGCGCTTAACCGAAGTGTTGGCGGCCTGTGACGAAGCAGAGGTGCCCACAGCCCGCATCGGTTTAGCGACCGGTCAGCGTTTCGTGGTCAAAGACTTGTTGGACCTCTCTTTAGAAGAACTAACTGCCGCCTTTAAAAGCCCGCTCCCGGAGGCGCTGGGCGCCGGAACCACCAACCGGTAGCGACATGCCACTTTCCGCTGACTTCATAAAAAAATGGGAAGAAACCAGCACCCCCGATGACGACACCCCTAAAGAAGCCTGTGGGGTGTTTGCTGTTTATGCGCCCGACCAACCGGTAGCGCACTTGACCTATCTGGGGCTCTATGCCTTACAGCATCGAGGTCAAGAATCAGCGGGCATGGCGGTCAGTGATGGAGAATCACTCACCGTGGTTAAAGAAATGGGTTTGGTTTCTAACGCTTTCGACGACCGAACCTTGGCCGCCCTGGAAGGGCATTTGGCTATTGGGCAAAACCGGTATTCCACTACCGGGTCGAGTACCTGGCGTAATGCCCAACCGGTGTACCGCGGCTTTGACCACGTGGAGTTCGCCTTAGGCCATAACGGCAACTTGGTTAATACCGAAGAGCTTTCCACCACGGCCAACATGTTGCCGGGCACCGTTACCTCAGACAGCGACCTAGTGGCGGAGTTATTGGCCGAAGAATTAAAAAACCATACAGGTGAGGGCACTGAAGCGGCCTTTGAAGCGGCTCTGCGAACGGTATTGCCTACTTTGCGTGGCGCTTTTTCGTTTGTGCTGTCCGACCGGGATCGCATTATTGGGGTGCGTGACCCCAACGGTTTTCGCCCCTTGTGTTTAGGACGATTAGACAACGGTTGGGTATTGGCTTCGGAAACGCCCGCTTTAGATGTAGTGGGCGCTCATTTTGTGCGCGAGATTGACCCCGGCGAAGTGGTGGTTATTGACGGCGAGGGCTGTCGCTCTTTTCACCCCTTTGCCGAAGACGAAATAGACCCACGTCTTTGTGTCTTTGAGTTTGTGTATTTTGCTCGACCCGATGCGGTCCTCTACGGCCAATCGGTGCATCACGCCCGGGTACGAATGGGCGAGTTTTTATCTGAACAGGCCCCGGTAGAGGCTGACTTGGTTATGGGGGTTCCCGAGTCGGGGCTGCCGGCCGCCGAAGGGTACGCCCGAGCTTCGGGTATTTCTTACGGCCAGGGATTGGTTAAAAACCGTTACATCGGCCGTACTTTTATTGCTCCCACCCAAGCCATGCGGGCCGCTGCGGTACGCATGAAGCTAAACCCTTTACGCGACAACATCAATGGACAACGTTTGGTGGTGGTCGACGACTCCATTGTGCGCGGCACCACCACCCGAGCAATGGTGCAAATGCTGCGGGCCGCCGGGGCCGCCGAAATCCATATGCGTATTTCTTCGCCGCCTTACCGCTGGCCGTGTTTCTACGGCATGGACACTGGGTCACGAGGCGAGTTACTGGCCGCCAACTTAACCGTCGAAGAAATACGTGAATATCTGGATGTCGACACGCTGGCTTATTTAACTTTGGATCATCTTCTTGAGTCCACCGGTGCGGTAGGGGCCGGGTTTTGTTCAGCCTGTTTGACCGGCGAGTACCCGAGAGAAGTACCTATCAACTTGACAAAACAAGTATTGGAAGACCCCGGGGGCCCAGCAAAGGCAGAACGCTTGTTGCCTAATTCTTCTGAAGAATCTTCTGAGCGACTGTTTGGAGGGTCCAAAAAATGAGTGACGTTTATCGAGCCGCCGGAGTAGATATTGATGCCGGCGAAGAAGCAGTGCAACGCATTATTCCGCACGTGCGATCTACCTACCGCCCGGGGGTCATGGGAGACATCGGAGGTTTTGGTGGCCTTTTCGATCTGACTAAGACGGGTTACGCCGACCCCTTGTTGGTGTCGGCTACCGATGGCGTGGGCACTAAAGCCGAGATTGCTCGCATGACCGGCCGCTTTGACACCATTGGCCAAGATTTGGTGGCCATGTGTGTGGATGATCTGATTTGTGTCGGGGCTGCCCCCTTGTTTTTTCTGGATTATGTAGCGGTTGGCCAGTTGGTGCCAGAAGTTATGGAACAACTGGTGGCCGGCATAGCCGACGGCTGTCGCACCGCGGGTTGTGCGCTGATCGGCGGCGAAATGGCCGAACACCCTGGGGTCATGGAGACCGCTCAGTTTGACTTGGTGGGGTTTGCTGTGGGAGCGGTAGAACGCAGCAAGGTTTTAGATGGTTCACAAGTAGCGTCCGGCGATGTGTTGGTGGCGTTGGAGTCACCTAACCTGCGCTCTAACGGGTTTTCGTTGGCCCGGCGTTTAGTTTTTGAAGTAGCCAACCGGTCGCTAGATGACCCGGCATGGGAAGGTGCCGAAACCACCCTGGCCGACGAGTTGTTAGCGCCCAGCGTTATTTACACCCCTACGGTGGGTGCAGTTTTGGCTGAGCACGAGGTGCACGCCGTGGCGCATATTACCGGCGGCGGCTTGATTGGTAACTTGCCGCGGGTTATCGGCACAGAGGTAGATGCCTTGGTAGATACCAAAGCGTGGGCTCCGCCGCGGATCTTTACTGAACTGCAAGCCATGGGCGATATTTCTGACGACGAAATGGGCCGAGTTTTTAACATGGGGGTAGGCATGGTGTTGGTGGTTCCCCAAAATCAAGCCGATGGGGTGCTCAATACTTTGGCCAATCAAGGGCAAAAGGCCAGCATTATTGGCCAACTGGTTGATGGTTCTGGTTGCGTGACCTTCGACCGGTAAGGTCACCTTTATGACCGAACCTTCTGCGGCGCTTGTTGAACATTTGCTAAAATATTCTATTCGTACCGGCGACTTCACTTTAAAAAGTGGGCGAAGCAGTAACTGGTTTTGTGATTCCAAGCAGACCGCTTGTCGCCCGGAAGGCATTTTGTTAATCGCTGAAGCAGCCTTAGAAGTTATTGGTGATGACGTAACGGCTATCGGTGGGCTTACCGCTGGTGCTGACCCGGTGGCTTTTGGTATTGCTGCCGTGGCCGCCACCCGAGGGCGTGATTTACGCTCCTTTAGTATTCGAAAAGAGTCCAAAGACCACGGGGTGCAGGGCCGTTTGGCCGGAGCATTACAACCTGGCGATCGAGTGGTGATTTGTGAAGACACGGTGACCCGGGGAAAGTCCCCCCTAGAGGCCGCGCAAGCGGTGCGTGAATTGGGTGCCGAGCCGGTGCTTATCTTGTCGGTAGTTGACCGCGGCGGCACCTGCGAGGCGGCGGCCCAAGCAGCGGGCATTCCTTTTCACCCTTTGGTGACAGCTCTTGATTTGGGTTTTCCCTACGAAGGGCCTTGAGCGGTATCGAAGCGCAGCCTCTAATTTCTTACCTCTAGGCTTCTGGTATGCCTTTTCTCCCGACCGCTGCTTTTTCAATTGTGCTCCATGTGGAGCTCGACAATGTTCCGAACACCCTGGGTCGTCTGACCACGGCTATTGGTGAAGCCGGGGCCAATATTGTTTCCATGGGGGGCTTCGACGTGCGAGGCGACTTGCTGGTAAACGATGTTTGTGTGAACTGCCGTGATGAAGAGCATTCGTTGGAGGTAGTAAAAAAAGTTGAAGAACTCAGCGGGGTGACTTTGGTTTCTTGGTACGACCGCACCTTCGCTATGCACGAAGGCGGAAAGATTGAAGTTAAAGCCTTGTGCCCGGTCAACGACCGTCATGATCTGTCCATGGCTTACACCCCCGGGGTGGCCCGAATTTGTATGGCCATTCACGAGAATCCAGAGCGTTCGCACGAACTAACTATTCGCAAAAATACCGTGGCCATCGTGACCGACGGGACGGCCGTTTTGGGTTTAGGAGATATTGGCCCACTGGCTGCTATGCCAGTGATGGAAGGCAAAGCGTTACTCTTTAAAGAGTTCGCTGGGGTGGATGCGTTTCCTATTTGTCTCGACGTGACCGATCCACAAGAAATTATTGACACGGTGATCCGTTTGGCCCCCACCTTTGGCGGCATCAACCTGGAAGATATTGCCGCACCGGCCGCCTTTGCGGTGGAAGAAGCTTTGAAAGAGGCGCTAGACATTCCAGTTTTTCATGATGATCAACACGGAACCGCCGTGGTTACTTTGGCCGCCTTGTGGAACGCTTGTCGCCTCACCGGCCGCAACATTGAAGACTTGTCGGTGGTTATCGCTGGCATGGGTGCCGCTGGGGTAGCTGTAGGCAAGATTCTTTATAACGCAGGCGTTGGAGAAATTGTGGGTGTGGACCGCACCGGTGCGGTTTACTCCGGCCGCGACAATCTCAACTCGGCCAAAGAGTGGTTTGCTACCAATACGAATCCGGAACGCAAAATGGGAACTTTGCAAGATGTCCTAGTGGGCGCCGATGTGTTCATCGGGGTAAGTGGGCCCGGACTATTGACGGCCGCTGATTTGCGTACCATGAGCCCGGAACCATTCGTGTTCGCGATGGCTAACCCTGACCCAGAGATTCGCCCCGAAGAAGCCGACGGCCTTGCTGCCGTGATGGCTACCGGGCGCAGCGATTACCCCAACCAGATCAACAACGTGTTGGCTTTCCCCGGTATTTTCCGTGGCGCTTTTGATGCGCAGGCCACCGACATTACCGAAAACATGAAACTGGCGGCTGCTCGCGCTATTGCCGAGTCGGTGTCTGATGACGACCTCACGGCTCAGTTTGTGGTGCCCTCGGTGTTTGACAAAGAGGTACCGTTTGCGGTGGCCAAAGCAGTAGCCGAGGCCGCTCGGGCCGATGGGGTTTGCCGGAGTTAATTTTCGGGTGACCCTTGCGGTTGGGTTTTAATCCGCGGCCTAGGCGTCAAACATGATGACCGAACGCAGTGTTGAACCGGCCCGCATTTCGTCGTAACCGCCGTTTACCTCATCAAGGGTGATGTGGGCGGAAACTAAACGTTCAAGGTCAAGGCGTCCGCCGAGGTAGTGGGTTACTAACTCGGGGATAGTGGTTTTGAAGTTGCTGTTGCCCATGAAAAGACCGCGGAGACTTTTTGCTTGCAAAACCATGAAGGCACCGGGCACGGCCATGGTGCTGGTCGCCGGGGGAAGACCCACCAGGTAAGCGGTGCGCCCGGGTTTGATCATGGCTAAGGCTTGTTCGGCGGTTGCGGTGAGCCCAATGGCTTCGAAGGCGGCATCGACCCCGCCGGTGAGTTCCAGCACGGCAGCCACCGGGTCGGTTTCGCTGGCGTTGATGATGTCAGTGGCCCCGAACCCTTT
>JAPKBH010000032.1 GCA_028823445.1 Acidimicrobiales bacterium | reverse complement strand
CTAAATCTAAGGTGCCGGGTACTTCGGGGTTGGGGAACTCCACGGTAGAAAAATCGGGGTCGGGGTCGGCTTGTTGGGCCACCACCACCGGGGCAGCAAAACCGGCCGACGCAAAAGCAGCCTCTAAGGTTACTCGGCCTACCCCGTGGACTGGGGTATAAACCACCGAAAGGTTGGCCGCTGCGTGAGCAGCCACTCCCCCGGCGGCGTAGACCACATAGGCCGCACTAAGCGCACCCGAGTCTCGGACAATCAACGCATGGTTTTGGTTGGCCATGTCTACGCCCGGAGACAAAGCATCAAGGTGGGCCGAGATTTCAGCATCAATTGGCGTATTGATTTGCGCTCCATCGGCCCAATACACCTTGTAGCCGTTGTCTTGGCGAGGGTTATGGCTGGCCGTCACCATGATGCCGGCGTCGGCCTTTAGGTGCCTCACCGAAAAAGCCAGCACCGGGGTGGGGAGCGCCTCGGGCAGTAAACAACTACGAATGCCTAGCGCAGCAAGCACTCGGGCCGAATCTAAAGCAAACACCTCGCTTTTGTGACGGGCGTCGTAGCCGATAACCACCAGTGGGTCGGCGTGTTCTTCCAACAAGCACTGGCCAATAGCGGCGGCCGTCATACGCACCAAGACCCGGTTCATACCTTGGGGGCCGGCCGCTAAAGGGCCGCGCAAACCAGCAGTGCCAAAAGCCAGGCGGCCATTAAAACGCTGATTGAGGTCTGCCGGAGGGCCCGCTAAGAGCGCCAGAATTTCGTCTTGGGTTTCCCCATCAGGGTCAGCGGCCAACCATTGCTGGGCAAGGGCCCGCACCGCATCGGTCACAGGAGTTCCAAAACCCCACGGAGCAAAGCCACAATGCGTGGGCCTGCTTCAGCAGCGGCATGCAACACGTCTTCGTGGTCTACTAGTTCGTCGCTGGTGCCAGCGGCGGCATTAGTAACTAACGAAATACCCAACACTTCGACGCCTAGGTGACGGGCGGCGATGGTTTCAAGCACCGTGGACATGCCCACTAGGTCGGCGCCCCAGTTACCGATCATGCGCACTTCGGCTGGGGTTTCAAAAGCGCCGCCCAGCAACCCGGCATAAACACCTTCGGGAAGCGTGTTGTCTACTTGGCGAGCCAAGTCGCGCAAACGCTTTGAGTAGGCCTCGGTTAGGTCAACAAAACGAATCGGCAAGTCCCCAGAAGGCGCTGGCCCGGCCATGGGCGAATCGCCGGTCAGGTTTAGTTGGTCAGATAACAACACGGGTTGCCCTACTGGCCATGCCGGGTTTAATCCGCCGGCGGCGTTGGTCAAAATAATGGTTTGGCAGCCGGCAGCGATGGCCGTGCGTACCCCGTGAACTACCGTGGTGACCGGGTGGCCTTCATATAAATGGGCGCGCCCACCGAGCACCAAAACGGCTTTGTTTCCTACCGCTACCGAGCGAGCCAAGTTGCGGTGGCCCAACACCGTAGGAGCGGGAAAACCCGGCAAGTCAGCTAAGGCCACGTCGGCCACAATGTTGCCCAAGCCGTCGGCGGCTTCGGCCCACCCTGAACCCAAAACAATGGCCACATCGTGGCGCTCCACACCGGTGCGTTGGGCGAGCTCTGCTGCGGCTTGAGCGGCCAGTTGGTAGGGGTCGGTGGTTGTGGTGTTCATAGATGTTCCTTAAATAAATCGTCGCCGTTGGGGAACACTGAGGCTAGCGCAATAACCGAAGGCTTAGACGTATGTACTGCCTTTGGGGGCGCCTTCGTCTTTGCGGATTTTTACGTTGACCAGGGCGGGTTTGCCCGAGGCGAAGGCTCGTTCAAGGGCGGGGCGTATTTCTTCGGGGCGTTCACAGTATTCGCCGTGTCCGCCTAAGGCTTCAACCACTTTGTCGTAGCGAGTGTCGGCCAGGTCGACCGCTACTTTGCGGTCGGGGCCGTAGAGACCTACCTGGGGGCGCAGCATTTGCCCCCACGCCGAGTCGTTGCCCATAATGCCCACAATAGGCAGGCCAAAACGTACCGCCGTATCGTATTCGAAGCCGTTGAGGCCAAAAGCCCCGTCGCCGTACACAATGAGCACCCGCCGCTCGGGAAAAGTGTGTTGAGCGGCCAAAGCAAATGGCATACCCACGCCGAGGGTGCCTAAGGGGCCGGGGTCCATCCAACAGTTTTCTCGGAGCACCGGCACCACTTTGGCTACTTGGGCCACAATGTCTCCCCCATCGCCAATAAGGATGGTGTCTTCGTCGATGAAGTCACGTATTTCGGCAGCAAAACGCAAAGGGTCTACGGGGCTTTCGTTAGAAGTGAGTTGCCCCTCAAAACTGGCGGCGATTTCGTTTTCTCGAGTGCGTAAGTTGGTTGACCATGCGCTGAAATCCGGAGTGGTGCCTTGGGTCTTGAGTTCAGCCAGCAGCAGGTCGAACGAGGCCCCGATGTTGCCGACTACTGCCACCTGGGCCGACCGGTTTTGACCAATCAGTCCGGCTTCCATATCTAGTTGGATGATGGTCGCTTCGGCGGGCACTGAAGCTCCGTAACGCAGGCGAAAATCTAGCGGCGACCCGGCCAGCAGGAACACATCGCATTGGTTCATGGCTTCTTTACGCACCCGATTAAAAAACTGTGGATGATCGGATCGCATTTGCCCCCGCCCCATGCCGTTAAGAAACACCGGAATGTTGGTGGCTTCGGCAAAGCGGGCTAAGGCCGCCCCGCCTTGGCTCCACTTGACCCCGGTGCCACCCAGCACCATGGGCCGTTGAGCTTGAGCCAGAACTTGGGCGGCGGCGGCAACATCGACCGGGTCGGGTACGACTTGCGGCGGAGTGGTGCGCATTTGCGGAAAATACGTTGTTTCGATGTCGGCCGGCCCCATGAGCACGTCCATAGGGATTTCCAAAAAGGCTGGCCCGGGTACCCCGGTCACGGCGGCCCGTACCGCCATTTCTATGTACTCGGGGATGCGACTGGTCTCGTAGCAAGCGTCGGCCCATTTGCTGATGGGGCGAATCATGGACACGTGGTCCATTTCTTGCAGCGAGCCGCGCCGTAAATTGTTAAACGGCCCTTGCCCGCCAATAACCAAAATGGGGCTGTTGGCCCGCCAAGCGTTGGCTATGCCGGTTACCCCGTCGGTGATGCCCGGCCCGGCGGTAAGCACCGCACAACCGATGCGCCCGGGGTTAAGGCGACTGTAGGCATCGGCGGCGTGTACGGCAGCTTGCTCGTGGCGTACGTCGACTACCTTGATGCCTTCATCAAGGGCACCATCATAGATGGGCATAATGTGGCCGCCGCTGAGGGTAAAGATGGCTCCTACCCCCGCATCAGCTAAGGCTCTTGCCGCTAACTTGCCACCGTGGGTCATTGTCTGTACCTTTCGTCGTGTCACCTACGAGGGTACGCTCTTGGACTCATTTGAGCAATTTGCACAAACCCTCTACTGATACAGCTTATTTTGTAGCGAATTGCCTTAGCGGATTAACACGCACATCAACAATATTGGCCGACGCAGCCCTATTGACACATCGAGTAAGGCGAAACATCCCAACCGCTTAATACCCCATCGGTAAACTCAAGTTCAGAGGCGTTATAAGGTATCCCATGCCCTTCAAATATCGGAAGAGTTGTGTCTTCAGGAGCTTGACCCCAATGAATGATCTGATCCCAGTCGTCAAACCAATCTTCTATTCCATCCATACCTGGATAGTACATTGCTGGAGATTTAAGATTATCTGCGTTCAATCCGAGAATATTTAGAACGTCAACAGTGGCCATCCCGAGAGACACACCCGAGGGAAACGTTGGCAGTGACTCACTGCTCTCCCAACCTATAAATCCACCACCGTCGCCAATTCGAACAAAGCTCAAGATAATTTTTTCCTCGTCTTTCCCCCAAGAACGACGGGTGAAATCGTAACTGTCATAAGAGCAGGGGTGATACCACGCAGTTCCATCTAAATCGCTGGGAAAGTCGGGGGATCCCTCATAGATCACAACCTCATTCATTTCTCCACATGTTTGAACCATAAATTCAATGGTCGTTTCCATATCCGTAGCGATCTGAATACCAAATAAAGACCGATCAGATTTGAGCATGGGTACGCAACCCGCAAGATCACTAGTCGTCAATCCAGCAGCGACAAGCGCTACGTAATGTGCTCGTCGGGTGTTGCTTCCGTACACACCATCAGCATTGACCTCTATCAACTCTTGGAGGGCCGCCACGGCTTCGCTGGATTCCATCCATGCGTAATCGAAAGTTAGAACCATTTCATCTGTAACTTCTGGCGCTGTAGTAGTGGTAGCCACGGTGGCGGGGCTTTCAGTGGTGGATGGAGATTCCGGGGCTGCATCCGTAGTTTCAAGCGCTTCCGTAGACTTCTCCAATGCGATGATCGCGGCGTCTCGTTCAGTTTCTGCAGCAGCAAGCTCGGCAAGCGCGTCATTTAGCGCACGGTCATTAGTGCTTGAGCCACACGAAGAAGCCACTAAAATAACTGCAAAAAAGCCCGGCAGCAGTCGCTTGGCTATAACCATCTTCCGCTGCCCATATGCCATTTGATCAACATAACACACCCTCACAACTACTTTGTCAAGCCATAGATGTCACCGAAATAAAGGTGCTTAATATTTGAGGGCGCACCACTACTGGCCTCATCTGGCGTAATAGCAGGCCACGCATATAGATAAGTTTGCTTAGTTGGACGTAGAAGTGCGGCCGCTGCGGCCAGTCGGGTCAGCCTTCGTGGAGGGCGGCCACGATTTCTAGTACGGCTTCTCGAGCGTCAGCGAAGTAAAGCAACGCATTATCGGCTACAAACAGCGGGTTCGAGATGCCGGCAAAACCGGGGCTAAGCGAACGCTTGATAACCACCACAGTACGTGAGTGGTCAACGTCCAAAATAGGCATGCCCGCTATAGGCGAATCAGGGTCAGTGCGGGCTGCCGGGTTAACCACATCGTTGGCACCAATGACGATGGTTACATCGGTACGGGCAAAAGTAGGGTTGATTTGGTCCATGTCGAAAAGCAGCTCGTAGTCAATTTCTGCTTCGGCCAAGAGCACGTTCATATGGCCTGGCATGCGGCCCGCTACCGGGTGGATACCGAACACCACTTCAACGCCTGAGGCTTCAAGCTTGACCATGAGGTCCCGCACGGCGTGTTGGGCTTGGGCCACTGCCATGCCGTAGCCGGGCACAATAACTACCCGTTTGGCGATTTCGAGCAGCATGGCTACTTCTTCACCGGAGGTTGCCGTTACTCCGTCGCCGTAGTCGTCGTCGCCTGAAGACGACCCGGTGGGCGCAGCGGTAAAGAGCACTTCAAGCAGCGAGCGATTCATGGCTTTACACATGACTTGGGTGAGCACCAGGCCGCTGGCTCCTACCAGAGAACCGGCGATGATTAGCAGTGGGTTGTCTAGAACGAACCCGGTGGTGGAGGCGGCTACCCCCGACAAAGCGTTCAAGAGGGCAATAACCACTGGCATGTCGGCCCCGCCAATGGGCACAGTGCCCAGCACGCCCAAAATGAAACCGGCGGCTACCAGCGCCCATAGCCATCCTTGGTTTTCGGGTTGCATCACCAACAACACGGCGAGCGGTATGGCTACCAGCAGTGAAGCGGCACGTAACAGCGAAAGGCCAGGAAACCCGGACCATTTAAGCGAACCTTTTAATTTGCCAAAGGCAATCATGGAACCGGTCAAGGTTATGGCACCGATGAATGCCGTAACGGCGGCCGCTACGGAGATTTGGGTGGTGTGGGCGTTGAGGTCTACGGCTTCGATAAATGAGGCGGCCGCTACCATCACCGAGGCTCCACCGCCGAACCCGTTGAACAGAGCCACCAATTCGGGCATGGAGGTCATCTTGACTTTTAGGGCCAGCACTGCGCCGATGGCCGTTCCGATAGCCAGTGCGAGAGCCAGCATGGTGTAGGTCAAAATGTCTTGGTTTAACAAGGTGACCAAAACGGCCAGGAACATGCCGGCGGCCCCTAAAAGGTTGCCTCGGGGGGCGGTGCGGGGGCGTCCTAAGCCTTTGAGTCCCATGATGAACAACACCGCAGACACCAAGTAACCCAAGTCAATAATGTCAAGGCGACTCATGAGCGGTTCTTCTTTCGCCCGGCAAACATAGAGAGCATGCGGTTGGTGACCAAAAAGCCGCCCACCACGTTGATGGTGGCCAAGGTAACGGCCACGAAACCCAAGGTGGTGGTGAGCACCGAGTGGTCGGTGCCGGCAGAAACAAGGGCCCCGATAAGGGTGATGCCAGAAATAGCGTTTGACCCCGACATGAGCGGGGTGTGCAAGGTGGCGGGCACCTTAGAAATAAGTTCCATGCCTAAGAACACGGCCAGAACAAACAGGGTGAGAGCAATAAGCAAGGTCATGAGGCCACCTCGGGGTTAGTTGCTGAGGCAAGGTTTTGTTGTACTCGTTCGTGCACTATTTCTCCACCGATGGCTACCAGCATGGGTTCGATCACGTCGTCTTTTCGGTCGATGGTCAACGACCCTTCGTTGCTAAGCATGCGCACCAAATTGACCATGTTGTTGGCAAACATGCGCGAGGCCGAGAGCGCCATACCGGAGGCTAAATTAGTGGGTCCTAAAATGGTGACACCTTGATGTTCGATTTCTTGGTCGGCTTGGGTGTAACTGCAGTTGCCGCCGCGTTGGGCCGAAAGGTCTACCAGCAAAGACCCGGGTTTCATGGCGTCCACCATGGTTTCGGTGACCAAAATGGGGCTGCGCACACCGGGGATGGCCGCCGCCGTAAAGACAATATCTGCTGCTGCTAAATACGGGATGAGCCCGGCTTGGTTGCGGGCGTTTTGTTCTTCTGGGGTTTCTTGGCCTTCCGGGCCTTCGATTTCAATGGAGCGGGCCCCCAGCGAGCGGATTTGTTCAAGGGCTTCGGGGCGAATGTCGAAGCCTTCTACGGTGGCCCCCAGTCGACGAGCAATGGCCATGGCTTGCAGGCCGGCCACTCCGGCGCCCAGCACCACAATTTTTGCTGGTGGGATAGTGCCGGCCGCGGTGATGAGTAGCGGGAAGAGTTTGGGGTAGCGTTCAGCCGCCATGAGCACGGCTTGAAAACCCACCACGGTGGCCGTAGAAGACAGCACATCAACCGCTTGGGCTCGGGTGCTGCGCGGCACTAAATCCAGTGAAAGCACGGCGGCACCGGTGGTGGCTACTGCTTGGGCTGGGCGAGCGTCCCATACCGGGTCGAACAAGCCAATGACCAGATGGTCGCTGGTCAGGGCAGTGAGTTCTTGGCCAGAGAGGTCACCTACGGTAAGCACCACGCCTTGGTCGCCGAGGGTGCTGGCCAAGTCTGGGGTGACGGTGGCGCCGGCTTCTTGGTATTGGCTGTCGGAAAACCCTGCGGACTGACCTGCACCGGTTTGGACAAATACTTGGTGGCCGTCAGCCAACAAATTCTGTACGGCTTCTGGGGTGGAGGCCACGCGACGTTCTTCGGCCCCCGCTTCGTTAATAATGGCTATCCGCACAGTGAACCTTTCGCCAAGAGACTGGTTTTACCTCTGCCGAGGTTAACGGCATCAGGCGAGGCAGCAACGGGCGTGTGACACTTCTGACTACGCTCTTTATTTATGAACGAACCTCAGTCTTCGCAAAGCGTGCGAACCCGTTTGGCATTGTCAGCGTTCTTGCTACTTTTTGTGGAGTTGGCGTTGATTCGTTGGTTGGGAGCCAACGTTGTTTATTTGGCTTATTTTTCTAATTTTGTTTTGGTGGGAAGTTTCTTAGGCATTGGTCTAGGTTTTCTTTGGGCGGGGCGATTTGATTTTCGGTTGTTTCCGTGGTCGCCGGTGGTTTTGGCGGCTTTTGTTGTCTTTGTTCGTTTAGCTGATGTCAGTATCGAAGTTGGAGGGTCAAACCTTATTTTCTTTGCTGATCAACGACCGGTGGGTCCGCCTCGTTGGTTGATTCTTACCGTTATTTTTGTGGCCGTGGCGGCCATTGTGGCTTGTTTGGCCGATGGTTTAGCTCGCTATTTTGCGTTGCTGGCGCCGTTGGATGCTTACCGGTGGGATCTCATCGGCTCTATTGCTGGCGTGGTGGGGTTTTCGGTGCTCTCATTTTTGGGTGCCCCGCCGGTGGTATGGGGGTTAGTAACCGGTGGCTTGTTCTTAGCGCTCTTGCATGGTTCCGGTTGGCGCTCTACGGCGCTTCGGGTCGCTGCGGTGTTGCTGTTGGTGGGGATTCTGGGTGCCGAGTCAACGGGGGAAGACAAAGCGTGGTCCCCGTATTACGCCTTATCTTGGACAGCCAGCCCGTTTGGCGGAATCATCATGCACATCAACGATGTTGCCACCTGGGCACAGGCCCCGGCTGGCGACATGACCGGCTACGCCTTTGCTCACGACATGCGGGCGGCCGATACCCCGGGCGAGGTCCTGATTATTGGTGCGGGGTCTGGTAACGATGTGGCCGAAGCGTTGGCTCGGGGTGCTACCCGGGTTGATGCCGTAGAGATTGACCCAGAGATTTACCAAATTGCCCGAGACACCCACCCGGATAACCCGTATGCCGACCCTCGGGTGTTTGTCCATATCGATGATGGTCGAGCTTTTTTAGAAGGCACTGACCGAAAGTGGGACATGATTTTACTGGCGCTGCCTGATTCATTGACGGTGGTTTTGGGTCAAGGGTCGGTGCGTTTGGAGAGTTACTTGTTTACCGAAGAAGCGGTGGCTGCTTATCACGATCATTTGCGTGCTGACGGTACTTTTACTATGTACAACTTCATGCGTGAGGGGTGGCTGGTTGATCGTTACGCCGGTACTTTGGCCGCCGAGTTTGCGCAACCTCCTTGCGTGATTGACCCACAAGCGGATTTTCTTTCCGTGTTGCTCGTGGCGGACGACCCAACTGCTTTGACCTGCCCGGCGGAGACTGCTTGGGTGCCGGCTGCTGATCAACCGGCTCCGGTTTCTGATGATCGGCCGTTTCCTTATTTACGTACGGCGCACATTCCCGGGTTTTATTTGTTGACCATTGGTTTGATGCTGGGCCTTTCGGCGTTGGCGGTGCGGGCGGTCGCTGGCCCGCTAAGTGGTATGCGACGCCAAGCGGACGTGTTCTTTATGGGTTTGGCTTTTTTGTTGCTGGAAACCAAAAATGTGGTGCAGTTCGCTTTGTTGTTTGGCACTACTTGGTTTGTTAATGCTTTGGTGTTTGTCAGTTTGTTGGGTTCGGTGTTGGCTGCTGTTGAGGTGACGCGTCGAGTCAAGTTTAAAAACCCTCGCCTTCTTTATGTCTTGTTGGCTGCCACCTTGGTATTGAATTGGGTGGTCCCTGCTGGCTGGTTGCTGTCTTTAGGCCCAGCGCTGCGTTTGCTGGTGGGCGGCGGGGTGGCTTTCTTGCCGGTGTTTGTGGCCAACCTTATTTTCGCTGACCGGTTCCGTGACGAAAAAGAACCAACCCTGGCCTTTGGTGCCAACTTGTTAGGGGCAGTGGTTGGTGGCTTATTGGAGTACGTCGCTTTGCTCACCGGTTACCGAGCCTTGTTGCTTATCGTCGCCGCGGCTTATGTTCTGGCTTTGCTGACCGGCCCCAAGAAGACTGCTTCCCTGCCGGCTTAACCGCGGTTTTGACACCTGGCCCTCCCGGCCCTAGATTAATTTGAGAGGAGGCTCCTAATGGCAGAGTTTGTACCGCCCGGCCCTGGGTTTTGGCAACTAGATCGCTCGCATTTTACTGGCGGTACCACTCCGCTGATGCGCTGGCTGCTTTGTGATTCGGTGGAGTCGGCTTACTTTAAGCAATGGCCTCTTTTGGGCATTCCAGCGGAGACTTTGTCGGTGGCCTTTGTTGAAGGGTTTATGTACACCCGTCTTCGCCCTTTGGTACGCCCCGACCACCCGTCTTCAAAGCCCCCGCCTACTTGGCTACTTAAAGCGATCTGCCGGGTCCACCCCGAGTTTCGACGGCGTGCTCGGGCCGCCGAGAAAATGCTTACCCAAAGCCCATCTCCTGCGGTGATTGCCGAATGGCATGGCCGTATTCGCCCGGCTTTGGTAGAAAAGAATTTGGCTTTCCAAGATGCTGATCTCGCTACCCTTAGCCAAGATGAGTTGAGCATTCATCTCGAAAACCTTCTCACTCATTTGCGCTGGACCTTCGAAGAACATTTTCGCTTGCATGGTTACGACTTAGGCCCCATTGGGCAACTTTTGTTGGCCGGCCAAGACTGGGGGCTAAACCGCGTTGATCTTTTGGCCGCCTTAGCCGGTGCCTCTCCATCTACTTTGGTGCCTTGGCAATCGTTGCTCCGTATCAAAGAATCTCTAGATAAAACTGGTGCTCAGCCATCTTCCCTAGCCGAAGTGGCGCAAGCGTCTCCGGAGACAGCGAAAGAACTTCAAGACTATTTGCGCTTTCGTGGAGCAGTTTTATTCGCTGGTTACGACCTGGATTCGCCTACCTTGGGCGAGTCGCCTGGGGTGATTTTGGCCAGCATTTTGAATGTCTCCAAAAACTTGCCGTCTGCTACGGCAGTGGGTGAAGCAGCCGAAGCAAGCCTGAGGGCACAGTTGGCTACGCCGAACCATGCCGATTTTGATCGGCTTTTAAGCGCTGCTCGAGAAGCCATGGATTTGCGTGATGACAACGGCCCTATTACTGCTGAATGGCCATGCGGTTTGCTGCGTTTGACCATGTTGGAATTCGGTCGGCGTTTAGTAATCGCCGGGTTGCTTCACGACGCCACACATATTTTTGAACTTGATCGCTCCGAGTTGCTGGCCGCCGCTGCGCACCAATCGCCGCTGCGTGCCGACCAAGTTGCCCAACGGGCAGCGCACCGGGCGCAACAAAAAACGTTACTGCCGCCGGCAACTTTGGGGTCGCCAGAAACCCCTCCCCCTCTGGACGCATTACCCAAATCGTTAGCTACCTCGGTTTCTTTGGTGCAAACGGTTATCAGCGCCATGGGCATGGGCGATCATCAAGAAAACACAGAGCCTGGGCCTTCGCTGACTGGAACCGGCATCGGAAACAAAACCGTAACCGGGGTCGCCCGGGTAGCAGAAAGCGCCGAAGAGGCTTTCGATCGTTTGCTGCCCGGCGAGATTCTGGTGACCCGCACTACTTCTCCCGCCTACAATATGGTGCTTACTTTGGTCGGAGGACTCGTCACCACCGAAGGGGGCCCGATGAGTCATGCGGCAGTCCTTTCACGAGAACTCAGTATCTCGGCAGTCATTGGTGCCGCCGATGCACTGACTTCTATAAACGACGGTGACATCATTGAAATAAACCCTGTGACCGGCGAAGTCACTGTCACCGGTTGATTGCCCTTTTCGTTAAGCAATTTTTATTCATCCACATCTTTGGGCATTGTCTCCGGTAGCGTAATTGGTGGCTTTTATTTCCTTTTGACCCGACGGCGGCTATGAACCACACTGACTATTTTTTGTACCGATGGCAACTTGACGCTTTGGTGAGTTGGCTGCGTTGTGGACGCAGCGGCATTGTCGAAGCAGTCACTGGCTCAGGCAAAACTAACGTGGCTTTAGCGGCCGCTGCCGATGCCCACCGTCGCGGTTTGTTTGTTTTGGTAGTGGTGCCCAGTCGAGTGTTGATGAACCAGTGGACTGCTCGTTTGCACGAGTTTCTGCCCCAATGCCGCATCGGCCGTTTGGGCGACACTTTTACAGATCAGGTCAAAGACTGCGACATTTTGGTCACCACCCGGCATTCGGCGAGCGCCAAAAAACCTTTGCCTCCTACTGATGCAGGGGGCTTGATTATTGCCGACGAATGCCACGGTTTCGGTGGCGCCACCTTGCGCAAGTCGCTTATCCACGAGTACCAGGAACGCTTGGGTTTAACCGCCACTTTGGAACGGTCTGACGAAGCGGTCGAGAAAACTTTGATCCCATTTTTTGGCGGCGTGTGTTACCGATACGGGTTCGGGCAAGCCATCAGCGATGGGGTGTGCGCTCAGCCACGAGTGGCTTTTGCTGCGGTGCCCTTAGCCGACGATGAACGCTCTGAGTATGACGCTATTGAAGCCTCGCTGGTGCAGGCCCGCCAAACCTTGCGAGATGTACCCAACATGCCTCAAGATTCGTTTGGTGATTTTTTGGCTGCCGTGAGTTACTTGGCAGAAAATGACGGAGGACCTCACGGTAAAGCGGCCACCATTTATCTTGAGGCCTTTAGCAAGCGCCGAGAAATCGTGGCCACCAGCCGTACTAAATATGAGGTACTCAGCAACTTTGCCCACCTCATTCGAGACTCAGCGGGCACGCTGCTCTTTACCCAAACCGTCAAAGCGGCCAACCATGCCATCAACCGTTTGGACCCACTTTTAGGCATCGACATCATTACCGGTGCAACTAGCCGCGGTGACCGTGAACGTATTTTGGGGGCGCTCAGAGAGGGCACCTTAGATGCGGTGGCTGCTCCTCGGGTACTTGATGAAGGCATCGACGTGCCGGACGCCAACTTGGGCATTGTTATTAGCGCCAGTCGTACCCGGCGGCAAATGATTCAGCGTATGGGTCGCATTCTGCGCCGCAAGCCGTTGGGTAGTGGCGCTCGTTTTGTCATTTTGTACGCCAGTGACACTTTGGAGGACCCTTCGGCCAACGAGCGTGACGGCTTTATGGAAGAGATGGAAGATATCAGCGAATCGTCGCATGTATTTGGGGCGGGCCAGCACGACAAGTTGGGTAAGTTTTTAGATTACGCCGGCCCGAAAAAACTGATCGAACCCAAAACGGTGGGCCCTATGGCCTCGATTAGTGACTTGCCCTCTCGTTTGGATGATATTGGTCGCTACGCCTGGTTGAGCTTTTTGTCTTGGCCCGAGGTAACCGAAGCCCATGAAGAGATCTGGGCTACCAACTCCATAGGTACTTACGAAGCGCCGTACCTTGATTTCGAGGTTCAAGAGTTACCAGAAATCACTAAGGAGCGAGTCAAGCGAACTAAAGACACCCGACTTTCTACTGGCGAAAACCCGGTCAAGTTGTTGAAACATCCCGATGGTTTTGTGCTGCAATGCACCGGTTGCGAGGCTTTGTCAGCCGTTACTCCCTTCCGTTGGAAGGCTTTAGAATCCACGGTGGAGTGCAGTTGCTTGTGGTAGTTCGCTAAACAGCACAAAGCCCCTGCTTTTGCAGGGGTTTTGTGCTTTGTGGGTTAATTAGGCTGAATGTGGCCGCTCGTGGTTTGCGATACTACAACTTCCAACACGACAGCGTTGTACTCACCGTCGCGAACGTGCCTGCTGACCGACAGCCAACGCAAACGCTACAGACGGTCGAAGGAGTATCATTCCACTAAGAACACGTAAGATCCGACCTCGACAAATTCGGAAAACAAAGCAATGGCATCGTCGCCCATACGGATACACCCGTTAGACACAGCCTGGCCTAAAAGCTCAGGGTTTTCCATGCATGAAGCAATGTCTTTTTGCATTAACGGGGTAGCGAATCCGAAGTCGTACTCTCCGGCCAGCATGGTTTCTGCCCGGTTTTCCATTTGCCATGACGTTGAAGAACCCTTCAACATAACCGAAATTACCTGGGCCACATCAAGGCCAGCAGACTCTGCAAAATCTAAACCCTCGGCTAAGGCTTGGCAGAGGCCAACCACGCAAATTTGGTTAGCCATTTTGGTCAGTTGCCCCGCCCCGGAAGGGCCTAAATGGGTGGCCAAACTGGCATAAAGTTCATTGTTATTCGCAATTTTACAGTATTCTAGTGTTTAATAAAATAAATGCTAAAAATTGCCTACACATAGAATGCTTGGTCTTACCCCGTGATGACACCACTAGGAGATGACAAACAGAAAAACGTCGACGGGCGTGCAACACGTGCCATCCGCGACTTTAATCGGAACCACAGAGACATCCTCAACGCTGCGACTGAACTAATCGATGGGAATACACCCCGCTCGTTGACGGTCGCCGCGGTGGCAAAACGGTCTGGCTTTTCGTCCGTGACAGTGCACAAACATTTCCCAGGTGGTCGGGCGGAAATAGTGGGGATTATCGTCAGTCAGATACTAGCCAGAGGTACACAGAAGTACGTGCAACAGGCGCCGACGTTGTCCGGTGAGGAACACCCGCGAGCCGTTCTGTTTGCGCTGGTTGACGAATTTCTCTCAAACAAAAACCTGGTCATTCATTCGGTCTCAATGAGCATCGAACTCGCCGACGAGAACGCGTGGATTCCAGACTCTACAGGACTCGCCTGGCACTCAATTGAGATGGCGGAAAAGACCATCAAATTGCCGGCTACGGTGGCCGAGTTGGCGACGCTGATGACAACGTTTTTCCGGGGTGCGTTATACGCTTGGTGCCTCCACTCCATATCCGACGAAGAGTTTAAACGCCTCGCCGTTCAGTCTTTCGATGTGGCGATCGCCGCAGCTGAGGCGGGACATCATGCGTAGACCACTGTTGCGTTATGTAGTTTCAATGTTGCTAGTAGCGTCGATGGCATCGGTGTCTGTGTCGCCGGTGGGTGCTTGGTCCCTGGAAGAGCGGCAATAGTCCACATTCCCTAAGCCGCAAGAAAACCAGCGACCAGTTAGCCACTGCGATGTGATCGTTGGCGCTCCATTAAACTGCTCCAATCCCATCCTTGGCCGCCCATACGCTCAACATCGGCCAAGAACTGCCCCACCATTGAAGTGATCGGGAGCGGAACGGCCATTTCTCGGGCGGCTTCCATGCATAAGGCAATGTCTTTTTGCATTAACGGGGTAGCGAATCCGAAGTCGTACTCTCCGGCCAGCATGGTTTCTGCCCGGTTTTCCATTTGCCATGACGTTGAAGAACCCTTCAACATAACCGAAATTACCTGGGCCACATCAAGGCCAGCAGACTCTGCAAAATCTAAACCCTCGGCTAAGGCTTGGCAGAGGCCAACCACGCAAATTTGGTTAGCCATTTTGGTCAGTTGCCCCGCCCCGGAAGGGCCTAAATGGGTGGCCAAACTGGCATAAAGTTCAATGAAGGGTAGGGCCCGGGTTACCGATTCGTCGGCCCCGCCCACCATGATGGTTAAGCCACCGTTTACCGCACCTTGTACACCTCCAGAGACCGGGGCATCCAAAAAGCCGGCTCCCTGATTGGTCGCCGCTTCGGCCAGTTCACGAGATACGACTACCGAAGCCGTGGTGTGATCTACCCACACTGCACCGGTTTCTAAGCCAGCGAAAATCCCGTCGTCGCCGTAAGCAGCAGTGCGCAGATGGGCGTCGGCGGGAAGCGAGGTGAACACTATTGATGCCCCAGCGGCAGCTTCTCGAGGAGAAGAGGCAGCCTGCCCGCCGTGTTCAGCCACCCAGCGGTCGACGGTTTCTTCAAAAATGTCAAAAACAGTGACCTGATGGCCTGCGGTTCTTAAATGGCCAGCCATTGGATAACCCATACGTCCTAAACCTATAAAGGCAAATTTTTCGACGCTCATGCGGGTACTCCTTCGGTGCCACGGTCGGCCAAACTAAAGCCATTGACCAAACGCTCGTGCACCCTGCCGCCTATAGCCATAGCCAAGATAAACACGATCTCGTTTTCTCGTGGACCATCGGGTACCCCGACTTCCATGGCGTCGTAGTGGCTACCCACATAAGACCAAACGAGGTGGGTAAGTGGAATGTCAATTCTGGCACCCATGCCGGCCACTTTTTTTGTTGAGGGAACAATGGCTGTGCCAGCCCCTAAAGACTCACGCATACCGGTCCCTCCGGGTATGTGCCACACTGCCCCGTGTTCAATTTCACCCGCACCGCCCACAATGGCGCCTTTGCCATAGCCGTCAATAATGGCGGGGTCCCCACCTAAAAGGTCAATCAGATTTGTTCCCATTTCATGGCCAAGGGCTTTTAGTTCCTCGGTGGCTGTTTGAAAATCTTCAACAAAAGTGCCAGCGTACGGGTTGCTCACCACGGCCATCATGGCAGCTTTCTTTACCGGGCGTTCGGGCGGCGGTCCAAACTCATGGCGTATTTCCTCTACGGCACTAACAAACTTTCTCACCACAAAAAGACTCATTCGG
>JAPKBH010000060.1 GCA_028823445.1 Acidimicrobiales bacterium | reverse complement strand
CAGCCACCGGGTCGGTTTCGCTGGCGTTGATGATGTCAGTGGCCCCGAACCCTTTAGCCGCTTCGAGTTTTTCGGCGTTGAGGTCAATAGCGATTATGCGGCCGGCGCCCGCCAAGCGGCAGCCTTGCACAATGTTGAGACCTATGCCGCCGCAACCAATAATGGCTACGGTTTCTCCGGCGCGGATGGCGGCACCGTTTACTGCTGAACCCACCCCGGTAATGACCGCACAACCCAACAAAGCGGCAAGGTCAAAAGGGATGTCGTTGTTGATGACCACGGCAGCGTTTTCGTGAACCAACATTTGTTCGGCAAAAGCCCCCAAGCCGGCCATGGCGCGAATGGGTTGATCGCCCAAAGATAAACGGGGGGTTTCATCTTCACTGCGGCCAAGCAATTGCCGGCGTTCGCAGGTCCAGGTTTGCCCATTTAAACATTCGGGGCAAGAACCGCAGAATTGGGTCAAGCAGGTCACTACATGATCGCCTGGTTTCATGGTGGCCACGTCGGGGCCTACGGCGATGATTTCACCGGCGGCTTCGTGGCCCAAGGCAGTGGGGCCGGGGCCAAGAGGAAGAAGCCCTTCAATGACGTGGAGGTCACTGTGGCAAAGCCCCGAAGCGCGGGTTTGTATGAGTACCTCGCGTCCTTGTGGCTGAGCAATGGTGAGGTTTTCGATGACTAATTCACCGGGGGCTTGGTGTAAAACGGCGGCGCGCATGGGTCTCCTTTTGATTTTTTGTATTAGGTTAGCCAATTGGCTAACCTTGTTTCCATGTCGGCCGGTGCAAATGTTTTATTGAATATTTCTGAGGGGTTAGCCACGGTAACCTTGCAGCGCCCAGAGCGCCGCAATGCTCTCGTGGGCCCTTTGTTTGACGAACTGGCGGCGGCTTTTACTTCGCTTAGCCAGAACCCAGAAGTCAATGCGGTGCTGCTTCATGGCGCACAAGGAGCATTTTGTTCGGGCCTCGACCTGAAAGAATACAATGCTGACCCGCCGCCGCCCTGGTTGGCTTCATCAGCGGCGTCGGCGTCTGCTGCTCATAAAGCCATCTACGCTTGCCCGGTACCGGTGGTTGGTGCTTTAGAGCGCTTTGCTATCAATGGAGGCGCTTCGCTGGCTTTGGCTTGCGATCTTTTGGTGGCTGGCCAGGGAGCGTATTTGCAAGTTGCAGAAATAAAACTGGGAATGTCGGCTCCCTTAAACCTGACATGGCTTCACGAGCGTTTTTCTTTAGCTACGGCCCAACAATTGGTGTTAACGGGACGCAAATTCTTTGGCCCGGATCTTCACCGTTTAGGGATAGCGCTGGAGGTTGTTGAAGATGAGCAGGTCTTGACCCAAGCCACCCATGTTGCTCGTGAAATAGCTCAATGCCCACCCCAAGGAACAAGGGCTTTAAAAGCCGGACTGGCCGTGGGTTCTTCTTGGGAAAGCCACAGAAAAGCCGTGCTAGAGGTTTCCCAGCAGGCTCTTTCTTTGCCGGTTCAAAACTAGGCATGGCAGCAGCCTCGGCCCGCCAAGACATTATTGATGCGGCGCTGCGCTTATTAGAGGACCGCCCACCTTCGGCTATTTCCGGCCGTGAACTGGCCGAAGAAGCAGGGGTGAACTATGGGCTTATCCACTACTACTTCAACGGAAAACAAAATGCTTTTCTTGCTGCCCGAGACTTTTTTAACCGGTGGGTAGTTGATTCGGTGATGCAAGGAGGGAGCCAGCCGGTGTCATTAAGTGATACCAGTGACCGACGTTCACTTTGGGCAGTGGCCGGGCATATGGCTCTTGAGGCTTCGAAGGAATGGAACGAGGAGAGAGATCTTCCGGTGGTTGAAGCTTATTTGAACCTTTTTGCCCAAACCGACCCTTCTGGTGACCGAGTGCAGCACGCAGTTGTTGTTGCTTCTCTTTACGCTCTTTTGTTGGGCCGGCCTATTTTTGGTGCGCACAACGCCCACTCGGTTGGTTTGACAGATGAAGATTTACCAAAAGTGGATCAGCGTATTAGATCCTTAGTGAGCGACCTTGAAGGCTCGGTTGGTTTGGAGCAACAAACATGAACGCTAAGCCACGGGGAGCCCAACAGGTAAAAGCAGCTTTGGTGACGGCGGCCGTGAAGTTATTGGGGCAACGCCCACCTCATCAAATTTCTGGCCGAGAACTGGCCGAAGAAGCAGGGGTGAACTATGGGTTGATTCACCACTATTTTGGTTCAAAGGATATTTTACTGCAAGCAGGTTTGGCGGATTTGGCGTCTTCTTTTGCCGAGGGGCCAACCGACGAGTCTTGGTCTTCAGATGAACCGTTTTCTATACGCCACCGTTTGGATTATTTGCGGGCTTTAGCATTTTCTTCAATCTCGGGGGAACTCGAAGACCTTTCAACCGTGCACCCGGTGATTGAAGATTCATTAAAAAAGGTGAGTTTTTTACGGGGAAAAGGCCAAGACCCAGATGAACAAACGCTTACTGATGTGGCAGTGGGAACACTCTTCCAATTGGGTTGGGCTCTTTTTGAACAACGAGTGTTGCCGGGTTTTGCTTTCAATGAGGAAGAAAATGCCGAATTTGAAAAACGCCTACGCTCCACCTTGAGGGCCATCATGTTAGATGGCGATGTAGCCAAGGCGACACAAGCAACACCCATACCGTGAGTCTCAGTTTTTGAGGGTGTCCTTGAAGGGAAGATTGCGGTCTGAAGAAGGCTCGCGGGGTAAACCGAGCACACGCTCACCTAAAATATTTCGTTGTACTTCGTCGGTGCCACCGCCCAAAGAAAGCGCTGGGGCATCGCAAATTCCGTAAACTAAAGTTTTTTTATCGTGGCCGAGGGGTTCCCCCTCCCAGGCGATTACTTGCATGTGCGCTAACCGGGTGGCGACAGCAGCGGCCGCCCGCCCCTCTTTGGTGCGCCAGAGTTTAGTGAGCGAGGGGTGAATGTCTCTGCGCCGATTTAACCATTCAACGATTTTTCGGTTGGTAAAAAGAGTGGCCAAGTCTTGTCGAACGGTGGGGTCTTGGCGGGCCTCGCTCTCTTGCGCTAAGGAAATCAATCGTTCAACAGTGATCGGACGGCGGCCGCCCCCGGCCCCGGTAGAGGAACGCTCGTAACTCAATAAAGCGACAGCCATGCGCCAGCCTTCGCCGGGGGCGCCAACGACCCAAGGTGCGGGGATTTTCGCTTCGGTAATGAACACTTCGTTGAAGCTGGACACTCCGGTCATTTGGTGCAAGGGTCGCACCTCGACGCCCGGTTGTTTCATGGGGAGAATCATCATGGAGATGCCTTGGTGTTTTGGCACGTCGGGGTTGGTTCGAGCGAGCAGTATGCCGAAGTCGGCGTCGCTGGCTCCGGAGGTCCAAACTTTTTGGCCGCTTACCACCCATTGGTCGCCGTCAAGTTTGGCACTGGTGGTGAGCCCGGCGAGGTCTGAGCCAGCTCCGGGTTCGGAATAAAGTTGACACCATATTTCTTCACCTCTTAATCCGGGGCGGAGGAATCGCTGCTGTAATTCAGCGCTGCCATAATCACGCAACGTAGGCAGCACCATGTCGATACCGATGCCAAAACCAAAAACCGCATTAGCGAATTCTCTACTGGGGGCCTCTTTGCGAAAGGTGTTGATGAATTCTTTATCTAAGTCTCGGCCACCGGTTTCGATCGGATAGTCAAGGGCCCCAAACCCGGCATCGTAGCGAGCAGCGAGGTAGGCCCTTCCTCGCTCTAGGGGGCCATCAAGGCCAGAGAGTAGATCAGGCAGGGTGGCATAAAAAGATCGAACTTCGGTGCGAAATTGAGCAAGGTCCTCCATGTGGGCTACTTTAATCCCCTAGTGAACTTTGTGAAAAACCCGAGAGAGTGAAAAGATGACCAAACCAGTTAAGCGACTTTTTTCTGAAGCGACCGGGACACCGCTTTCTTTAGACCAAGCACCCCCTGGTGCCCCCAACGTGGTGGTGGTGTTGCTCGACGATGTGGGCTTCGGGTCGTTTTCTA
>JAPKBH010000059.1 GCA_028823445.1 Acidimicrobiales bacterium | reverse complement strand
GCGGCCGGCATGTGGTCGCATCAACTCGGACGAGACGCCGGGGTCAACATTCCTCTCCACGCTTGTGAACACTTTTACTTAGTCACCGAGCCAATCCCCGACCTTCCCTCTGGGCTCCCCACACTGCGCGATACCGACAATTGCATCTACGTAAAAGAAGACGCCGGCCGTCTGCTCATTGGCGCATTCGAACCAGTAGCGAAACCCTTTGGCGAACACGGGCTCCCCACAGACCGGCCCTTCATGCAACTCGACGAAGACTGGGACCACCTCGCCCCGGTTTACGAACGAGCCTGCGAACGGGTGCCCGTGTTGGCTGACATCGGCATTCGACTATTTTTTAACGGACCTGAAGCATTCACCCCCGACGATCGCTACCTCTTGGGGGCCACTCCAGAACTCGACAACCATTTTGTTGCGACCGGGTTTAATTCAGTAGGTATCCAATCCGCGGGGGGCGCCGGAAAAGTCCTCGCCGAGTGGATAGTTAATGGACAGCCCCCCATGGACCTCTGGGACGTAGACATTCGTCGTGCCCAGCCCTTCCAAACTAACCGGCGCTACCTTCGGGATCGCTCGGTTGAAGCACTTGGCTTGCTTTACGCCATGCACTGGCCTTTCCGCCAAGTGGAAACCGCCCGCGGGGTACGTAAATCGCCTTTCTTTGACCGAATGAGCGCCTTAGGTGCATGCCACGGCGAAGCTGGCGGGTGGGAACGCCCCAACTGGTTTGCCCCGCCCGGGGTTGAACCCGAATACCAATACACCTACGGGCGACAAAACTGGTTCGAACATTCAGCAGCCGAACACCGAGCCTGTCGAGAAGGCGCCGCCCTCTTCGACCAAACCTCGCTGGCCAAACTATTGGTCCAAGGCCCCGACGCCGCCCGCGTACTCAACTATCTTTCTTCAGCCGACATTGACGTCGAACCCGGCACCTCGGTGTACACCACTTGGTTAAACAAAAAGGGCGGCATTGAAGCCGACCTGACCGTTAACCGGTTAAGCGACGACAAGTTTCTGGTAGTCACCGCTTTTTCTACCCAAGGAAAAGACGCCGACTGGATAACCCGGCACGCCGGCCCAGATGCCCGAGTCACCGTCACCGACGTCACCTCAGCCTGGTCGGTTTTGGGAATCTTTGGCCCCCAAGCCCGCAACATCGTGGCCCCCCTCACCGACGCTGACCTCTCCAACGAAGCATTCCCTTTTGGCACCCTGCAAGAAATCGACTTGGGCTACGCCCGAGCCATCGCCGTGCGCCGCACCTACATGGGTGAATTAGGTTGGGAGTTTTACTTACCCACCGAGTTCTCTTTAGGAGCATTTGACCACCTTTGGGAATCTGGCCAACCAAAGGGCTTGGTACTCGCTGGCTACCACGCCATGAACTCGCTTCGCATGGAAAAGGCCTACCGCCATTGGGGCGACGACATCGCCGACGAAGACACCCCGCTAGAAGCCGGCCTGTCTTGGGGGGTCAACTGGGACAAACCCCACGGCTTCTTAGGACGAGAGGCGTTGCTGGCTCAAAAAGAAACTGGAGTCACCCGGCGCTTAGTGCAGTTTCGTCTAGACGACCCCGAACCATTGCTCTACCACAACGAACCCGTTTACAAAGACGGGGTTCTGGCCGGGCGTATTACCTCCGGTATGTATGGCCATACCGTGGGAGCCGCCCTCGGCATGGCTTACATAAACCACCCCATCGACATGGCCCGTTCTGAAGTCATCAACGGGGTCTTCGAAATTGAAGTCAACGGGCAACGCATCTCCGCAACTCCGTCTTACCGAGCATTTTACGACCCCGACAGCAACCAGGTAAAGCTTTAAGCCTCAGACTGCGGAGGCCTTAACGTCTTTTCTATAAGTTGCGCCAAGGTTGCTTGTTCTTCTGCGGTAAGCGCACCATAAACCGTTTTTTCGACATCTTGCTGCGCGGTGTAAGCCTCCACAGTGGCCGTGCGACCGGGTGGGGTCAAAGCCAACACAATTGCTCGACCATCTACTTCATGAGGAGTCCGAGTCACCAAATTTTCTCGCTCCAAAGTATTTACGGCACTCGACACTGAGGCCCGTGATAAACCAGAGAGATGCGCCACCCGGTGAGCCTCTAAATCACCACAAACCCACAGAGTAAACAAAATACGAAACCCCGCCCACGTTAACCCTGCCGGGCGATGCACCTCAGACTCCACATGACGCACAAAACGAGTAGCGGCACGAGACAAAGCAAACGACAAACGGTGCTCCATCTCTTCTTTTTTAGCCGGGCCAAACCACAAGGCGCCCGCCAACCAAGAACGCTCCATACGAATATGGCGCCCCAATAGAAGGTTCTCGATCACCGTCATATGAGGAAACAATTCAATGTTTTGAAAAGTGCGCGCCACCCCTAAAGCAGCGACCGCATCGGGCCGTTGGCCCATAATGCTTTCACCCTTCCAGCGAATATCGCCTTCCTGTGGACGATACACCTGGCTGATACCGCCACGCACAATGGAAGAAGCCTCATTGTCGTGGATTTCTTGGCCATTAAAGGTGGCCGAACCTTTGGTGATTTTGCCATCTTGAATATCTAAGAGACCAGTGATGGCTCGAGTGGTGGTTGTTTTACCGGCACCGTTACCGCCCAGAAGAGCTACGATTTGACCATCGGGGCCTCAATAGAGAGCCGCGCAACACGAGGGTGACCTCGTTGTAAACCACTTCAAGGTTTGCTATTTCGAGCATTTGGTTCCTGAATTAATAGTGAGTAAGAAAATGGTGTGAGGGGCGGCCAGCGAACTGGCCACCCCAAAAACCATCAATTATTTATTCTGATTTAAAGCAAGCGCCGTCATAAACATGAGCAGCGGTCACATCCGAAAGGATCGGACCATCATTCATCAATACCGAACCGGTGCTTCCGCCGCCAGCCACGGTGGCTACAGCATCAAACAGGTCGGCTTGAATGTCAAACATGTAAGACCCACGCACGATGTTTTCATTAGGGGTACCGCTGTAACTTTGATTAGCGGCAAGACCCTGATAATCAATATCAGTGCTGTTGGCGGCTGCAATTACGCCAGCCCGAGTCAAATCGCCGGCGGCAGCAGCTGCCTCGAGGATCTGATGGGTGGCCATAGCGGCAGTCCAACCAGTGGTGTAAACATCTGACAATGGCTTGTCCGGAATGCGTGCTTGCAATTCAGCAACCATGTTTGTCATTCCTTCTGAGTCGCCTGCGTTCCAGGTCAGGTAGTAGCCCGACTGGTAGTAGTAGGCATCCAAGGCAGGAGCCAAGCCGGTAGCCAACAACATGTAGTTGTAGGTTGGCAAGCTTCCTGACCAAACGGCTTCAAAGCCTTGAGCGACAGCCCCACGAAAGACCTCGGCGAAGACCGAAGGGCTCGCAGTGATCCACACGAAGTTGGCACCTGAATCAACCAAACCAGAAATAACTGGTGTTTGGTCGGCTCCGGGAACCACTCGGGCTTCAGCGTCATAGACGATTTCGATGCCCAATGCTTCGGCAGCTATTTTGGCGCCAGCGGCCGCATCTTGACCATATTCACCTGGGAAGGTGAGGATGGCCAATTTGGCGTCGCCTTCAACCACGTTGTTGGCTAAGTAGTCAACAGCGTTAATGGCTTCGTAGCAGTAGTTGGTACCTGACTCAAAGATGTTTTGACCAAAGTCGGGATCTGGCCAACCGGAGTACCAAGACAGTGGGATGATTCCCAAACCGTCACTAACAGCATCTTCAGCAATTGCTGAAGTGTGTAGTGAACCAGTTGACTGAGAAATAAAGACAACACCGTTGTCTTTATCTTTCATGATTTCGTACTTCTCTAAGTGAGTGGGCACGTCGTAGAGGGTGTCTTCAACAAGAAGTTCAACCTGGCGTCCGGCAATACCACCGTTTTCGTTCACCATGTCCCAGTAGGCCTGTTGGGCATCCATAATTTGGATAACCAACGGCGCAAAGACACCACTTAAGTCAGCAAGAGCACCAACACGAATGGTGTCTTCAGTGACCCCATAATCGTAAATGATGTCTGCGGCGGCGACTATGTCGTTGCCGGCTTGGGAGCCGGTTGGGGCGTATTCGAACACTACGTTGTTTGTT
>JAPKBH010000031.1 GCA_028823445.1 Acidimicrobiales bacterium | reverse complement strand
ATGGATCTTTTAGTCGTCGAAGAGCTCTAAGTTTTTCTCACCCTCCGCGCGAAGTTATCCACAGGCTGGGGATGAACCTGTGGGAAATCACACGCGTGTGACTTGCCCACTAAAAAATACTAAAAGCGCAGGTCAGCGGTACTGCGTAGAGGTAAGAATCCCGCCCAGAATCCCGCCCAGGCCCAGCATCAGATAACTGTTGCTGGTGCCACCCGGCAACCACGCCACGTAGTTGAAGAAAATAACCAACATGCCGAGGCCCAAAAAGCTAAACATGAGCACCGGTACCCAAGTTGGGGACGAAGAATCGCTCTCTGGCGTAGGCGCCTGGTAACGAGAACCCGACGGCCTTCCCTTTGGAGTAACTCGGCCACCTTCAACACGACGTTTCTGCGGTTTGTTCATAACCCTGAGGATAGGCCGCTCAACTAATATCAACGACGGATCAGTGCCCACTTTTGGCTAGCGTGGCTGCCGTGGCCACAAAAGTCTTAGTTATCGACAATTACGATTCTTTCGTATACAACTTGGTGCAGTACCTCGGCGAGTTAGGAGCCGAACCACTTGTTCACCGCCACGATGCCCTCACCCTCGACCAGGTAGAAGCACTCAACATCGATGCCGTGCTTATTAGCCCCGGGCCAGGTCGCCCCGAAGACGCCGGCATCTCCACTTCGGTCATCCGATGGGCCGCCGGACGAGTACCCCTGCTTGGGGTTTGCCTCGGCCATCAAGCCATCGGTGCCGCATGGGGTGGGCAAGTAGTGCGCGCTCCAGAAATCATGCACGGTAAAACTTCATTTATTGAGCACCAAGAAAAAGGGGTGTTCGCGGGGCTTCCTTCCCCGCTAGAAGCCACCCGCTACCACTCGCTCATTGTGGACCGAGACACCTTGCCCGACGAATTAGAAATCACCGCCACCAGCAGCGACGGCCTCATCATGGGTTTACGGCACAAAGAACACGCCATCGAAGGGGTGCAATTTCATCCCGAATCAATCCTCACTGAATCTGGCCATCAACTATTGGCCAACTTTTTAGCGCAGGTCAACTAACTCTTTACGGGGCCGGTTCTTCTGGCGGTGTGGTTTCTTCTGGCGGCTCGCCTTGGCGGCCCACGCTAATCACCACAAACGATTCCGGCGGAACCTCTACACCAGCGGCCGGAGACTGGCTCATAACTCGGCCGTCGTTTACGCTGCCGTATTCCACATCAACAAAGTTGATAGACACCGAGAAACGCAAACCGATTAACAAGTCGTTGGCGGCCCCTACTTCTAAAGCCACCACCGAAGGTACAGGAACTGGGGCCGGGCCATCAGATACCACGATTTCTACTGTGCCGCCAGGCGCCAACTCCGCACCGGCTGATGGGGTGGTGCGGAGCACTAAACCTGCTTCTACCGTTTCGCTGTTTTCTTGTACGGTGGTTGCTCGCCAACCCAACTGGGTCACGATGTTCATGGCATCAATAGCCGGGCGATTTTCTAAATTAGGCACGGTTTCTACCGCCGGGCCTGAAGAAACATACAGGGTGACCGTTTCACCGTCCGCCACTTCGGCTCCGGCGTTCGGGTTTTGTTCAATTATTTCTCCCGCCAACACCACCGGGTCTTCGGTGTCTACAAGCACAACCACCAGCCCCATTGATTCCAAATCTCGTTGGGCATCAACCGCCGCATCGCCGACCACGTTAAGCAACACCATGGGGCCAGTGCCTTGGCTTACCCACAGTTGCACTATGTCATCGGCTTCGAGTTTGGTGCCTGCTTCTGGGTCTTGATCAAACACCGAATTGGCCGGGAAATCACTGTTCGATTCGAGTTCCATTTGTACGCTTAACCCAGCATCAGTGAGCATCGTGCGGGCTTCCTCTAGTGACGTTCCAAGCAGCGTCGGCACCTCAATTAAGCCGGCTACCGGGTCGTCGCCGCCATCGCTACCAACCCCCAGCGTGTCAACAAAAGCCACCATCAAGTAACCCAACAAACCAAGCAACGCCGCAAAACTCACGGCAAACAACAACGTGCGCAGCCAACCATCGTCACGACGAGTGCGCTGACCTTTACCAAAATCGGATTCTTTTTGTTGCCCAGTACCAGAAGACTGACCACCCACCCCAACTGGTGCTGCCGGACGCAAATCGTGGGCTCCCTCGCTGTAACGACGCAAATCGCTCCGCAGGTCTTCGGCCGTGGGGTACCGGTTCACTGGGTTTTTAGCCAACAACTTCATGGTGATGGCTTCTAGCGAAGCGGCCACCGAAGCGCCAGATTTACGCAAAGACTGCGGGGCATCTTGCACGTGTTGGTAGGCCACCGCTATCGGGGTGTCGCCGGTGAACGGTGGACGCCCTAACAACATTTCGTAAAGCACCACGCCCAAGGCATACAGGTCGCTCCGGGGGTCTACTTGATGGCCTTGAGCTTGTTCAGGAGAAAAATACGTTGCGGTACCCATAACCGTGCCCGCTTGGGTCAAGTCGCTTTGCCCAGACACCATGGCAGTAGCGATACCAAAGTCAGTCACCTTGACCTGGCCATTGGGGGCCACCAGCACGTTGCCGGGTTTCACATCACGGTGAATCAACCCGTTGCGGTGAGCAAAACCCAAAGCAGCCGCAATATCGGTAGCTACCTCGGCGGCCCGGTCGGGGTGCAGGGGGCCTTCGCTTTGTAGAATCTCGGCCAAACTCCGGCCCTCTACATATTCCATAACAATGAAGTAGGTGCCTGCTTGTTCGCCCCAGTCGTAAACGCTGACAATATTAGGGTGGTTTAAGTTGGCGGCCGCTTGGGCTTCTCGACGAAAGCGTTCGACAAAGTTGGCGTCGCCAGAAAACTCGTCAAAAAGCACCTTGACGGCCACCGGGCGGTCCAGTAACAAGTCACGCGCTAAATAGACCTCGGCCATGCCCCCGCGAGCAATTTGGCGATGAAGTTCGTAGCGGTCGTTGTAGACCGTGGGCGCCTGTTCAGACATAGGCCAAGATTCTACCTTCCTCGCGGCGACTGCTGGAGGCAGGGTGGCCAGTTTTACTCAGAAATGTTAAATAGTTCAAGCAGCACCTCTCTCGCTATTGGTGCAGCAACCCGTCCCCCGGTTTGTTCTCCGGCTTCTTGGTCGGCGGCCACGAACACGGCAAAAGCCACCGCAGGGGCTTGGTTGGGTAAACTGGCAAACCCGACCAGCCAAGCATGGGTAGCGATTTGTCCGGCCGCTACTTGGGCGGTGCCGGTTTTGGCGCCCATGACCAGACCGTCAATAGCTAAGCGTCGGGCTGTGCCTTCGGCCACCACGCCTCGCATGCCTTCGGCTACCAGAGCAGCGGTGGCGGGTTCCATTGCTTCAAGCCAGGGGCCGCTTTCAGGGCGAGAGATTATCTGGCCAGACTGGTCGCGTATTTCATCGACCAAGCGAGGTAGCGGTACGTTTCCGTTGTTGGCTACCGCGGCCGCTACCAAAGCCATTTGCAACGGGGTGGCCGCTACTTCGTATTGGCCAATGGAAGATTGAGCCAACAACGGGGTGTCTTCCAGTACGGGAATCAACGTGTCTTGGCCAGTTTCGTCGGTGACCATAGAAAGCACTTTGCCAAAGTCGTCGGGAAAATTTGAGGCCGCTACCGGCAGGTCAAAGGGCGGTCTTTGGTTAAACCCAAAACCTTCAGCAATAGCCACCATGGCGTAAGGGCCTACGTATTCGGCCCCGATTTGGGCAAAAGCAGTGTTGCAAGAGGCCCGCATGTTTTCGCGTAAATCCCCGCCGCAGGTGCTGCCGCCATAGTTGGTTATGGCCCGGTTGGTTAACGGTGGCACGTAGCCGTCGGTTACGTTAAGCAACGGTTGGTCCAACGTAAAGCCCGCAGTTTCAACCGCTGCGGTGGCGGTTACTACTTTAAAAGTGGAACCCGGGGCAAAAATTTCTCCGGTGGCTCGCGGCAACAACGGGTTGGTGGGGTCAGCCAACAAAGCAGCCCGAGCTTCGTTGGCGGCCGTGGTGTCTACCGACGACAACGGGTTGGGGTCGTAACTGGGTGAACTCCACAGAGCCAACACATTGCCGGTAACAGGGTCAAGCATCACCACCGCTCCCTCACGATCCCCTAATGCGGTGGCTGCTGCTTGTTGCAGTGCATGATTTATGGTCAGCACCACATCTCCTGTTTCGGGGTCGGCGGCAAACAAGTCGTAAAGCGGGTCGGTGCGTTGTTCGGCAGTGCGGCCACCAAGCACTTCATCGTAGGTGGCTTCAAGGCCGGCTACCCCCGAGGTAAACGAGTGGTAACCAGTCAGGTGGGCGTACAAAACCCCATGCGGGTAGTGGCGTTGTCGATCAAAACGGCTGCTCTCAGTAGAAAGCGATTCGGCGACCACCACCCCGTCAGCGGTAGCTATTCGCCCCCGGGGCGCCCCGAAAGCTTCGATGGCTACCCGAGCGTTGGTGGGGTCTTCAACCAATCGTTGGGCTCCATAAACCTGCACTCGGTTGAGTTGAGCGAACAACAATAAATAACCCAACAGCAAGCCGAGTCCTAAGCGGCGGATGCGCACGTTCATGACGTGGCCTGCTCATTTTGTGCCGGTGCGGTGGTTGTTTGTAAGGCCACCCGGTCGCTAAGGCGCAGCAGCAAAGCCACCAAAATGTAGTTGGCCAGCAGCGACGAACCGCCGTAAGAAATAAAAGGCAAGGTCACTCCGGTGAGGGGCAACAAGCGGACTATCCCACCCATAATGACCAAAGCTTGGAGACCCATAAGTGTGGTGAGCCCTACGGCCAGCAACTTGTTAAACGGGTTGATGGATTGCACGGCAATACGTAACCCGCCACCAATCAACAATATGAACGCACCCACCACCAGGGTGGTGCCCATCAAACCCATTTCTTCACCAATGGCGGCAAAAATAAAGTCGGTTTCTACTTCGGGGATGCGGTTGGGTTCGCCGGCGCCCGGGCCAGTGCCGGTTAACCCGCCGGTAGCCATCGCCAACGCTGCTTCAACCAGTTGATACCCCGACCCGGAACGAGTAGCCCACGGGTCGAACCAAATATCTACCCGTGCTTGCACGTGGTCAAAGATGCGCCAGGCCACCACTGCTCCAGATACAAACAAGCCGCCGCCGATTATTAAAAAGGCCGGGCGTTCGGTGGCTACCCACAACAACACTACGAACAGGGCGTAATACAGCAGGCTGGACCCTAGGTCTTTTTCTGCCACCAGTACCAAAAGCGAAACCCCCCAAGCCGCCAGCACCGGCGCTAAGTGCCGTCCGTCGGGGATTTCAAATCGGCCGATGCGACGACTCCCGACTTGCAATAGTTCTCGATTTTCCACCAAGTAAGCGGCTAAAAAAATCGCTAAGGCTAAGCGAGCAAACTCGCCGGGTTGCAAATTAATGGGGCCAATGGAAGCCCAAATACGCGCCCCATTTATTTCGCGTCCCACCACGGGCAACATGGGCAGTATGAGCAACCCAATACCAATGAGCCCAAAGGTGTAGCGGTGGGCGGCGAGGTCTCGGGGGCGACGCACAATTATTAAGGTGGCCACAAAGGCTCCGACCCCTAAAGCCGTCCAGGTGGTTTGCAAAGCCGGAAGCTCACCAGCGATACCAGATTCGTGAGAAAGCCGAATAATAAATACTTGCCCCAAACCGTTTAAAAAAACTACCACCGGCAAAATTATGGGGTCGGCGTGAGGAGCAAACCTTCGTACCGCAAGGTGGGCCACTACCCCGAGGGCCAAAACCAGTAACAAAAAAGACCCTAAATCTGCGGGCAGCGAAGCCGAACGGCCGAGCCCCGCTAAAGCGTAAAGCAACGCTGTGGTGAGGCCCGCTAATGCAATGAGACCCAACTCGGTGCGGCGACGCTGGGTAGCCAGTGCGCTGGTCATCCGCCAGAACGCTCGTTGAGGCGTTCCATAACTTCACGGGCCGCCGTTAAGGAGTCTGCTTCTATGGCGGCTGCTACGAGGTCTTGGTCGTGTTCGCTGAGTTCAGCCACGGGGACCCCGCCAGAAACAGCGAGACGTGGTTCGAACCACAACAAGCCAGCGGGGCGCCCTTGAAAAACCGAGACACGTCCTTCGTGTTGGCCCACGAACCATCCACTTTGGGCGTAATACCAGATGGAGCCAAAAACGACGCCGGCCAGCACCAGCAGGGTGGCAAAAAATACACTCACCCGCCAGGTAACTATTTTGCGCCGCTTTTTCGGCAAGGGAGGCACCACGTTTTGTATTTTGGTGTGTGCTTCGCTGATGGTTGCCTTGGCCGCTTCGGGGGCTTCGGTTACATCCACCACTAATACGGTGACGTTGTCGTGGCCGCCGGCGGCAACCGCTGCTCCGGTTAAGGCATCAGCGGCATCTTGGGGTTCTTCAAAATTAAGCAACGCTTCGGTAATCGTTCGATGGTCAAGTTCGTTAAACAACCCGTCGCTACATAACAAAAATCGGTCGCCAGTTACCGGAGCAAGTTCCCAAGTATCTACGGCCAAGTTGACCTCGATGCCCAAGGCTCGGGTTAAAACATTTCGTTGCGGGTGCCGAGCCGCTTCGGTGGCGGAAAGTTCCCCGGCCCGCACCAAGTCGGCCACCAGGCTGTGATCTTCGCTTACTTGGCTAAGCGCTCCCGCCGTTAGGCGATACACCCGACTATCGCCTACGTTGGCCACAGCCAAAATTGGGGCGCCGTTTTGACTGGTGGCGGCAACGATGGCGCACAGGGTGGTGCCCATGCCCCGGAGGTCTGGGTTGGTGGCCGCTCGTTTAATAACCTCGTGGTTGGCCACGGTTACTGCGTTTTCTAGGCCGCTTCGGCTGCGGCGCTCGGCGGCTTTTCTTCCTCGGCTCGGTTCGCTAAAAAGTTTAACCACCGTGGTGGCCGCTATTTCAGAAGCTACTTCGCCGCCGGAATGCCCACCCATCCCGTCGGTTAAAACAAAAACCCCGTCGGTGACGGCGTAAGCGTCTTGGTTGTTGGCCCGTACTTTGCCTTGGTGGGTGGCGCCTCCACTACGCAAGGTTATTTTTTGCCAAGACTCAAGTCGCCGGTTCATGTCAACTCCAGCACCGTGTCACCAACTTGGAGTTGATCACCTAACCGCATCACCATGGGGGCCGATACTCGTTGTCGGTTTACGTAGGTGCCGTTGGTGGAACCTAAGTCTTCGACCACTATTTGGTCGGCTCGTTGAAATACCCGGGCGTGCATTTGAGAAACAAAGTCGTCGTCTACAGTGATAGTGCAACCGGCAGCTCGGCCCAAAGTTATTTCGTCAGCCAAGTTGTAACTGCGACCGGCGTTTTGTTTAGGTGCGGTTATGACCAGGCGTTGGGTGCTGTTTAGGGAAATCGCTGTGGTTTTAGGGGTTCGAGTTTCTACCCATACGGCTCGTAGTACGCGAAAAAAGAACAGATAACAGAGGCCCAGCAGGCAAAGCCGCAAAATGGTTAAGAGTTCGTCGCTCACGAAGCGTCAAAACGCAGCACGGTGGTGCCGATTCGTATTTCGTCGCCGTCGTTGAGTTGCCGTTCAACAATGCGATGATCGCCTATCCATGTTCCGTTGGTGGAACCTTTATCTATTAAGTGCACCCCGTCGCTGCGGCGATGAATTTCTGCGTGGTCGCGGCTGGCTGCTTTTTCCATCAAAATAATGGTTGATTCTGGGTTGCGGCCCAGGGTGGTTATTTGTTCGGTGAGGTCTCGGCGTTGACCAGCAGTATTGACTAATGATCCGGCGGCTCCGGCGGTGTCTTCACGCATTATGGCTACTACGTCAATGGTGCCGGTACGGCGCTGGTCGTCGGTGGTGAGGTCTACCTCTACTGGGCCGGCGAAGCGGTACCCCTCGTCTTGGGCGTGTTGGCGCACTGCTTCGGTGAGTTCTCGTTTGAGGGTGCGGTCAATTTCTTCAAACCGTTGGGCATCGGGAGGGCTGAGGTGCACGGTGAAATGGTTGGGAACCACCACCTTGCCGTCTACGCCAACCGACCGGTGGGCTTCGAGCACCCGCACTAAGCGGCGGCCTACTTCTACGGGCCTTAACCCGCTTTTAAAAAGCCGCGCGAAGGTCCCTTCGACCATTGCTTCGAGCCGACGCTCCACCCGGTGCCTTGCCATAGAGGCGACCCTACCCGCTGAGGGTTGCTGGGTTGTGGCGCGTGAGGTCGCACCACGGCCCGAAACGGTTACGCTTTTGGCTTGTTACTCGCGCGAGTGGCGGAATTGGCAGACGCGCAGGATTCAGGTTCCTGTGTCCGCAAGGACGTGAGGGTTCAAGTCCCTCCTCGCGCACCACTCGGTTGGCTTTAGCTAAAGCCAACCGTTTAGGCGTTTACGTCAACAACGAGGCGCCCGCGTACCTGGCCGGCCAAGATTTTTTCGGTGGCGTTAAATACTTGATGGAGGCCAATGGTTTCGGTCATAGACGCCAACTGGTCGAGATCAAGGTCGCTGGCTAAACGACCCCACGCTTCGAGGCGACGCGGCCGAGGCACGGTTACCGAATGCACGCCCCGCAGGGTCACGCCCCGCAAAATAAAAGGCATGACCGTGGTGGTGAGGTCCATGCCTTGGGCCAGTCCGCAAGCCGCTACGCAGCCTTCTGGTTGTATGGCGGCTAACACGTTGGCCAACGTATGGCTCCCTACGGCATCTACGGCGCCCGCCCAACGGGCGCGCACCATGGGGCGGCCACCAGATTCTGAGAGTTCGGCTCGGTCTACTATTTCGGTGGCGCCGAGGGCTTTGAGATAGTCGGCTTCTTCGGGGCGCCCGGTAGACGCATGCACTTCGTAACCCAATCCGGCCAGCAAAGAAATGGCTGTGGAACCCACCCCGCCGGATGCTCCGGTGACCAGGACCGGGCCAGATTCTGGGGTGACCGCGTGTTCTTCTAACGCCAGCACGCACAACATGGCGGTGTAACCGGCGGTCCCGATGGCCATAGCTTGGGCGGTGGTGAAACCTTCGGGCACCGGCACGGTCATGTCGGCATTTATGCGGGCCCGTTGGGCGTACCCACCCCAGTGGTCTTCGCCGAGCCCCCAACCGTTTACCAGCACTCGTTGGCCTACCGAAACCAACGGGTTGGTGGTTTCGGCCACCGTGCCGGCCAGGTCAATGCCGGGCACCATGGGCCAGTTGCGCACGATGGGCGAAGCGTCTTGAATGGCGAGGCCGTCTTTGAAGTTGACGGTGGAGTATTCCACGTCAACCAGCACGTCGCCTTCGGGCAAATCATCGATGGAGAGTTCGGTTAATTCGGCTGAAAACCCGTCATCGTTTTTGTTGACCAAGATGGCGTTAAACATGTTTTTCCTTTTTGGTGGTGACGCTTATTGACCGAACATAGCGAGCCATTGTTCTTCGCTGGTGGGGGCGAAAACGAAGTTATTTTGGCGAGTGTCGCCCAGGGAAGCCGAAGGGGCGGGCGAATACCGGTGACCGGGAAACAACACGGCGCTGTCGGGTACTTTGCCTAAGCGTTGGGTAAGGCTTTGGTACAACTGTGCCGGGTCGCCGCCGGGCAGGTCGGTGCGGCCGCAGCCTTCTAAAAACAGCGTGTCGCCGGCTACCAGGCGGTTGTCGACCAAAAAACATTGGCTGCCCGGGGTGTGGCCGGGGGTATGGATGAGTTCAATATCGATGCCGCCCACCGTTACCAGGTCGCCGCTGATGTGCTCTACAACATCGTTTTGGCCAACCCCGGTGACTTTGCGAATGAACTCGGCTTCGGCGGCTTGGGCGTGGATGGGCACCGAAACTTGTTCTAAGAGTTCTTTGGCACCAATAATGTCGTAGCCCATCATGGAACCGCCCACATGGTCCGGGTGGTAGTGGGTGGCCAGCACACCGGTACAACGCATGCCGTCTTCGGCCAAAATGTCAAGGATTCCGGTGATGTCGTAGGCCGGGTCCACGATGACGGCTTCGCCGGTAGATCGGTCGCCGATTAAGTAAACAAAGTTGACCATTTGTTGGGCCAACGGGTCGTCTTGGGCAAAGTCTTTACCAGAAAGCAGTTGGCGAAAATAAAGGGTGGCATCGGTCATGAGCGCCACGCTGCTTCGGCTCGAGCTACGACTTCGCGCAGCGGCAATCCGAGTTGTTTGGCAGCTCGGGCCGCATCGTCGTGCTCAATTTTGGCGCGTCCTGCAGTTACTTTCACGCCAATAGTGTGGCCTTCGACTTCCACGGTGTCCATTTGGCGGGCTGCGGTCCAGCGTTCTAGGGTTTGGCCACGTACCCCCAGCGACCCAGTTTCTGCAGTAAGCACCTCAGCCAGTGCTGTGGTTTGGGTGGGGTCGCAAAGCGCACTTACCACATGGGCCGGGCGGCCTTTTTTGCCCACAATGGGGGTGATCCAAGCGTCATGGGCGCCTGCTTCAAGGCAGCAGGTGATGGTGTGGGCCAGGGTTTCTCCGGTGGCGTCATCTACGTTTACTTCTAGCAAAGTAACCGGGTGGCCGAGGGTGGTGACTTCGGTGGTGGTGCCCACAATTACTTGCGTCATGTTGGGACGGCCCTCAAGGTCGCGGTCGCCGGCTCCAAAACCGCTGGCTTCTATTTGCATGGCCGGCATGGGGCCCCATCCGGTGGCGTTGGCTACTAGCAAAGCGGCCCCGGTAGGGGTGGTCAGTTCAAAAGGCACTTCGGTACCGCGAGTTGGCACCCCGACCAACAACCCGACGGTGGCCGGGGCCGGTACCGGTATTTCGCCGTGGGCAGCCTGGGTGGTGCCGGTGCCAGTGGTTATGGCCGAGGCCCAGATTTCATCTATGTCGAGTGCTTCTAAGGCGGCGCAAGTGCCGACAATGTCAATAATGCTGTCAATGGCTCCTACCTCGTGAAAATGCACTTGTTCGGGGGGTTGGTTGTGCATGCGGCCTTCTACCTCAGCTAACGCCCAAAAGGTAGCGAGCGCTCGTTGGGTCACCCGAGAAGGCAGTTGGGCTTTTTCAATCATGGCGGCAATGTCGGTAGCGGTGCGGTGCACGTGGGTTTCGTGAGCCACTACTCGGGCTTTGATGCCGGCTAATCCGCCGCGTAACACGGGTTCGAAGGTAAGTTCCCAATCGGCTAAATCCAGTTGGTTCAACATAGCCAGCACCGCATCGCCGTCCGCTCCGGCGTCGATCAGAGATCCGAGGGCCATATCGCCGGCGATGCCAGAAAAACAGTGGAACCAAGCGCAGCGGGTCATGAGGTAGCCGACCCTAACTGGCGCATGACCGCACACCCCGCACCGAAACCGTTGTCTATTCCGGTGACCGTTATACCCGAAGCACACGAAGCCAACATGCCCAACAAAGCGGTGACCCCTTCGAGTGAAGCGCCGTAACCGACGCTGGTGGGCACAGCCACTACCGGGGCGCTGGTAAGACCACCCACCACGCTGGCTAAGGCGCCTTCCATGCCGGCGACCACTACCACGGCGTCCGCGGTTTGGAGGGGTTCGAGTTCGCCGAGCAAACGGTGTAAGCCAGCTACCCCGATGTCGGTGAGGCGAAGGGCGTCAACCCCGTGGGCCCACAACACGGCCGCACATTCGTCGGCTACCAAAAGGTCGGCCGTGCCGGCGGTAGCGACCACTACTTTTTCGGGTCGTGAAGCAGCGGGCCGCCACACCACGGTTTGGTTGATCACGGTGCCGGTGTTATCTACGGCGAGGGCGGCCGTGCGTTGGGCTTTGTCGGCTCGGGTTAAAACCACGGGGCCGTGGCCGTTGGTTAAAAGTTCAGTAATTACTGCGGCGGTGTCTTCGGGGGTTTTGCCTGGCCCAAACACGGCTTCGGGTAGCCCTTGGCGTAAAGATCGGTGGTGGTCAATGCGTGCAACACCTATATCTGCGAAGGGCAATGCACGTAAACGCGTCACGGCTTCGTCGGGGGCTATTGCCCCAGAAGCCACTTCGGCGAGTAATTGTTGCAGGTCTGCGACGTCCACCTCACTATCCTTACCTATTGTGAACAACAACGCACCCTCCGACACCCCAGTTCTTTCTTTCTTAGGACCGCAAGGCACCTTTACTGATCAGGCTTTGCGCACCCAAGAAGACCTAAAAGAAATGAGCCTCACCCCTACGGTTTCTATTTCTGAAGCTTTACAACGGGTTAACGATGGCCGAGCCGACTTGGGTTTTGTGGCTATCGAGAATTCCATTGAGGGCAGCGTCAACATCACTCAAGACACCTTGACTTTTGACACCGATTTGTTGATCCAACGTGAGGTGGTTATTTCAGTACAAATGAACCTGCTGGTGCGCCCTGGCACCAAGATTGCTGACATCACCGAAGTGGTGTCGTTTCCTCACGCCACCGCACAGTGCCGCGGGTGGCTGGCGGAAAACTTGCCGCAAGCCAAACATCAGGCCGCCAACTCCACCGCTGATGCAGCCCGCCAGTTGGCGGAAAGCGGAGAGCCGCATACCGCAGCTATTGGTACTGCTCGGGCCGCCGAGGTTTACGGGTTAGACATCTTGGCCAGCGCTATCGAAGACCACCACGAGAACCAAACCCGTTTCGTGTTGGTGGCCAAAGAGGGCATTCCAGCCCCTACTGGCCATGACAAAACTTCGCTGGTGGTGTTTCAACGTGCGGATCGTCCAGGGAGTTTGTTAGGTATTTTGCAGGAGTTTGCCACCCGGGCTATCAACTTGACCCGGTTGGAGTCTCGCCCCACCAAACAGGGTTTAGGCGATTACTGCTTTTTGATGGATGTTGAAGGTCACGTGGCCGACGAGTTGGTAGCGGACTGTCTGCGTAACTTGCATATGAAACATGGTGAGGTCAAGTTTTTGGGTTCTTACCCGTCGGGCAGTGGTAGCGGAAACGGTGACGCCGATTTGCGTAGTGCGGCCTCAACGGAGTCTGCCGCTGCTGACGTTTGGCTAACTGAGGTGCGAAAGCAAATCCAAGGCTAATTTCTTTAAGCCTTGGTGGCGGAGGGAGGGGGATTCGAACCCCCGGAGCCGTCAGGCTCAATGGTTTTCAAGACCATCGCGATCGTCCACTCTGCCATCCCTCCATCTCTTAGCGTAGAGGTGTTCAACCTTGCGCCCACCGGCGATAGCCTCCTTATTTCATGGAGAGGTGGCCGAGTCCGGTCGAAGGCGCTCCCCTGCTAAGGGAGTAAGGACCTAACGGTTCTTCGTGGGTTCAAATCCCACCCTCTCCGCCACTTGTCACATGGGTGGGGGAGCCTCGCTTGAGGCTCCTACACTCAGGTGTCTGCGCTTGTAGCTCAATTGGATAGAGCATCTGATTACGGATCAGAAGGTTGGGGGTTCGAGTCCCTCCAAGCGCACCAAGTGTTTGTGCAGGTCAGAGCCTTCAACTGGTTTGATCAGCCAGCCTTGTTATGCGTCCCTGTCGTTTGCAGACAGCCACGCAGATAGCCCGGTCGTGGAATAGGGGGACACACCTAGACACAAGGGCAAGCGTAGTTGCGCCAACCGACACCGAGCCGACCACGAACCTCCCGACTCGGCTGACCTCGCTGACCTAATCATCAATCAGGCACATAGAGGCGGTCGGCCCTTCAGCCCTTGACTACCGGCCGGGGAGCCAAGTGGGGAGCCACATCGTCCCGTACGAAAGTCGCAGGCTCCCTGAGTAGGGTAGGACGCGTAAGCCGCGGGCCATCCGCTCGCCTTCGCCTGCCATACTTGAGTAGAGGTAACACATGACTTATGCCGAGGGACGTGGGACGACCTGGCCCGGGGGTGGCCGGTGAGCGCTGTTTTGGTGTCGGTTGCCGGGCTGGCCGGGCTGGTCCTCAGCGTCTGGCTGACGGCCAGGGCTTGGCACACTGAACGGCCCGCTGCGCTGGTGTTGTCCCCCGAAGAAACCCGAATCCGACGGGTAGCGCTAGTCGTGCAACGTGCATCGGGGGTATGCGCCGCAGGCCTGGTGACCGGCATCCTGGTGTTGGGTCTCGGGGGGAGATTGATGATGCGGGTCCTCGCCGCAACGTCTCCCGATTCTGCTCAGGGACGCTTCACCGACGCTGAGTTCCGCGTGGGAGAGGTCACATTGGCCGGGACTGTCTCGTTCGTGCTTTTCCTGGGCCTCTTTGGCGGGATGTTGACGGTTGGGGCTTGGGTACTGCTGCGCCGCTGGTTGCCGAATCGTTCCTGGATGGCCGGGCTGATCCTCACCGGCATCGGTGCCGGCCTTCTCGCCCGCCCGGTCGGTCTGATCGATCCCGACAACCGGGACTTCCTGATCCTGTCTCCGGTCTGGCTGGCGGTACTGATCGCCGGGCTAATCCTGCTGTTGCACGGCGTCACGTTTGCCGTGTTGGCAGATCGGTGGGCCAATCGTTGGCCAACCATCGAGCGCACGTGGCGTGGGGTACTTGCAGCAGCACCCGCAGTCGTGGTGTTCGGATTCGGGGCGGCGCTCCTGATTCCGGCGGCGATCATGGCGGCCGAGATCTGCTATGTGGCATGGCGGCGACCCCGTTCGGCACGCACGCAGCGATGGCTCAGCCGCACCGACCTACCGGGCAGATGGATCCTCGCAGTCGCGGCGACGCTGGGAACGATCTGGGTCGGAATCTCAGCGATCCAAGTCCTCACCCTCTGAGCCACGTTAGTGGAATAGGTGGACACACCCAGACACAACAGTGTGCTAAAAAGGGCTGGTAAACCTATAAAAACACCTAACTGGAGATCCTATGAAATTACTTACGGATCAGAAGGTTGGGGGTTCGAGTCCCTCCAAGCGCACCAAGCGTTTATGCGTGATCGGGTGGTTCGTTTTTTTGTGACGGTAGGAGAACCCAATACTTTGGCTCGGCTATACTTGCAGTATGGAAAACCAGTCGACCGCTGATCCTTTAAACCTGCTGCGATGGTGCGACTCAAGGAAAATCCTGTCTGACCAAACGAAAAAATTGCCGGCTCGGCAATAACGGTATGCATCGAACGGCAGGCAGTATCGCCGAGGTGGTCACCAGCGGGCTGTGTATTGGGTGTGGGCTATGTGAGGCGGTCACCGGAGGTCGGGTTCGTATGACCATGACCCCGCTCGGTGGCCTCCGGCCGACACCGGCCGACCAGTTCTCAGTGATCGAAGAAGCGCAACTGCTAGCTGCCTGTCCTGGGGTGATAGGTGAACCACGCCTCGACCCCGGTGATGGCCCCCCACCCGACCCGATCTGGGGCTCCTATAAGACCATGCGTTATGCATGGGCTGGCCATCCTGACGTTCGGTTCCGCGCCGCTACCGGGGGGGTGTTGACGGCGCTGGGAATGCACCTCTTAGCTCGCAAAAAGGTGGCATTCATTTTGCACGTTGGCGCCAACCCAGAATCGCCGATGCGAACCAGGTGGGTGCACAGCGAGACCCCCAAACAGGTGCTGGCCAACACGGGCTCCCGATATGGTCCGACCGCTCCACTGGCCGGCTTGGGTGCAGCACTCGATCGGGCCGAGCCGTTCGCCATCATCGCGAAGCCCTGTGACCTCGGTGCCGTTCACCGGTTCGCCGCCATCGACCCACGAGTTGACCGTCTCTGTGTAGCTCGACTAGCGCTGGTCTGCGGGGGTCAGTCCCGACTCGGCAAATCCCAGGACGTACTAGACGACCTGAACGTTGACGAAGACGATGTCACTCTCTTTCGCCATAGGGGCTACGGCAACCCAGGCCCCACCAGAATCGAGACCAGGGATAGCCGGACATTTGAAAAAACCTACCTTGAGATGTGGGGCGACGAGGCCGGTTGGCAACTGGAAACCCGATGCAAACTCTGCCCAGATGCTCTGGGCGAGGCGGCCGACGTCGCAGCCGCCGATGTCTGGCCAGGAGGGTCACCCACAGGGGAAGACGAAGGGTTCAACGGGATCATTGTCCGAACAGCGGCCGGAGAGGCCCTAGTAAGAGAAGCGGTCAGCGCAGGCGACCTGGTCTTAGGTGACCAGATCACCCCTCGGCAATTCGACGACCTCCAACCACACCAGGTTCGCAAGAAGCACGCTCTGGCAGCCCGGTATGACGGTCTGACCGAGGCTGGCTATCCAACAATTGAAGCGCCCGGCCTCAGGCTCAGCGAACTGGGGGGGAATCTTGATATAAGCCAACGGTCGGCTGAAACCGCAGGAACGACCAGGCGGATCCGAGAGGGCCGAATGAAAGAACCGCTGCCCACTCTTCCTGAAATAGTCGACCCACCAAGCACGCCCACCGTTTGTGAGTGATCGGGTGTCTTTGGGGAGTTGAACTGCTTGGGTGTGGGCGCATTAACCAAGTTGGGGAACAACTCTTCTAAAGGCACCTTGAGAAAATGGATCAACTAAAAGCCCTCCGTGTTCGCCACCGAGTTTTTTTACTTATCGGGTTAGCCACTATTGTTTTAGGGTTAATAGGGGGAGCAATCATTGGTCTCGCTCCCCCCGTCACCTTGATCTTGGTATTAATAGTGATTGGCGGGAGTTTTTTTACCCTCCGCGGGCCGGGCCGCCAACAAACCCCTCGGGTGTTGGCTTAGTTTGCTTTGCTTACCTTGGTCACCCTAGTCATCATCCAAGTTGTGCCTTACGGACGCCAACATAGCAACCCGTCAACACGCAACGAACCCGCTTGGGCCACCCCAGAAACCCGCGACCTTATGGTGCGGGCCTGCTTTGACTGCCACAGCAACGAGGTCACCTGGCCGTGGTACTCCAGCGTGGCCCCGCTTTCTTGGGCGGTAACCCGCCACGTGGATGAGGGACGCGACGAGGTCAACTACTCCGACTTTGGCATCGACGACAAAGACGACGACGACACCATTGAGGTCATCGTGGATAACGAAATGCCGCCCGGCTACTACACCGCCTTTGGCCTCCACGCCGCCGGCACCCTAACTGCTGACGAAAAAACAGCCCTGCTGGCCGGCCTGCGCAACACCCCAGGTTTTGTTGAGGAAAATGACTAAATTAAAAAAAAAATGATTTGTAGTACTCTTGCAAGATGACCAGCCGCTTCAGCAACTCATTTGCTCGCCTTATTGGTGTTGTCCTCGCTTTCACTCTCTTGAGCGGAGCTTGTTCAAGCAGTGAACCTAACCCAGAATTAACAGCCGCCCTAGCTGCTCTCAAAGAAGCCGAAAAGGCACTAGAAGCACACGAAGCCGCCTTAGAAGAACTTGCTGCCACCCCAGTAACCACCACCCCAGTAACCACCACCCCGGCAACCACCACCCCAGTAACCACCACCCC
>JAPKBH010000030.1 GCA_028823445.1 Acidimicrobiales bacterium | reverse complement strand
AGGGAGAACCACATGCTGGCCGCAATAATGACCAAAGTCCCCACCGACGAACTCGTCATCGCTGACGACGTCACCCTCCGGGACATGGGCCCCGGCGACGTCAAGATAAAGATCGCCCACAGCGGGGTCTGCCACTCTGACCTCTCGGCCATGAACGGCACCATTCCTCAAGCCCCACCCGCCGTGTTGGGCCACGAAGGAGCCGGGGTAGTCACCGAAGTAGGAAGCGCCATAACCCACGTGGTGCCCGGCGATCACGTCATCATTGCTTTCTCTCCACCCTGTGGCTCCTGTGCCTACTGCACCGGCCGCGGCCAGCCCAACCTGTGCCTCACCGGTTATTTCACCATGAACTCCAACCCCCAATTTCGCCAAGGAGACAACGTGGTGGGCTCCATGACCGGTTGCGGAACCTTCGCCGAAGAAACCATTGTGGCCGGCATTGCCGCTATCAAAATTGACAACGACGTACCCCTTGACGTGGCCGCCTTGGTGGGCTGTGGGGTAACCACTGGGGTAGGCGCAGCATTGAACACGGCCAAGGTAACCCCCGGATCATCGGTCATGGTTATCGGTGCCGGCGGCGTAGGGATTGCGGCCATTCAAGGAGCGGCTATCGCCGGAGCGGCGGTCATCGTGGCCGTGGACCTTCACGAAGGAAAATTAGATCGAGCCAAAGCCTTTGGCGCCACCCATGCCGTGGTGCCCGACGATGTACCGGCGGTAATGGCCGAGATCACCGGGGGCGAAGGATTTGACTTCACCCTGGAATGCATTGGCTTGCCTACCACCATGCGTCAAGCCTTTGACCTGACCCGTCGGGGCGGCACCGCTTGCATCGTCGGCGTGGGTCGGGCCGAAGAAACTTTTGAACTTTCGGCTTTCGAAATGTTCTTCTCCGAAAAAATCTTGGTCGGCTCCATGTACGGCGGAGCCGACGTGCGCACCGATTTCAACCGTTTCTTACGGCTTTACAAAGCCGGGCGCCTAGACCTCGAAGGTATGATCTCTCGCCGCATCAAGCTCGACGAGGTCAACGATGCCTTGTCCTGCATGGGCGACGCTGATGTGATTCGTCAAGTAATTGACTTTGACTGATCTCCAAGAGTTTTATGATCTAGGGTGACCAAAGTACACAATAACCGAAAGGCTCATCATGCGAATTGTGGTTGATTACGACCTCTGCGAAAGCAACGCCATCTGCATGGACCTCGCCCCGGATGTGTTTGAAGTACGAGACGACGACTTTCTCTATGTGCTGAACGAGACCCCGAGCGACGACCGTCGAGAAGTAATGGAAGATGCAGTGCGCCGTTGCCCCAAACAAGCAATAGCACTTAAAGACTGACGCCGGTTAAACCCGTGCGAAAATCTATAACCATCGTCGGGGCTTCGCTGGCCGGCTTACGCGGTGCCGAAGCGCTACGCCGAGATGGGTTTGACGGCCCCATTTCGTTAATAGGCGATGAACCCCACGCTCCCTACGACCGGCCACCGTTGTCAAAAAAAATATTGGCGGGCGACTGGGAAGCCGACCGAGCGGCCCTAACCCCGGCAGAACGTTTCGCAGACCTCAACCTTGACCTCCGCTTAGGTAGCCGAGCCACCAAACTCAATGTAGACAGCCAAACCCTGTGGGTAGACGGTGAACCGGAGGCTTACCAGGGGTTGCTAATAGCCACCGGCGCCCGCTGTCGAACCTTGCCCGGCACCGAAGGTATGAACGGGGTGCACACCCTGCGCACCCTCAACGATTGCTTAGCGATTCGCACCGCACTGGAAGCCGGCCCCCGCCGACTGGTGGTGGTCGGTGCCGGTTTCATTGGCGCCGAAGTAGCAGCGACTGCGGTAGGGAGGGGCGTACCCACCACCCTGATCGAATCATTAGCAGCACCCTTAGAACGAGTAGTGGGGAACATGGTGGGGGAGGTGGTGGCCGAAGTGCACCGGTCAAACGGGGTGGATTTGCGGTGCGGGGTCGGGGTGACTGCAGTGCACGGCCGAGAGCAAATAGAAGCCGTAGAACTCACCGACGGCACAATCATTGAAACCGACTTGTTGGTGGTGGGCATTGGCGTGTTACCCAACACCGAATGGCTAGAGGGCTCGGGCCTGACCATTGAAAACGGTGTGGTCTGTGACGAAACCTGCTTAGCAGCACCAGGGGTGACGGCCGCCGGCGATGTGGCCCGCTGGCTAAACCCGCGTTACGGCGAACTCATGCGAGTAGAGCACTGGGACAACGCGGTGGAACAAGGCCCCTACGCTGCTCGGCGTTTACTCGTTGATCAACCGGCCAACCCATTCACCCCCGTGCCGTGGTTTTGGAGCGACCAGTTTGACCGCAAAATCCAGTTAGCGGGCCGCCCCAGCCCCGACGATGAGGTGCAGATCGTGAACGGCTCAATTGAGGAGCATCGCTTCGCGGCTTTTTACGGCAGCCACGGAAAACTCCGAGCAGTTTTTGGTATGAACCGGCCGCGCCAAGTCATGCAAGGTAAAAACTTGTTAGCCCAAGGAGCCAGTTGGCAAGAAGCTCTCGCGGTAGCCGCAGCATGGGAATAAAGCATGGGGTCTGGGCGGTGGGCTTATTGCTGGTTGTTTCCTGCGGATCAGAAACCGTAGAAAGTTTTGATGTACCAGCGTTAGAAGAAAGTATTCCTGAGGTGCTGGCCCCTGGTTTTCCGGGCGTGGTGGGCGAGGTGGAATGCCAAGAAGTAAACGATTCGTTGACCTGCACCGCAGAAATAGCTGGAGAAAAAGTTTCTCTCGACGTTGAGGGCCCCAACGGTGACGGCGAAGTTGCGGTGTCTTTCGCCGGAACCCTCATTTGGGGCGCCGAGGTAGCCCAACAGGTTAAGCAACAACTTGACGCTGACTTGGGGTTGGATCACACCGTTTCTTGTTCCCCAGAAGTCCAGATAGCCCGAGCGGACCAAGAGTTTGCTTGTCTGGTAGAGGAACCCGCAGGACGCCAGTACAAATTCATGGCGCAGTTACTTGACGCTGAAGGTTCTTTCCGACTTTCTTTGGTGGTGGACGGTTGATGAGGCTTGGGTGGTATTCGCCAGCCAAGATAATTTTGTATAGTTCTCTTTATTAGAAATAAGGAAAAATATGGGCAAAAGATTTTTCGCACGAAATGATAAAAACAAACCAGAGGCAAAGGTTGCGGCGCCACAAGAGCCAGCGCCCATTACCGACCTTGGTGAAAGTGACTTCTTTGACTCACTAGATGGCCACGCCACTGTGGTGGACTTTTGGGCCCCCTGGTGTAACCCATGTAAAACACTGCACCCAGTATTTGAAGAAATCGCTCGTAACCAGGCCACGGAAAACGTTCATTTTGTTCGAGTGAATATTGATGAGTCTCCGGGCCTGGCCTCTGCCTTGGGTATTATGAGTATCCCGACGCTGATGCTTTGTGATCTTGGCGGTAACGAAGTAGACCGCATCACGGGCATGCCCAACCGTCAGCGGTTAGATGCGTTCGTAGCCCAAGCCGGCTCTTTGACGACTTAACTGTTTTTTACTTACTAGCCAAACGTTGGGCCAAGCGCACGTTTACTCGGCGGCGCTCTCGGTGTTGAGCCACCACTAATGCTCCCTGGGGCACCGGATGCTGATCTAAAAACTGATCCACATCGGGGTGAAGATTTGGGTCGATCAAAGCCCGGACACCTTCTAACAAACGGGCGATACTGTTGGAAGGCAGCTGGCTGGAGAGGGTGCCCCAATGCTCGGTCACCGTAGCCCACACCAAGTTGCGGTGTTCGGGGTGCATAAGCGCTTGGCGAAGAATAAACGGGGCGTCCTGGGAGCGGATGCCTCCGGCGACGATTTCTTCAAGCAAGACCAGGAGTTCTTGTTGTCCAGGAAAAAGCGCCAAAGCTCGCAAGAAACGCTGCTCTTCTTGAGCAGTGGTTGCTTGGTCGGCTCGTTGGCGAAAAAGACCGAAGGTAGCAGCATCACCAAAACGGGCGGTGACGCTCACGGCAGCCGCCGTTACCGCCGGGTCAACAGCCCCAGAAGACCAAAGTTCCCGGCACCGGTCAATGGTGGGCTGGTGATGGCCCAGTTGACCCAAAGCACCCAAAAGAAGGCCCCGGAGTTGTTGAGTGCGTTGATCCTCGTGGAGCGGGCCTGACCAACCCAAGGTTTCGGCCAAAGGAAGCAGCAAGTCAACTACCCCGGCAACCGGTCGGCCCGGCGAAAACAAGTCAAGGGTGGTGAGTCCACCCAAAATGGCTTGCCACACCGCTAAATCGCCGTCAAGGGCGTAAGGCTCCATAGCAGCCACAAATTGGTGAGGGTCTTGACGCCCCGCCAGCGTTTGAGCCCACCGGTCGCCAATCAGATTAGCTCGTTCGGCTGCAGTGGTGGCCTGAGCCTCCGGCAAAGAGGAGCGATAAAACCCAGAAGCATCAGCATTGAGGTTGCACAGCGGTGCATCAAGTTGCACCGTGACCGGTTGGTCGCCGGCCAGCAAAACTGCTTGCGTTCCCTCGGTGGTACGCAAACGCACCGGAATCGACCAGTGCTGGTCGGCCCCTCCGGGGTTGTAGCGAAAGGGCTGTTGACGCAACGTCAATGTCTCGCCGGTTACCTCGCCGGTTACTTCGGGGTGGCCGCCTTGAAAAATCCAATCCTGCATTAAATCACCCACCGGTTGCCCCGAAACCTCCTCAAGGGCTTGCCACAAATCTTCATTGTCGGTGTTGCCGTAAAGATGGTTAGCCAAATAACGGCGCACCCCGTTGCGGAAAACCTCTTGGCCTAAAAACTGTTCCAACATGCGCACTACGGCGGCGCCTTTTTCATAAGTCAACAAATCAAACATGCCTTCGGCGTCGGCCGGGGTTTCCACCGGATACTCAATGGGCCGGGTAGCGGCCAAAGAATCAACGTCCAAAGCGGCCGCTCGAGAGGTGCCAAAACCCGTCCAGATGTCCCACTGAGGGCGAAAAGTCTCCACCGCTTTCATCTCCATGAAAGTGGCGAACGCTTCGTTGAGCCAAATGCCGTTCCACCAACGCATGGTGACCAAATCGCCGAACCAAAGGTGGGCTAGTTCGTGGCTAAGCACCGCAGCGACCGCTTCAAGTTCTTGTTGGGTGGCTTGCTCAGGGTCTACCAATAACAACACTTCTCGAAAAGTGATACAACCCAAGTTTTCCATGGCCCCAAAAGCAAAATCGGGCAAAGCCACCAAATCCACTTTGCCTCCCGGTACCGGTAGGTCATACCAGTCGGCAAACCAGCGGAGTGAATGGGCTGCCACTTCTAAAGCAAAGGTGGCCAAGTGCCCTTTGCCCGGAGGATGAATGACCCGTACCGGAATACCTCCCACATCAATGGGGTCGGTAGCGGCCAAAGGGCCCACTACAAAAGCCACCAAGTACGTAGAAAGCGCAATGGTGTCGGCAAAAACCACCCGATCTACCTGCGGAGTCAACGAAGTACGAGAAACCTCTGCGCCATTAGAAATAGCTAGCAAACCCGAGGGGGCATCCAAAGTAATACCAAAAGTGGCTTTGAAATCCGGCTCATCAAAACAAGGAAAACACCGTCGGGCATCGGTGGATTGAAACTGAGTGGTAGCCACCGTGTGGTCTTGGCCTTCGATGTTCAAGGTACTGCGGTAGAAGCCCCGCAACCGGTCATTGAGGATGCCGGAAAATTCAAGATCGATAGTCAACGGCCCGGCAGCCACTAACCCCGAAAGGGTAAGTTGCTCAAGGTCCGTATCAAGGGAGAAACCTACCGCTTGGCCATTTACCTGAGCCGAAGAAACATTGAGTTCAATGGCGTTGAGCGTCAACTCCTTTAAGGCTTGGTCGGCGGTGGCCTCAATGCGCACCGAACCGGTGAAGGTGTGATTTTCAAGATCCGGCACCAAATGCAAGGCGTAATGCTGGGGGAGTACGGTGCGGCTTAAACGATGTGACGGCATAAAGACAGATGCTAGTGGTGGCGAAGCAGAGACTTCGTGCCACAATGGGTTTCTAATAATTTTGACCGGGGGTCAATGGTGGGTACAACAGAAAACACGGCGACTTTTGACGTGGTCGGTGTCGGTAACGCCATTGTTGATGTGCTGGCCGAAGTTGATGATGCCTTTATCGATCAACATAAATTGGTAAAAGGTGGCATGACCCTTATAGATGCTGATCGGGCGCTGCAACTCCATGAAGCAATGCCACCAGGGCTTGAAATCAGTGGTGGATCGGCGGCTAACACCGTAGTAGGAGTGGCTGGTTTTGGAGGGAAAGCGGCTTATATCGGCAAAGTAAGTGCCGACTATTTAGGCGATCATTTTGGCCGAGGCCTCGCTGAAGCTGGGGTGAGTTTTATGGTTCCCGGATCCCACGAAGGGCTGCCCACGGCGCGTTGTTTGATTCAAGTGACCCCCGATGCGCAGCGCACCATGAATACTTTTCTGGGGGTTTCGTCGCACCTCACCCGAGACGATGTTGACCCCGAACTGGTGGCTTCGGGAGCCACGTTGTATTGCGAGGGTTACCTCTGGGACCGTGAAGTAGCCAAAGATGCTATTCGGTACGCCATGGATGCCGCTCGAGAAGCTAACCGTCGAGTGGCCCTCACCATGTCGGACCAAATGTGCGTTGATCGCCACCGCCAAGAATGGCAAACCCTGCTTGATGACCGGGTAGATGTGGTGTTTGCCAACCGATCAGAACTCTGCGCCTTTTACCAAGTTGACGATCTAGATCAGGCGGTAGACGCAGTAGCTAGTCACGTGGAGTTGGCTTTCATCACCTTGGGGCCACGAGGTTCACTCGTCGTCAACGGATCGCAACGCATTGAGGTGCCAGCCGACGAACTCGACGGGGTAGTGGACACCACCGGAGCCGGTGACCTTTATGCTTCCGGGGTGCTTTACGGCCTTAGCCGTGGGGTAGCGCTTGAACAAGCGGGCCGCTTGGGGAGCATCGCCGCCGCCGAAGTAATCAGCCACCTCGGAGCCCGCCCGGGCGAAGATCTCGCTGAGGTAGCGCAACGTATTATCGGGTGACCCAATCAGGCACATGAGGTCCCGGGGTATTAGCGTTATCGCTATGACTGACCAAATGATTTGTTTTGATGTAGAAGTTACCGACGGCGTGGCCACGGTAACCATGAAACGCCCCGAGCGTTTAAATACCATGATCCCCGAGTTCTGGGATGAACTGCCGGCCTTGGTACGTGACCTTGATGCCCGGGGCGATGTACGAGCGGTGGTCATTGTCTCCACTGGTAAGCATTTCAGCGCCGGCATGGACCTGGCGGTCTTTGGTGGTGGAGCAGGCGGCAGCACCAAAGAGCGAGGCCGTACCGCAGCCAACACCCGACTCAACGTGCTGCACCTGCAAGAAACTTTTTCTGCTCTAGAAAAAGCTCGTATGCCAGTGCTGGTGGCCATTCAAGGCGGCTGCATCGGCGGAGCAGTAGACATGGTGACGGCCGCGGATATGCGCTACGCCACCGAAGACGCCTTCTTTTGCATTCAAGAAATAAACATTGGTATGACGGCCGATGTCGGTACCTTGCAGCGCTTACCGAAACTGATTCCCGAAGGAGTATGCCGAGAGTTGGCCTACACCGGTCGCCGTATGCCGGCCGCCGAAGCCAAAGCGGTGGGCTTAGTAAACGAAGTGTTCCCCGACCACGAAACCATGTTGGAAGCAGTACAACTGGTGGCCGCCGAAATAGCCAGCAAGTCACCGCTGGCTATTTGGGGCACCAAACAAATGATTAACTACACCCGTGATCACAGCACCGCCGACTCGCTGGATCACATCGCTACCTGGCAAGCCGGCATGTTTGTAGCCGTCGACATGAAAGAATCTTTTGAGTCGCAAGCCGAAGGGCGCGACAGCGATTTTGAAGACCTGTTTCCGTTTCAAGGCGGCGTGGGGGCTCTCGCTAAGGACGAAAACCAACATGAGGAGTGAAAATAGGTCAGACTAGGGCCATGAGGTCCCTGTCTGGCACCGAAGCACGCCGCGTCGCTTTGCGGGCTCAAGGGTTTGCCGACCCTGCCCCAAAGGGCCCGGTAACGGCGCAGCACTTCAAACGCGTGATAAAACGCCTCGGATTGTTACAACTTGACTCGGTACAAGCGGTATGCCGGTCGCACTATTTGCCGGTCTACAGTCGCCTCGGGGTATACGACCAAACCACTTTAGATAAATGGCTATGGCATTCAGGAAAAATGTTCGAAACTTGGTCGCACGAAGCCTCGGTAGTGCCGGTCGAAATTGAGCCCTTGCTGCGATGGACAAAACGTGAAGCCCGCCACGGCGCTACCTGGGACGGCTTGCACAAAATGGCTACCCAACGATCGGGCTACGTTGCGGGAGTGCTGGCCGAAGTTCAGCAAAACGGGCCACTCAGCGCCGCAGACCTCAACGACCCTCGGCCCCGCAAAGGGGACTGGTGGAACGGTCGTTCAGAAGGCACCCGCTCATTGGACTGGTTGTACCGAGTGGGTGAGGTAGGTATTCGCCGCACCGATAATTTCAAAAGGCGATACGAATCTTTTGCCGAGGTCATCCCGGAACACATTCGTCACCAAACCACCCCCACTGACGAAGAAGCTCAACGACAACTTTTACTCATAGCGGCTCGCTGCCTCGGGGTAGCTACGGCCAGCGATCTGGCTGACTATTTTCGGATGAAACTCCGGGTGGCGCGCCCTCGCCTGGCCGAGTTGTTAGAAGAACGGTTGCTGCTTCCCGCAGAAGTAGAGGGCTGGGATGAGCCAGCGATGGTGGTTCCTCGGGGGCCAAAGGCCGACCCGGTAAAGGCTCGGGCTTTGTTGTCGCCGTTTGACCCTGTGGTGTGGTGTCGACCTCGCGCCGAGCGACTGTTTGGCTTTCATTACCGCATAGAAATCTATGTGCCGGAAGCCAAACGAAAATACGGTTACTACGTGTTGCCCTTTCTTCTTGGTGATCAGTTAGTGGCTCGGGTAGACCTTAAAGCCGAACGAACCACCGGCCGGTTGTTAGTAAAAGGCGTTTATGCAGAAACCGGCGTAGCGAAAGAAAAAGTTGCTCGGGAACTTTCGAAAGAACTGAAGCGGCTGCAAAAGTTTCTTGGGTTGCAAGAAACCGTGGTGAAGCGCCGCGGCAACTTGGCCAGTGCCCTCCGGTCTTTTAGTAAATAGCTAGCGGCGAGCGTTGCGCCACTGAGCGTAAGAAACCAAGTGACCGAGGGCTTCTACCGCACGATCGGCGGAGGCGTAACACAACCGGCCTGAGTCTTTGACGGCCTGCACCATCGGGTTTCGCGGATCTGTTGCGGCGATTTCTGAAGCCACCAACACTGGGGTGTGGTGTTTGCTTGATGCCTCGGCCGCTGCTTCGGCGTAGCGGCGTTCTTGACGCTCATGAAAATCCACAATGCGCTCAAGGCCGTGATCGGGGTAAAAAGGGCCCAACCGGGTAAGCGCTGCGGTGTTGCCTTGAATGCCTAGGCCCAGTTGCACAATGGCATCAATGTCGGGGTGGGCGGCCGCCAGGTTAAGTATTTCCGGAATGGTGTCCCGAGTTTCTCCGCCGGCAAAATCCACCGGGTTGTTACGGCTCCAACGTGGGGGAAGGAGTTGGTCAATGCTGGCCTGGAGATCTTTAGGTAGAGGCGCCAAGTTGAGTCGGCGGTGGCGGGTAATGGCATCAGCGGTAATTACCCCCCAGCCCCCTGCCGTGGTCAGCACCAAGGTTTGACCACCCGAAGGGAGGGGTTGGGTAGCCAAGGTAGCGGCCGCTTCGAAAGCGCTTTCAATGGTGGCGGCCCGAACCAAGCCGGCTTGGCGGGCCACCCCGTCAAAAACCCGATCGTTGGTGGCTAGCGAGCCGGTGTGTGAAGCGGCCGCTTTTTGCCCGCCACTGGTGGCACCGCCTTTAACCACCACCACCGGCAGGTGGGGAGTGATTTGTCGAACCCGTTCGGCAAACGCTCGGCCATCTTTGAGGCCTTCGATATAGCAAAGAGCGACATCGGTTTCGGGGTCGTCGGCAAACCATTCGAGATAATCGGCCAACGAAGTGGCTGCTGCGTTACCAGCCGAAACGGCGCGACTAATACCGATACCGGTTTGGGTGGCGTAGTTTTCGAACGCCGAAACAAAGTTGCCGGATTGCGAGGCCACACCGATGCGACCACGGGGCGGGTAAGGAGCAACGATTTGTGCACAAAGGCCTACCGGGGGAGAAACCAGGCCTTGCCCATTGGGGCCCGCCAGCACAAGGCCTAAATCGTTCGCTAAAGCCACTATCCGAGCTTCAGCCTTGGCGCCTTCGGGGCCGGCCTCGGAATACCCGCCGGTTACCATGAACACCGCTTTGATGCCGCGAGCGGCGGCGGCCCTTAGGAGTTCTTCGTTGGCGTCGGGTGGCGTGCAGACCACCAAAAGTTCGGCGGCGTCTTGCGGTACTTCATCCAAAGAAGCAATGACCGGTTGGTCGAGCAAAGTGCCAGACGAACGGCCCAAAGCAAAAATCTGACCCTGGTAGCCGCAAGACAAAAGGTTGTGGAGGACCACAAAACCGAACTTGCCGGGATGGCTCGAAACACCGGCCACCACCACACCCGAGGGTTCAAAAAGAGGGGAGAGGTTACGGGTCATGATTGAGCCTCGGCCACCTCAACGAGAGCATCAACGGCTACCGGTTGACCGTCGGTCACGATAAGCGGGTTCAAGTCAACAGAAACAATGTTGGGGTCCTGAGCGAGGGTGCTTAAGGCGCAAAGAATGCTGACCAGCGTGGAACGGTCCACCGCAGGTTCGCCGCGAAAAGCACCCAACAACGTTTGTGACGCCAGGTCATCAATGAGTTCCTGTGCATCAAGGGGGCTTAACGGGGCCAAGCGAAAGGCCACGTCGCCGATAGCTTCGGCTAATACCCCACCCACGCCCACCATGACGCAGGCCCCGAACTGATCATCGCGTACCAAGCCGGCAATCAACTCTCGATTGCCGGTCACCATAGGAGAGATAAGTAAATTCACTGGGCCATCTTCGGGAAGGGCGGCGGCCAACAACTCGGCGGCGGCCGCCTCAACCGATGCAGCATCGGTCAATTTTAAGCGCACCAGGCCACGTTCGGTTTTGTGCGCAATAGCGTCACCGCACAATTTTACGGCAACGGGAAAGCCCAAAGTTTGAGCGGCCTGGGCTGCTTGTTGGGCGGTCTCAGCACTGGCCCACGAAGAAACCAATACTCCGGCGTCCGCTACCAAAGTGCGGGAGTGGGCTTCAGAAAGAGTAGGCACGAATAGTTTTTCTAGCAGGCCAGAGCGGTTGGGTTCTACATGGGCCAATGTGCGAGACTACAGACATGCCCTGGATTGAGACCGTACCCGATGACGAATGGACCGAAGGCGCCTTGGCGGAGATGTTCCCTCAGGTCGTTGACCAGGAGTCTGGCCGGGTGGATCACATCATGGCCGTGCATTCATTGAACCCGCAAGGCATGCAAGCCCATCAGTATCTTTATGCCTCGGCCATGTCCGGCACCAAAACTTTACGCAAGGTAGAACGCGAGTTGGTGGCCTTGATAGTGAGTTTGGAAAACCACTGCCACTATTGAATTGTTCACCATCGACGCGGTCTGCGTCGCTTGCTTAAAGATGATGAGTTGCTGGCGGCCGTTGAAAGCGATTGGGCAACGGCTGGCCTTTCGACGCACCGCCAAGCCATGCTGGCTTTTGCCCTCAAGTTGACGGTGACCCCCGGTCAAATGACCAAAACTGATGCCGAAATGCTCACGGCGGTTGGTTTTACTGATCGAGACATTCTTGACATTGTTGAAGTAACGGCTTACTTCGCTTACGTCAACCGCCTTGCCGATGGTCTCGGTGTCGAACCCAACGAATCCTGGTACGAGAGCTAGAGCGACAAAGAATCACCGGTGATGTAGGTGGCCAAGGTTTGGGGGGACACCACCACCACAGGGAGGGCCACGTCATAGAGTTCGGCGGCCACGATGGCCCCTAAAGCCACAATGGCATCGGGGTGTTCCATAATGATGGCTGCCGGAGCAGTGCCGCAACGAATGGCCTCTAAAAGCACCGCACTGGCAGAACTAGAACCTCGACCCGAGGGCATAACCAACATGGTGCCGCTTACCGACATCCCAACTTGAGGGTGATGTTGATCAATGATGCGTCCGGTAGTCGCATCTAAGCCACCCCACAGGCTCAACGGCTCATCAAGACGCAGCACCAAACCCTCGGCTTGGCCCGGGCAAAGAAAATGCGGGAAGTCAGCCATTAGCCCACAGGCTTTCATCCACGGTCACCACGCCGTTTATTGCAGAGTTAACGCATTCTGCGGTACTGGCCAAGGTCACCTCCACCCCAAGGTTGCTAGGGGCGTAATAAGCCCACTTGGCCGAGTCGGTCATGGCCGGGCCAGTACCGCCGGTCAACGCCGGAGACAAATAAGTGCAGGTATCGACCACCACGGTCACCCCTGCTGCTTCCAGCGTGCTCAACCAACCTCGCAGTTGCAGTTCGTGATAAATGCCTCGCCCAGTAGAAACTAAAAAATTCACCGAAGGATGTACCTGGCGGCCGGACAACAACGGAACCAAAACAGCAAACTCGTCAAGCGAATAGTGCGGCGTCCCCAAACACACCGAGCTCAAAGAAAGACCCGTAGCAGTAGAAAGCGAAGCCCGGGCCTGGTTTAAGTCAGTCAGCGAAACCTGCATGGTACTTAGCGGATCAACACCACCCAAGGCCTCAGAGAGCGTAGGGGCCTCTGGGGTGCTACCTACCATATGAAACATCCCGATGCCCCCTGAGGAAGCCGCCGCCGCCCCCAAAGACTTCAAACGATGCTCCGGCTGGCCACCGGGCACCCCAGTAACCACCGGAACCTGCACACCAGTAGTCGCCCCCACCAGCGCCCCCAACACCGGAAACAACCAATCGGAATCCAACAAAGCAGAAGGAAGACCAGACACATCAAAGACTCGTCTGGCCCGGCGGTTCTCTTGCAGATGTAAACCAGCAGCCGGAGCGCGCCCCGTGATAGCCGCACAAATGTCGATGAAATCGCCGTAACGGTCGGTGCGCGCCCCCAACACCGAGTTAGCGAAAACAATGGCATTGGATTCCGCCCAAGCCACATGCTGCCCAAAGCCGGGCCGCTCATCAAGTTGGTAAGGGGCGCAAGTCCAGGTGGGTTGACCGCCCAAACCTTTGTAGCACTCAGTCAAAAGCCGACTCTGCTCAGCCTCTTTGGGATCACCGGTAAAAAGATCCGGATGTAATAAATCCAGCGAAGAAACATTAAGCGTGGTGGGCACCTTTACCGAAGCACCCAAAGCCAGCAAACGTTCGGCGAACGCCAAAGTGGAAGGCCCGTGGTAAAGGCAAGAATCCACGTGCGCACCCGAAATAGTTAGGAGTTGTTCGGCTTCTAAGGCCTCGGCCAACCGCACCACAATACGCATGGCCATCTGTGCACCCGGCCCGGAGCCACCGTCAAGCAACTGCTGGTCTTCGGCAGTGAGGCGCAACGGCATGACTATCCTTGGTTAATAAGTGCGTCGTAGCCCGGTTTGATGACCTCATCGATGAGGTCAAGCCGCTGATCGAAAGGCAAAAAAGCACTCTTCATAGCGTTGATAGTGAGCCAACGAAAATCCGGTAAACCCCAATCGAAAGATTCATGAAGGGCCACCATCTCGGAAGTCATAGAAACATCGCTCATCAAGCGATTGTCGGTATTCAAAGTGACACGAAAACCCAACGACCGCAACAAACCAATGGGGTGGTGAGCGATGCTCTCAACCGCACCGGTATGCACATTAGAGGTAGGGCAAAGTTCTAAAGGAATACGTCGGTTGCGCACAAAGTTTGCTAAACGCCCCAATTGGGGTTGGCCATCACGATCAAAAGTTATGTCATCGACAATGCGCACTCCGTGGCCTAAGCGTTCTGCCCCGCAAAACTGCACTGCTTCCCAAATGGAGGCCAGGCCAAACGCTTCTCCGGCATGAATGGTGAAATGAAAGTTCTCTCGCTGCAAATATTGGAAAGCCTCCAGATGCAAAGTTGGGGGGTAGCCCGCTTCTCGACCAGCAATATCAAAACCCACCACACCTTGGTCACGGTGACGAACCGCCGCCTCGGCTACCGCTAAAGAATCTTGCGAAGTCCGCATAGCGGTGACCAACGTGCCGATAACGATGCCCGACTCTGCACTGGCCTGTTCAAAGCCGGCTGTGGTGGCTTCAATAACCTCATCAAGCGACAAACCTTCAGCAGTCATTAGGGAAGGGGCGTAACGAATCTCGGCATAAACCACCCCATCGGCCGCTAAGTCTTGCCCGCATTCGTAAGCCACCCGTTGGCAAGCTTCGGCCGTTTGCATAACCCCCACGGTGTGTTCGAAAGTTTCTAAATACAGGCCAAGGTCTCGACGGTCTGCGCCTAAATGAAACCATTGGGCAAGTTCTGCAACGTCAGTAGAAGGAAGCCCTTGGTAGCCGTATTGGTCGGCTAACTCAATAACGGTGGAAGGGCGAAGCCCGCCATCGAGGTGGTCATGAAGCACCACTTTGGGTGTTTGGCGCAGAATTTCTAAATCAAGGTCCATGGTTCAGCCTAGCCACAACCAGCGAAGAGGAATCACGAAAAACCGCGAAGCGGGAGGTCGCGAGGCCTTTGTAGCCAATTGTCAGCGGCGTATTGAGTAGTTCCGTCAATGATGTGCAAGGTATAAGCCCGCCGGGCTGTCGTTGACGTATTGGGTGCGCTCCAGTGGGGGAGAAGCCCCGAAAAGGCCACCAAAGTACCGGCTTTTACTTCTACCGGAATCAACTGTTGCATGTCGTAAGGGGCGGGGTCGAACACCTCGGTAACCGTTCCGGCAGCGGTTAAACGAGAACGACTCCGCACCGGTTGGTTATGACCACTAGGAAGCACCCACAAACACCCGTTGTCTACCGTGGCGTCGTCTAAAGCAAACCAAAGGCCAATCACCGACGGGGGATCTGTCCACAAAAAAGTGTGATCAGTATGGCAAGCCACTTCGCCGCCAATACGCGGGGGCTTAAAAATGACCATGGACTGTAGAAGCAAAGGGTCAGCCACCCCCAGTTGACTCACCAAATTGGCGAGGTCTGGGGTTCGAGAAAAATGGTCAAAGACAGGATCTCGGTCGTGCATAGCGTGCCCCATCTTGTTTAAAGCTTCGGCAAAGGGGACACAGAGTTTCCCGTCATCATCAAAAGCGCCATCTTCAAAAAATGGCCGAACGACTGCCCCCGAGGAAAGAAACCAGTCGTCTTGAGCGTGGCTTTGCTGAGTAGTAGAAAAAACAGTGGCGTCCTGAGTAGAGAGGTCTGCTGCGAAGCCATCTACCAAGTGGTCAATGCGGGTATTTAACTTTTCTACTGATGGCTGATCAACAAAATTAGGAAGAACTAAAAACCCTTGGTCGGCCCAAGCAGAACGCTGGTCAGTAGTGAGATCAATCATTAGTAAAGAATCTTGGCGAAAAAATCTTTGGTACGTTGCTGAACCGGATTCGTGAAGACCTCTTCTGGCGCCCCGACCTCAACAATCTCGCCCTCGTCAATAAAGACCAAACGATCAGCGGCGGCACGAGCGAAACCCATTTCATGGGTAACCACCACCATGGTCATGCCTTCGGCGGCTAAGCCCAACATGACATCAAGTACTTCTTTAACCATCTCGGGGTCTAAAGCAGAAGTGGGTTCATCAAAAAGCATTACCTTGGGCTCCATGGCCAACGACCGGGCAATAGCCACCCGTTGTTGCTGGCCGCCGGAAAGTTGACGAGGATAGGAGTCTGCTTTTTCTGGGATACCCACTCGGGTAAGTTGTCGTAAAGCGACTTCGGTGGCCTCGGCTTTACTCTGCTTACGAACTTTGCGTAACGCTAAGGTCACATTTTCAAGAACCGTCAAGTGGGGGAAAAGGTTGAACTGTTGAAAAACCATGCCCACTTCGGCGCGCACCGCATCTATGTCGGTTACTGGATCGGTTAACTCGTGGCCATCAACGACCACCGAACCCTCGGTGGGGATTTCCAATAAGTTGATGCAGCGCAGCACCGTGGACTTTCCAGACCCACTGGGCCCCACGATGACCACTACTTCGCCTTCGTCGATGTGAAGATCAACGTTGCGCACCGCATGAATTGTTTTTTCAAAAGTTTTAGAAAGCCCGGTCAAGGTGATCATCTCAGCGTTGCCCCTTTCGGTCGCGGCTCATACGTCGCTCTAATACGCCCAGGAGAAGCGAAAGGCTCAAGGTCAGAATTAAATAGATAAAAGCCAGTACAAAGTAGCCCTCGCGAAACTTAAAGGTGCTGGCCGAAAATTGGCGGGCCCGTTGGGTGATTTCCAGCACACCGAGTACAGAAAGCAACGAAGTGTCTTTCAAAATGGCAATAAAGTCGTTGCCCAGAGGGGGGATAATGGCTCGCATCGCTTGGGGAAGCACCACGGAGTTCATCGATTGCCGGCGGGTGAGACCTAACGAGCGGCCCGCTTCAGTTTGCCCAGGAGGGACCGACTGAATGCCCCCGCGAAAGATTTCGGCCATATAAGCCCCGTAAATAAGAGCCAAAGTAACGGTGGCGCGCATTTGAAAAGAGAGGTCGAAGGTCCAGCCGAACCAAGCATCCAAACGACCGTTTATGGCGGCGGTGGTTTCCGGAACCAAAATCATGGCTACGGTAAAAATGAGCGGCAAAATCGGTATACCGCGAATGAACTCAACGTAAGTGCGGGCTACGTTGCGGAGCATTACGTTGCGTGAAAGTTGCCCCAGTCCTGCTAATAGGCCGATGACCAAGGCGATAGAAAATGCCTGCAGGGTCGAGATGATGGTGATGCGTAAACCGGGGATAATGCGGTCCCACGCCATGTCGTAGTTTTCTTGGGTAGCAATTTGCCAACCCATCCAAAGCAAGATGACCAGAATCAACACGCCCCACCAAGGGAAGGTATCCCACCAAGGCCGTTCGGCGCTTAACTTGTTCGCAGCTTTTTTTGGTGTTTTCGCCGATTCCGGGGTGTCAATTTTCACGTCAGATCCTCAAGCTGGGGCTGCCATAGTAATAGAAAGCACCTTACTGCCTAGAGAAAAAAGAAAAGGGCCGGGAGCAGCGTATTGCTGCTCCCGGCCCTTAACTAATTAAGACTTATTCGTCGCCGAATGAGTATCCGGTGGATTGTGAACCGTCCATAAGGGCGGC
>JAPKBH010000009.1 GCA_028823445.1 Acidimicrobiales bacterium | reverse complement strand
AACCCGCGACCCTCACCTTGGCAAGGTGATGCTCTACCAGCTGAGCTACGTCCGCATTGCGTCGTTACCTTATCGGTCTAAAAGCCGATTCGGCCGCTTACGACGTTGAGTCGGCCGGCGGGCTTAAATTGATACGCAAGGTCAACACGCCATCTTAAAAAGTCGACTGGGCATCGCCGATAATAGCAAAATCTTGAAAATCATTTTGCGCCTGCTCAACAAACATTTTTCGCTCATCCCCACCGATAGGAGGCAAATTTCTGTTTCGTACCGCAGCTGAACGTTCGCGAAAACGCTCCAACATGGCCTCAACATCTAACTCATCAGACATGACTAGTTGCTCCTTCGTCAGCATCATTATCAGGCACTTCACGGCTCATAGAGTTTGAAAGGAGATCACTCGAAGATTTCACCTCTGCTCGTTCCACCGGCTCAGTATTACTTTCTCGCAATAACGGTTTTTTCTGTTTCGGCGTCGACACGGTGCCATCTACCTCGCCCCGGTCAACCGCTGCTTGCAAACGGTGTTCTGGGCGGGTGTGCCACCAAAATCCGACCGCACCCACCGCTACTCCCCCGGCGATTAAGCGCAAAGTCAACACAATTTCGTTCACCCGATCGCTGGTGGTTTTTCCCTCCGCATCTACCGCAGGGGGAATCGTCTCTACGGTAGTTACTTGCGCCCCTACCGAAGGAGGCAAAAATAGGCCCAGCAAAAGCAACGCCGCGGCCAGGCCCAACTTACCTGAAGTTCGTTTTGCCCCACGGTTCATAGCCACTTGTTCCCTCTCCGAAACATCAGGGTAGTGCCACAAACCCACTACTGCTGATGCAAAGGGCACCACCACGTGGTTCGCCCACCAATAGTGGTCTTAGTCAACGGCTGGCCATCTTGGGGGCAACAAGCACCTCGGCCGCGATGTTCAAACAAGTCCCCCATATGTGAGCCGCCTCGTTTGTCCAGTTGGTTTAGTACCTGGCGCATAACCCTCGCCAGCACGCTGCTTTCTTGATCACTCAACGAACCAGCAGGGCGGCAGGGGTCCAAACTGGCTCGCCAACACATTTCGTCTACCAATAAGTTGCCCAACCCGGCGATGCGAGATTGATCCAACAACCGTGCTTTTAGGGGGCCCCGGCCGCCCGCCAAAGCCAGGCGTAAACCCCCAACCCCCAGAGTCCACGCATCCGGGCCTAAGGCTGCTTCATCAGGAGCTATTTCTACCCCACCAAAGCGCCGAGGGTCATCGATAATCAACTGGCCGCCCCCAGTAAACGTCAAACCAAAACGGTGCCACGCCGGGTTAAACCGACGGCTTCCCCATTCCAAATGTTCAATAGCCGCCTGACCATCCACCAACAAACGACCCGTCATACCAAACCGCAGCCCCAAAGTAGGCCCGCCGGAATCCAACAACAACAATTTGCCAAGACGCCGCGCTGCGGTAAACCGGCGACCCACCAAAGCAGCCGACAACGACTCTGGGGTGGCACCGCCTTTAATAAACCAAGCATCTGGGGCCTGCACCGAACGCACCGTACGGCCCACCACCTGAACAGCTAATCGGCGATACGCCTCAATTTCTAAAATCTCCGGCACGGGGCCTACGCCTCAGCCGCCGCTAACGCTTGCGCAAAATCAGCTTGCAAGTCATCAACCTGCTCAAGGCCACACGACACCCTCACCGTGCCCGAGCCAATACCCGAAAGCGCAAGTTCCTCAGGGGTCAAGCTGACATGGGTAGTGCTCGCCGGGTGGGTCACCAACGTCTCTGGGCCTCCCAACGAAGTGGCTTGCCAAGCTATTTTCGTAGCCTCTACAAACTTTTGGCCAGCCTCTGCGCCGCCCACCAAATCAAAAGTCAACAACGAGCCATTTGAGTTCATCTGACGCTGCGCCAACGCTCGTTGCGGGTGAGAATCTAAACCGGGGTACCGCACCTCGCAAGCCCCCGGGTTGCTTTCTAAAAACTGCGCCAGATGCTGCGCCGTGGCTGCTTGCTGGTCAAGACGTACCCCCAAGGTACGCAGACCACGAAGAGCATTCAAAGCATCAAACGGCGAAGCATTACCCCCGTGCAACACGGCAAAACTCCACAACCAAGCCAACAACTCTTGGCTACCAGCCACCACCCCGATGGTGGCGTCGTTGTGGCCCGCTATGCCTTTGGTGGCCGAATGCAAAACTAAATCCACCCCAAAAGCCAACGGGTTTTGACCCAACGGGGTAGCAAAAGTAGAATCCACCACGGTCATAGGGCCACTCAGCGCCCCCAGCGCTTCAAGGTCCACCAAATCTAGGCGTGGGTTAGCCGGCGTTTCGGCAATAACCAGCATCGTTTTACCGGGGATAACCGCATCGGCAAAAGCACCTTCTGCGGTGCCGTCCACAAACGTCACGTCAATGCCCATACGGGGGCACACCGATTGCAACAACAGCTGTGTCCCGGCATAGATTTGGCGCTGAGCCACAATATGGTCGCCCGAAGAACACAGCCCCAGCACCACCGTGCTCATGGCCCCCATGCCCGACGAAAACGCTCGAGCCGCTTCGGCCCCTTCGAGGTCGGCCACCGCTTCTTCAAACGCATTAATGGTGGGGTTCCCGTAACGCGTGTAAAAGCGTTCCGGAGCCAACGAGGTAGCAAGTTTTTGTCCTTCTTCTACGGAGTCATAGGTAAAGACCGACGACGGGTAGAGCACCGGAGCCAATGAGTTTTCGCCCTCTGCCCGACCCGCCATAACCGCACGGGTCCGCAAATCAAGTGGTTGTTCATTGTTTTCTGCCATTAGGAAACCTCTTCCAAAAAATGCTTTATATGCGTTGACACTTCATGGGTAGCGGTTAAAAAACCGTCATGTCCATCATTGTTTTCGACCACATACTGCGTGCATCGGCCGCCGATTGCTTGCACTGCTTCGTAAATTTCTTTTTGCTGTTCTACCGGATACAAAAAGTCAGAGCTAATGCTGAGGGTCATTACCGGTACCCGAGCCACCCTTGAGACGGCTTCGTGCACGCTTCCTCGTTGGCGAGCCACATCATGAAGATCCATGGCCCGGTTAAGCACCAAGTAACTGTTGGCATCAAAACGGCGTACCAGTTTTTCGCCGTGGTAATCCAAATAAGACTCCACCTGAAACTGGTCCCACAAGCCGTAGATGCTGCGAGGGTTCGCTACCTCTCGGCCAAAACGTTCAGAAAAAGACCCCGCACTACGGTAATGAATCTGAGCGATAGAACGAGCTACCGCCAGCCCGTTATGCGGGCCTTGACCAAGTTCCTGTTGGTAATAGTCGCCGCCAAGAAACTGAGGGTCCAAAACCAAAGCGTTGCGGCCGGCGGCGCTCCAACCGATTTGCCAAGGACTGGCCGCCAAAGCAGTAGCTAGCGGAGCCAGCGCCCCCACCCGGTCGGGGTACATGATCCCCCATTCCAAAACTTGCATTCCGCCCATTGAGCCGCCGATAACTAACTTCCATTGGTCAATACCCAAATGGTCGGCTACCCCAACTTGAGCCCGGACCATGTCTCGGGTTGTGACCACCGGAAAAGCCGAGCCATAAGGCAACTCGGTTATTGGGTTAGGCGAAGCGGGGCCGGTTGACCCCTGACAACCCCCCAACACGTTGATACAAACAATGAAATGCTTAGCGGGGTCCAAAGCTTGCCCTGGGCCGACCACGCCGTTCCACCAGCCAGGGGTTTTGTGTCCTTTACCGGCTTCACCAAAGACATGAGCATCGCCAGTCAGAGCGTGGCACACCAATACCGCATTGTCGGCTTGCGGCGACAAAGTGCCCCAGGTTTCGTAGGCCATGGTGACTTCGTCGAGGGTTCCGCCGCCTTCTAAAGCAAACGGGCGCCCTTCGTTAATTACCACAAACTGGCGGTCGCCCACCGGGTCACCCTTTTGCCAAGCACCAGTAACCGGCAAGTCGACGCTACGCAGACGCCGACTGCTGGCTGGTTTAGTCGAGTCAGGCTCGGAAGAAATGCCGTGGGTGGGGTCAGTCATGTTTTGGTGAGACGAACCACCAGAACCCGGCGACCGGGAGCCTGCATTTGCTGACCCCGGACACTTTGTTGCTCTTACGAGCCACATCCTTGCCTAGAAGGCAAGCGGGCACCTTGGGTGTCCGTCCCAGGTTGCCGGATCCAGCCGAAACTGGACCTCTCATAATGTCTTGGCCAAAGTGTAGGCCATTTAGCGCCCAGTTGGGCAAACAATTACTCTGCCCAAAGGCCTGGGGTTAAGCGGCATCCTCGGCGGGATCCCAAGCAGCAAGGTCTTTTAGCCGTTCATCGTTGGAAAATATTTCCACAAAGGGGTGTTTCATGCCTAAGCGACGCATCAGTTTCCGAACTTCCATCTCTTCGTTCCAGAGGACCAAACTGACCACCACACCAGATTCGCCGGCTCGAGCAGTCCGACCCGAACGATGCACATAAGTTTTTGCATCAGAAGGTGGGTCGTAGTGAATCACCACATCAACGTCGTCAATGTGGATGCCGCGAGCCGCAACATCGGTAGCCACCAGAGCTTGCGCTTTGTCGCTAGCAAAATCTTTCAAAGATTTTTCTCGCTGAGATTGGCGTAGATCTCCATGAATGGGAGCGGCAGAAACCCCCGCATCGTTTAGTTTGGCCGCCAGTTTGTCGGCCCCCCATTTGGTTCGTGAAAACACAATGGTGCGGTTCGAAGCGTTGATGATGGTGGCCGCTACTTTTATTCGATCCATTTCGTGCACGATTAAAAAACGGTGCTGCATTTCTTTAACTGATACCTCTTCGTAGGCCACCTCGTGCATAGCTGGGTCGGTTTGATAGCGGCTAATGAGGCTGCCCACCATGCCGTCGAGGGTGGCCGAGAACAACATGGTCTGGTGTTCTCCTTCTACCCCTCGCAAAACCCATTCAACCTGGGGCATAAAGCCCATGTCGGCCATCCGGTCTGCTTCGTCAACAATGACCAGTTCTAAAGCGGCCACCGAAACTTCTTTTCGTTCAATCAGGTCGATCAAACGGCCCGGGGTAGCCACAATGAACTCCACCCCTTTATTTAAGGCAGCGATTTGTTTCTCAATAGGAGCGCCGCCGTAGATAGCTTGCACCCGCAAGCCACGAACAGCAGCCAAAGGTTCTAGTTCGGCACAAACCTGAACCGCTAACTCGCGGGTAGGGACCAAAGCAAGTGCGGTGGGCCGCCCGGGTTGGGCTTTAGACATGAGCTGAACGCAAGGGATACCAAAAGCCAAGGTTTTTCCGGAACCAGTTTTAGCTTTTCCGCAAACGTCTCGCCGCGACAAACTGTCGGGGATGGTCATGGTTTGAATATCGAACGGCGAGGTTATTCCTCGCTCGGCAAGGGCTTCGGCGATGTCGGGATCTACCCCGAGGGCCGTGAACTCATTGGTGGACATGTTTCCTAATTTCTCGATGACCAAGTCACCGGGTTCGTCACCCGCCACTCTGACAGGTACCGCCACCACTCTTCATGGGTGACGAACCTTCTGAGGTCGAACAATCCAGCAGTCGACACTTCTCAAAAGGCTCTTTACTCTACCTCAAGGCCACCTTGACCCGGCTTCTTAACCCGTGACGTGGGGTCTGACCCCACCTCACGAACTAGCGGGGGCGACGCGGCCGTTGGTGATGGTTACTCCTTCGGCACGCAAAAGGCGGGTTTGTTCGTTTTCTAAACCCGGCACCAAACGGCCCGAAGCGGTGACAACCCGCCACCAAGCAAAACCTGGGTTGGTTTTTAAAAAACGCCCGACGGCCCGATGCGCCCCCGGAAAACCTGCTTCTGCCGCTACCTCGCCGTAAGCCACCACCTCGCCCGGTTGCAAGCCTTCCAGCACCCGAGCCACTTCTTTTTCAAACAGGGTCACTGTTCGTCAGTTTTTTTGGGGCTTTGGAGCGAAGAAAGTTGCACCACTTCAATCGGCTCGCTGAATCCATCGATTTTTCTCAGTCCGATTTTTCGGGCTGCGGTATTAACCATCAGGCTCATCACTAAATCAGCGGGAGCCAACACTTGGTGAGGTTCGGCAAGGTTGCAAAGCCTTGAGGCCATGATGACTGGGGCCCCCACGTGATCATCCCCATCGATCAACAACACTTGGCCTCGAGCAATGCCAGCGCGCATGGGTAGTGGCGACTGAGAGAAGTCAATAAGCATCTCCATAGTGATCACTGCCTCTACCGTTTGTTCGGGTTCTACCCCCACCAACATTGCGCCATCGCCCAGCCATTTAGCGATGCGAACCCCCCGCACAGAAGCCACGCGACGCACGCTTTCACGAAAACCGATAAGAATCTCCATAGCTGCCGCATCACCTTCCGTGTCGGTGAAATGCGTGAACCCAGACAGGTCGATAAAAGCAAACGTACGGTCTATGCGCCGATGCAGCGAGGCATTTTCGTTCATGTCACTTATCCGAACCCAACTTTTGACGGCCCTTTAGAGTAATCAAAGCCCCAGCCGCTAAAGCAATCATGCTCAACCATATGTTGACCCGCACCCCAGCAATAAGCGAAGCATGATCAATGCGCAAGGCCTCCACCCACAGGCGGCCGAGGCCGTAACCGAAAATCCAGAGCCCTAAGAGGTGCCCGGGTTTGAGCACCCGGCGAGCATCGACCCGCATCAAAAACCAAGCCAAAGCTAAGTTCCAGAGCCCTTCATAAAGAAACGTGGGATGAAAAGTAGCGACATCCATGAATTCCGTTGGGCGGTGGGCTTCATCAATTTTTAAACCCCACGGCAAATCGGTGGGGCCACCAAAAAGTTCTTGATTAAACCAGTTTCCTAAACGGCCAATGGCTTGGGCTATAGGCAAACTCGGAATGACGGCATCCAGAATTCCCGACGGGGAAATACCGCGTTTACGAGCCACCAACACTCCGACAATTATTCCGGCCGCTAACCCGCCCGGAATACCTAACCCGCCTTCCCAGATTTTTACTGCATCGCCCCAACTGCCTTGATAACGCTTCCAATCGGTAGCCACGTGATAAACCCGGGCGCCAATTAACCCTGCTGGCACCGCCCACGATGCGATAGCCGTAATGTCATCCTCGTGGCCGCCTTTGGCCACCCAGCGTTTTTGTGCCACCCACACCGCAGCCACCACCCCAAGGGCAATCATCATCCCGTAGGCCCGCAAATCTAAAAAGCCAAGATCGATTGACCCACGGCTGGGGCTCGGCAAAAAAGCAAAGATATTCATTAGTTAGCAAACCCATCTGCCGGCACGGCGTAAAGGTCGTCTGCACCTGCAGTCACCGACGAAAGTTGCGCCCGCACCACCGGCAACAATTGTTGCGCATAAAAACGGGCCAAAACAATTTTGCTGGCCAAATGGTCAGCCTCTGAACCGCCGGCCCCGTCGGCCAGTTTTTCTTGGGCAAAAAGCGCTTGACGCACCACCAGCCAACCACCGACCAGTTGACCAAACATGCGCAAATAAGGGGTGGCCCCAGCAATAACCTCGTTCGGACGATCCGTACCTTGGTCGGCGATCCACTGATTAGCTTCTCGTGTGGCAGCCAAAGCATCGGTTAAGCCAACAACCATGGCAGCAAAATCTGGGCCTGCCTGGTCGGCCTGTTTAATAGTTGCTTCAATATCGGTCAGCAGATCGTTCATTACCTGCCCCCCATTCATGGGGAGTTTACGTCCGATGAGGTCCAAGGCTTGAATACCATTGGTGCCTTCATAAATCGGAGAAATGCGTGCATCACGGAAATGCTGTGCGGCACCAGTTTCTTCGATATACCCGTAGCCACCATGAACTTGGATACCCAACGAGGTCATCTCACAACCCACATCGGTGCACCAAGCTTTGGAGATCGGGGTAAGGAGCTCTGCCCTATCGGAAGCTTTTTGCGCTGCTGCCGGGTCATCATGGCGATTTGCAACATCTAAGCAAGAAGCGTTGAGATATAGCACGCTGCGCATGGCATCGGTGTACGCCCTCATGGTGAGCAGCATGCGCCGCACATCGGCATGGTCAATAATTGGCGAAGACTGGCCGGCTGGGCTACCTACTGCTCGCCCTTGCACTCGTTCTTGTGCGTAGTCGGAGGCCAGTTGCAAAGCTCGCTCAGTGACCGCTAAGCCTTCCACTCCTACCCCGAGGCGAGCGTTGTTCATCATTTTGAACATGTAACGCATTCCTTGATGTTCTTCACCTAAGAGGTAACCCACTGCGCCTTGGCCTGATTCCCCATAAGACATCACACAAGTTGGGCTGGCGTGTAAACCAAGTTTGTGTTCCAGTGAAAGACACTGATAATCGTTGCGTTCTCCCAAACTGCCATCTTCGTTCACCAAATATTTTGGCACAATAAATAGCGAGATGCCTTTGGTTCCCGGGGGGCTATTTGGGGTGCGGGCTAGCACGGTTTGAATAATGTTTTCAGCAAGTTCGTGTTCGCCAAAGGTGATAAAGATTTTGGTGCCGAAAATACGCCAGGTGCCGTCTTCGCTGGGTTCTGCTTTGGTTGTTAAAGCCCCCACGTCAGAGCCGGCCTGCGGTTCGGTCAAGTTCATGGTGCCCGACCACTCTGCGGTAATCATTTTTGGAAGGAATATTTCTTTTTGTTCTTCTGTGGCAAAAGCATGCAACGCTTCGACCGCCCCCACGGTCAGCATCGGACCCATAGACCACGAGCGGTTTGCTGAACCCAACATTTCTGTCACCACGGTTTGCAATACTTTTGGAAAACCACCGCCCCCGTAATCTGGGTCTTGAGAAAGAGTGCCCCAACCAGCCGCTACGAACTGATCCCAAGCAACCTGAAACTCTTGGGGCACGGTAACTACTCCGTCTTTTACTGAACAGCCCTCAAGGTCGCCCACCCGGTCGGTCGGGGCAACGACCTCAGCCACAAAACGACCAAACTCATCAAGCAACCCGTCGATTGTTTCGGGGTCTACATGGTCAAAGCCCGGCAACTTACAAATGCTTTCTAAATCACTAATGGATTGCAAAGCCAGTCGAATGTCAGCAAGAGGAGGTCGGTAGTCGCTCATATAAGCAGGGTACCTCGCTTAGCGGTGCGGCTTCCGAGCAGAACAAGAGAATGTTTATCAACTAGGTTCTGTGCGTGACCACCACCCCGCCTCTCAACGAACTATTGGAGCAAACAGTTGGTGATTTACGCCCTGCGGAACAGGTGGCAACCCCCCAATGGCTGGGGGCCACTCGACAAACCCGTCTGAGTTTTAGCCGCTCAATGCTGCGACGGGCCCAAGGCCGCCAGTGGCAAGGTGAACGGGTAGCAAGCGATCTTGACGATCAAGGCCGCGGCCATCTCGTTTATCGCATAGAGGCCGAAGGATACCTTTTTCATTTCGTGGCCTTCACCACCACTTTGGACGAATCCCAACACACCGATCGGGTCGTTGCTGATGCTTGGGAGATTTCTGCAGCGCTCATCGAAGGGCCGCTCACCGATGACCTTTTTGCTTTGCTGGCCACCGAGGTTCCTGCTCAAGAGCGCGGCCGTTTCGACCCCCGAGTGTTGGTGTTAGCTCGCGGCAACCGCAGCGTGCGCTTTTACGATCAAATCGTTGGACACCTCGCCGCCGGTCGTCAGCCACCAGTTGGCCAAGCGGCAGACGCTGGGTACCTGCTGCGTAGCACGGCATTTTACGGAAACGGTAAATTTGGTTTACGGTCGTTTTTGAGTTTTGAAAAAGACCACCCACTTGCTGCCCCCTATCGGGCACAGTTTCTCGCCGCCTGGCTATTTCGCGAAGTCGGTTTTGACACCGTTGAGCACTGTGCACAAGTCAAAAGCCCAGAAACTGCGGTGGCTTTCGACCCACAGTGGCGGTGCTTCTTTGGGGTAGGCAACGCCACCGGTTTAGGGCTAGTTCCCTGGGCAGTCCGCCACCCCAAAATCATGAACGCTTGGGTCGGAGTGCGTGAATTAGCGCTGGCCAATGTGCGCAGCAAAACGGGGTCGCCACAAGACAACTTGACCCTAGAAAAATGTTTCAAGCGGGCTTCGCAGCATTTTTCTTCGCTAGGTGGAGGAGACCGCCACCCTTGGCGCGGCCCAGATTGGCTCGCCCAAAGAGTTCAAGAAGCGGCCGAGGCATGGGACAAAATAAAAAGCGAACCACGCCCCTACGACGCTCTTTACCGCTGGTCCGAACAACAACCCCCAGAAGCCACCGAACTCGTCGTGTCCTTGCTTTTAGAACTAGATCAAACCCCCGACGAGCTCATCGACCAATTGCTCCTCACCGAAGAATCTTCCCCACCGTCCACGGCCCTTACGGTCGGCGAAGCTTGCGCTCTTCTTGAACAAAAATATTCTTGGCTAGAAGAAATCGGGGTCAAAAACTCGCATGCCGACCATTGCTGGTGGGCAGTTTCTGACAACACTGACGAACCACGACGAGCCAACCGTCGCTCCGTAGACCCCGAACACCGTGAAGTACCCATTGACCTTCTCCTGCGTTTACACCGTTTAGAACAAGACCTTACGGTGGCCAACCCGGTGCTGGCCCTGAACACCTTTCGCCAAGAATTTCCTCACCATGGGCTAGCCATTGACCGACTGGTCGACGACCTCGGCCCTTACGGCGAGGCCCGCGACAACGTTTGCGCTCAAGACCATCTGCCGTTAAACCTGCAACGTTTTCAGCTCGCAATGTACGGTATGGACAACTTCACCCCACAATCCACCGACTGGCTGCGCGTTACCTTATTTCAAGGAGCTCCACGCCTTGACGACCTTTCAACCGGACTTAACGACAAATGGGTCTGGCCCCCTCGCCCTTCAGGAGAAAACAATGATCATTGATGGCTTAGAAATAAACAATTGGGATCGCTCGGTTGTTGAACAAGTCCGTTCGGGGGGCATAAACATTGTGCACGCCACCTGCGGGGTTTGGGAAGACACCGCAGGGGCCATGACTCGTATCGCTGACTGGCGTCATTTTGCTCGCCAAAACGCTGACCTGGTGCGCATCGTGGGCAGCATCGAAGAAATGGAAGCCGCCAAAGAAGATGGCGTCTTGGGCATCCTTTTGGGTTTTCAAAATAGTTCCATGCTGGGCGATGATCCCGAAATGGCCGGCATTTTTGCGGACGTCGGCATTCGAGTTGTGCAACTCACTTACAACGTGGCCAACCATTTAGGGTCAAGTTGTTGGGAACCTCAAGATGGCGGCCTCACCCGGGTAGGCCAACGCATGGTTGCTGCTCTTAACCAGGCTGGGGTGCTCATCGACCTCTCCCACGTAGGAAACCGAACCGGCCTTGAGGCCATTACCGCTTCAACTAAACCGGTGGCCGTAACCCACGGAAACCCGTTTAGTTTTTGCGACTCCCCACGCAACAAGCCAGACGACTTGTTAAAAGTCCTCGCTGAGCATCACGGGGTAATCGGCTGCACTCTCTACCCACTTTTCATGGGCGGAGCCGATGTGCCTCGCCAAACATGGGGGCAGATGATGGCCGACCTCGTGGACCTCGTCGGCATAGAGCACGTGGCTATTGGGAGCGACGCCGTAGTGGGGTGGGAGCCCAATGCTTTGGGCTGGATGCGCAACGGCCGCTGGGACCGGCCAGAAAACCCTGATGCCGTACCGGCTTTTCCTCCATGGCCCGACTGGTTTCAAGGACCCGAAGACTTTGGATCGCTTGGGGCAGGACTTGAAGATGCCGGGTTTTTACCGGCGGAACGCCAAGCGGTGTTAGGCGGTAACTGGATGCGAATATTTGCGGAGGTCATGGCATGACCACCGGCCTGGTACTGGTGGCCCCTCGTGAAATTGTTGACGTGGTTGCTCGAGCCAGCCAGGTGTTGTCGTGCGAAGCCAGTTTGGCCAGCAGCCTCGCTCAAGACATCACTTATTGTCAGGTCCACCACGGGAACGGGGTAAAAGCTTTTCTTCAATTGGTCACTCAGGGCCCGGAAGTTTTTGTATCTACCCTAAAAAAAGCACAAGAACTTCAGGTGTCGGACCGCTACCAATTCTCTTGGACCAACCCAATCCCCTTTGCTTTGCTGGCCCGACTCCTTAACGAGCGAGGAAACCAAGGATTCATTTGGGAAGATCAGAATGCCGCAGCAACCGGCACCGACTTAGTGCCGGGCCTTGAGTTAGTAGCCGGTTCGAACCCTTCCGGTACCCCAAACGTTATGCAGCAAGCGTTAGCCCAAGGAGTTGCTTTAGAAAAAACAACTTGGGTTTCATTAGGCGAGATCGCTCGATCTTTTCTTACCGCAGAAGCGACCCTCGACGCCAACCAACCGGTGGAGGCTTAACCATGTTGACCATTTCGCTAAACGAGATAGAGCAAACCACCCAACAAGCCTTGACGGTTCACGGGGCCAGCAGCCAAGTAGCCACCCAAGTTGCCCACGCGGTGCGGGTAGCCGAAGGAAATGGCAACCGTATTTGCGGTCTGTATTACGTCGAGAGCTACTGCCAGCAACTCCGCACGGGAAGAGTAGACGGCATGGTTGCCCCTACCGTTTCTCATGACCGCCCCGGGGCGGTAAGGGTAGATGGCCATTTTGGTTTCGCCCAAGCAGCTTTTGCCGCTGGCCTACCCACTGCCATAAAAGCCGCCAAACAAAACGGTATTTGCGGTTTTTCGTTGGAACACACCCACACCTGCACCTCGCTGGGTTACTTCACGGAGCAACTCGCCCAGCAAGGGTTCTTGGCCATCGGAGCCACCAACGCTTCGGCACGAGTAGCGCCCCCCGGCGGTTCGGAACCCGTTTTAGGCACGAATCCTATTGCCATGGCGGTGCCTGATGGGCGTGGAGGGGTGGCTTTTCAATTTGATTTCAGCACCAGCGCCGTGGCTTTAGGAAAAATAACTATGGCGGCGGCCGCCGGAGAAACCATCCCCTTGGGTTGGGCCGTTGACGCTCAAGGAGAACCCACCACCGACCCTCAGGAAGCTTTGATGGGCTCGTTGGTTTCAGCCGGCGGCTACAAGGGTTACGGCATTGGTTTAATGGTTGAAGTACTGGCCAGCGCTTTGACCGGTTCGCGACTTAGTGCTGAAGTTCCGCCGCTTAAAACCCCCGAAGGTGCTCCCCATAATCTGGGGCAGTTTTATATCGTCATCGACCCGAGTGGTTTTCATGAAGATTTTGCCGAGCAACTCAGCACCTTGGCTAAGTCAATCGCTAACCAAGATGGGGCGCGTCTGCCGGGCACAAATCGGAAGGTTCCTGATGTCGTTTCGGTAGAAGATGCCGTTTGGTCAACAGTGCAGTCGCTATCTAGCGCGAAAACATGAACCTTTAGCGTAGAAACAACGGAGAGACTATTGGGCGCTTGCCGTGGCATGGGCGGCGACCACTTGGGTACCGTCGGGGCCGCTGTCGCCGGTTAACCAATGGCGGCGACAGCGCAGTTCGTACGTCACCTGTTGATCGTCGGGGTTGTCGACCACCATCAACGTGCCGTCGTAGACCTGTACTCCATCTACCAGTCGAGCATTATGGGTAGCGCGGGTCCCGCACCAGCATCGGGCCTCAACTTGGACCTCTACTGACTCGTCAGCCAGTTCAAGCAAACGCTGGGTACCTTCAAAAAGTACCCCTTGAAAAGACGTCAACAAACCGAAGGCGTACACATCAGTATCAAGTTCATCAACCACGCGGGCCAATTGTTCTATTTGTTCCGGGCGGTAAAACTGCGCTTCATCGCAGATCACGTAGTCCAGACCGTGAGCACGGTCACTCATGGCTACCGCTAGTTCAAAAAGGTTAAGCAGTGGCCCCACCTCTACCGCATCGGCTGAAACCCCAAGGGCGCTTGATACTTTGCCGTCGGTTCGATCCAACTGACTACACAACAACCCTTGCAGCCCTCGTGAATCCAAGTTGTGATGGATTTGTAAGGCCAAAGTGGATTTTCCAGACCCCATGGTGCCAAAAGAAAACCGCAGAACAGCCATTAAGAACACCCACTGGTGGAGCCACAATCGATACACACGTAGCACGAGCCAGCGCGTTGCATCGCTACCCCGCATTGCATGCACATGGGGGCATCTTGTGAGGGGCGCATGCTCATTTCGGCTGCCAACTGCGAAGCCGAAGGCACGCTTGGTGGGTCAGCTGGTACTTCAGAGCCCTGAATGGTGGCGGTGGCGGACTCTATGACTCCCGGCAAGGTTTGTTGGGTGCGTTCGCCAACGGTCAAAATGTTGAGCTCGGCACGTTCTTCAGCGCTGAGGTACTCCACGGCCAAACGGCGGAAAAGGTAGTCAATGATGCTTGAAGCGATACGCAAATCTGGGTCGTCGGTCATGCCCGCCGGTTCAAAACGCATACCGGTAAAGGCTTCAACATAGGCCCGCAACGGCACGCCGTATTGCAAACCGTGGCTCAACGAGATGGCAAAAGCATCCATGATGCCAGCCATGGTGGAGCCCTGTTTAGAGACACGGAGAAAAATCTCGCCCGGTCGCCCATCTTCGTACTCACCAATGGTGGCCCACCCTTTGCAGTCCGCTACCCGAAACTCGAAGGTGCGAGAAACCCGAGTACGGGGCAGTTTGCGCCGTACTGGTTCAGCCAGTGCAGCGGCAAGGTTTTCGGCCACCGTGGCCGGAGTTGATGCTTCTTTACCGGTAGAAAGCGGCTGGCCCAACTTGCAGTTATCACGATAAATAGCTACTGCTTTTAGCCCGAGTTTCCATGACTCAAGGTAGAGCTCTTCTACTTCGTCAACGGTTACTCCTTCGGGCATGTTGCAGGTTTTAGAAATAGCTCCCGACAAAAACGGCTGTACTGCTCCCATCATGCGCACGTGGCCGAGATGGTGAATGAAGTTGTCTCCCATCGAAGTGGCGAACACTGCTTGGTGTTCTTCGGAGAGTTGCGGGCAACCAGCCACCGTTTGATTTTCATTAACAAACGCAGTGATGGTCTTTACTTGGTCTTGGTCGTACCCCAAGTGGGCAAGAGCTCGCGGAATCGTTTGGTTGATGATGGACATGGTTCCGCCGCCTACCAAGCGCTTCATCTTGACCAAACTGAAATCTGGTTCGATTCCAGTGGTGTCGCAGTCCATGAGCAAGCCGATAGTCCCGGTGGGGGCCAGCACCGTGGCCTGGCTGTTACGTACTCCCACTCGTTGCGCCAAAGCGCAGGCCTCAAACCAGTCTTCACGACCGGCGGCAACCAAAACTTCAGCAACCCCGTCATCAAGCAACTCGGCGGCTTCACGATGCTGATCAAGGACCTTCAACGTGGGCTCTCGGTTGGTTTCAAAACCAGCAAATGGTTCTAAACGGTCGGCGATACGAGCCGAGGTTCGGTAGGCGTGTCCGGTCATAAGCGAGGTCAGCGAGGCTGCTACTGCTCGACCTTCGTCACTGTCGTAAGGCAAACCTAAGGCCATAAGCAAAGCACCCAGGTTGGCGTAGCCCATGCCCAGTTGGCGGAAATCTCGAGTGGTTTCACCAATGGCTTCGGTCGGGTAATCAGCGTTAGAAACCAAAATATCTTGAGCGGTGAACACCAACTCTATGGCGTGGCGAAAGCCCTCAATGTCAAATGCTTCAATGCCGGCCTTGAGGTCGGAATCGTCAAGAAAGGTCATGAGGTTCAGGCTGGCCAAATTGCAAGCTGAGTTATCCAAATGAACATATTCACTGCACGGGTTGCTGGCCGTAATGGGGCCGGTGTTAGAAGCGGTGTGCCAGTGGTTGATGGCGGTATCGAATTGCAAACCAGGGTCGGCGCATTCCCAAGCGGCTTCCGACATTTGGCGAAAGAGTTGGCGGGCTTTAACGGTTTCGATCACCGAGCCGTCGGTGCGAGCGGTGAGATCCCAATCGCCGTCGGCTTCTACGGCTTCCATGAAATCATCGGTTACCCGCACGGAGTTGTTGGCGTTTTGAAACTGGACCGAATGAATGTCTTTGCCATTCAGGCTCATGTCAAAGCCTGCGGCCTCCAAGGCTTTCATCTTGTGTTCTTCTTTGGCTTTGCACCAAATGAACTCTTCGATGTCGGGGTGTTCGGCATCCAAAATAACCATTTTGGCGGCCCGACGGGTTTTGCCTCCGCTTTTGATGGTGCCAGCCGAGGCATCGGCACCCCGCATAAAGCTGACCGGACCGCTGGCTTCTCCCCCACCTTTGAGAAGTTCTCGTGAAGAACGAATACGGCTGAGGTTTACCCCCGCACCGGAGCCACCTTTAAAGATGGTCCCTTCTTCGACATACCAGTTCAGAATGGAACTCATTTGGTCATCGACCGACAAAATGAAACAAGCCGAAGCTTGCTGAGGAACGCCTGCTACCCCGATGTTGAACCAGACCGGCGAGTTGAAAGCCGCACGCTGGTTGATGATGAGATACTTGAGTTCCTCGGAGAAAATAGTTGCTTCTTCTTGATCTTCGAAATACCCGTCTTTGAGCCCCCAGTTGGTGATGGTGTCAACCACCCGGTCGGCTACCTGACGAAGCGAAGATTCTCTTTCTTCGGTACCTACCGTGCCGCGAAAATATTTCTGGACCAAAATATTGGTGGCGTTTACCGACCAATCAGAAGGCACTTCAATGCCGAGTTGTTCAAAGGCCACCGAACCATCACGGTGATCAACAAGCCGTGCGTCTCGGGTGTCCCATTCAATCGAATCGTAGGGGTGGGTATCGGGTGAAGTGAAATACCGTTTGAAGCCCAATACCCCTCGGTCTGTTCCTACTGTCATGTTGTTCCTAATTTCTTTCAAAAAGTTTTAATGTAATTTCTCTGTTGCTCGCCGCGACCAGAGGGGTCTTCACCTTAGAGCCAATACCCCTACTTGTCGGCCATACCAAAAAAGATGCGGTCGGCGACGGGAGACCCAGGTCAAAGGCTGTTCTTAAGGCTCCTTTAAGGGCCCCGATCCGAGCCTTAACATCAGTGCTGTTCAAAGAACCCACCGATGCGTCATGCCGGAATCTCCCGTCGCTGATCGCTACCCATACCGTACGGAACTTCCCCTGTGGATTGAAAGAGGTAAATCTTGTGGAAATCGGAGAAGTTCTCCACAGCCTTAACGAGGTACGGTTTAGGTATGCGACAGCTCCTCCCCCCCGGCGAAGATCAAAACCCGCTTGATGTCTACGACCAACCCCGCCCAACCCCCAATAATCGGCCATGGGTAATGGTCAACATGATTTCTTCTTTGGATGGGGCAATAAGCGTTGCTGGCACCTCCGGTGGTTTGGGAAACCCAGCGGATCAAAAAGTTTTGGGCACCTTGCGCTCGCTGGCCGACATCATTTTGGTGGGCGCCGGTACGGTGCGAGCCGAGGGGTACCGGCCACCTCGCACTCCGTACCCTGAAGCGGCGCAACGGCGAGCAGCCCGCCATCAAGCGCCCCGAGCCCGTTTGGCCGTGGTGACCGGCCGTGGCGACCTGGACCCGCAGGGCGCTCTTTTTGCCGACCACCCACCTGAAGACCCGTTGCCGCTTATTTTTACCACGAGCCACGGAGCGGCCGCCCTGGGTGAATCTTTTATTGGGCGAGCAGAGGTAGTGGTTTTGCCTGGCCCACTGGTTGACCCAAGTTTGGTCATGGAAGGCTTGCACCAACGAGGGGCCGGCATTGTTTTGAGCGAAGGAGGACCCTCGCTTAACCATCAGCTGGCGGCCGCCGGGCTGGTTGATGAACTTTGCTTGACCGTGTCTCCGTTGCTGGTTGGCGGCGAGGGGCCGGGCCTTATCAACGGGCCGGTGCTGGAAAGCCTGGAAGAGTTTGAACTGGCGGGGCTTACCACCGAAGATGGTTTGCTGTTCTGTCGTTACCTTTCGGCCTGAGCATTCAGCAAACAAACGAACCCTTTCTTACCAGCCGGAAGGAAGCACCAAGCGCTGCCCCGGCCGCAACAAAGAACCCCCGTTAACCGCTTCGAGGTGATCTACCGTAAACCGGATGTCTCGACCAGGAGGGGAAATTCGTTCAGCAATCGCCCACAACGTGTCCCCCGGTTGCACCACGTAAACCACGGGTTCCGCAGCAGCACCGGCGGGCGTTGACCCAGGGACACCGGTTACTCGACCCAACAGCTCGCCGCCCATCATTGACACGGCAAACACGGTGACGGCCAACAAGACAGAAACCATCAACCGGCGGCGACGATACACCTCGGGAGAAAGAGGTAACCCAGAGGCCACCAGTGGTGAAGAAGGAAGGTGAGTAATAGCGGTCATGACGTACATCCTTTCAGAGGGGTGTGACATTCTCGAAAAGACCCCAAAGCCCAAAAGGCCTTTTTTTCAAGAGGGTCCTTGACATGGAACGCTTGTTCGGCGAACATATGTGCGGAGAACAGGCGTTCGGTCATAGACTACACTCTACCGAACATACGTTCGTTGTCAACCCCAAAAGGAAAAACCCTATGAATACAGGCCTAACAGACCGTCAAAAACAGATTTTGGAGTTCATTGACTCCCAAACACGTCACAAAGGTTTCCCACCGACCGTGCGCGAAATTGGTGCCGCCGTTGGTTTAACCTCCCCTTCGACGGTCCATGCTCACCTTTCTACTTTGCAAGAAAAAAGTTATTTGCAGCGTGACCCCAGCCGGCCACGAGCTTTAAAAGTTTGCCGCGACCCCTACAGCGGTGCCCCCATGTCCGAAGGCACCGTGCAACACGTGCCCTTGGTGGGTGACGTGGCCGCCGGCACCGACGTGCTGGCTCACGAAAATATTGAAGAGTCCATCGCTCTCCCTTCAGAGTTCACCGGCGACGGCCAACTCTTCATGCTTCGAGTACGCGGAGAATCTATGATTGAAGCCGGGATATTCGACGGTGACTTTGTCGTCGTTAATGTTCAAAAAACCGCCAACAACGGCGACCTGGTGGTGGCCGGCATTCCCGGCGATGAATCCACCATCAAACACTTTCGGTTGGAAGACGACCAGGTAGTACTTATACCGTCAAACCCGGCCTTTGAAGAAATGCGTTTTCCCGCTCACGAAGTAACCATCTTTGGTCGAGTGGTCACGGTCATGCGCAAGGTTTAAACCCCTCGAGTTAGCAAATCTACCAAAGCGGCATAGGTCGCTTCTAACGGAGCTCGTTCTACCCGCTCATCTTTGGTGTGGGCCAGCGTGGCGTCCCCCGGGCCGAAGTTAACCGCTGGCACCCCATGGCCAGAAAAAAACGCCACATCGGTCCACCCCAGTTTGGCCTCAACTGGTAAATCGTTGCGGCCAATCAATGCGCTTAGCAGTGGGTGATTTAAGCCGGGGGCGGCCGCCGGAGAATTATTCACCAACGTCACCTGGTCACCATCTTCTAAGAATGGGGCCAACACCGAACGCACATGTGCTTCGGCTTGTTCAGCTGAGCGGTCGGGGGCATAGCGATGATTAATCAACAAAGTCACTGCATCGGGCACCACGTTGCCGGCCACCCCACCCGAAATATTTACCACCTGCAAAGCCTCTCGATAAGTGCAGCCATCCACTACAGGTTCCCGGTGTTGATAACCGGCCACTGCGGCCAACAACGGCCCGGCCCGGTGAATAGCGTTACGGCCCATCCAAGGGCGAGCCGAATGCGACCGCACCCCGCCCAGCGTTACCTCAAGACGCATAGTGCCCTGGCAACCCGCCTCAATAATGCCGTCGGTGGGTTCACCCAAAATCGCTACATCGCCCGTCAATAACTCGGGGGCCTCCGTAAAAAGTTGTTGCAAACCATTGTGTTCGCTGGCCACTTCTTCGCAGGCATAGAACACGTAGGTGACATCTACCGCTGGTTCAGTCACGGTGCGGGCCAGTTCCAACATGACCGCCAACCCACTTTTCATATCGGTGCTGCCCAAACCCCACAAGGTGTCGCCTTCGATGCGTGAGCCCTGTTGGCCCGGCACGGTGTCGGTGTGGCCAGCCAAAATTAGGCGATGCTGGCGCCCCAATGTGGTGCGGGCCACCAAGTTGTCGCCCACTCGGTCAACGGTTAGCCCGCCGATAACCCGTAGTTCGGTTTCTAAAAAAGCCACCAAATCTTCTTCGTTGAAACTAACCGACGGGATGTCCACCAGTTGAGCAGTAAGCGCTAAAAGGTCGGCCATCTGTTCAGGTGCTCACGCCGTGGCTACGCAGCACATCGTTAAGGGCCGACTTATCGTGGCGCTCCCCCTCGGTGAGGCGTTTAATGACCAACACGCAAGGCAGACCGAAGGTGCCGCCGGCAAACTCTCGTGACCGGGTGGACTGCACCGCCACGCACCACGGCGGGATCTCCCCTCGGCTAATTTCTTCGCCGGTTTCGGCATCGATAACCGGAATAGAAGCGGTCAGCACCGCCCCCGCACCCAGTACTACGCCTTCGCCCACTCGGGCACCTTCGGCCACAATGCAGCGACTCCCAATTAAACATTCGTCGCCAATAACTACCGGCACCGCGTTGGCGGGCTCTAACACCCCACCGATACCTACCCCACCAGAAAGGTGCACGTTGCGGCCAATTTGGGCACACGACCCGACGGTGGCCCAGGTATCGACCATGGTGTTTTCTCCTACCCATGCTCCGATGTTGACAAAACTGGGCATCATGATGACCCCGGGCGCCAAGTAACTGCCCCACCGGGCAATCGCCCCGGGCACCACCCGCACCCCTTGAGCGGCAAAGTCAGTTTTTAGCGGGATTTTGTCGGCGTACTCAAAAGGCGGTGTCTCGATAGTGGACATTTGTGCTTGTTTAAACAACAACAAGATGGCGTGTTTGAGCCACTGATTGACCACCACCTCATCAGGACCCGGCTCGGCTACCCGAGCGCCACCGGAATCCAACAAACCCACGGCCTCATTGATGATCGCATTGGCGTCAGTGTCTTGAGTCTCTAACGTTTCTCGATTAGCCCAGAGTTCTTCTATTTGTGCTTGGAGTTCTGCCATGGGCAGAGACTACCCTCCGGCCCCTCCCCACGGGTTCAATTTGTTTAACTTAAGGCTGAGGCCCGTTGAGCCACCAAAGCCAAGCGTTCGTCGGTGGCCACCGCAGCCAAGCGAACATAACCTGCCCCACGTTCGCCGTAGATTTCACCCAAGGTGGCGACCACCCCGAGTTCTTGAGCCAACCGGTTAATTAACCCCGCCGCATCTCCTTGCGGTGCGGCCACCCACAGGTAAAACGAACCCCCCGGCAAGCAAGCCTCCACACCCATCTGCCCCAACACCTCAATCAACAAGTTCAAACGGTTCAAATAACGCTGATGCTGCACCGCCACGTGGTCTTGGTCGCCCAAAGCCACCACCGCCGCCGCTTGAGCAGGGCCCGGAACCATTAACCCCTGGTGACGGCGGGTCTCTCGCAAATAACTCACCAGGTCTTGATCACCGGCGTAAAACCCAAAACGCAAACCCGCCAAATTGGAGCGCTTAGATAACGAATGCACCGCCACCACCCCTTGATGGCCATAATGCAAAATTGAACGAGCAGGGCCATCCCAAGTGAACTCCACGTAGCACTCGTCGCTAAAGACCGGCACCTCGTTGCTGCGGCCCCATTCGGCAACTTCTTCAAGATCGTCAAGGCCGCCAGCCGGATTGCCCGGGGTATTTACCCACAAAGCCAGTGCCCGTTGGGCATCTTGCGGGTCAATGCTCGAAACATCTAGCCGCCACTGATCGTCCATAGCCACCGGCACGGCACGACACCCGGCTAGCGCTGCCCCCATGGCGTACGAAGGGTAAGCCACTTCGGGGTACAAAATAGTGTCCCGCGAAGGGTCACGGAGTTTCAACAGATGAGGCAACCCCGCCACTAACTCTTTGGTACCGATGCAGGTACCTATTTCGGCTGGGGTTACGGAAACATTTAGCCGGCTATCCAACCAAGAGACAATGGCGTTTTCAATAATGCGTCGGCCAGTCAACGTGGGGTAAGGCCGGGCCGGGTCTGGGTCGGCCAGCACCGCAGCGATGAGGTCCGGTACGGGGTCTACCGGCGTACCGATAGACAAATCTACGGCCCCACCGGGCAACAGTTCTGCCTGTTGACGTAAAGCGCTCTGCCCATCAAAAGGCATGGGAGGCGGCACAAAACCCGACGACCGATTCATGAGCTTGTCTTTGTTGCTGGGTCGATGAACTCTTCTAACCGGCCCACCGAAGCTTCTTCAAAACGAGCTCGTATCAGCCAGCCTTGGCTGCCGCTGGTCTCGTCAACTACCTCGCCTTCCCGATGCACTTGAGCCAAAATATCTCCGCGGTCAAAAGGGATCAACAGGTCGACGGTGCGGGTCAAACGCCGAAGGTGCGAACCCACCACTTCCAAGAGATCTTCGAGGCCTTCGCCGGTGGTGGCCGAACACACCACCGAACCCGGTTCGCGGGCCTTCAACTGTTGAGCAGCCACTGGGTCAAGGTCCGCTTTATTAAAGACAAAAACCTCCGGCACCGTGTCGGCACCAATTTCTTTTAACACGGTGCGCACGGCGTTGATGCTGCCGGAAGGGTCGGGGTCTGAGGAATCCACGAGATGCAATAAAAGATCCGCATCAACCACCACATCAAGCGTTGAGGTGAAGGCTTCCACTAGTTGATGGGGAAGTTTGCGCACAAAACCCACCGTGTCGGTCAAAAACACGGCCTCGCCCCCGGGCAAGGCAAGGCGTCGGGTGGTGGCATCCAAGGTAGCAAACAAACGGTCTTCTACTAGCACCCCGGCATCGGTGAGCGCATTTAACAAGGTGGATTTTCCGGCGTTGGTGTAACCCACGATGGCCACCGCACGGTTGCTGGTTCGTTTGCGAGACTTCGATTGGGTGGCCCGATTTTTGCGTAACTGTTTTAAGTTGCCTTCCAATTTAGTGATGCGACGCATAAGCCGACGGCGGTCTACCTCGAGTTGCGTTTCACCCGGGCCACGGGTGCCGATACCGCCCGCTTGCTGAGAAAAAGTACGTCCCGAACGACGCAACCGCGGCAACCGGTAACGCAACTGAGCCAGTTCGACTTGCGCTTTACCTTCCGGGCTCGAAGCGTTCTGCGCGAAAATATCCAAGATGACCGCTGTGCGATCCAGAGCACTGCGTTTCAATATTTTTTCTAAATTACCTTGTTGGGCCGGAGACAACTCGTTATCAAAAACCACGGTGTCGGCATCTAGGGACTCAGATATTTGGCGAATCTCTTCGGCTTTACCGCTCCCCACATAGGTTGCTCGGTCGGGGGATAAACGGTTTTGCTGTACCCGAGCCACCGGGTCGGCCCCTGCCGTGTCAACCAGGCGAGCCAGTTCGTCTAAAGACGCTTCGGCTTCTTCGATGTTGTCGCCCGACAAAGTTACCGAAGCCAACACAATGCGCTCACGAAAAGCCCGGTCGATAAAACCGCTGCTTTCGCCACCGAACTCGCCAAACGCTCCCCGGTGTTCGCCTTCGAACGCTTCATCAAGCTCTTCGGTTTCTTCTGTTGGTTGGTCACCCATCAGCTACCTCAAAGGTTGTTTCAAATGTAGACCGGCAACGGTAGGTCGGTTCGCCTTCTACGGTGATGTTGGCCACCCCGCCAGGCATAGACACCGCTACCTCGCCGCCTACTAACCCCCAACGGTGCGCCACCAAAGCAGTAGCTGTGGCCCCGGTGCCACAGGCCTCGGTCAGCCCTACACCACGCTCCCAGGGGCGCATGCTTAGGGCGTTAGCGTTTTGGGCTTGCACAATATGCACGTTGCAACCGGTGGGCATAAAAAAGGCCTCTACCGCTGGCCCCACCTGCGCAAGATCAACCGAATCTATGTTGTCAACTTCGATCACCAAATGCGGGTTACCTAAATCTACGGAATCCATACGGCCCCCACCGAAGCCCACGAGGTCAAGGTTTAACCCCGCAAAATCCGGGCCCTTTTGAGGCTGACCCATACCCACGGTGGCCATTACCTGATCTTGGTTCGCAACGCCGTTTACCTTTATGGAGCGCGGCCCGACTGTGGTGTCAACTTCAAGAGAAAGATCATCAACGGAAAGCTTTTTCGCCAAGGCGTGGCCAAAGCACGCCAAACCGTTTCCGCTTACTTCGGCCCGACCGCCGTCGGCGTTAAATAGAGAAAACATGTATTGGTTTTGGGTACCGGGGGTGCCGAACACTAAGCCGTCGGCTCCCCACGGGCTGGAGCGATCACAAAACTGGCGCGCCAAAGCGGGCGCCTGACTGGGGATCGTTTCGGCAAAGGCAATCAAGAAGTCGTTGCCTAACCCGTGGTAGCGGCTGATCTGCATAGTTAACAGTCTGGCCTCTGGGCGAGCCTCTGGGGTGGTTGATTAATGATTTGCCAACTCGTCAAAACGCAAGAGCACTTTTTCCAGCACTTCTTGCGAACTTTCTTGCACATCAAGCCATTCGATTCTTGGGTCGCGGCGAAACCAGCGTTCTTGACGGCGAGCAAAGCGGCAGGTATCACGCACCGCTTCGGCCACCGCATCTTCGAGCGTGCAGAGGCCATCAAGGTGTGCCGCCAACTGGCGATAGCCCAACGCTCGCTTAGCGGTTCGAGAAGGACCCAAAGTCATGACCGCAGCCACTTCTTCGAGAAAACCTTCATCGAGTTGTTTTTGGTAGCGCTCGGCAATGCGCCGGTCTACGAGCTCTCGACTGAGCCGCAGACCGATCTGGGTAAAGGGGGTCGGCGGGTAAGCATCTATGCCGGGGCCAAAGGCAGAAAAAGGCCGTCCAGCCCCCACCGTGACCTCCAAGGCCCGCAATACCCGGCGCCGGTTAGAGGGCTCCATACGGCCGGCCGCCAGCGGATCAAGGGTCAACAAGCGTTGATACAACACCCCGGTGTCGCTTTCGGTTTCTAACTCAGCCCGTGTTTCAGGAAACTGCCCCGGGATGTCAAGATCGTCGACCACTGAGCGAACGTGTAAGCCCGTACCGCCCACCAACACTGCCCGCTTACCCCGTGTTTCTATATCAGCAATGGCCTGCTGGGCGGCAGATTGAAATTCCGACACCGTGAACTCCTCGGTGGGCGGCACCAGATCAATTAAATGGTGCGGCACTGCCGCCTGCTCTTCTGTCGTAGGGGTGGCGGTACCGATGTTCATATGGCAATAAAGCGCCATGGAATCCATGGAAACCAACTCAACGTTTGGGCGCAGTTGCGCCAAGGCAAAAGCTAACGAAGACTTACCTGAAGCAGTGGTGCCCAGAATCACTAAATGGCCGTTGGCGACAACCATGATTAAGCAGCGGCCACCGGAATACGCCGGCGATGGCGAGGGTCGGCGGTTACTTCTTTCAACTCTCCCATTAAGTAAAAGTTGCCCGCATCAATAATCTCAACATCGGCATAAGCACCCACCCGCAAGCCAGGGGCCGCCGGCAAGTTAACCATCTTATTTTGACGGGTACGGCCCGTTACTTGATTAGGTTCACGCTTAGCCGGTCCGCCGATGATCACCGACTCCACCCGACCCACTCGGGCCGCATGGGTAAGGGCCGATGATCGACTCAAGACCGTTCGCAATCGTTCGTAACGGTCCACGCTCACCGCATGGTCAACAAACTGGTCGGTCATTTCTGCCGCCTCGGTACCCGGTCGGGGCGAAAAAATATAGGTGTAGGCAGCATCAAAACCGACTTCGGCTATTAGCGCCAAGGTTTCTACAAAATCGTCTTCGGTTTCGCCAGGAAAACCCACGATCAAGTCGGTGCTGACAGCCAAGTCTTCAATGGCGGCCCGGGCTTCGTTTAGTCGTTCTAAATAACGCTCAGCGGTGTAACCGCGATGCATGGCCGCCAACACCCGGTCGCTCCCCGACTGCAAAGGCAAGTGCAAGTGTTCGCAGACCTCGGGCACTTCGGCCATGGCGGCAATGGTTTCTGGGCGTAAATCTTTGGGATGAGGGCTGACAAAGCGCACCCGTTCGATGCCCTCAACTTGGCCGGCGGCCCGTAAGAGGTCAGCAAACAACGGGCGCGGGCGGCGGGCTTCGTCTTGAGCCCACAGTTGACCTGCTTCGATTTGGTCGGTGCCGCTAGGGGCCTCGGGCCGCAAACGTAAGGTGAGGTCACGGCCATAAGAGTTTACGTTTTGCCCCAACAAGGTTATTTCGGTAACCCCGTCGCCAGATAGGTCTTCCATCTCGGCCACCAGTTCGCCAAAGGGGCGGCTGATTTCTGGGCCCCGCACCGAAGGGACGATGCAAAAAGCACAGGAATTGTCGCAACCTATTTGCAAAGTCACCCAAGCACTGTGGTCCTCGTCGCGCCGGGTGGGTAAGGCCGACGGAAACAACTCAGCATCGTCACGCACTACTTCTTCAAGTATCTCTATGACCGAACCATTTTGTCGTGCTTCGTCTAAGAGTTCGACCGCTCGATGCACATTGTGGGTACCGAAAACCACATCTACGTGGCCGGCCCGTTGTTGGATTAAATCTCGGTCCTTTTGCGCCAAACAGCCGCCTACCGCTACTTGCACGTGAGGACGTTTTTCTTTGAGCACCTTGAGGTTGCCCAGCGCTCCGTAGAGCTTGTTGTCGGCGTTTTCACGGATGCAACAGGTGTTGAGCACAATAATGTCGGCCTCGTCTTCAGAGGCCGCTCGGGTAAGCCCGTCTGCTTCAAGCAAACCAGCGATGCGTTCGCTGTCGTGTTCGTTCATCTGACACCCGTAGGTACGCACGGAGTAAGTGCGTGGTGCAGGAAGTTCAGGGGTTTCGCTCACCCCACTAGGTTATGGCGCGCTCACCCAGCGGCCACCACGTTGGCCTAACCGCTCTCACGGTTAGGCCAACCGGCCAGCGTTAGTCCTGAATAGCGATGGGCACATCGTCAGCAGCGGTGAACTCATCGGTTGCCGCTCCATCCTCTGCTTCCATAACCGGTTCTTCTTCTTCAACTTCAGGAGTCACCTCACGCCACACCCGGTCAGTGATTTCCATCATCACCTCAGGGTTATCAAAGAGGAACTTCTTAGCGTTTTCTCGACCCTGGCCAAGTTGCTCGCCTTCGTAGGTGTACCAAGCACCAGACTTCTTGACGATGTCGAGGTCGACCCCAAGGTCAATAACCGAACCTTCTCGGCTAATACCTTGGCCGTACATGATGTCGAACTCAGCTTGCTTAAAGGGCGGAGCTACCTTGTTCTTCACCACCTTGACCCGAGTGCGGTTACCCACGATGTCTAAACCATCTTTCAACGCTTCGATGCGACGAATGTCTAAACGAACCGAAGAGTAAAACTTCAGCGCCCGACCACCAGGGGTGGTCTCTGGAGAACCGAACATGACGCCAATTTTTTCACGCAACTGGTTGATGAAAATACAGATGGTGTTGGACTTGTTTAGGTTGGCTGCCAACTTACGTAAAGCCTGCGACATCAAACGAGCTTGCAGGCCTACGTGGGTGTCGCCCATGTCGCCTTCAATTTCTGCCCGAGGGGTCAAAGCGGCCACCGAGTCAACAACAATCACATCTAACGCACCGGAACGAACCAGCATGTCAACAATTTCTAATGCCTGTTCACCAGTGTCGGGTTGTGAAATGAGCAAGGAGTCAACGTCGACCCCGATGGCCGCGGCATAGACCGGGTCCATGGCGTGTTCTGCATCGATGTAGGCACAGACGCCACCGTTGCGTTGGGCCTCGGCCACCACGTGGATGGCGAGGGTGGTTTTACCTGAACCTTCTGGTCCGAAAATTTCTACCACACGGCCCCGAGGCAACCCACCGACACCCAAAGCCAGGTCGAGGGCCAAAGCGCCAGTGGGGACGGTCTCGATAGCCATGGAGGCTTTGTCGCCCATCTTCATGACGGCACCGGTACCGAACTGCTTTTCAATCTGATTCAAGGCCAGGTCGAGGGCCTTGCCGCGGCCTACGGCATCTGCTCCAATTTCTGGAACTGTCTTAAGTGGTTTGTTCATTTTCTTTGCCATGATTAACTCCGTTATTTTTGTAGAGGGGTAAGAGAAGTTGTTACGTAGAGAAACTTAGTAGAGGGGTGTGACAATGTGCCCTTGCGAATAACAACAGCGTAATTGCGAACAGGTGTTCGTTGCAAGCATTTCGCCAAATTCTTTTCTTTACTCTTTAAAACAGGTAGGTTTTGGCCATGAACGACACCCCCTCCCCCAAAGAAACCACCGAACAACTACGCAACCGGCTTACCGGCCAGCAATTTGCTTGCACTCAAGAGGCAGGCACCGAAGCTCCTTTTACCGGCATTTACTGGGACGAAAACCGAGCCGGGACCTACCGCTGCATTGTGTGCGACGAGGCCCTCTTTGCGAGCAGCACTAAGTTTGACGCCGACTGCGGGTGGCCCAGTTTTGATGCCCCATTAAGCCCCGACATTGTCGACACCAACGAAGACCGCAGCACCGGGTACCTACGCACCGAAACCTTGTGTCACAACTGCGGCGCCCACCTGGGTCACGTGTTCCCCGACGGCCCCACCCCCACCGGCGACCGCTACTGCATCAACTCGGCTTCCATCCGCCTCGAAACCGACGAATAAAAACTAACCGCTAACCCCGGTCAATTAAACGCCGGCGCAGCATGTTGAGCGCCGAAATAACCGTGAGTTGCCTGGTCATGGTGCGGCCATACGGAAAACGCACCTGCACCGCTTCGGTCACCCCATCAACGCTGGTGGCTATCCACACCACACCCGGTTCCACGCCCTCTTGAGCCTCTGGGCCAGCCACCCCAGTAACCGCCACCGACACATCCGCACCGGTTGCCTCACACACCCCAGCGGCCATAGCTCGCACCGCAGCCTCACTAACCACCGGCCCCTCGGGCACCCCCAACAAATCATGTTTCACGCTATTGGCATAAGACACCACCGAACCCACAAAAGCCCGGCTCGCCCCCGGCACCTCAGTTAAGCGCGCTCCAATCATGCCGCCGGTCATGGACTCCGCCGTAGCCATGGTTAAGCCCTGAGCCACCAAAAGGTCCAACACCACCGACTCCATATTTTGCTCATCCACCCCAAAAATCACCGAACCGATAATGGCCCGCACCCGAACCTCTTCTTCGGCCAACATGGCCAAAGTGTCTTCCTCGGTGTCGCCCTTAGCGGTAATCCGTACCTTCAACCCCTCTATACCGCTGGCCAAAAAAGCCAACGTAGGGCCGCCCGTAGCATCAAGGCGCACAATTTCTTCAGCCAACAACTCGGCCAAACCTGACTCCGACTCGCCCCAAGTACGCAGCACCCGAGACCGGATAACCGACGTAGAACCCGAACGCAAAATCAAATCAGGCAACACCGTGCCGTTCACCATGTCACGCATTTCGCTGGGCACCCCCGGGACGGCATAAATAACCTTGTCGCCCACCGGGCACACCAACCCTGGTGCCGTTCCTGGCATTTGTTCAATAGGCACCGCCCCCACCGGCACATCGGCTTGACGCAAATTATTCTCCGGCATACGCCGGCCACGGCCCGCAAACCTTTTTTCAATCCGCTCCACCAAAAAATCTTGACGCTCCAACCCGACCCCCATCACCTCAGCAATCACCTCGCGGGTGATGTCATCTTGGGTAGGGCCCAAACCGCCGGTGACGATTACTGCATCGGCCCGGGCCAGGGCTTCAGAAAGCGCATCATGAATGCGTTGCCCATTGTCGCCCACCGCCGCATGGCGCAAACAATCAATGCCCGCTAACGCCAACTGCTCGCCAATCCACGCCGAGTTGGTGTCCACAATCTGGCCCAACAGCAACTCTGTACCCACGGCCACGATTTCACAGCGCACCGCGACCTACTCCCCTGTGGTGTTGGTGGCGTTACGGCCATCGAGCAAATACTGCAATCCGGTGACCAGCGTCAACACCACCGCCGCCCACAAGGTGGCCTCCACCAACCAATCAAAGTTTTCAAACAACGGGATAACCGCTACCAAGAGCGCCAAACCCTGCACCGTAGTTTTTGCTTTAGCCGACTTGCGGGCCGGCACTGCCAACCCTTGGCGGGCAAACCACAAACGATAAAAAGTAATCAGCACCTCACGCACGGCCAACAAAATCACCGGCAGCCACGTGTAGCGATCTACCGCCACCAAACAAACCGCCGCCCCAATGACCGCCACCTTGTCGGCAAGGGGATCTAAAAAAGCTCCCCATCGGCTGACCTTGCCCGCTCGACGAGCCAACGAGCCGTCCATGTAATCGGTGAGCCCAAGAATGAACCCCAGCAAAAAAGCACCCCACGACACGCCACGACGGTCCTGGGCTTCCAAAATAATGACAAACAACACCGGAGAAAGCGCCAGCCGCGACAAGGTCACTAGGTTCGGCGGGCTCACCACCGTGCCAAAATGCTTAAAAAGATTCATGCTGTCTCCAAGTCGGGGCCCAACGCACCAGTAACCGTAACCGTTGCCACCGTACCCACGGGGAGATCCTCGTTTACCTGCACGATCCCGTCAATTTCTGGCGCCTCACGCCAAGTGCGCCCCACCCCCGGTTCATCCACCAAAACCTCTACCGGCTGGCCGATCAACGCATCTCGCCGCTGGGCCGTAATAGCATCTTGCACCTCCGAGAGTTCACGCAAACGCTCCGCTACCAACTCCGCCTCCGGTGCCCCGTCCAAGCCCGCCGCATAAGTACCCTCCTCTGCCGAATACGAGAAAAAACCGCACCAATCCAGTTGGGCTTCTTCAATAAAAGCCAACAAAGCATCCTGGTCTTCTTCGGTTTCGCCCGGGTAACCCACAATAAAGTTCGAGCGAAACACCGCCTCCGGCTCACGCTGACGAATAACCTTCATGCGCTCCGTAAACTTTTCGCCGTTGCCCCAGCGCTTCATGGCCCGCAACAACGGCGGCGACACATGCTGCAACGAGAGATCAAAATAAGGCACCCCGGTAGCACAAATAGTGTCAATCAACTCGTCGCTAAGGTCCGACGGGTAGAGGTACAACAAACGCACCCGCTGCGCTACCTCAGACACCGCTTTAACCAACGGCACGATGGCCCGCTCCCCCACTCCTTGATCTCGGCCAAAAGCCGCCAGGTCTTGAGCCACCAACACCACCTCATGTACTTGCAAAGCCTGCGTTTCAGCCACAATGTCAGCAATGGTTCGGCTGCGTTGCGGCCCCCGAAAACTCGGAATGGCACAAAACCCGCAAGCCCGATCGCAACCCTCAGCGATTTTTACGTAAGCCCACGGACGCTCCGAAGCCGGCCGAGGCAAGTTCAACAAGTCGAAAGAAGGCAGCGCCTGCCCTGATGTTCGCTGGCCCAAAGTAACCGGCACCCCAAACCCCGCTACCCGATCCACCTCAGGCAACGAAGCCGCCAGATCATCGCCGTAACGCTCGGCCAAACAACCAGTCACCACTAGTTTGGCTCCGGCTTGCCGCAAATCATCAAGGGCCAACACCGTGTCGATGGACTCCTGGCGAGCCTCTTCGATAAAAGCGCAGGTATTCACTACGATTAGGTCCGCATCTTCAGGACGATCGGTGGGTTGCATGCCGTCTTGGGTGAACAAGCCCACCAACTTGTCGGAATCCACCTCATTTTTTGGGCAACCCAAGGTCACCAAATGGTAGGTAGAAGCAGTCATGATTCTTTAGGTTACGGCCCAACTGGCCTCGACCCCCGGATTACGTCAAAGCAGCGTTAAAGCCCAAGTAAGCCAGTACGCCCAAATAAGTCAGCACCAAAACTGCGCCTTCACGACGACCCACCACCCGGCCAGTCGCCATCAGCAACAATGCCAAAAGAGCCACCGCCAACATGGCCGCCACTCCCCTAGTTTGCATAAACACATCGCTGAACGTTCCCGAGCCAGCCAAGAACAACCCGGCGCCCACCGCCAAGCTGTTAAACAAGTTTGAGCCCAGCAAGTTGCCCAAAATCAAACCCGTCTCATTGCGTCGAGCCGCAGCCCCCACGGTGACCAACTCAGGCAAAGAAGTACCCAAAGCCACCATAGAAAACCCCACAAACCCACCCGAGAGGTTGAGTGTTTCAATCAGGTCCGTAGAAGCACCGACCACCACTTGGGCAGCCGCCATAGTGCCCAACAAACCGGCCCCGGCCCGCAACCAAGGGCTAATGGAACGCTTACTTTCCGGAATAGCCGGCGGCGGGGTTTCCTCAGCAGTGTGCAAACGCACCATCAACACCATGGACATTACAAACACCGCTAACAACACTAAGCCTTGCCCGTTGGTCATTTCGTTTTGCACCAAAGCAGCGAAAATAAGCACCCCACCCAATGACAAAAACCCTCGGGACAAGGTGCCGGTGGGCACGGTAATAGGGCGGATAAACGCCGCTACCCCCAAAACCAAAGTCAAGTTAGCCACGTTTGAGCCCACAATGTTGCCCAAACCGAGGTTAACTTCGCCTTGCCGAGCCGCCCACGTGGAAACCACAAACTCCGGGGCGCTGGTGCCGAAACCCAGAATTAACGCCCCCATAACCACGGTGGGCACATTCATTTGGTGCGCTAAGCGTGACGCCCCCAACACAAACTGGTCAGCCGCCAACGCCAACACCGTTAAACCCAACAACAACACAAGAACAGCCATGCGAAACTAGCCTTACAGGCCCTGGGCCATCAGGTTTTCAAGATCTTCTTCAGAGATCAAAACCTCTCGAGCCTTAGAGCCCGTGGAAGGGCCCACCACCCCGGACTCTTCCATCAAGTCCATCAGCCGGCCTGCTCGAGCAAACCCCACCCGTAACTTGCGTTGCAACATAGAGGTAGAACCCAACTGGGTAGTCACCACCAACTTGCGGGCTTGGTCAAAAAGCTCATCGTCGCTGTTGCCCCCCGAAGGCGGGCTCGCAGTGATGCTGTCGGTAATACTGTCCCCACCTGATGAGGCAACCCCACCTCCAGAAGATAGTTTGCCGGTGACTTCGGCTTCGTCGTCGCTCGGCGCATTGTCGCCCAAAGCCTTGACCTGTTTGACCCAAATCGCCACCACCTGGCGCACCTCTTCTTCGTCGACCCAAGCCCCTTGAATACGTTGCGGCGTGCCCGAACTGGGGCTCAGCAACAACATGTCACCCTTCCCTACCAAGCGCTCAGCGCCTGGTTGATCCAAAATAACTCGACTATCCGCCAAGCTAGAAACAGCAAAAGCGAGGCGAGCCGGGATGTTGGCTTTAATAACCCCGGTGATCACGTTGACCGACGGTCGCTGCGTCGCCACTACCAAGTGAATACCCACCGCACGAGCCATTTGAGCGAGTCGGCAAATGGAATCTTCAACGTCGCGGGCCGCCACCATCATGAGGTCGGCAAGTTCGTCAACCACCACCAAAATGAATGGCAACCGCTGGTAGACCACCGGCTCGTCTTCATCGTCGGTCAGACCCAGTGGAGCCTGCAAATCGCCGCGATCATAAGACGCGTTATAACCGGTGATGTCACGGAAACCAGTAGTTGACAACAGGTCGTAACGGCGTTCCATTTCTTTTACCGCCCAACTCAAAGCGTTGGCTGCTTTACGAGGGTCGGTCACCGGAGCAGTCAGCAAATGCGGCACCCCTTCGTACTGGCCCATTTCAACTCGTTTTGGATCAATAAGAATCATGCGCACCTGGTCAGGGGTGCTGCGCATCAAAATCGAGGTCACCAACGAGTTAATGCACGAAGACTTTCCGGCGCCGGTGGCCCCGGCAATAAGCATGTGGGGCATGGTGGCCAAGTTCACCATGACCGACTGGCCCTTGATGTCTCGCCCGACCCCGACTTCTAAGGGGTGGCGGGCTTTGGCCGCTTCGTTTGAGGTCAAAATATCGCCGAGCGACACTACCTCGCGGTCGTCGTTCGGCACCTCGATACCAATGGCCTGCTGGCCAGGAATCGGGGCCAAAATACGCACATCGGCAGCCGCCAAAGCGTAAGCGATGTCTTTGTTCAGGCTGGTAACGCGGGCCACCTTGACCCCCTCGCCCAACTGTAAGGCGTAGCGGGTCACCGTCGGGCCAACCGTCATATCGGTAAGGCGGGTTTCTACCCCGTGGGCAGCCAATGCTTCTTGCAACCGGACACCGCGTGCTTCGACTGCTTTGGCATCTATGTCCTGAGCCACACTTCGCGACAAGAGTTTGGTAGACGGCAAGCGCCAAGGAGAATCTGCCACCGCAGGGCCCAACTCAATGGTGAGCTGTTCGCCCCCCATTATGGGCGCCACTTTGCCTTTACGTTTCTTCGCTTTCGGAGCGGGCTCTGGCGCAGCCTCAGGCTCTGGTTCGGGTTCTGGAGGAGCGGGCCGAGGATCAGTTGATTCGGGCAAGTTGATGGTGGGGGTTGGTTCATCGGGAGCCGTAAAAATGTCTTTAAATCCGTCGAGAATAACCCGCCCCATGGGGCGCAAAACCTTCATAACGCCCGAAGCCGCTTCGCGCACCGTGACCCCAGTAACGATGGCCACCCCCACAAAGCCCAAGGCCAACAAAACAGGAACCGCTCCCCAAGGGCTCACCGCAGCCTCTAACGGGCCGCCAACTACCAGACCCAGCAATCCACCCGCTTTACCCAACGCAGCGCTGCCATCGTTTAAACCGGGGCGACCCTGCGCCATATGCAGCAAACCGGTAACGCTAATAAGTGCCAAGCCAAGCCCGACCGGGATGCGTTTAGAGAGTTCGTCAACTTCGTGGCGCTCTTGAAACATGGCGAAACCCAGACCCACCATGGCTGCCGGAAGCACCATTTTGGTCAACCCAATAGACCACCCCAAGCCGTTTTCTAACCCCCGGCCCACTACCCCAGCTTTGTCGAAATACAAAGAAAGCACACCCAACAGGCCCACCAAGATCAAGAACAAGCCCATCATTTCGTCGCCTCGGCCCCCAAAAGCGGCCTGCAACATGCGGCGAGACAACGGGTTTCGGTTGGGCTGCGCAGCGATACTGCTTTTGGTCGACCGAGACCCGGTTTTGCCTGGTTTTTTTGACCCCGGGGGGCGCGAAGATTTAGGGTTTACCACGGTTTAAAGGTACCACTAGCGTGTGACAACGGCGGGATGCCCGCCATTAATTGTCTGAAGCGGTCAGCGCACTTCTACTACGGGCACCAGCGAAGGCCTCCGGCCGGTACGTTGCCCCACCAACTGGCCCGCTGCTCGACGGGCTTTGCGCCCCAACTTGTGGGCGTCACGTTCGCCGTCTTCAAGCGCCTCAACAATCGCCGCGGTCACCTCTTGGGCTACTTCATGCGACCAATCGTCGCGTTCCCCGGGCTCTACCCAACCTCGAGAGGTCACAAACGGAGGCTCAACCAGCACACCCTTCTTGCCATCAACCACCACGCGGATCAGCACAAAACCTTGACCCGAAACAGCACGACGCTCCTCCACCAACTCGTCGCTTAGGGCCTTGCCTCGTTCATCCATCATGATCCACTGATCAGACACCTGGCCAACCTTTTTAAGACCAGTTTCACTTAACTGCACTTGGTCGCCATCCACACAACGCAACACCCGGTCCGGGCTCATGCCGAGCTCTAACGCCAACTCGTGGTGCGAAACCAAGTGGGCATACTCCCCATGAACCGGAATAAACAGTTCGGCATCTACCGCCTGATGCAAAGCCGCAAGCTCTTCACGTTTGCCATGACCGCTGGTATGCACGTTGAGTTGACCGCTATGCACCAACCGGGCACCCCGTCGAGCCAGATCGTTTTGCAAACGCGAAACCGCCGCCTCGTTGCCCGGAATAGGGTGCGAAGAAAACACCACAGTGTCGTGGTCAGTAATTTTTAAATAGCGATGCCGCCCCTGGGCCATTAAAGCCAACGCAGCCCGTGGTTCGCCCTGCGAACCAGTACACACCACACAAGTGGTCGCCGGGTCAAGATCATCAATGTCTTCTGCAGTGGCAATCATTTTGTCCGACACCCGCAACAAGCCCAACTCACGAGCCAAAGTGACGTTGCGCACCATCGACGCCCCCATCACCACCAAAGTGCGGCCCGTTTCTTTAGCCGCATCAGCGATCTGCTGAACACGATGGATATGGCTCGAAAACGCCGCCACGATGATGCGCTTGCCATGGTTATCGGCAAAAATTTGGTCCATTACTGGGCCGATTTCTGACTCGCTACCCGAAGCCCCCGCCGCCCCCGCATTAGTGGAATCAGCCAACAACAGACGGATACCCGGGTCGGCAGAAAGTTCCCTCAACCGAGGCAAATCAGTCAAACGGCCATCTACCGGGGTGGGGTCCAACTTGAAATCGCTGGAATGCACAATCAGACCCTGATCGGTGGTGAACACGGTCATCAAACCACTCGGGGTTGAATGCGTCACCGGTAAAAACTCGCAATCAAAAGGGCCGACCTTGTGGTGTTCGTGGTCCTTGACCTCGATCATTTCGGTGCCAGTAATGTTGGCAAACTTAAGCTTCCCTTTGATCATGCCCAGGGTGAACTTCGAACCATAAATCGGCACATCCATGTCTCGCAAAAGATACGGAAGGCCCCCAATGTGGTCTTCGTGGGCGTGGGTCACGATGCAACCGTCAATGCGGTCCGCCCGCTCAATAAGCCAAGAAAAGTCTGGCAACACCGCATCAACACCCGGCAAGTCATCGGGAAATAACTGGCCGCAATCCAAAATAACTATGCGCCCATTGCTTTCTAAAGCAGCACAGTTGCGGCCGATTTGTCCTAAGCCACCTAAAAAGGTGATCGTTACATGGTTAGTCATTAAAGCTACGCCCGACCCAAGCCGGCCAAAACGGCTCGAGCTCGTTCGGCCAACCACTCGGGCTCTGGGCCCATGGGCAAGCGGCAATCCCCGCCCGGCAAGCCCAACACCTTCAACATGGCTTTGCTGGGTATGGGGTTAGGGGTAAGGTCACCCGACTCAAAATCGTACGACGGGATCATGCGCTGATTGGTGGCCCGAGCCGTAGCCGTATCTCCAGAGAAAAAAGCATCCATCATGACAACCATTTCGGGGGTAGCCCAATGCGAAGCCACACTCACCGTGCCCACCGCACCAACGGCCAGCAGCGACAAGGTCAAACAATCCTCACCGCTATACACCTCAAAGCCTTCGGGGGCCGCCGCAATCAAACGCGCCGTGCTGGCCACATCGCCGGCCGCATCTTTAACCGCCACAATGTTCTCTACCTCGTCGGCCAACTGCAAAATCGTGTCGGCAGCTAACGCCCGGCCAGTACGGGCTGGAATGTCATAAAGCATGATGGGCAAATCGGTGCTGGCCGCCACCTCGGCAAAGTGGGCCAACAAGCCAGCTTGCGACGGGCGATTGTAATAAGGGGTCACGCTCAAAATGGCTTGAGCCCCGGCATCTACACAACGCTGCGTATTAGCAATAGCCGACCGAGTGTCGTTGCTGCCCGCACCGGCAATAATCGGCACATCAACGGCATCCACTACCGCTTCTACTAGTTCAATTTGTTCATCCTGAGTAATGGTGGGCGACTCACCGGTAGTGCCGGCCAGCACCAACGCCTCGTTACCTTGTCCAACCAACCACTGAGCCAACGAACGAGCACCCTCAACGTCAAGCGAGCCATCAGCAGCAAACGGGGTGATCATGGCGGTAATGACCCGGCCAAATTTTGGTTTCATAAAATTCTTCCTTCTTGGACGTTAGGCAGCAGATTCATTGGCTCGTTCAATACCGAGCGTAGCCAACAGGTTCTCATGAAGTTCGAACCACACCGTGTGGTACGACTCGATCATGGGTTTGGTAAACCAATCATGGTCACCATTGCGCACCTTGGTCAGCGCTTCGCTAAACCGGCTTCCGTAGTCGCCAAAACGCTCAAAGGCTTCAGCCAAGACAGCACAAACCGGTTGCACCACCGCATCGGCTTCGCCTAAGCGTTCAATAACGGCCGCATCGTGGGCCGCATCGGCATGATCGTTGACTACTTGTTCACCGTCTACGGTGCGCAGCTGCCAGTCGGTACAAAGTGACAAAAAGCCTTGGTTGACCGCTAAAAAACTTTGATAAGCAGCCGCCACCTGGTCTCTTCTTCCTGCTGCTTCGAGTTCCGCCGACACCATGGCCTGACCGCGGGCTCGGCCCTGCGGGGTAAGCATCCAACCAGACATTCGTCCCTCACGGTGACGTACCTCTTCGGCATCCTTGAAAGCCTGCAAAAAACCCAGCACCTCGGTCTCGGCTAACCCGGTGACCTCAACAATGGCTGGGGTGTCCACAAACCCTTTTACCCGCAAGTTGTGAATTACACAGAGTTCTGCTTCGCTAGAAAATGCCATAGCCCTACGCTACCTCCTCGGTCCGGCGAGCCACATTGGCCATAGCCAGGGGGTAACCCACCACCCCCACCAAGGTAAAAGCAAACCACTGTAAGGCGTAACCCAAATGCGGGCCGTCCGAAAGGTCTGGCTCGGGCAAAGGTGCGGGCAACCAGTCCACGTTGGCCCCCTCGGTGGCCTGCAGAACAAACGGAGCAACTGATGCCCCCCAGCGTTGACTTAACTCCATGAGGTCAATACCCATGACCTCATCGTCAAGCCCGCCGCTGCGTATCGTTTGCTCAACCAAAACACCCGATACTTCCACCGCTCCCAGAGCCACCGGCCAAAGCGTCGGGTCATCTTCGAGGTAAGTCAAGCGAGGCACAAACCCTCGATTAACCACCACATCGAGACCACCATCTACCCGCAGCAAGGTCACCACATGTAACCCCGGCGAATCATTTTGCGAACGATGAGCCACATAAACCTGCGCCATCTCATCAAACTCTCCGGTCGCCGAAACCCGCCGGAAAAGCGCTTGGTCGAGTGGGCCCGCCAACGCTTCTTCAAGCGTTACCGACGGCAACGCCCCCTGCAACTCAACCTGAGCGTTCCAAGTTTGTCGCGTCTCCAAGCGCCGCAATTGCCAAAAGCCAAGATTAAACGTGGTAATCAACAGCACCCCAATAAGCACATGCCAAACCAACCACTTGGGGCGCAGCAAGCGGCGAAAACCCGGGCTCATGAGTTTGTTAAATGCCCAACAAAGCGTCGAGGCCCACCGTCAAACCGGTGCCTTCAACCTGTTGAGCGGCCAAAACCATGCCCGGCATAAACGATGACCGGTCGGTTGTGTCGTGGCGAATGCTCAGCGATTGGCCCGTCGCCCCCAAAAGCACTTCTTGGTGGGCCACCATGCCCCGCATGCGCACCGCATGTACACGAATATCAGCCGGACCTAACCCACCTCGAGCCCCCGGCAACACCTCGACCTCAGTGGGATCCTCTGCCCAATCAGCCGAAGCGGCCGCCATACGGTCAACGGTGGCCATAGCAGTCCCCGAAGGGGCATCAATTTTTGCATCGTGATGAAACTCAATGATCTCCGCCGTATCGAACCACGGCGCAGCCATTTCTGCAAAACGCATCATCAGTACCGCCCCTAAAGCAAAGTTCGGCACCACCAAACAAGCGCTTTGGTTAAAGACTTCAGCGAACGAAACAAAATCCTCATCGTTAAGGCCGCTAGTGCCCACCACAGCATGCACCCCAGCATTGGCCAGCACCGGCAAGTTGATACGGGCCGCTTTGGCCACCGTGAAATCAATAACTACCTGCGGCGAGGCTGCTAAAAGATCTTCTACCCCGGCCCCCATAGCCAAGCCATGAAGAGACTGCCCGGCCGCTTGAGGGTCGGCCACCGCCACCAACTCTAGGCTTTCGGCGGCTTGTACCGCTTCGACCGCCGTGGCTCCCATGCGGCCTGCGGCGCCCAAAACGGCTATTCTACGATTTTGTGTTTCCCTGCTCATACCAGCGAGGCTAGCGGCACCGGCCCCCAGCATCGGGATGGTTTAACTGTTTGGGCCTACCTGGGTAGTTACCGCATCTACAGAAAACACTTCAGCCAGGGCCTGGTTTATCTCGGCCACCGTCACTGCACGAAAAGCTTCAACCAATTCTTCAAGAGGCATCACCGTACCGGTAAGCAATTGGTTGCTGCCCAAACGCCGCATCCGGCTTCCGGTATCTTCGAGACCCAACAACAATGACCCTTCAAAACCACTGAGCGCAATAGCCAACTCTTCTTCGGTAACCCCGTGATCGGCAATCTCCGCCACCTCTTGGGCTACCACCGCAGCAAGCTCTTCGGCCCGATCCGGCGCCGTGCCGGCATAAATGCTGACCACTCCGGCATCTTCGAAAACACCGCGGGTAGCAAACACGCTGTAAGTCAAACCACGCTCTTCGCGCACTTTTTGAAATAAGCGACTGGACATGCCTCCACCTAAAATGTGTACCCCCAAGGTAAGGGCGTAGCGGCGAGGGTCTAGCCGTGAAGCGCCCAGCCAGCCCCAAGCCAAATGGGTGGCCTCAATGGGCCGCTGCAAGGTAGCACCAACTACCGGAGCCAGCGTCGGTTGAGAGCGCACCGGCGAAACCCCGCCTTGCCGATCGGCAAATACTTGGCCAAAGCGCTCCACGAGGTACTGGTGGTCTACTGCCCCGGCGGCTGCCACCACCAAGTTAGGGCCCCGGTACCACTGGTCATGAAAATCCGTTAACGACGAACGGTCAATGGCGGTCACCGAATTTTCGGTGCCAATAACCTCGCGACTCAACGGGTGTTGCGGAAACAACCCTTCATGCAACAAGCCGAACAACGCATCGGTGGGGTCATCAATAGCCAAATGGAGTTCTTCCAAAATGACTTGGCGTTCGGTTTCAATATCGTTGTCACGTAGCGCTGGCCGGCACAACACGTCACCCAACAAATCGATTGCTAAATCTAATTTGTTGGCCGGAAACCGGGCGTAGAATGCCGTGTATTCCATAGTGGTGAAAGCGTTCATCTCGCCGCCCGTGGCATCGGCCAACTCGGCAATAGAGCGCGCCGTGCGCTCCTCGGTGCCTTTAAACACCAGGTGTTCTAAAAAATGCGAGATGCCTACTTGATGTTCTTTTTCATCACGAGCACCTATGCCTACCCAAATGCCTACGGCAACCGAGTGGGCATCAGAGACCTGCTCTGACACCACACCCGGGCCGTTAGCGATTTGTGTAAATTCAACTGCCTGGTCGGCGTTGAACGTGGCCCCCGCTAGCGGAGGCCGTTTAGCCGAGGCGTTCAGCGGTCACGGCGACGTCGGCCGCCACCACCACCACGCTTGTTAGAAGATGCAGGGCCAAGATCGCCATGCACGCCTTCTATCTCAGCGGTAAATGCATCTTCAAAGCTGGCTTCAACTACCTCAGGAGCATCGCCATCATCATCAAAGTCGTCGTTGGCTTCGTCAACTGGAGCTTCTTCGGAAGCCGGAGCTTCTTCAGCGGCTGGGGCTTCTGGAGCTGGTTTCGTTTCCTTGGCTGGAGCATCCCCGGCCATCTTCAACGAAATCTTGCCGTTGGGGTCTACGTCTTCGACAACGACCTCAACGTCTTGACCCAACTCAAGCACATCCTCTACCCGGTCGATGCGCTTACCGGCACCGATCTTAGAGATATGCAACAAGCCATCGCGGCCAGGAAGAATGTTGACAAAAGCGCCGAACTTGGTGATATTGACCACCTTGCCCGGGTACACCGCACCAACTTCAGCAGTTGGAGGATCAACGATAAGCATGACCTGACGGACTGCTTCGTCAACCTTGGCTCGATCGGAAGAAGCCACTGAGACAACCCCCACCATGCCGTCATCGTCCACGCTTACTTCAGCGCCTGTTTCCGCTTGAATGGTGTTGATCATTTTACCCTTGGGGCCAATAACCTCACCAATCTTTTCTACCGGAATTTCAAAGCTGGTGATCTTCGGCGCATGCTCGCCTACGTCTTCACGTGGAGCTCCAATGGCCTCAGCCATTACGCTGAGAATCTTCAACCGGGCTTCTTTGGCCTGGTTTAAAGCGTCAGCCAACACTTCAGCGGGGATACCGTCAATCTTGGTATCGAGCTGCAAAGCAGTCACGAACTCGGCGGTACCAGCCACCTTGAAGTCCATGTCGCCGAATGCGTCTTCCGCACCCAAAATGTCGGTCAAGGTGACGTACTCGCCGTCATGAACAACCAAGCCCATGGCGATGCCCGCTACCGGAGCCTTGATAGGTACACCAGCATCCATCATGGACAGCGTGCCGGAGCAAACCGAACCCATGGAGCTCGAACCGTTAGAGGCCAGAACTTCAGACACCAAACGCAAGGTGTAAGGGAACTCGTCAAAGCTCGGAACGATTGGGAACAATGCCCGCTCGGCCAAGGCACCGTGGCCAATTTCTCGACGCTTAGGGCCCCGCATAAAACCGGTTTCACCGGTACAGAACGGAGCAAAGTTGTAGTGATGCATGAAACGTTTACGTTGGGTGGGGTCAATACCATCGATCATTTGGTCCATGCGACCGGTACCCAAGGTGGTGAAGTTCAATACCTGGGTTTCGCCACGCTGGAACAAACCAGAACCGTGCGAGGTAGCTACTACGCCAACCTCTGAAAACAGTTCACGAATGTCGCCGGGGCTCCGACCATCGATACGGATTTTTTCATCCACGATGCGTTGACGCACCACGGCTTTGGTTACCGAGCGAATAGCGCCACCGATTTGGCGTTCTGCGCCATCAACGTCGGCAAACTGTTCGGCCAATTCGGCGATCAATGCTGCTTTTACTTCTGATTCAGCAGCGCCTCGTTCGCCTTTGTCGGCCACCGTTTGGGTAGCGGCAATGCGTTCACGGCCTGCAGCATCAACGGCAGCAAAGATTTCTTCGGAGCAGTCGGTGGTTACCGAGAATTCCATTTTCTCTGCGCCGCCCACTGCTTCGACCAAAGCCAACTGAAGTTCAATAACTTCACGAATGTAAGTCTTAGAGAAGTTCAGGCCATCGGCCAAAACATCTTCGTCAACCTTGGCGGCTCCACCTTCGTAAATTTCCCAGGTGGCTTCGGTGCCGCCGGCTTCCACCATCATGACAGCAACATCGCCATCATCAAGCAAACGACCAGCAACTACCATTTCGAAAGCCGAGTCGGAACCCTCTTCGTAGGTTGGGTGAGCAATCCATTCACCAGCGGCCGTCCAAGCGATGCGTACTGCACCGACGGGGCCGTCAAAGGGGACGGGAGAGATCATCAAAGCAGCCGAAGCAGCGTTGAGAGCCAACACGTCGTATGGGTTTTCCATATCGGCGCCCATGACGGTGCCCACAATGTGGACTTCGTTGCGGAAACCTTCCGGGAACATTGGACGCAATGGGCGGTCAATGAGGCGGCAGGTCAAGATGGCTGCTTCAGAAGCACGTGCTTCACGGCGGAAGAACGAGCCGGGTATTTTGCCTGCGGCGTACATGCGTTCTTCAATGTCCACGGTAAGTGGGAAGAAGTCAGCGCCGGGGCGAGGTGACTTTGCACCGGTAGCGGTGACCAATACGGTTGAGTCACCAAGTTTGGCCAGAATTGACCCGCCAGCAAGGCGAGCCATTCGACCGGTCTCAAAAGAGATAGTTTTGTCGGTCTCGCTAAAGGTATGCGAGACGGTTTGGACAGTTGTCATAATTTTCCTTGTGTTTCGATTCTGCGCGAGACGTTCCCTCGCAGAGTTACGGTGGCGTTGAATAAAGCGAAGCCCCCAGTTTCCAGATGGATGCCTCCCGATGCGGCGAGCCAACAGGGTGGACCGCTACGCCGAGCTGCATGCAACTGGCACTGATGACCGCCGATCATTCGGCACCATCGTTTGAAGTTGTCAGTGCCCGTATAAGGCACCCGACGAAAAGGCAGCAAGCCGCCGATATCAGAGGTGGCGTTACCGCCGTAGCCCCAGGTCAGAAATAATCTTCCGGTAGCGCTCAACGTCGTTTTTCTTTACGTAGTCAAGCATCCGGCGACGACGGCCAACCAGCATTAACAAACCTCGACGGCTGTGATGGTCCTTTTTATGGTCCTTCAGGTGCTCGGTGAGATGGTTAATACGGTCGCTGAGCAAAGCAATCTGCACTTCAGGAGAACCGGTATCGGTCTCATGCAAGCGATGCTCGGCCATCGTGTTGGCCTTGGGGGGTAGGTTGGTCGGCATAGTTACCTCTGGGTGTCGGACCCGGCTTTATGGCGCGCTAGGCGTCACCAAAAGCTATACGGAGGGCCGGAGGTGTTGCAACCGACCCTAGATAACCCACATTGGGTTACCCACAAAGAGTAACGCTATCAGCAACACAGCAAATGCCACCCTTTGGTGTATCTCTGGTTTTGAATCAACGCATTTCGTTGAGCAGTTGAACCATTTCTATAGCCGCTTCTGCGCAGTCAGCGCCTTTGTTGCCTTCATCGACCCCTGCGCGAGCAAAAGCTTGAGCAAAAGTGTCGGTGGTGAGTACCCCAAAGACTATCGGCACCCCGGTGTCGAGGCCCACTCGCATCATTCCTGATGCTGCTTCGCCAGCGACAAAGTCAAAGTGTGCGGTTTCGCCGCGGATAACCGCACCAAGGCAAATCACTGCATCAAACTGGCCAGATTTTGCCATGGCCTGAGCAGCCAACGGCATCTCGAAAGCACCAGATACCCAAGCTAACGTTACCTTTTCGTCTTCGACCGCGAGAGAAACCAAACGGTCCTTGGCTCCCTGGATTAATTCCTGCGAAATGGCATCGTTAAACCGGCCTGCTACCAAAGCGACACGAAGGCCGGCCCCGTTTAAGGGATTATTTAACTCTTTCATGCGCTCTCCGTTTCGTCCCCACCATTTTCAAGAAAATGACCGAGGCGTTCTCGTTTTGTTTCGAGATAGCGAATATTTTCGGGGTTGGGTTCGATCTGTAAAGGCACGCGCCCCACCACGTCCAACCCGTAACCTTCAAGCCCACCGTATTTCACTGGGTTGTTTGTCATCAGTCGCATTTTGCTTACCCCAAGGTCAGAAAGGATTTGTGCGCCCACCCCGTATTCACGCGAGTCCACAGGAAGGCCTTGTTGCAAGTTGGCATCGACCGTGTCGTATCCCTCGTCTTGAAGTTCGTAAGCCCGAAGCTTGTGCGCTATGCCGATGCCACGCCCCTCGTGACCTCGGAGGTAAACCAGGACACCTGCCCCTTCCTCACCAATCCCTTCAAGTGCCGCATCAAGTTGCGATCCACAGTCGCAACGGATCGAGCCCAAAAGGTCGCCCGTTAAACACTCAGAATGTACCCGCACCAATGGGGCATCAACTGTACTTAAATCTCCCAAAACGTAAGCCACATGCTCGTCTTCGTCCAGCGTGGAGCGATAAGCGTGTGCGGTGAAATCGCCGTAACGAGTTGGGATACGCGCTGCCGCAAAATGTTCCACCAGTTTTTCATGACGGCGACGGTAGCGGATAAGGTCGGCAATGGTAATAAAAAGCAATCCGTGTTCTTCTGCGAATACTTCAAGATCCGGCACCCGGGCCATGGACCCATCGTCGTTCACAATTTCACAGAGCACGCCCACTGGCGCCCGGTCGGCCATAGCGCAGAGATCAACAGCCGCCTCCGTATGGCCTGCACGTTTTAATACTCCACCAACTCGAGCCCGCAAAGGAAAAATATGTCCCGGGCGAGCGAACTCGTTACGCACCCGGGCAGAGTCCGCCAAGGCAACAACCGTCGCTGAACGGTCAGCAGCTGAAATACCAGTGCTGGTTCCGGCGACAAGGTCCACGGTCACCGTAAACGCCGTACGCATTGACTCGGTGTTATCAACCACCATTAACGGAAGGTCAAGTTCGTCAGCACGGCCATCAGACATGGGGGCACAAATAACCCCGCTGGTATGACGAATCATGAACGTCATTTTTTCTGGAGTCATAGCGTCAGCCGCAATAATAAGATCACCTTCATTTTCGCGATCCTCGTCGTCCACCACTACTAAAAATTCGCCTCGGGCGTAAGCCTCGATGGCCTGAGAAATATCAGCTAACGGCATTAGGCCTGCTCCTTGTTTTCTTGTACGAATTTTGCTTTCAGTAGCCCTGCCACGTAGCGAGCGAACACGTCCGCCTCAACGTTGACCGAGTCTCCTCTTACTTTATGGCCAAGCGTGGTCACGGCGAGAGTATGTGGAACCACCGCGATATCAAAAGATGCTTCATCGTGGTTGACGCTGGCCACGGTCAGGCTGATGCCATCAAGCGCTACCGACCCTTTTTCGACAATTTGCCCAGCCAACATTTCTGGGAGATGAAAAGTCAATCGTTGAGAACCATCGTCCAGGGATTGAACTTTTTTCAACTGAATCACCCCGTCAACGTGGCCTTGGACGACATGGCCGCCGAAACGACCGTTAGCGGGCATTGAGCGTTCAAGGTTGACCAGATCTTCTACTGAGAGTTGGCCCAAAATTGTCCGGTCGAGCGTTTCTGGCACGGCGTCCGCAGCGAACCACGAACCTTTTTCGTCGGCGCCAAAGTCGACCACTGTCAAACAGCATCCGCTTACCGAAATGGAATCACCGAGTTTCACTTCAGAAAGAACAAGTTCGGCGTTTACCGTTAAGCGGCATCCTGCGCCTTGGGACACGACTGATCTGACCATGCCCAGTTCTTCTACAATGCCCGTAAACATTCGGTTTCTCCCTTCTTGGTTATTGCCCACAAGGAAGGAGAGATCACAAAGTTCACCTGCTGGCAGCCCAAGGCTGTCGGCAAATACTTGCTCTGCATCCTCTCCCATCCGGACTTTAACCGTCGGCTCAGGACTCACACCTGATCAACCTTTCTCTGCATAAATGCTTTGAAAGGGTCGCGGGCTTGTGGCTTTAAGCCACTCACCGCCGGTAGGGACTTTCACCCAACCCCGAGGATTCTTTTGTAAAGCCCATGTTAGCGGAACCATCCCAGAAGACGCCAAACCATGTAGCCGGTGTTCGTTGGTCTACGCCCAGAGAGTAAGGTCTGTTTATGCCTTACGACTCTTTCCCCCTCCTCTTCAACACTGACCAAACCTCGCTTGGTTGTTGGATTAAAACCCCTTCCAGCATGGCCGTGGAACTTGCGGCCCGCACCGGTTTTGACTACCTCTGTTTAGACATGCAACACGGTCTCGTCACCAAAGAAGATTTGGTTCCTTTGCTAACCGCTGCTCGACCAGAAGCTGCCCGCACTTTGGTTCGAGTGCCCAGCAACGAAACAGGAATCATCGGTTGGGCCTTAGATGCGGGAGCAACCGGAGTAATCGTTCCCATGGTCAACTCGGCTGCTGAGGCCCAAGCAGCAGTAGCGGCCTGCCGATATTCACCAGTAGGCATCCGCAGTGTCGGGCCGACTCGAGCGGCCACCATTTATGGTCCCGCCTATGTGGACCAAGTAATTGAACGAGTGCAGTGCCTGCCCATGATTGAAACCACCTCAGCCCTTCATGCTTTAGACGACATCCTTAGCGTGGAAGGCGTTGACGCCATCTATGTCGGGCCTTCAGACCTTTCAACAAGTTTGGGCCTTGGCCCCGGCAACCACGACGGCGAATCACCCTTCGATGAAGCCCTGGACACCATCGTGGCGGCCTGCAAACGCCATGGCGTAGTGCCCGGCATTCACGCCAACACCGCACTGGCTGCTCGGCGCTTTGAACAAGGTTTCAAAGTTGTCACCATTGTGGAAGACCTTGGGTCACTCGATACGAGTTTCGCCGGAGCCCTAAACGAACTCGCTGACCGTCAATAAAGGCCAAGCAAGCGTCCCGAGAGAGCCAGCACCGCCAAGGCCAATACTGGCCGAATCACTTTCTCTCCACCGGTCACGGTAAAACGAGCCCCCAAAGCACCCCCCACTGCAAAACCTGCTGCCAAAACCAAGGCCGGGCCCCAAGCGATTTTTCCGTTCAAAATAAACACCGGGAGCGCCGTCACGTTGATGGCCATCGCTACCAAAACTTTGACGTTGTTAGCCAGGACGAGCTCCATCCCAGATCGGGAAAGGGCGAGGACCAGCAGCAAGCCGATCCCCACCTGAAAAGCGCCACCGTAAAGGCCGATGCCAAAAAACACCAGCACGGTGGCTGGCAGAGACCAGGACCCTAAAGCGGCCCGGGGCGGCCGTAAAGCCAGCAACAACAACGGGACCATAAGAATCCCAAAAATTTTCTCAAAAAGTTCGTCCGAGAGCAAAGAAACACTAAACGACCCCAGCAGCGCACCGGCTACCACCGGCAAAAGAACCGGAGTCACCCGAGAAAGCCCTTCTACACCTAATCGACGAAAAGCCGTAGCGGCCGCCGCCGTTGAGGCCAAAATCCCTACCCGGTTTGAGCCGTTAGCGATATTCCCCGGCACCCCAGCCATAACCAAAAGCGGCACCGTAAGCATTGAGCCTCCGCCCGCCATGGTGTTAATTACTCCGGCGAAAAGCCCGCCCCCCAGCAACAGCAACACATTGGTAACCGACATTTACTGAAGCCACTGTGTTGCACTGGCCACATCTTTTTCTAGCTGCATGACCAGCGCTTCAAGGCTTTCAAATTTTTGCTGTAAGCGCAGATTCTTTTCAAAAGAAACATTTACTTCTTGGCCATAAAGGTCACCTGAAAAATCAATGAGATGCGCCTCCAGTAAAAGGTCGCCGTCGGTGAAAAAGTGTGGACGGGTACCTAAAGAAAGCGCAGCGTCTCGCACCTCGCCTGAAGGAAGCTCAACGCGGCCGGCATACACCCCATCAGCAGGCAACAATATTGACGCTCCAACCCGTACGTTGGCCGTAGGAAAACCCAACGTGCGGCCTCGTTGGTCTCCCTTAGACACTATGCCTCGCACCTCGTAAGGCCGGCCCAACATGGCGTTCGCTCGGTCAAGGTCGCCACGGCCCAATGCACGACGAATGAAGGTAGACGACACTTGTTCATGATCGCGTGCCGGCTCCCCATCCATGCCCACCAAGCCAAGACCCGTAACGGCAAAACCCAACGCTTGGCCCATCTCACGCAGCAGCGCCACGTTGCCTAAACGGCGAAAACCAAAATGAAAATCTTCGCCCACCACAATGAGTTTCACTTTCAAGCACCCAACCAAAACGTTGCTAACAAAATCTTCGGCGGTTTCGGCCGCCCGTTGCTCGTCAAAAGGCACCACTAGAGTTTGGTCAACGCCAGTAGCAGCCAGCAACTCAAGTTTTTGTTCTAAGTCGGTCAGCAACAAAGGCGCAGACTCGGGGCGAACCACCGAGGCAGGGTGCCGGTCGAAAGTAACCACCGCTGAACCCAAACCGCGCTCCTCGGCGAGTCGGCATACCTCAGCAATAACTTTTCGATGGCCGCAATGCACCCCGTCGTAGGCGCCGATGGTCAGCACAGTGCCAAGAGAATCCTGTCGATCCGGTTGCAACGTACGGCGAACTTCCACGAGCGCAGACTATCCGAACCGGTCTAACCGACCAGCACCACGGAAGGTTTCGCTCGACCCTTGTGTGGTTCGTAAACGGCCAGCAACTCGCCATCGGTGTTGAGAACCCCCCATGGGCCGTCCCCGTCTACTCCAAGAAGGTCGAGGTCCAGCACCTTGCCGTGGGCTACTGCTTGGGCAATTTCTTCAGACACCGTGACCGAAGAAAAATCCCTCAGCGCGGTCGCCGCAGAAAGTAGTACTGGTTTCTCTAACGGGTGGGCTTCGTCAATGGTAAACGAGCCCACCGCCAGGCGACGCAGACCGGTGAGGTGAGCGCCGCCCCCTAAAGCCGTTCCTACATCTGCAGCCAAAGTACGAATATAGGTACCCGAAGAGCACGACACATCGCAAGCAAAAATCAGCGGATCTTCGGTTGCGGCTATTTCAAAATGGTAAACGGTGACTGGCCGGGGTGGTCGTTCAACCTCGCCCCCTTCGCGAGCTATTTCGTGAAGTCGGCGGCCCCCTATTTTGATAGCCGACACCATGGGAGGGATTTGTTCAATCGCCCCAATAAATTGCTGGGCTGCCGCCACGACCTGTTCGAGGGTGACCCCCGCCATGTCATGAGTTGCCGTTACTTCTCCGGCCGCATCTAACGTTGAGGTCTCTACACCCAGCACAATTTGCCCGGTATAGCGTTTAGAAAGCCCAGTCAGGTATTTAAGCAGGCGTGTTGACCTGCCAACCCCCAAAACCAGCACTCCGGTGGCATCGGGGTCCAAAGTGCCAGAATGGCCAACTTTGCGGGTGCCCAGGATTCCTCGAGATTTAGCCACCACATCGTGGCTGGTCCACCCAGACGGTTTGTCAATGATGGCAATGCCGTTGGGTGGCGGATCAGTCTTGTTCATCCGTACCGTCGTTTATTTCACGCAAAATAGTTTCAATACGGTCAGCGGAACGACTGACTTCGTCGGTGATAAAAAGCAACGGGGGCACCCTGCGCAGACGAGTTTGCGTGCCAATCGCTCGCTGCAATTGTTTTCGGTGATCTTCGAAAGCCTTCAACAAGTCGTCGTCTTCGACATTTCCTAAAACGTAAACCTTGGCTTGGCTGAGGTCTCGGTCAGTCACCACCCCGGTGATGGTGGCCAAAATAAGACGATCGTCATCAATGTGTTCAAGCTCTTCTGCCAGGATGCGCCGAAGCAGTTCGTTAAGTCGGTCGGTGCGGTCATAGCCACGGGTAGAACGACTAGAGCGGCGGGGTTGTCGAGCCATAAGATCTAAACCCGGGGAATTTCCCGATCCTCATAGGTTTCGATAACATCGCCGGCCTTGAGGTCTTGGAAATCCGAGAGGCCGATACCGCATTCGAAACCGGTTTGGACTTCGGCCACATCTTCTTTGAAACGGCGCAACGATTTGATATCGCCCTTCCAAATAATGGCCCCGTCACGCAAGAAGCGCACTTTGGAGCCCCGTGAAATAGTGCCGTTTTGAACATGGCAACCAGCGATACGCCCAATTCGAGGGACAGTAAAGATTTCTCGAACCTCTGCGTCGCCGGTGACCACTTCTTCAAACTCGGGGGCCAACATGCCGACCATGGCGGATTCAATATCTTCAATCAGTTTGTAGATGATTTCGTAAGTACGAATTTCTACGTTCTCCGTTTGGGCAAAGTCTCGAGCTTTGCGTTCGGGACGCACATTGAAACCAATAATGGTGGCGTTGGCGGCCGCCGCTAATTGGATGTCATTTTCGGTGATACCGCCAACCCCGCGGTGTACGAAAGAAAGGCGCACTTCTTCACGTTCAAGCTTACGCAGGCTCTCAATTACCGCTTCCAACGAGCCGTTTACATCAGCTTTGACAATGAGGTTCAAGTTGGCTGCTTCGCCCTTTTGAATCTGCTCAAAAATGTCTTCCAATCGAGCGCCGCCCGAAAGAGCGTGGGCGTCACGGCCGATGTTGGCCTGACGACGCCAGTGGCCACGTTTGTCGGCTACTCGACCGGCGATCTTTTCGTTGGGAGCAACCACAAATCCTTCACCGGCATCTGCCACATCAGACAAACCCAGTACCTGAACCGGCGTAGAAGGGCCAGCTTCTTTAACCTGTTCGCCCTGGTCGTTGATCATGGCGCGGACCTTGCCCCAAGCGGCACCAGCCACCAGAGGGTCACCGACGCGAAGGGTGCCTCGTTGCACCAAAATGGTGGCCATCGGCCCACGGCCAATGTCAAGGTTTGATTCCAGGACTACGCCCTGGGCACGACCTTCGGGGTCGGCGCGGAGGTCTTCTACCTCGGCGATGACCTGCAAGTTTTCAAGAAGGTCGTCGATCCCCGTGTTTTGCAAGGCCGAAACCTCGACCGTTACGGTGTCGCCGCCCCAAGATTCGGGCACCAGTTCGTGTTCAGCGATTTGCGCCAAGACACGATCTGCGTCAGCATTTTCACGATCCATTTTATTAATAGCCACCACGATGGGCACATCAGCAGATTTGGCGTGGTTAATGGCTTCCACCGTTTGGGGCATAACCCCATCATCGGCGGCTACCACCAAGACGACAATGTCGGTGGCTCCTGCACCTCGGGCTCGCATGGCGGTAAAGGCCTCGTGACCTGGAGTATCGATAAAGGTGAACATGTTTCCCGCATGCTCGGCTTGGTAGGCCCCAATATGTTGGGTGATTCCTCCCGCTTCGCCGTCCACCACGTTGGCCTTACGGATCTGATCAAGAAGCTTTGTCTTCCCGTGATCTACGTGACCCATGACGGTAATAACCGGCGGACGTAGAGCTGCTTCATCGTCGGCTTCATCGTCAATGACGTCGAGCAACTTAAGCAACTCGACTTCTTGTTCTTCGCCCAAATCGACCATGCGGATTTCCGCACTAATTTCAGCAGCAAAGAGTTCAATCATGTCGTCAGAGAGCGACTGCGTAGCGGTAACCATTTCACCTTGCTGCATCAAGAAACGCACCACGTCTGCGGCGGTACGATTTAGCTTCGGGCCAAGTTCTTGAGCGGTGCTCGAACGCTCAACAACCACTTCGCCTTCCGGCACTGCTGCATCTTCGGGGGTGTAGTTCGGGGTACCCATCGGTTGTAGTTCTTCACGACTACGACGGCGCTTTTTGCGTCGAGGTGGTGGGCGCCGACCGCCAGGGCCGCCGGGGCGTCCGCCACCTGGGCCGCCACCTGGGCCGCCAGGGCGACCTCCACCGGGTCCGCCACCAGGGCGCACACCGGCACCAGGTACCGATTCACGTGGGCCTCCACCGGGTGCCGGACGACGTCCAGCTGGCGGAGGACTATTACGGCGTCCCGGAGGACCGCCCGTAGGTTCTGCAGTACTCCGACCACCCATACCGGGGGGAGGAGGAATAGGTTTTCCACTATTCGAAGTAGGTGGCCCGGGGGGCGGAGGAATAGGTTTTCCCGTTGACGACATGGGAGGGGTTGCCCCAGCAGGCGGCATACGCGGTGCCGGTTCGACCCTTTCTGCGGGGTCAGGAACTACTGATTTTTCCGCAGCGGGCGGCTCTTCTTTTTTGACTTCTACAGTTTCTGGCTCAACAACAGGTTTCGGTGGAGCGGATGAACCGCTAGAAGAAATCACTCGTGGGATAGGCGCAGCAGGCGCCTCTTCGGGTTCAACCAAAGTGTCTTTTTCTTCGGTTATTTCTTCTTCAACAACCGGAGGCTGAGCCTCTGGCTCTAGTTCCGGCTCTGGTTCAGGCTCTAGTTCCGGCTCTAGTTCCGGCTCTGGTTCAGGCTCTAGTTCCGGCTCTGGTTCAGGCTCTAGTTCAGGCTCTAGTTCCGGCTCTGGTTCAGGCTCAGGCTCAGGCTCGGGCGCTGGTTCAGGCTCTTTAATCGGCTCTGGTTCTTCTTCAACCACCTCACGAGTGAGGCCTTCACGCTTTGCTTTACGGCGCACCCGGTCGGCTTGGGGTTCGGGCATGCCCGATGAGTGACCCTTGACGCCAATACCCAGCGTTCCACAGAGATCCACGACCTCTTTATTGGTCATTCCAAGTTCTCGCGCCAATTCATAGACGCGGATATTGCTCGCCACGGTGATTCTAAGTCTTTCGATAGAAAATGGCCTAAACAGCCAATGCCTGACGTTATCGCAGAAGCGACCCTGTTCACCCGTTCTCGGCCGAGGAACCGTCACCTTTTACTAGCCAACTCTTCAACAAATCGGCGAATATTCCCTCAGGGAGTGTCGTTCGTAAGGCTCGACTCAGTGCATCACGCTCTATGGCCTGTGCTAAACACGACTGTTGGCGGCAAAGATACGCTCCACGGCCGCCGACATTTGACCCAATCCGCAATTGTTGCTTTGCGCTGTCCCAGGCCAAACGTTGAAGGTCAACCGCCGACTTCTTCAGTCGACACCCGACGCATGTTCGTTGTGGACCGACGGCTATTGCTCTTCGGTTTCTTCAGCGGGAGCTTCTTCTGTAGAGGCTTCAGGAGCCACCTCTTCATCGGAAGCTTCAGAAGCAACCTCGGCTTCAGTTTCGACTTCTGCCTCAGTTTCTAGTTCAGTTTCGGCTTCGGTCTCCGCTTCCGCACTTTCTTCTTCTTCAGCACTGCCGCCGTAATCGCCGGCCAGCACATCTTGGCCGCCGTCAGCAGCCTTCCAAACGTTTTCACCGGTTTCTTCGTCGAGTACCCATTCACCTTCAGCCCAGTCGGTGGCGGCAAAGGCTGCCTCTTCGGCAACCTGAGTTTCGCTCTTAATGTCCACTCGCCACCCAGTCATCCGGGCCGCCAATCGAGCATTTTGCCCTTCTTTACCAATGGCCAACGACAACTGGTAGTCGGGCACGATCACCGTGGCGGTACCAGTTTCTTCGTCAATCAATACTTCGTTGACTTTGGCTGGTGACAGCGCTTTCATAACGAAGTCTGCGGGGTCTTCCGAGAAAGGAACGATGTCAATTTTTTCGCCACGTAGCTCGTTAACCACCATGCGAACTCGAGCACCTCGGGCCCCCACACAAGCGCCCACAGGGTCAACCTGAGGGTCGTTGGAGCCCACAGCAATCTTGGTGCGATGCCCGGGTTCACGGGCACACGAACGAATCTCTACTACTCCATCAGCGATTTCTGGAACTTCAAGTTCGAAGAGACGTTTAATCAACCCAGGATGGGTGCGACTCACCACAATTTGTGGGCCCTTCGAGGTCTTACGAACCTCTACGATGTAAGCCTTCAAGCGGGTATTAGCTTCCGGGCGTTCAAAGGGAACTTGTTCGGCTTGAGGGAGCAGTGCTTCAACTCGACCGAGATCCAACAGCGTGTAACGAGCATCGGTTTGTTGAATAAGGCCGGTGACGATGTCGCCTTCGCGACCTGCGTATTCTTCGTATTTAAGGTCCCGTTCGGCTTCGCGAATACGTTGCCCCATGACTTGTCGAGCCGTGGTGGCAGCAATTCGGCCAAAGTTGTCGGGAGTAACCTCAAACTCTTCGCCAATAACTTCACCTTCTTCGTCAAGTTTTTGCGCAAATACCCGAATCTCCATCGTTTCAGAATCAATGGTCACCCAAGAGAACTCTTCGGCGCCCGGCATGCGCTTGTATGCCGACTCTAAAGCGTCGGCCAATGCGGCAAAAAGCGCTTCGGGAGAGATCCCTCTATCCACAGCGAGGGCTTGGAGTGCTTCCATCATTTCGGAGTTCATTGCTTCACTTCGCTTTCCGTAGATGACCCGGCACCAGTTGATGCAGGTCGTTCATCAGTTCGTCGGGGCCCTTTTGGTTCAGGCGCCCAATCAAAAACAGTGCGTGCTTTTAAAATCTCGCTGAATGCCACCGTGCGGGTGACCCCATCTTCTAAACGTATGGTGGCCGTAGTCTCGTCGCTGGACTCTAAAACCCCGCCGAAACGGCGCTCTCCCTCAACCCCAGGTTGAGTTTTTATGGTGACTGTTTCGCCCAAAGCTCGAGTAAAATGGCCAGGCTTTTTCAAGGAACGTTCCAACCCGGGGCTCGTTACCTCAATGGTGTAAGTGCCGTGAACAGGTTCTTCGTGGTCAAAGGCCCGAGAAACTTCTCGAGTTAACTGGGCAATGGCGCCCATACCAACCCCATCAGGGTGGTCAATAACCAGACGAACAACGCCGCCTTCGTATTCCAGGTCAAAAAGCTCGACACCTACTCGGTCGCACAACGGAGCCACCAAGGTTTCGACTCGTTCAATTACTCCCATGGCACCTCCTTTGTTGTCCTTTTAGCCCTAAATGCAGCAAATGAGAAAGGCGTGGGCCAAGCCCACGCCTCGTCAGAAACTGCACGATGTACGCAACAGAAGAGCATACCGGACTTCCCGCCCGTCCACAGAAAAACCTACCCATCGGCTTAGGGACTACCCCATGGCCAGGGTCAAAAACGATTAGGCCTCGGTGTGGCGGCGAATCATTTCAATACGGGTACCAGAATCATTTGCGTCTACACCCTGGGAAGCCAACAAACGATCACGATCTCGGGCCGCCTCTCGTTCCGCTCGATCTACATCCACTCGAGCAAGCGCCGCATCGGCGCCGTGTTCCATAATAAAATCTGCCCACTCCACCAAAGTTGAAACCATTTCATCTTCGGGAACCACCGCCGCATTGCGGCCCTTAATAAACAAATGTCCCCGGTGATTACCAGCCGCTATACCCAAATCAGCATCACGCGCTTCGCCGGGACCGTTGACCACGCACCCCATGATGGCTATTTGTAACGGAATCTCTCGATCAGCAAAAGCAGCCAGCGCTTCTTCGGCCACCGCCACCACATCAATTTCGGCCCGGCCGCAACTCGGACAAGCAATCAAATCAACGTTTTTCCGTTCCCGCAGGCCCATGGACTCCAACAACTGGCGTCCCGCTTTGGCCTCTTCAATAGGGTCAGCAGTAAGGGAATAACGGATGGTGTCGCCAATACCTTCCGCCAACAACGTGGCAATACCCGCCGTGGATTTCAACAAACCACCCGGCAATGGCCCAGCCTCGGTGACCCCCAAATGCAGTGGGTGTTCGGTGAGTTCAGCCAGTTGCCGATAAGCATCAATCATCAACGGCACGCTCGAAGCCTTCACCGAAATCTTTATCTGATCAAAACCCACCTCAGAGAAATAACCGATCTCTTGAAGTGCCGATTCCACCATGGCTTCTGGGGTCACCACGTCGCCATATTTGGCGTACAAATCAGGATGCAACGACCCCCCGTTTACCCCGATGCGAATCGGAACACCACGGTCTTTGGCTTCTCGAGCCACCGCCTTGATGTGCTCCGGTTTACGGATATTGCCTGGGTTCAGGCGTAAGCAATCCACGCCAGCTTCCAAAGCGGCTAACGCCATGCGGTATTGGTGATGAATGTCGGCCACAATGGGCACCGGCGACCGGGGAACAATCCGCGCCAGCCCCTCGGCTGCTTCTGGTTCGTTACAGGTGCAGCGAACAATGTCTGCTCCCGCCATAGCGAGGTCATAGATTTGCTGCAAAGTAGCTTCATGATCGGCGGTCTTTGTCACCGTCATGGACTGAACGCTTATCGGCGCACCACCGCCCACCGGGACGTCGCCCACCATGACCTGATGAGTAGAACGACGGGGAAAAGTGGATTGAACCTCCATAGTGCTGAGGCTACCCGCTATCTGGCTTGCCCCGAGGCAAGAGACTTACTTCTCGTTTGCAACAGCTCAACCAAAATCTGGGAGATCAACGATGTCGCGAAAAAGCGCCAGAGCAGACAACGACAATAAAAACATCAACACCACCCAAGTAAGCGGCAGCAACTTTGAAGCATCAGCGCGATAATCGCGACCGCCAAAGGAACGCAACCGCTCATAAATAGCGATCGCTATATGTCCGCCGTCGAACGGCAACAAAGGTACCAAGTTAAACACCGCAATAAATACATTGATAAGCACCATGAACCAGATGAACTGGTAAATCCCCGACTCGAAAGCTGCACTCCCCAACCGGGCCGCCCCATAAATAGAAAGCAGTCGGTTTTCATCTTCAGAAGTTAACGCCACCCCATCCGCTGCTTCACCCCCGTCGCTGCTGACCGTGCCTCGAACAAAATCGGCAATTCCCCCCGGAGTGAAAAACTTCACCAAAGCTTTAGCAGAAGCAGCCACCAATTCCGCTACTTCAGAAACTGCTTGGCCAGTTGCCGAAACAATATTTTCGGTGACCAGTGGTCGCTGCGGAGAAACCCCAAAAAAACCACTTACCGCCATAGCTTCGGTGGGCAGTTTATTGATCGCCACCATTAGCACCACCGTGTCTTGGCCATAACGCAGCGCCTCAACCCGTACCGGCCCCTGCCCCTCCAACGACGCCGGAAGATCTGACCAATACCGCACCGGGGCGTGATCGACAGAAACCAGTTGGTCACCTTCTTGCAAGCCAGCAAACGCTGCGGCCCCGATGACCGTCAGTCGTTCGTTCAACCGGGCGGTCCGCACAAACGAAGTACCTTCATGGTTGATTTCGAACGGAACCAGATGGCCAATTGAAGCACGCACCACCTCGCCAAACTTTTCAAAATCTTCTACCGATACCCCAGCCACTTTTTCTACTTGGTCCCCGCTTACCACCCCAAGGCTTTGGGCCGTCGAACCCTCAACGACCACCCCGACCTCCCAAGATGAACTATCGGGGCGACCAATGGTGGTGAACAAAACTGTCAACAAAGCAATAGCCAACAAAAATTGCATCCCCGAACCAGCGAAAGCCACCGCTACCCGGCGAGGAAACGACTGCGCCCGAAAAGAACGATGCTCGTCTACCGGCGCTACCTCTTCCATGCTGGACATACCGGTAATGCGCACGTAAGCGCCGGCAGGAATGGCCTTCACCCCGTATTCGGTTTCACCACGACGCATTGACCAAATACGCGGGCCAAACCCAATGAAATACTCAGTAACTTGCATACCCGACCAGCGAGCAACCAAAAGGTGTCCCAGTTCGTGCAACGCCAACATGACCACAAAAGCGCCAATCACCACCAAAAGTGAAACACCGCCCGCCCAGCCTAAAAACACTACGGTCAATAACGCCGTGACTCGGCGCGAAGATCCCGCCGGTTCAAACTTTTCTTCGGTCATGCTTCCTTCTTAATCAAATCTTGAGTGGCCGTTCGAGATTGCTCATCGGCCAAAAGAACTGCCTCTACCCCATCGGCTGAACTACCGGGCCAAGCCTCCAGCATCTTTTTCAAGGTCTCGCCAATCCCCACCCAAGAAAGTGCTCCGTCAAGAAACGCTTGGACAGCAACTTCGTTGGCGGCGTTAAGCCAAGCCGGCGCTGTTTCGCCCAAACGTCCCGCAGCAAAAGCCAAATCCAAACAAGGGAACGCTTCACGATCTGGTGCTTCGAAATCTAGACGAGAAAGCTCCGTCCAATCAATGGCCCCAAAGGGCACGTCTAAGCGGTCGGGGTAAGCCAAGGCGTAACCCATGCAGAGCCGCATATCGGGAAGCGACAGTTGAGCCATCGTCGCTCCATCAGAGAAAGTCACCATGGAATGCACAATGGACTGCGGATGCACCACCACATCAATTTGGTCGTAACCCACCCCAAACAACTCACGGGCTTCGATTACCTCAAGGCCTTTGTTCATCAAGGTCGAAGAATCAACCGTAATTTTTGGGCCCATTGACCAGGTGGGGTGATCCAATGCTTCTTCAATAGTAATGGTGGCCAACTCGGCGGCGCTCCGCCCTCGAAAAGGGCCACCCGATGCGGTCAACACAATGCTGGCTACTCGCTCATGGTTGTCGTTGGCCCGCAAACATTGGTGAATGGCGCAATGCTCGCTATCTACCGGAAGGATCTCCGCTCCCGGAGTAGCCCGAGCCCGCTGAACTACTGGCCCGGCGGCAATCAGCGACTCTTTGTTGGCCAAACCCAAACGGCGACCGGCCAGCAACGTCGCCAAAGTGACCGACAAACCAGCGAAACCAACCACCCCGTTAATGGCTACCTCAGCGATAACTGCAGCCTCGGCTAAAGCCTGCGGACCAGCCAAAACTTCGATACCGGCCGGTACCCGCTCACTCAGTTCTGTGGCCCGGCTTTGATCAGCCAAAGCCACCACTTTCGGGCGAAAGCGCTCTGCTTGTTCAACCAACAAATCAATGGACGACGCCGCACCTAAAGCAACCACCTCGTAGTCCTCTGGACAAGCAGCAACCACCTCAAGGGTTTGCGTGCCGATAGAACCCGTAGACCCGAGAACAGCGACAGAGGTTACAGACATAGCAAGACCGTACCGCCTCAAAAAGCCGAGGCGGCTTCGGGTCAGCCCCCGAACAAGTTAAGCAAACGAGCGGTGTAGTAAGTGGCCGGCAAAACGAAGAGCAAAGCATCAAAACGGTCCAACAAACCGCCGTGGCCCGGCAAGATGCTTCCCATGTCTTTAAGGCCGAGGTCTCGTTTAATCATGGACTCGCAAAGGTCGCCCAGCGGGGCTGCCAAGGCAGCCACCACCCCAAGGACAAACACAGAACCCAAGTCGCCGGGGGTGTCGCCGAAAGGCGTTATCTGCCCAGTGATTACCACCGTCACCCCGAAGGATGCGGCCATGCCACCCAGCAGGCCTTCCATAGTTTTGTTCGGGCTCACCGCAGCCAAAGGCGTACGGCCTGCTACACGGCCCACCAGCAGTCCGCCGGTGTCGTAAGCCACCGCCGCTAATACGGCAGCAAGAAGCATGCCGATGCCGTTGACATCGTTCAGCATGAGTCCAATAAATGAGCCCAACAAGCCGATGTAGAGCACACCGAAAAGGGTGACCGATACGTTCAACATCGGGGCATCTCGATCAACACCGGTGAGGTACCAAAGGAAAGTAAACAAAACGGTGAGCATAAGCACCACTGGTATGGCGGCTTCAAAACGCCAATACGCCCCGAGGTTTAATGCGGCGACCGCCACTATGCCCAGCAGCGAAGCTGGTTGGTAACCCGAACGGCGTACCGCCATAAAAAACTCGGCGGCGGCCAAGGTCAAAATAACCGTAGACAGGGCCATGGTGGCCCCGGTACCCAATTTGAAGGCCACTAAAACAAGAGCAGCCAAACCGAGACCGGTGACAATGGCCATGGGCATATCCCGCTCACCGCCTGAAGATTTTTCTGGACGTTTGCGAGGCTTGGCTCCGCCACCTCCGCTACGGCGTTTCGGTGTGGCCTCGGCCACTGGTGCCGGTGCGTCCACGGGCGGCAATGCTTCTTCATTTGGTGGAAGCAAAGGTGGGTTGAAATCTCCGCTAACCGCCGCCGCTGCTTCGGTTGCTTCTTCACCAAAGAAAAGAGTGGCTGGCTCGCCTGCCTCGCCCACCGGCTGTTGCGATTCATGTTCGGTTGGCACGTCATCGGCCCAACGTGGGGCTTCTTCCACTAAATCGGCCCATTTATCTTGTTCCGGAGGGGCCGACGGAGTATCGGTCCAATGCGGTAATTCTTCTTCCGCTGAGCCCTCGCCGAACACCGAGCGCCCGGGGGCTACCTCGTCCTCGGTGGGCTCTAAACCCAAAATACGTATTTCTTCAAAGTTTTGTTGGTCGTTCATTGGTTCTCCCAGGTCTCTACAAAAGGCTCACACCTCAAGTAAGTCACTTTCCTTTGCTGATCGGGCTTGATCAATTTCGGCTTCGTATCGGTGGATAAGGTCATCGAGTTGTTGCGATGCATGCTTGATGTCGTCTTCTGACACCCCGCCATCGTCGGAAATATCGTCGAGGTCTTTACGGGCATTTCGCCGCTGACCCCGGAGACGAGTCTTTCCGTCTTCGGCCATGGTGTTTACCATTCGTACCAGATCCCGACGCCGTTCTTCGGTCAACTCGGGAAAAGTCAGGCGAACCGCATGACCATCGTTACTGGGGGTGAGCCCCAATTCGGCTTTCATAATAGCTTTTTCTACCGCTCCCACATTGGCCGGGTCATGCGGAGTAATAAGCAATTGCCGGGCCTCTGGCACCGCAAAGCTTGCCAACTCCAACATTTTCATTTCTACGCCGTAGGCCTCAACGGTCAATCGCTCAACCAGCGTAGAAGAAGCACGACCAGTGCGAATGGTAGAAAACTCGCGACGGCTATGCGTCACCGCCTCAGTCATGCGCTCTTCGGTCTCTTCGAGAACCATTTGAATCATTTCGTTACTCAACGTCACCCCTTGTTAGGTAACCAGCGTACCGACCGACTCACCGGCAAGGATGGATCTCACGTTGCCGGGGACCATAAGGTCAAACATTACGATGGGCATTTGATTATCCATGCACAAAGTAATGGCCGTGGTGTCCATAGCTTTTAACCCTTGTTGGACAACTTCAAGGTGGCTGATTTCGTCTATTTTAGTGGCCGTCGAGTCGAGGCGAGGGTCTGAGGTGTAAATACCGTCGGTGCCGGAATGCGACCCTTTAAGCACCACTTGTGCTTCCATCTCCACCGCTCGTAGAGCAGCTGCGGTATCTGTGGTGAAGAAAGGGTTTCCAGTTCCTCCCGCAAAAATGACCACACGGCCTTTTTCTAAGTGGCGGATGGCTCGGCGGCGAATATACGGCTCAGCAATCTGCGACATATGAATAGCCGTTTGCACCCGAGTGGGTTGGCCTAATTGTTCCAAGGTGTCCTGGAGCGCCAAAGCGTTAATGGCCGTGGCCAACATGCCCATGTAGTCGGCTTGAGCACGGTCCATGCCCGCACCAGCACCAGACATGCCTCGCCAAATGTTTCCACCACCCACTACCACCGCAAGGTCAACAGCAAAGTCGCGACGGACGTCTGCTATTTCTTGAGCAATCTTGGTGACAACCTCACCGTTGATGCCATAACCATCTTCACCAGCAAATGCTTCACCAGAGACTTTTAAAAGAACTCTGTCCCAGCGAGAGGTAAGACGATCAGACAAGATCAGCCTCCGAGGTAAGCCTGGTTGAATTGAACGATTTCGCCATCACCCACAGAGTCTCGCACAGTTACCTTGTCGCCGTGGAGCCCTTGATCAAGAAGTACTGATTCACGGAACCAACCGGTCATCCGGCCTTCCACGATCTTGTCCCAAGCTTGTTCAGGTTTTCCTTCGGCTTTGGTGATTTCCAAAAGAGCGGCTCGTTCTTTTTCGATTGCTTCTTCAGAAATTTCATCTCGGGTTAAGGCCGCTGGTTTAGCAAAGGCCACGTGTAGAGCAATTTGGTGAAGATCTTCTTGACTTACCCCGGAGCCTTCAACGATGACCCCGTTTACTCCACGGCCGTCTTGGACGTGTAGGTAAGTGTCGATCAAGTTGCCTTCGCTGGCATCTACTAATTCAATCTTTCCTATTTCAATATTTTCTTTCACCGACAGACGTAGGTCGTCAAGGGCAGCCTCTCGGGCGTCCATAGCCGATGGCCCTTCAGCCAAGACTGCTGCTACCAACTCGTTTACGAAAGCAACGAAGCCATCTGATTTTGCGGAGAAATCGGTTTCACACTTGATGTGAACCAAAGCGGCCCGGTTGCCTTCTACAGCAAGAGCCACCGCACCTTCGATGTTTGATCGGTCAGTTCGTTTGGCCGCTTTAGCCAAACCTTTTTCTCGCAATAACTGTGCCGCTGCTTCGGCGTCGCCGCCGGTTTCCACCAGTGCGCCTTTGGCATCCATCATTCCGGCGCCGGTAGCGTCACGCAGCGCTTTTACTTCTTTTGCAGTTATGTCGGCCACGACTAGGCCTCCTTGGTGGTTTCTTCAGCCGGAGCTTCCTCAGCGGCCGGAGCCTCCTCAGTTACTACTTCAGCCGGAGCTTCCTCAGCGGCCGGAGCCTCCTCAGTTACTACTTCAGCCGGA
>JAPKBH010000029.1 GCA_028823445.1 Acidimicrobiales bacterium | reverse complement strand
CGTGCCCTATGTAATGCCCGGGTTCGATTTGGCAAAAGCAGTGCAGGAAGCATGGGCCGAACAAGCCCATCCCGGGACCATTGGTATGGTGTTATTGCACCATGGCCTCTTTACTTTTGCCGAAACAACCCGTGAGGCATATGGGCGACATGTTGAACTCATTGGCCGCGCCGAAGCATTTTTGGCCAACTTGCCTGGTGGTCGTCAAGAGGCTCCACAACCGAGCGAACAAGCAGAAGTGGTGCTAACTGAACTCGCAGACTTACGGCGTGCTATTTCTGAAACTGCTGGGTCACCCATGATAATGCGTCGCCATACCAGCCCAGAAATTCAACGATTTGTGAATCGTCCCGACGTTGCCGATTTGGCCACTCGCGGCCCGTTAACCCCCGACCACATTATTCGTACTAAACGAGTTCCTTTAGTGGGCCGTGATGTAGACCAGTTTGCTAAGGATTATCGCCAATATTTTGCTCAGCACCACAGAAAAGCAACGCAAGAGCTCACCATGCTGGACCCCGCCCCTCGAGTCGTGCTGGACCAGCAGTTGGGCATGATGACGGTAGGAGCAACTGCTAAGGATGCGTCTATTGCTGCCGATATCTACCACCACACCATGCCAGTTTTGGAATGCCTTGAAGACCAGCGCGGTGGTTACGTCGCTCTCGGAGAAGCAGATCTCTTTTCTTTGGAATACTGGGACCTCGAACAAGCCAAATTGCGGCTTGCGGGCCCCCGAAAGGAATTTGCCGGTCAAGTAGCACTGGTAACCGGGGCTGCTTCGGGTATTGGTCGAGCCTGCGCGGCGGAACTTCTGGATCGCGGAGCAGTTGTGGTGGGGTTAGATATTGACCCCAACGTGACGACAACTTTTTCTGGCCCTTCATGGCTGGGTTGCCCAACAGATGTCGGCGACGAAGAGGCGCAAAAAGCTGCTTTGCGGGCCGGCGTTGAACAATTCGGAGGTCTCGACATGGTCATTGTCGGTGCCGGGGTGTTTCCACAAAGTGCCTTAATTGCCGATATGGATGCTGCTTCTTGGCAAAAGGCCATGGACATAAATGTAACTTCGGTGTCCCGCCTTTTTCATCACGCTGCGCCACTGCTTGCGCTTTCTCCGGTGGGTGGCCGCGTGGTGGTAATTGCTTCGCGTAATGCTTTGGCTCCCGGAAAAAGCGCGGCGGCGTATTCGACGTCAAAAGCCGCCCTAACACAACTCTCACGAGTGGCTGCCTTTGAGTGGGCTGAAGATGGGGTGCGGGTAAATGTGGTACATCCCGACAATGTGTTTGACACTGGGTTATGGACCGAAGAGTTGTTGGCTCAACGAGCAGCCAATTACAACATGTCGGTCCAGGAATACAAAGCACGCAACCTGCTCAAAATGGAAGTAAGAGCCGGCCACGTAGCTTCGGTGGTCGCTGAACTCTGCAGCGATCGTTTTGCTGCTACTACCGCAGCACAAATATCCATTGACGGGGGCAGCGAACGAACTATTTAATTGGTTCAGGTTTCCTTGCATTCCCTCTTTTTGTACTATGCTTTGGGAGTTAGCCATTTGGCTAACCAATGTGTTCCGGGTCGCAGCGCTGCGATACTTAGATACAAAGAAAAGAAATATGATTACTTCATCGCCGGAGTGGCTATATCGCCTAAAAATAGGTCAGACTCTCCAACGTTGTAATATTTGAGGACGAAAGAAAGAGGGGTGACAAATTGAATGCATCAGTAACCGTTAACAGCGCAGAGGCCTCGGCGAACACAAATGGCGCCTCCCTTCTCCAAGTGTCCGATCTCCACACGTCGTTTAGCGTTCAGGCCGGTGAAGTAAAAGCAGTCCGCGGCGTGAGCTTTTCACTTGACCAAGGGAAAACCCTCGGTGTGGTGGGGGAAAGCGGCTCTGGTAAAACAGTTTTAGCCCGATCCATTATGCGGCTCAACTTGGGCGACAACGTAAATACCTCTGGTAGCGCAGTATTTGAAGGCAAAGAACTCCTTGCGTCCACCATGAGCGAGATGCAAACCCTTTGGGGAAATGAAGTAGCCATGGTCTTCCAGGACCCAATGACTTCATTGAACCCTCTGGTAAAAGTTGGCCGTCAGGTCACCGAGCATGTTCGCCACCATTTAGGTGCTTCAAAAGCAGAAGCCAAAGCATTGGCTATTGACCTTTTGAAAGAAGTTCGAATACCGGAACCAGAAAGCCGCCTCAACGCTTACCCGCATGAACTCAGCGGTGGTATGCGCCAACGCATTTGCATCGCCATTGCTTTGGCCTGCGAACCAACCCTTCTTTTTGCTGATGAACCAACCACCGCTTTAGATGTAACGGTTCAGCATCAAATTTTAAACCTCCTAAACCGTGAACAGCAAGAACGCCATATGGCCATGATTTTGATCACCCATGACCTTGGTGTAGTGGCAGGCCGTACAGACGAAATCATGGTTATGTACGCCGGCAATGTGGTTGAACAAGCCCCAACCGCCGCACTTTTTGCTGACATGCAACACCCCTATACCGAAGCTTTGCTTCGCTCAATCCCTCGTACAACCCAGCGCAGTCACACCCGTTTAGCAGCGATTGCTGGACGGCCACCAGACCTTATTGACCCCCCGTCTGGGTGTGCTTTTAGTCCTCGGTGTCCTTACGTGCAACCAAAATGTCGTGAAGAAACCCCGCCGTTGCAAGCAACCGATAACTCTGGACACAAATCAGCATGCTGGTTTCCGGTTGGTACACCCGAAAATAAAGAAGCGTTCGAAAAAAACTTGGCCGCTCGACTTCCCCAAACCATGTCGGTTGCCGAAGGTGCGATGGTAAATACTGAAATGCTGCAAGAAAAAGCGGCAACACAAGAAGAGAGAAACTAATGGCCGGCAGTGGGAAGGCTCATTTGCGTCCAGAGGGCGATGCCCTTGTTAGTGTTGAAGACTTGGTGGTTGAGTACCCAGTTGCCGGCGGAAACACCGTAAAAGCGGTAAGCGGGATCAGTTTTGACATCAAACGAGGAGAAACTCTTGGTTTGGTAGGTGAGTCAGGATGCGGAAAGTCCACTACGGGCCGCGCTTTAATTCAACTTCCAAGCCCTACGTCGGGAGCAGTTCATTACAACCTGGTGGACCTCACTAAATTATCTGCAGAGGCCATGCGCCGTCGCCGTACCGATTTGCAAATGATTTTTCAGGACCCCATTAGTTCGCTTAACCCTCGTCGAGAAGTAGGCGAAATAGTGGCTGAGCCTTTAAACGTGTGGGGACCTAAAAACAAAGCAAAGCAAAAAGCATTAGTTGATGAAATGCTTAACGCGGTAGGGATTGACCCAGATGTAGCACGCAACAAACGACCGCATGAATTTTCAGGCGGGCAATGCCAACGCATCTCTATTGCTCGCAGTCTCGTTTTAGAACCCGAAGTTCTTATCTGCGATGAACCGGTAAGCGCCCTCGACGTCAGCGTGCAAGCCCAAATTTTAAACCTCCTCGAAGATTTAAAAAAGAAATACAACTTGACCTTGATCTTTATTGCCCATGATCTAGCCGTGGTTAAAAATATTAGCGACCGAGTGGCCGTTATGTATCTTGGTAAAATTTGTGAAGTCGCCGGGTCTGACGAACTCTACGAGAACCCTGCACACCCCTACACGCAACTCTTGCTGGTTTCATCCCCGGAGCCTGACCCCACGGTGGTGCTTGACAGATCAGATACATCAAGCGGAGAACTCCCTTCACCGATTAACCCGCCCTCAGGATGTCGTTTTCGCACCCGGTGCCCGTTGGCTGACGACATTTGTTCGTCTCAGGAACCACAAATGCAAGAAGTCGGTCAAGACCATTTTGTGGCCTGCCACCACCCTTTAATTAAGGTAGCAGAAGCGCCGGCGGCCGACCCAGTATGGACAGAGGCGTAACTAGTGACTAAAGTTCTCAAAATAAACCAACCCATGGAGGGGAAACAATGAATATGACATTGAGAAAACGGGGGACAGGCATGCGTTTAACTGCTGTTCTCTTGGCTGCCGTAATGGTAGCCACTGCTTGTGGGAGCGATAGTGACGATACGTCACCTTCCGCCACCACAGTAGCAACCGAAACTACGGCAGCACCAGAAGCACCAGAAACTACTACTGCGCCAACCACGGAAGCACCGGCTACTACGGCCACGCCAACCACCACCACCGAAGCACCCCCTGTGGGCCCTGCTCAAGGTGGCGATGCCAGCGTAGGTCTCGAAGCTGAGGCTCCAGGTTTGCGCCCTTGGGAAGACACTTGTTCTTCCCCTTGCTACAACATGATGGCCGCGGTGTTCGACAAGTTGTTTGAACAATATGCCGACGGGTCCTACGGAGCATTCTTAGCTGAGAGCATTTCTGCTAACGATGACTTCACTGTTTGGACCATGAACTTGCGTCCTGACGTGGTATTCCATGATGGAAGCGAACTGACGGCCCAAACCATTGTCGACATGTTTGTTGTTCACCAAACGGGTGCTCAATCTGCCGGAGTTATCGCCTCTTCTAAATTGATAAACGTCGAAGCTACCGGTGACCTTGAGGTGACTTACACCTTGAGTGGCACTAACGCTATTTTCGTAGCTAACCTTTCTCGTGCCCCAATCGGCATGGTGTTTGCTCCTTCTACTGGTGCAGACGAAGATGCAGTTACTGCAGCGGCCAATGCCCCAATCGGCACCGGCCCATTCATGGTTGACAGCCGAGACGTAGACAACAAGACGGTTATGGTTCGTAACCCGAACTACTGGATGTCTGACTCCTTCGGTACACAGTTGCCTTACCTGGACTCGGTCACCTTCCACCCAATCCCAGATGAAGGCACTCGCTTGTCTTCGTTGGCTTCGGGCACGGTGACCGCTATGCAGAGTTTGCGCCAGGCCAGCATTCGTGATGCACGAGACACTGAGGGACTTTGGTTATTTGAGCATCAAGGGAACAACACTGGTGGCGGTATGTTCAATGTGACGGTTGCCCCCTACGACGATGCACGTGTTCGTAAGGGTTTGATCACCATGTCGAACCAGGCTGCCACTATTGAAGCATTGGGTGGCGAAGGTATCTCCCTTCCCACAACACAACTATTTGCTTCCGAAAGCCCCTTCTACTCTGAAGCGATTGCTGCTGCCTACCCAACCCATGACATGGCAGCCGGGTCCGCTTTAGTTCAGGAGTACATTGACGATCCAGATCGTTCAGATGGCTTGGCTGTAGGTGAGAAGATTTCTGTCACCTTGAGTTGCCCACCGGACCCAACCTTGATTGCCGCTATGCAGGTATCACAAGTACTATGGGAAGCCAGTGGATTAGTTGACGTCGAGTTGACTGGTTTTGATCAGGCCACTCATATTGGTATGGCAGTAGGCGCCGCTGACGGTACCTTCATCGGTACCCACGACATCCATTGCTGGCGTTGGGGGAGTGAAGATGACCCAGCAGCGGGCATGCTTTCTGGCTTCGGTGACCCATTTGACCCAAGTGGTGCTGGTGCTTTGAACTTCTCTAACTGGTACGACGAAGAGGCCTACGGTTACGTGGTAGAAGCCACCTTGACTGATGATGTCGCTGAGCGTGCTGCTTTGTACGAAAAGTTCGGCCTCATTATGGTTGAAGCAATGCCTATCTACTTCTCTGGTGGTACGGCAACCGTTATCGCTACCGCTGAAGGCCTCGGGGGTCTTGACTCCTGGGAAATGCCTGATGGTGAAGCGGGTATTGGTCACCCATCAGCAGAAGGCCGCTGGAGCCAGGCTTACTGGGCCGCCGAATAATTGCTAATTATTGATTAAGCGTTGGGCGGGGTGAGGAAACTCCCCCGCCCACTGCGCTTGATAGTTCACTATTTTTATTTAATGAGAGGTTCGTTTCGTGGGAAAGATGCTTGCAGCCCGGCTTGTCCGGTTGGTGGCCACTATTTTGGTCGTGTCTTTTGTGACCTTTATGATGGTCAACTTGCTCCCCGGGGACCCCATCAATGCGCTTGTCCCACCTGAAGCTCAAAATAATCAAGAGTTTGTTGAGCAACTTCGCGAAGAATTCGGCCTCAATGACCCCATGATGGTGCGCTATGCTAACTGGCTTGGTGACGCCGTCACCGGAGACTTAGGCAAGTCGGTTATCACCTCACAACCAGTGGCTGGTGAGATTTGGCGTCGCTTACCCATTACTGCAGAATTAGCTCTTGTTGCTATAGGTTTTTCGCTTTTCATTGCTATTCCTCTTGGCACACTGTCTGCTTACAAACAGGGAAAAAGAGTTGATCAGAGTATTTCTGCGGCAGCTCAAGTGTCACTAAGTATCCCGAACTTTGTATTAGGTCTGCTGCTTATCTATGTGTTTGCCATGAGACTTCAGTGGCTGCCCGCTACGGGGTGGACACGCCTTACCGAAAGCGTATCGGGCAACATTAAGTCGGTAATTTTGCCCGCTCTGTCGCTGGCCTTAGCCGAAGTAGCGGTTTACACCCGGGTAGTCCGTTCTGACATGATTTCCACCCTGCAAGAAGACTATATTCTTTCGGCTCGAGCAAAAGGGCTAAAGGACCGGTTCATTTTATTTCGCCACGCACTCCGCCCCAGCTCGCTGACTTTGATCACCGTGGTTGGCCTGAACGTCGGTGCGCTCATTGGTGGCACAGTAGTTATCGAAACGTTGTTCGCTATTCCTGGTTTAGGAAAACGTTTACTTGACGCGGTATTCCAACGAGACTTTTTAATGATCCAGGGCATCACTGTTTTTGTGGCCGTGGTGTATGTCACGATCAATACTTTGGTGGACATTATTTATATGCTGGTTGACCCCCGCATTCGAAAGAAGGTCTGATGTCTTCCTTTTTGCCCTCATGGATTCGCACCATGTTTCGAGTTTTTTGGGCTATGCCCCTGGTTACTAAACTCTGCACTTTTTGGTTAACCACTATTATTTTGGCGGCTATTTTCGCGGACTTCATTCCAAAATTGGCAGACCCAAGCTATCAAGGCTTTTTGTTTGGGACCGATGTCACTAATGACGGTCAGTCTTTGCACCACTGGCTGGGTACAGATAACAACAGCCGAGACATTTTGTCCCGATTAATTTACGGTACTCGAGTGTCACTTACCGTGGCCGTTACTGCGGTTGCCTTCGGCACATTTTTCGGTGGTTTATTAGGATCTTTTGTGGGGTATGTTCGAGGTCGCCGCGAAGCAGCCATCATGGCTAGCATTGACGTTATTTTGGCTTTCCCGGCGCTGGTTCTTTTGCTTACCGTGGTCACCTTGCTGGGTAAGCGAAACCTTTTGGTTATTTCTCTGGTGGTGGGTGTGTTGGCCATTCCCTACTATGCCCGAGTTTCTCGTGCCAATGCTTTGGCGGTAAGTCGTCGGGAGTTTGTGGCGGCTGCTCGTGCCATTGGAACAAAAGATCGCACCATCTTGTGGCGTGAGGTTATTCCAAACGTGATGCCCACTGTTCTTGCTTTTGCTTTGGTATCTGCTGCGGTAACCGTGGTGTTGGAAGGAACGCTGGCCTTTCTTGGCTTGAGCGTTCAACCACCCACCCCTTCTTGGGGGGTCATGATCAACGCAGCTCGGGCCGACCTACGTATTAATATTTGGCCGGTGATATGGCCTTCATTAATGCTGGTATTTACGGTGTATTCGTTGAATAATGTGGGCGACTGGTTCCGCATTCGCACTGCTCATAAAACGGCAGCACTTTAAAGTGTTCTTGTAACTTTACTGAGCGGCTAATACGGCGGCCGCTACCACAACATCTTCAACGGCTAAACCCACTGATTTAAACAAGGTGATTTGATCGTTATTCTGACGCCCCACTTGGCCGGTCGTTAATTCAGCGAGGTCGCCAGCAATCTGATCAAATGACCAAGACCCAGTTGCCGCGGCTATTAATTCTCCTGCTTCAACCTGGGCGGCTTCTCGTTCGTCAACATAAACGGATGCGGTAGCAATTAAGTCAACGTCAACTTCGCGCCGAGCCGCTGAATATGACCCCACTAAGTTGATATGCGCTCCTGGCTTGACCGATGCGGTGGGAATCACCGGATTAACAGATGAGGTGCAGCCGCAAATAATGTCAGCAGTGGCGGTTTGTGCGGCGGGGGCGGTCAGCAGTTGATAACTGTCTTGGGCGAAACGGGTGACGAAGGCTTCGCTGGCGGCAGGCGTTCGTCCGGTCACCCAAATGGTGTCTATTGCGTGGCGAACACTCAACATGGCTTCGAGGTGCCCGACGGCTTGAATGCCCGTGCCAAAGATCCCCAAGGTGGTGGCGTCGGGTTGAGCCAATATTTGGGTGGCAACACCGGAGGCTGCGGGGGTCCGGAGGGCGGTGAGAGCGGACCCATCAAAGGTGGCGAGGGGTTGCCCGGTTTGTCGGTCACAGAGTAGGTAGTGGGCGTGGATGAGGGGCAGGCCTTTGGCGGGGTTGTCGCTGACCACGGTCACCGTTTTTATGCCAATCCCTTGGGGGGTAACGGCGGGCATAAGGAGCAGATCGTCGGTGGGCCCGAGTGGTATTTGGGTGCGGGGGTGGAGGGGACCAAGGTTTTGAAAGGCGTGGTGAAGAGCGGCGATGGCGTCACTCATACTGACTGCTTGGTTAATTGCGTCGGCGTCAAAGTATGGAAGGGGGCTCATCGGAGTTGAAATCCTAAGTTAAGGGAGTCGTGGGGATCAAGAGTAAAGGTGGTGGTGGCGTAGTGGTGGGCGGATCCTTCAACGGTGGTGAGGACACCAGACTCTTCTTCATTGATGATGCGTCCGGTGAACTGCCCCCCGGCGACCCCGTGATTGATAAAGGTGTCCCCAGTGTTGAGTGATCTTTGGTGGTGGAGGAGGGCGAGGCGTGAGGAGGTTCCCGATCCGCAGGGTGAGCGGTCTATTTGGCCGTCGGCAAATATGGTGACGTTGCGTTGCTGAAGGGGGTCTTGGCTGAGAGTGTCGAAGAAAATCGTGCCATAAAGCCCAGAAAGTCGCTGGTCTTGGGGGTGGTTGACTGCGGGGTGGGCATTTAGTTGAGTTTTTATTTCTCGACCTAGCGACACCAGAGCATCAAGGTGGGCGGCTTCAGGGGAGAGCGTGAGTTCGGTGGTGTCTACGGAAGCGTAAAAGGCTCCACCGAAGGCGATGTGGGCGGTTAGTGGCCCTTGGCTGGTGGTTACGGTTAGGTCGGTTGCGCTTACGAAGGAGGGCACGTTGGTGAAACAGACGGCGGCCACTCGATCCTTTTGATAGGTAACGGTGGTGTGGAGGCGTCCGGAGGGAACATCAACGACTACATGGGTTTGTCCGGCGGGGAGTACCCCGGTTTCGATGGCCCAGGTAACGAGGGCGATGGTGCCGTGGCCACAGGCAGTGGAAAATCCGTCTTTGTGAAAAAACACTACGCCGAGGTCGCCCTCGGTGTCGTTGGGGGGTACGACAAACCCGCCGTACATGTCGGCATGACCGCGAGGTTCGTTGATCAGAAACTGGCGAAGGTCGTCAAGGTTTTCTTGTGCCCAACTGCGCCGATCTAAAACCGTGGCTCCCTCCATCGGCCCAACATCCAATATTCGAAATGGCTCCCCCGCAGTGTGATAATCACAACTCGTCAAGGTCTGCCCAGTTAGCGGAATCATCCCCCCACCCTACAACCCCAAAAATCCACCCACCTCATCATCCCCAACCTCACACCTGGGGTCTGACCCCAGGTGTGAGGTTGTTGACTGGAGGGAAGGTTGGGGAGGTTGGAGCGGGTGAGGAGAATCGAACTCCCGTCATCAGCTTGGGAAGCTGGGGTTCTACCATTGAACTACACCCGCGTGCCGGGTCATCGTAGCGATGGGTCCGGTATTCCCCACGGGAGAATGATGATCTACACTGAGAACCAACCGAGGAGACACCATGGCTGCACCCCATCGCCCGCCACGCAGAGAGGTAGTGCCAGAAATATGTGTAGAAGGCGCCGTTGAAGCCATTGCTTTTTATGTGGAAGCCTTTGGTGCCGAAGAAATGTTTACCCACGCCCTCGATGATGGGCGAGTACTTCACGCTGAAATTTCTTTTGATGGTTTCGTGATTTTCGTGGTTGATGATTTTCCAGAAATGAACAACGGGGTGGGGACTTCGCCAAAAGCCATCGGCGGGTCGCCCATTGTGTTGCATCGAGACGTAGCCGACGTAGACGCCGCTACCCAACAAGCTGTCGAAGCAGGAGCCACCCTAGATTTTGGCCCCGAAGATATGTTTTGGGGCGACCGCTACGCCCGACTTACCGACCCTTTTGGCCATCGCTGGTCGCTAGCCACCCCAGGACCGGGCCCAGATGTCGAAGCTACCGTCGCCGCAGAAAAGGAATTTGAAACCCCCAATGACTGAAATACAAAATCCTCCACGCGCCTCGTTTGCCTCGTTTGAAGAGTCAACCAAAGAAGACTGGGCGCTCATTATGAGTCAACGCGACGAACTTGAAGCCAGCCTGCCCACTCGCGTCTTGGAACAAATGGAACACCTTCGCAACGACTACGGGGGTTTCCCCATCGATCGTCTTGAACACAGCGTGCAGGCCGCTACTCGCGCCGAACGAGACGGGCGCGATGACGAATATGTGCTTTGTGCTTTGCTGCATGACATTGGCGATCCGTTGGCCCCCTACAACCATCCAGATGTGGCCGCCGCCATTTTGAAACCGTTCGTTTCATCAGCCAACCACTGGATGGTCCAACAGCACGGAATTTTTCAGGGTTACTACTTTTGGCATCACCTCGGCATGGACCGCAACACCCGAGATCGTTTTGCCGGCCACCAACATTACGACTACTGCGAAGAATTTTGCGCCCTCTATGACGGCCCGGCCTTTGACCCGACCTATGTTTCGAACCCGTTAGAACACTACGAACCATTAATTCGCCAGTTCTTGGGTACGAACCCCACCAGTCGCCTCGCATGACCTTTAGGATTCACTACGTATGATTCTTTCTGACCGCTCCATCCGAGAAGCCATCGCCGCCGGGCGCATCATTGTTGAACCCTTTGACGATTCCTGTGTGCAACCGTCCTCGGTAGACCTTCACCTCGACCACCGGTTCTTAGTTTTTCGCAACCACACCATGGGCCTCATTGACGTAAAAGAAGACCTCACCACGCTGACCGAACAGGTTGAAGCCACCGACGGTGACCCGTTTATTTTGCATCCCGGTGAATTTGTTTTGGGTTCTACATCAGAAAGGGTTGCCGTCCCCGACGATTTAGTCGCTCGCCTAGAAGGTAAGTCCAGTTTGGGGCGACTCGGGCTTCTAATCCATTCCACAGCCGGCTATGTAGATGCTGGATGGGATGGCCAACTGACTTTAGAACTTTCCAACGTGGCTAGTTTGCCTATCACCCTTTACCCAGGAATGAAGATCGGCCAGATTTCGTTTGTACAAATGACCACTGCTGCCGATAACCCCTATGGGGCATCCAGCCTGGGGTCAAAATACCGAGGCCAAGTAGGCCCTCGCCCGAGTCGGTATTGGGAAAACTTTAACGAGTGATTTTCAGTTAACTCGTAGCGGCGTCGCCTGCTTCGAGGGCTTCCAATACATGGAGTGAAATGTCGCCGACCTTGACGTCGGATTCCTCCACGCCTTCGCCTTTTACCCCGTCGTCGATCATGACGTAGCAGAAGGGGCAAGCGGTAGCAATGCGGGTGGCTCCGGTGGCCAATAGTTCTTGAGAGCGTTCCACGTTTATGTTTTTGCCGGTGTCTTCTTCCATGAACATGCGGCCGCCGCCCGCTCCACAGCACATACCTTCAGTTCCGGACCGCTCAGCCTCCACTACTTGAATGCCACCGAGTGAACCCAACACTTTGCGGGGGGCTTGGTAAACATCGTTGTGGCGGCCGAGGTAACAAGAGTCGTGGTAGACGATGCGTTCCTCTAACCGTGCGTTGCTCATGTCGAGTTTGCCGGATTCAATGAGCCATTCCAAGAGTTGGCTGTGGTGAATAACTTCGTAGTGGCCGCCCAGTTGTGGGTACTCATTGCCCAGAGTGTTAAAGCAGTGCGGGCATTGGGTAATAATTTTTTTGACGCCCATCCCGTTTAAGGCTTCTATGTTTTGCATGGCCAACATTTGGAATATGTATTCGTTGCCGGAGCGGCGGGCGGGGTCGCCGGTGCACATTTCTGCCGGGCCGAGAATAGAAAATGACACGCCGGCGCGTTGCATGAGTTTGGCCATGGCTCGGGAGACTTTTTTGTTTTTGTCGTCAAAGGCCCCGGCGCAACCCACCCAGTAGAGGTATTCAGAATCAAAGGGGTCGCCGCCGTCAAGCACTTCAATGCCTTCGATGTCGCCTACCCAGTCGGCGCGTTCGCTTTGCGAAAGCCCCCACGGGTTGCTGGAGTTTTCCATGGACCGGTATGCGGCGCCCAATTCAGTAGGGAAGTCGGATTCCATAAGCGACAGGTAGCGTCGCATGTCCAAAATTTTGTCCATGATTTCAATGTTGACTGGGCAGATTTCGTCGCAGGCTCGGCAGGTGGTGCAGGCCCAGAGTTCTTCGCCGGTGATGCGTTCAAACATGGCGTTGGCGGGCACGGTGATGTCGGGGTCGACGCCCAAGGGTGGGGAGACTACGGGGCTTCCGGTGGCGGCCATGATTTCGCCGGTTTTGAGGACGATTTCTCGTGGGTCTAATGGTTTGCCGGTGGCGTGGGCGGGGCACACGCTGGTGCAGCGGCCGCACATGGTGCACGAGTCGGTATCGAGTAGTTGTTTCCAGGTGAAGTCTTCGATGGTGGCGGCGCCGAAGCTTTCGAGTTCGGTTTCCATCAGGTTGGGCATGGGTTTCATGGCGCCCTTGGGCCGGTCACGGTCTTTTAGATACATGTTGAGCGGGGAGGTAAACATGTGGCGCAGCATGGTGATGGGCAGCAAAGCTAAGAAGGCCATGAAGGACAGGACATGGGCGATCCACCATGCTTGATGCCATCCGTGTATTTGGTCGGCGAAGAAGTCAACGTCTTTGATGAGCAATCCGAGGGGGTAACCCACAATGGACCAAGTTTCGGCTTGGTTGCCGAGCCCGCCGGGGGCCGCTTGGAGGGCGATACGAAAGGCTTCGACACCGAGGCCGGTAACCCCGATGGCCAATAAAATAAATAGGCCGGCGGCATGTTCTGGCTTGGATTTTATGCGAATGCGGTAGGGGCGAAAGCGGCGGGGGCCGAAGCGCCGCAGTACGGCCCAGGTAACACCGATTAAAAAGAGCAGTCCGGCTACATCGCCCACCAGGGTGTAGGCCCGGTACACGTCGCCATGAAGGAATTTGAGGCTTTCCGGTACTTGGTGGTTGATTTCCAGCACCGTGGTAACGGCCAAAAGAATAAGGAAAGGGAAGTACATCAAGGAGTGCATGATCCCGGCGGCCGGGTCGCGCAGCAGGGTTTTCATGTAGACCCCGGAGCGGAAGTCTCCGAAACGTTTTTTTGCGTTGCTTTTGGTGGTGGACCGGTTGTCGGGGGTGCCGCGTTCCCAGTTTTTCATACGGTTCGCAAAAAGAATGGAGCCATAAATGATGAGGGCCGGGATGACCGAATAGAAAGCCACCTTTAGGGCACCAGGGATGTTGCCAAAGACCTCGCGGGTCACTGTTGATTCGTCGTGCCACTGGTTTACGGCGGCGGCGATTCCTGAGATGACGGTTACTGCGGCAACCGAAACACCAAGGATTATTGAAAGGTGGTGGGGGCGAAGTTTTTTCTGGCTCATATAAGTCGGAACACTAGCGCCCCCAGAGCCTTGGTGAAAAGGTCGCCGAAAGGTCGTTGTTTTGTCACTCCCCCGAAACAACCCGGAAACGAAAGGGCCTTAGCGTTTTTGTGGTGAAGGCTGATCTACGAGGAGAAAAAATGCATAAAATTTTTAACACGAAACACCGAAAGCGTAAAATACTTTTTGGTTTGTTTGGGGTAGTGGGTGCGGTTTTTATTACTGCTGCCCCGGCTGCTGCGCAAGAACTCACTGCTTCTGACAACACCGCATTGTTGACCAGTCTGTGGTTGTTGGTGGCGGGTTGCATGGTGTTTTTGATGCAGGCCGGCTTTGCTTTGGTAGAGGCGGGGCTTACTCGAGCAAAAAACATCGGCAACATCATGGCCAAAAACTTGGCTGATATGGCTATTGGTGCTTTGGCTTTTTGGGCGGTGGGGTTTGCTTTTGCTTTTGGCCGTGACGGCGGCAGTTTGATTGGCGTAGATAATTTCTTTTTGTCAAAGATGCCGGAGTCTTTTTTGGGAGGCGGCGATGTGCTGGCTACCCCTTCTTTCTTTTTCTTTCAGGTGGTGTTTGCTGCTACGGCAGTGACCATTGCTTCGGGCGCTATGGCGGAGCGCACCAAATTTTCGGCGTATCTAATTTTTAGTGCGGTGATGTCGGGGATTATTTACCCGGTAGTGGTGCACATGTTTTGGCAAGGCGAAGGACTGCTTAGCGACCTTGCTATTGGGCAGGCTCGTTTTAGTGATTTTGCCGGGTCAACTATTGTTCACAGCACGGGAGGGTGGGCAGCCCTGATGGGCGCTATTTTTCTCGGCCCTCGCTTGGGCAAGTATGGTCCAAACGGTGAGCCTCGAGCGATCCCGGGTCACAACATCGGGTTTGTGGTTATTGGGGTCTTTATTTTGTGGTTTGGCTGGTTTGGTTTTAACGGGGGGTCTGAGTTGGCCATGGATGAATGGGTGGCCCACACCATCATGACTACCCTGTTGGCTGCTTCGGCGGGCGTTTTGAGTGCTGGGGCGGCTATTTGGCGTAAAACGGGAGCCATGGATGTCGGTATGGCCGGCAACGGGGCCCTGGCGGGCCTAGTCAGCATTACTGCTGGCACGGGGGCGCTTACCTTTTCGGGGGCGGTGGTGACTGGGTTTATCGGGGGAATAATTGTGGTCTATGCGGTGATGGCCATTGAGCGTTGGGGCATTGATGATCCGGTAGGTGCTGTTTCGGTTCACGGTATTTGTGGGGTTTGGGGCACCTTGGCGGTGGGCCTTTTCGCTCGGTATGACGACGCCTTTTTAGGTCGAGAAAATGCCGGATTGTTTTATGGTGGGGGCTTTAACCAACTGGTGGTGCAAGCCATTGGGGTCGCGGTGGTAGCGGTGTGGGTATTGGGCACCTCGGCACTGCTCTTTAAAGTTATTAAAGAGACCATTGGCTTGCGGGTCGACAAGGAAGAAGAGTGGGAAGGTCTTGACTTAGCTGAGCATGGCTCGCCTGGCTATAGCTTGGCTGATTAACCGGCTTGGCGAGCGACCGCTTCGGCGGCCACTTGGGCAGCCGCGGGGTCTAGTGATCGCTGGAGTACCGGCTTGACCTCCAAGGGTTTTCCTTGGGGGTCAAGTTGGTAAACCAATGGGGTGCCGGTGGGGATATTAAGTTCGGCGATGTCTTGGTCGCTAATGTGATCAAGGTATTTGCAGAGGGCACGCAGGCTATTGCCATGGGCGGCCACTAATACGGTGCGGCCGGTTTGAAGGTCAGGCAAAAGGTCGCTTTCCCAGTAGGGGACCATGCGATCAACGACATCGGCTAAACATTCGGTGAGGGGCACGTGGTCGAGGTGGGCGTAGCGGGGGTCGCTGTTGGGGTTGTAGGGGTTGTTGTCGGCGATGGGTGGGGGCGGGGTGTGGTAGCCGCGGCGCCAGGCTTGGAGTTGTTCTTGACCAAACTTTTCGCCGGTTTCGGTTTTGTTGAGCCCGGTGAGGTCGCCGTAATGGCGTTCGTTGAGACGCCAGCTGCGTTTTACGGGGATCCATGATCGGTTGAGGGCGCCCAGGGTGAGTTCGGCGGTGCGGATGGCCCGGGTTTGTAGTGAGGTGTAAACCACGTCGGGCAAAATGTTGGCTTGTTCAAGGAGGTCAGCGCCGGCGAGGGCTTCGCTGACGCCTTGTTCGGTGAGGCCGCTGTCGTACCATCCAGTGAATTGGTTGGTGGCGTTCCATTCGGATTGGCCGTGGCGAAGAAGTATGAGGGTTAATGCCATGAGAGTAGTTGACCATATTTTTTCACAAATAACTACCTTTCAAGGTTGATAATAGAGCACTCAAGTCTTTATAGTGTAAGGGCATCATAAATGGTGGCGTAAGGTCAGATAACCCCTACCCTGACTGGTCGGCCGGTTGTTTACCCCCAAACAACCGGGCCGGCCCACGTAAAGATCGCAAAATTTACTTAAAAACGACGAAATAAAGGAAAAATCATGAGCAAAGCAGTAGGCATCGACCTCGGAACCACTAACTCGGTAGTCAGCGTTTTGGAAGGCGGCGACCCAGTAGTGATCGCCAACGCAGAGGGCTCTCGCACCACTCCTTCCGTAGTGGCTTTCGCTAAAGACGGCGAAGTATTAGTTGGCGAAGTGGCCAAACGCCAAGCCATCACCAACCCGGGGCGCACCATCCGCTCGGTAAAACGCCACATGGGTACCGACTGGACCCAAGAAATAGACGACAAAAAATACACAGCACAAGAAATTTCGGCCCGCACCCTGCAAAAGCTCAAGCGAGACGCCGAGGCCTACTTGGGCACCACGGTTGACAAGGCAGTAATTACTGTTCCGGCTTACTTCGACGATGCCCAACGCACCGCCACCAAAGAAGCAGGACAAATTGCTGGCCTTGAAGTACTGCGCATTATCAACGAGCCCACTGCAGCCGCTCTGGCTTATGGTTTAGAAAGCGACGCCACTGATGAAACCATTTTGGTTTTCGACCTGGGCGGCGGCACCTTTGACGTGTCCGTATTAGAAATCGGCGACGGAGTCTTTGAAGTAAAAGCTACCCACGGTGACACCAGCCTGGGCGGTGACGATTGGGATCAAAAAGTCATTGACTGGCTAGTTACCTCGTTCAAAAATGACCATGGTGTCGACCTGGGCGCTGACCCCATGGCCGAACAACGGCTTAAAGAAGCAGCAGAAAAAGCCAAAGTCGAACTCTCGCAAGTGCAACAAACACAAATCAACTTGCCTTTCGTGACCGCTACAGACTCCGGCCCCTTGCACTTGGATTACACCTTGACGCGAGCCAAGTTTCAAGAACTCACCGCCGACCTCCTCGAGCGCTGTCGTTCGCCGTTTGAACAAGCGGTTAAAGACGCTGGCCTGACCAAAGGCGAAATTGATCACGTGATTTTGGTAGGCGGGTCTACCCGTATGCCAGCAGTAACCGAATTGGTGCAACAAATCACCGGCCGGGAGCCCTCAAAAAATGTCAACCCTGATGAGGTAGTAGCTATTGGTGCGGCGGTTCAAGCTGGCGTGCTGGTCGGCGAGGTTAAAGACGTGCTTCTGCTCGACGTCACCCCGCTTTCTCTGGGTATCGAAACCAAAGGCGGGGTTATGACGCGACTCATTGACCGCAACAC
>JAPKBH010000028.1 GCA_028823445.1 Acidimicrobiales bacterium | reverse complement strand
TTGATGACGGGGTCGAAACCGACCCCGCTGGAACAAATCGCTCAATAGGTCACCAAATAAGGCAGGCCGCCAATGGTGGTATTAGCGATGTGGTGGTAAGACATTTGGTCTACTGGGAACGCCACTGCTTCTCCGCCTTGGATTACCCCCAGCACCACGTCATCGGGGGTGAGCCACGTAGCCGCTGCGGCTTCAACAAAGTCTGGTTGGTCGGCAGACTCAAACCAAGACCCAGAATCCAACGAAAGATGCTCGGCAGAAAAAGTGTCGGCAGCCCCCGGGGTAGGAATAATTGGTACCTGAGTGGTAGTCGGCGCTGCCGTAGTCACCGAAGTTGTCGTGGGGGTCATCGTCGTGGTGACGGTTTCAACGGTTAACTCGGTCAGGACTTCTGTCGAAACCGGCGCATCGGTGGCGGGCACTGCATTTTCTAAAGTTGAGGACCCACAGGAAGAGGCCAGCAACAAAACGGACACCACCACTGCTCGGCGCTTCATGGCGTCAGTCTGCCATATAACTAAGTGGCATGGTGTCAGACCTCATGTCACAAGTGGGGGTTAGCTAAGCCAGTTTGGTGACGGTGGCGTCTGAAAAACGGTTTAGCGATACGCCCGATATGCCAAAGCTGGCGGTATGGGCTTGAAAATCGGCCATGTGGGGGGCTTTCCTGTGGACTTCTAATGCCTCGTCGGTTTCCCACTCTTCGTAAATGCGAATCAACCCTGGAACCAAAGAATCGGCGCTGAGGGCATAGTCGATACATCCTTCTTCGGCTTGAGTGGCTTCCATAAGCAACCGAACCGCCGCCAGTGCTTCTTCCATTTTTTCGGAATCATAGGTAATAGTGCCAGCTAAAATAATCATGAGGTCTCCAATAGTTGAGCAGAGTCAGCCCAGAGCGTACGGTAGGCAACCATGACTAGCCAAGTTGAAACCCCCGACCAAATCTCGCGTTGCCCTTGGCCGGGTCAACATGCGGACTACCTTGCCTACCACGACCACGAATGGGGGCGGCCCACTACCGACGACAGCCAATTGTTTGAAAAAGTTTGCCTTGAAGGATTTCAGGCCGGTTTATCGTGGCTGACCATTTTGAGGAAACGCCCAGCTTTTCGCTCCGGGTTCGCCGAGTTTGACCCGGCCAAGGTGGCAGCCTTTGGGCCGGCCGACGTTGAGCGCTTGGTCAACGATGCGAGCATTGTGCGCCATCGAGGTAAAATTACCTCCACCATCAATAACGCCGCCCGGGCCTTAGAACTGCAACAAGAGTTTGGTTCGCTGGCCGCCTATTTTTGGCAATGGGAACCCGCAGTAAACATCAAAAAAGAGATGGGTGAAATCCCTGCGGTCACCGAAGAATCAACCGCCTTAAGCAAAGATCTCAAACACCGAGGTTGGTCGTTTGTGGGGCCCACCACCATGTATGCCTTGATGCAGGCCATGGGGTTGGTCAACGACCACCTCGCAGGCTGTACCTTCCATGCAGAGGTCGAAGCAGAACGCTCGGCCCTGACCCGACCCACGAAAGAGAAAACCTCATGACCGACCTCAACGGCAAAACAGCTTTGATTACCGGCGGCAACGGTGGTATTGGTTTGGCCATGGGGGTGGCCTTAGCCGAAGCGGGGGCTGACGTAGCCATTTGGGGACGCAACCCAGAGAAGAACGCCACCGCTTTAGCGGCCCTGCAAGCCACCGGCCGTCAGGCCAGCGCACAAATTGTTGATGTAGGTGACGAAGAATCAGTAGAAACCGCCTTTGCTTCCACCGTAGAAACCATGGGCCAAGTAGACATCGTCATTGCCAATGCCGCGGTACCCGGCAACGGAAAACCTTTACATGAAACCAGTTTGGAAGAATGGCAACGGGTGCAACGCATCAACGTAGACGGGGTGTTTTTAACCTTCCGGACAGCTTTGCAACATTTGATCCCTCGAGGCGAAGGGGGCGCTTTAGTGGCCATAGCCTCCACCTCGGCTGTTCACGGAGCGGCCAACAACCTGCCCTACGGGACCGGCAAAACCGGCTTACTAGGTTTGGTACGAGGCTTAGCGGTAGAGACCGCCCGCTACGGAATTCGCGTCAACGCTTTAAGCCCCGGGTGGACACTGACTGAAATGACCGAAGCCGGTTACGCCTGGGACAAATTTCGTGACGCCACCATTGCCCGTACCCCCATGCGCCGCTGGGCCGAACCAGCCGACATGGCCCCCGCCGCAGTATTCCTCTCCGACCCAGCAGCCGCCTACCACACCGGTCAAAACGTGGTGGTAGACGGCGGATACACGATTTTTTAACCAATGGGCCTGCTCATTGACCGGCTACCGGCCGGCACCGACCCCGATGAACTTTTACTGGGTTTCATTGAATGGACCAACGAACAGGGTCTCGACCTCTACCCGGCTCAAGAAGAAGCCATTTTGGAAATTCTCGCCGGCAACCATGTCATTTTGGCCACCCCCACTGGGTCAGGAAAGTCTTTGGTGGCTACCGCCGCCCATGCTGCAGCGTTGGCCCGCGGGCAGCGCAGCGTGTACACCGCCCCCATCAAGGCCTTGGTATCAGAAAAGTTTTTTGCCTTAACCCGAGATTTTGGGGCCGACAACGTGGGCATGGTTACCGGCGATGCGGCAGTCAACCCCGATGCCCCCATCATTGCCTGCACCGCAGAAATTTTGGCCCACCAAGCCTTGCGTGAAGGCCCCCAAGCCAACGTGGGTTTGGTTATTGCCGATGAGTTCCATTTTTACGCGGACCCACAACGAGGCTGGGCCTGGCAAGTGCCGTTGTTGCAACTACCCCAAACCCAGTTTTTGTTGATGTCGGCCACCTTGGGCCCCACCAAACATTTCGAAGATGACTTAACCCAACGCAGCGGACGCCCCACCATCACGGTGGGCGGCACAGTTCGCCCGGTGCCTTTGACCTTTGAATACCGTGAGACCCCGTTGCATGAATCCATTGACGAATTGGTAACCAGCGACCGGGCGCCTATATATCTTGTCCATTTCACGCAAGCGGCGGCCGCCGAAAAAGCTCAAGATCTCTGCAGCCTGAGCGTGCTCAGCAAAGAAGAAAAAGCGGCCATCCGTGCTGAAGTTGCCGGTTTTCGTTTCGACACCCCAATTGGCAAAGACCTCAAAAGGTTCTTAAGCCACGGCATTGGCTTGCATCACGCTGGTCTGCTCCCCCGCTACCGGTTGCTTATTGAAAAACTGGCCCAAGCGGGTTTGCTGAAACTCATTTGCGGCACCGACACCTTGGGCGTCGGGGTCAACGTGCCTATCCGCACCGTGCTGTTTACCCAGTTGTGCAAATACGACGGCATCTCCACAAGAATCTTGCGCAACCGAGAGTTTGCCCAAATTGCTGGCCGAGCCGGCCGGCGTGGTTTTGACGACGAAGGCCACGTGTGGGTTCAAGCCCCGGTGCATTGGGTAGAAAACCGCCGGGCCGAAGCCAAAGCAGCGGTGGGCGGCAGCAAGAAAAAAGTCATAAAAAAGCGGCCCCCCGAACGGGGCTACGCCCACTGGAACGAAGACACCTTTACCAAAATCGTCAACGGCGCCCCCGAACCCTTGACCTCAAGTTTTGAGGTCAACCACCAGATGGTGCTCAACATGTTGTCTCGCCCGGGCGACGGCGGTGCGGCGTTACGTAACCTGCTGGTCGACAACCACGAGCCACGCAAAAACCAGCGGCAACACATTCGTCGAGCCATCAGCATTTACCGTTCGTTGACCGCCGCCGGCATTATCACCGAACTGGACCAACCCGACGAGTTGGGTCGCCGGGTAGCTATTGGCGTGGATTTACAAGACAACTTTGCTTTACACCAACCGCTTTCGCTTTTTGCTCTGGAGGTTCTGCCCGATTTAGAAAACCCAGAAGCCACCGAACAAGAACACGCTTTAGATGTGCTGTCAGTCGTTGAGTCGGTGCTAGAAAACCCGGGGGTTATTTTGGCCGCCCAAACCAATCGTTTAAAAACCGAGCTAATGAACCGCCTCAAAATGGAAGGGGTGGAATACGAAGAACGCATTGAGCGGCTCAATGAGGTACGCCCGCCGCAACCCTTGGCCGAGTTTTTGTGGGGCACCTTCGATGTGTTCAAAGCCCATCACCCGTGGGTGGGCGAAGCCAACGTAAAACCCAAAGCGGTCGCCCGAGAACTCTACGAAACCGGCTTTAACTTTCGCCAATACATAGAGCATCACGGGCTGAAACGCTCCGAAGGCACGGTGCTGCGCTACCTCTCTGAGGCATACAAAGCCATGGCACAAAACGTGCCCGAAGCAGTCAAAACCGAAGCCGTTTATGACCTTGAAGCTTGGCTCGGCGAGGTAGTACGTCAGGTGGATTCCAGTCTGATCGATGAGTGGGAAAAACTCCGCAACCCTGAACTCGACGACCATGCAGTCGCTACCCCAGCGGTAGACCAGCGCCCCGACATCACCGCTTCGCCCCGGGCTTTTCGGGTCATGGTACGCAACGAGGTTTTCCGATGGGTGCAACTGCTGGCCCGCCGTCAATACACCGACTTAGCCGAAGTGTCTAAATCTGCCGACCAAACATGGGATCGGCAAGAACTTTCAGAGGCTATTGCCCCTTATTGGGAAGAACATTCGCTGATACCTACCGATGCTCATGCTCGGGGTAACGAGTTTTTTGTTTTTGAAGCCCACGGTCAAGTTGGTCAAACCATTGCCGACCCGGCTGGTTTTCACGAATGGGTTATTGACGCCCACGTTGATCTTGCCGCCTCTAAAGAAGCGGGCGAAGCAGTGGTCTACCTGTTGGCGGTACGGCGTCTTTAATGGTTCCGGGTAGCGACAAAGTTCGCCAGGCCGTGGAGTTCTTCTACGGATTCATCCACTAACCCGACACCCTCAAGGGCAGCCAGGGCCGCCGTTAAATGCGTTTGGGCTTCTTGTTCGGTGCGTTGGCGGCCACCGGCCGTTTCGATGATCTGAGTAGCGCGCTCAATATCAACGTCTGAAAGATGGCCTGGCTGATCGTAGAGGGCACGCAGTTCTTGGGCGGCCTCATCGCCGGCCGACATAACAATGGCCACCGGCATAGATTTTTTACGTTCTCGCAAATCGTTGCCCGCCGCTTTGCCGGTAGCCGTCGGGTCGCCCCAAATACCCAATACGTCGTCCACGGCCTGAAAAGCCAAACCCAACGAACGGCCGTAAGCATCTAAGGCCGCTACCTGGTGATCGGGCGCTCCAGCCAATACGGCCCCCACGCTGGCCGAATAACCCAACAAGGCACCAGTTTTTCCGGCTTCCATTTCTAAGCAATCTTGCAAGGTGACCACCGGTTGGTCATCAAAAGCCATGTCGGCGGCTTGCCCAGCCAACATGGCGGCGGTGGCTTCCGCCAAACGCACGGTGGCCGCTACCCGTTCTGGCGTGGGGTCGGCCAGCAGCACTTGAAAAGCCAAGGTGTGCAAAGCATCGCCGCTTATCACGGCATCGTCGACCCCAAAAGCAGCCCACACCGTGGTGCGGTGGCGGCGTTCGGTGTCGCCGTCAATAATGTCATCGTGAATCAGTGAATAGTTGTGGATGAGTTCCACCGCTACCGCCCCCGGTAACCCCACGACGGTAGGTGCCCCCACCGCTTCGGCGGAAAGTACCGCCAATGCAGGGCGCAAACCTTTACCCGACCCAGCCGACGACGGTGAGCCATCGGTTTCTACCCAACCAAAATGGTAGCGAGAAGGCAAAAGAAGTTCGGCACACAAGGTGTCAACCGCTCGACGCAGTTCGGGCTCCACCAGTTGGCGGGCTCGGTTTAAAATAAGCGGGGTGGTCATGGCCGGCGGTCATTCATAAAGGGAAACTGGCTGCGCACTTCGGCCACCTGCCCGGGGTCCACTTCGGCCATCAAGGTGGCTTCCATCCCTGGCGGGCATTCGGCCAGTACCTCACCCAAGGGGCTCAGGATCACACTGTCGCCGGAATACTCAAGGTTTAAATCGCTGCCCACCCGGTTAACCCCCACCACATAAGCCTGGTTTTCAATAGCCCGAGCGGCCAACAAGGTGCGCCAATGGTGGCGACGGGTTTGCGGCCAGTTGGCCACCACCAGATAACAGTCGGTGTGGGCAGCCAAAGGCCAGTAAGACTCCACAAAACGCAGGTCGTAGCAAACGGTCAGCGTGCAACGCACCCCATGAACGCTGACCGTCACCGGTTGCTGTCCCGGGCGATAATGCTGATCTTCGCCCGCAAAAGAAAACGGGTGTTCTTTGTCGTAGTGGTGTTGCTCGCCTTGCGGGCCGGCCAGCACTAAACGGTTGACCGGCAAAGCATCGGTTTGGTCGGCCACCGGCACCGAACCGGCTATCCACACGCCATAAAGGGCGGCTTGTTCTTGCAAAAAAGTCACCGAAGGCCCCTCGGGTGCTTGGGCCACGCACTCGGTGTCCATAGAGAAACCGGTGGAAAACATTTCGCTGAGCACCACCAGGTCGGCGCCTTCTTGGGCGGCCGCCGCAATCAAGGGAGCCAAGTGGGCGTGGTTGGCCGAGGGGTCTTGCCAAACAATGGTGTGTTGAACGGCCGCTACCTGCATGGGTCTAGTGTGCCAGCCCCGCTAAGCGTTCAACCGCTTCTTGGAGCACCTCGTCACGTTTACAGTAAGCAAAGCGCACTATGGACTGCCCGGCTTCGGGATGGTCGTAGAAAACTTGGGTGGGCACCGCCACCACCCCGCAGAGGTCAGGTAACGAGCGGCAGAACGCCAACCCATCGCTATAACCCAAGGACCGCACATCGGCAGTGACGTAGTAGGTGCCCCCGGTGGGGTACACGGTGAAACCAGCGGCGCTTAAGCCGTCAGAAATCAACCGGCGTTTGTTTTCGAGGCTGGCCGTGAGGTCGTGATAAAAATCATCGCCCAGGGCCAGCGCTTCAGTTATTGCCACCTGAAAAGGTGCGCCACTGGTAAACGAAAGGTGCTGTTTTACGGCATGCACCGCATCAACCAAATCTTTCGGGCCGTGACACCACCCCACCTTCCAGCCGGTAAGCGAAAAAGTTTTACCGCAAGAGGAAATAGTCAAGGTGCGCTCGGCCATGCCCGGCAAAGTAGCCAAAGAGACGTGCTGGTGGCCGGCATAAACCATGTGCTCATATACCTCGTCGGTAACCACCAGCAGGTCGTGGTCAATGGCCAACTGAGCGATTTGTGCCAATTCTTGGGCGTCAAATACTTTGCCGGTGGGGTTGTGTGGGGTGTTGAGCAAAATCATTTTGGTACGTGGCCCCACGGCGGCCGCTAACTCTGCTGGGTCGAAAGAATAATCAGGAGCCCGCAAGGTAACCGGGCGACGCACCGCTCCCGCTAAGGCAATGCCGGCGGCGTACAGGTCAAAGTAGGGCTCAAAAACCACTACCTCGTCGCCTTGTTCGAGCAAAGCCAAAAAGGCGGCCGCCAAAGACTCAGATGCACCGGTAGAGATCACCACATTTTCGGGATCTACCTTTTGACCATAAAACCGTTGCTGATGGTCGGCCACCGCTTGGCGCAGAGAGGCAATCCCTCGGTCGGGCGGGTACTGATTGTGGCCTTCACCAATGGCCGTAATGGCGGCTTCTAAAACCTCTAACGGGCCGTCGGTATCTGGGAAACCTTGGCCCAAGTTGATGGCCCCGGTGCGCCGCGCCAAAGTTGACATCTCACCAAATACCGAAAACCGGTGATCCTGCATCCGGGCTACCAGATGCGGGTTGGGGGCATCCACAGGTTTTAGACTGCTTGAAGAGCGGTCCAGATTTTCTCTGGGGTGAGCGGCATATCTAAGTGCAAGATCCCTTGCGGGGCCAAGGCATCGATAATGGCACTTTGCACCGCAGCGGTTGAGCCGATGGAACCTGACTCGCCAATTCCCTTGGCCCCCAAGGGGTTGCTGGACGATGGTGTTTCGGTAAACGAGCGTTCGTAAGACGGCAACTCCATAGCCGAAATAGCGGTGTAGTCGGCCAAGTTGGTGGTTTGGGGGTTGCCGTCTTCGTCGTAGCGGAACTCCTCCAACAAGGCTTGAGCAACCCCTTGGGCTAGGCCTCCATGTATTTGGCCAGCGGCCAACAAGGGGTTCATGATGACCCCGGAATCGTCAACCGCAATGATTCGCTCAATGGTGGCTTTACCGGTTTCGGTGTCTACTTCGGCTACCACGATGTGGGTGCCGAAAGGGAAAGTGGCCCCGTCTTGTGAGAAGTCGGAGAGCCCGGCCAACGGGTCAGCGGCTGCCTCGGCCACCTGCACCCAGGTGCGTCCTACGGCGGGAGTGCCGGCCACATGAAACTCTGCCGATGCCTTGTCGAAAACAATGTCAGCGGGAGCGGCTTCCAGAAGATCGGCGGCCGTTTGGCGGGCCAGGTCAATCAGTTTGTCTGAAGCATCAGCCATAGCTGAACCAGCAATCTGCACCGATCGTGAACCGCCGGTGGTTTCGCCGCTGGGCACTACATCGGTGTCGCCGTGGAAAACTTCCACTTCGTCAAAGTCAAGACCAAGCTTGTCGGCCACGATCATGGCCCAGGTGGTGACGTGACCGGTGCCGATGGGGGTCGACCCGGTGGTGGCCAGCACGGTGCCGTCGGCTTTAAGAGAAACCTCACCGTATTCGCTGCCCCCGAACCCGGTGATTTCTACATAGGTAGCCACGCCGATGCCTAGTTGTTTAACATCGCCGGCGTCTCGGCGACGCTGTTGCTCATCCCGTAGTCCGGCATAGTCGGCGGCTTCAAGAGCGGCATCTAACGCTCGTTCGTATTCGCCGCTGTCGTATACCGTGCCTGTTTTGGTGGTGAAAGGGAAAGCGTCGGGAGCGACGAAGTTAATGCGTCGCACTTCGGCGGGGTCCATGCCGACTTTCGCAGCAAAAAGGTCGACCGCTCGCTCAATAGCAGCCGTGGCTTCGGGGCGGCCGGCCCCTCGGTAAGCACAGGTAGGTGCGGTGTTGGTAACCAGCGATTTGAATTCGCATTCCACCCGGTCTAGGTCGTACACCCCGCAGGCCATTTGACGAGTGAACTCTGGCAAGAAGGCCCCCCATTTAGGGTAGGCCCCGCTGTCTTGTAGCACCTCAAGGCGGAAAGCTTGAATGCGCCCGTCGCTGGTGCCGGCCATGGTGACTTTTTGGTCTTGGGCCCGGCCGTGCACATAGCCGATGAGGTTTTCGGTGCGGGTTTCTGCCCAACGTACGGGCCGGTTGAGTTCTCGAGCCAAGTAAGCCACCATTATTTCTTCTTCGGAGGCCATGCCTTTGGCACCGAAACCGCCGCCGATGTCTTTGATAAGAACGCGCACTTGTTCTGGTTCAAGGCCGAGCGTGCCGGCTATTGCGCCGCGAAAATCGTGGGCACCTTGCGCAGAAGCCCAGCAGGTCATGCGCCCGTCTTCCCACTTGGCGGCCGCTACCCGAGGCTCGATAGATACCGGGGCTACCCGGGAGTTCACTACGTCTTGGGTAATAACCACGTCGTAGTTGCTGAAGTCAATCGGGTCGTCCACTTTGTTGGCGAAGGCCACGTTATTTTCTAAAGAGTCAAAAAGCAGAGTGTGGCCAGCCAGAGCATTATCGAGGCCCACCACGGCAGTAAGCGGTTCAACGTCGGCCCAAATGGTTTCGGCGGCGTCCACGGCTTGGGTCACTGTTTCGGCCACCACCACGGCTACCGGCTCGCCCACGAAACGTACTTTTCCGTGGGCTAAAAATGGTCGAGCCATTTCTTTAGGGTAAAAAGGCATGGGGCAAGGTCGGTCGTCAAGATTCAAATTGCCGGCGGTGTAGACAGCCACCACGCCGGGCATGCTGCGGGCCTCGTCAACGTCGATGGACAAAATCTCGCCGTGGGCGGTGGTGGAGCGCACAAAATGGCAATGCAGGGCACCGTCAAGTTTTTGGTTACCTACGTAGCCCCCTTGGCCTTGCACCAAGGCGTTGTCTTCGCGGCGTAGTACCGGGTTGCCTAAAATTGAGGTTGAGGTTTGTCCTGGTTGTTGCATTTTTACTCCACGGGGTAGCGGTCAAGTAGATTGCGGGCGATGACCATTTTTTGTATTTCGCTGGTTCCTTCACCGATGATCATGAGCGGGGTGTCACGAAAGTATCTTTCCACGGGATACTCCGTGGTGTAGCCATTGCCGCCATGAATGCGCAAAGCATCGGTAGCAATTTCAAAAGCAGCTTCCGAAGCGAACAGTTTGGCCATGCCGGCTTCCATATCAACTCGCTCACCGGCGTCGGCTCGGGCCGCCGCGTCGTAGGTCATAAGACGAGCGGCATGCAGTTTGGTGGCCATTTCGGCCAGTTTAAAAGAAATGGCTTGATGCTTAAATATCGGCTTGCCAAAGGTTTCTCGTTGCTGAGCGTAAGCCATGGCGGCTTCGAACGAGGCTTGGGCTACCCCCACGGCGCGGGCGGCCACGTTGATGCGGCCCAGTTCTAAAGCAGAGAGTGCATATTGCTGACCGTGGCCGATGCCTTGGTCGCCGCCTAAGACGTTGGCGTTAGGCACCTTGTGGTCCACGTAAGACATTTCCACGGTTTCGATGCCTCGGTAACCCAGTTTGTTTATTTTTTTCGAAGCGGTGATGCCTTCGAAGGTTTCGCCGGGTTCTTTTTCTACCAAAAAACAGGTGATGCGGTCGTCGGGAGTGCGGGCCAGCAGCATGACCAGCGAGGCCCGTACCCCGTTGGTTACCCACATTTTGGTGCCGTTGATGACCCATTCGTCGCCGTCAAGTTGGGCTTTGCAGCGCAGAGCCCCGGTGTCTGAGCCGGCGTCTGGTTCAGAGAGTGAGAAAGCAGCCCGGAAAGAACCATCAATCATACGAGGCAAGAAGCGTTGTTTTTGTTCTTCGGTGCCAAAACGAGCCAGCATGGTGGCGGCAATTTTGTGGGTGTTTAAAATGCCGGCTAGCGACATGTAGCCCCGGGAGAGTTCTTCAATGATCCGGGTGTAGGTGGTGATGTCTAAACCCAAGCCCCCGTATTCTTCGGCAATGGTGGAGCCAAACAAACCAAACTCGCACATTTGGTCAAACATGGCTTGGGGAAACTCATCGCTTTGTTCAAACTCGTCCACATGAGGGATTACGTCACGATTCACCCAATCGCGGATGGTGTCTATCAGTTGGTCAGCTAGTGCTTGGTCGGTGGCCATGAAATCCTCAGTTAGTTACCCAAAGACTAGCGGTCATCACCCGCATCATTGTCAAGGTCTTGGTGTTGAGTGAGCGGCAACAGATAATACCAAAAGTAAAAGCCAGCTTTTTGCTCTTTTAAAGCCATCCGTGCTCGTTGCATTACTTCCCCACCTCGGGTGTGGTTAACAAACCATGATTCGGCTTGGCGGGCCCCCGGAACCCCGTCGTTGAGAGCTAAAGCAGCTTCTTCGTAGAAGTTGCGAATGTCGGCCGCCACCTTGGTGGGGTCACCGGGCAAACCCACTTCTTGCCAATTTTCACCGTCGGCGATGCGGGTAAAAAGGGCCAACATTTCTGGCACTTGCTCCGCTTTGACTACTTTTCCTACCGTGGTGCGACCGTAGGTTTTGTTGGCTCGCCGCCAGGCCGGCAATAACCCTTTTGCTTCGGCTTGAGCTGGGGGCAAATTGCTGGTATCGGCGGGCGGAATAATGCACGAAAAAGGCGCATCAGCATCATCAACAATCTCTTCGGGGTAGTCCACCAGCACCGGGCCTTCGGGGGCTTCAAGCAAAGCAAAAGCGGCGTCGATTACTTTGCGTTGAAACTCGGGGTCACCGGGGCGGCCTAACGGGCGACCCAACGGGAACTCGCAGTGCAAGGCCCGCGGCGGTTGGGTTACCTCAACTTGTTGGCGGATCAACGACAAGGTCACGGTAGCCATACCGGCTTGTTCTAAAACAGAAGCGAGCGTACCCACGGTACGCGTGCACAATGGTCAAACTGGGGTGAGCAGCACCAAATCAACGTCGTCATCTAACAGGGCTTTGGCGGCCGCCGGGCCGGTGTCTAGGCGAATAGTTTCCAAAGTGTGGTCAATCTGGGCCCCCATAAACGAAACATGCACATTGGCTACCGATTTGATGACCCCCTCAGCGGCCATCTCGTCTAAACGGTCAAGCGGCAACACCACGTTGGGGTCAACCACCCAACCGGTGCGGTCAAAGTTGGAGCTGAAATGCGCCAAGGTGAAATCTCGCCGGTCATCAGGCAACAAGGTAAATGCTTGGTCCCCGGGGTTCCAATCGGCATTATTGTCAACGGTAAGCCCAGCGGTAGTAACCACCGCTACCCGACACTCGTTTAAAGGTTTCGGGGTAACCCACGGCTTGTCATCAAAGGTGTAGCCCTCAAGTTGGGATAATTCGTCACGTACTTGTTGGTCGCTCATGGGCTCATCTTCTCAGGCCGGCATCGTCGAACACGACTCGGGCTTCAGTTCGCAGCCTCTGGTGTGTCATGATCTTTGGGTGACCCGCCCTGCTGCTCCGTACCTCAAAAAAGACTACTTAACCTTTGTAGTAGAGCATCAGATCGCCGCTCCCCGGGCTCAAGCTTGGCAAACCATGTTGGACTTGATGGTGGCCGGCACCGGCGGCTACACGCAAAAAGGCCACCCCGCTCCCCACGGGTTGGGGGCCACCTTTGATTTTTCCTTAGGCGGCTTAGACCTTCACGAAGAGGTCATCTCTTTTGAACCTCCGTGGCGACGGGTTTACCAACTCACTGGTGCGCCGGTGGCCCTTTATGAAGGCACCACCGTTTTTACCGACCATGGCGAAGGCTGTTTGTTCGCTTGGTCGTTGCTAATTGACCCGCTCCCTGGCGAGGCCAGCGAACAATTTGTGGCCACCGCACAAAAGTTCATTGCCAAGTTTTCCGACCATATAAAAACATCCACCGAAACAAGGAGTTAATCACCATGCGAATTTCACTCAACGCCTCAGCACTTTTAGGCAACCCCGATGTAGGGCAAATGCGTGATCATGCCGCTCAAGCCGCCGACCAAGGTTTTGCCGGATGGTGGCTGGCCCAAACCGGGCTCGTTGATGCCCTCACCTTGTTTACTGCTTTATCTGGGCAGACCGGAAACCTTGAACTCGGCACGGCGGTTATCCCGACTTATCCTCGCCACCCCACCATGTTGGCCGGCCAAGCCCTCACCACCCAAGCGGTTATGGGCGACCAACCCTTGGTGCTGGGCATTGGCTTGTCGCATCGCCCGGTTATAGAAGACGCCTTGGGAATGTCCTTTGATAAACCCATCCGCCACCTCATTGACTACCTCGAGGTACTCAACCCATTGCTGGAAACCGGGGCCGTGGACTACGACGGCGAAGCCTTTACCGCCCACATGAACACCGCCCGGCCCGGTAACGCTCCCTCGGTTATGGTGGCCGCTTTGGGCGAGCAGGCATTGAAAGCAGCAGGCCGGCGCTCCGACGGCACCATTTTGTGGATGGTGGGCCCCAAAACCATTGCCGCACATATTGCTCCGGTCATCAACCAAGCGGCCACCGATGCGGGGCGCAAGGCCCCACGTATTATGTGCAGCTTGCCTACCTGCGTGACCGACGACGAGACCGCCGTGCGAGAAATGATGTCAGAAATGTTTGCCATCTATGGCCAACTACCCAGTTACCGAGCAATGCTGGACCGTGAAGGCGCCGCCCAACCCGGTGACGTAGCCATCGTGGGCAGCGAAGAACAAGTCACCGCACAACTCGATGCCTTAGCGGCCGCCGGCACCACTGACTTTGCTGCTTTAGAGTTTGGCCGCAACGACAACGAAAATGCCCGCACCCGGGCCTTGTTGATGGGCCGGCTTTAGCGGCAGAAAATAGCGGGTTGACGCTCTGAGGGAGAGCATCAACCCGGCAAAAAATTACCCTCTGGTTAGCGGTTTTCTAGTGCTACCAGTGGGTCGACGAAATCAAGGCCGAAGGTTTCGGCTACCGCACGGTCGGTTATTTGGCCGCCACAAACGTTGAGGCCGTTCAACAAGTGGGCATCGGCTTGCAAGGCCGCCGTGGTGCCTTGGTCGGCCAGAGCCAAAGTGAAAGGCAAGGTGGCGTTAGAAAGCGCTTGGGTCGACGTGCGCGGAACACCTCCGGGCATGTTGGCTACGCAGTAATGCACTACGCCATCCACCACAAAAGTGGGTTCAAGGTGAGTGGTTGCTTTGGTGGTTTCAAAACAGCCGCCTTGGTCAACGGCTACGTCAACCAGAACCGAACCGGTGCGCATGTGCGACAACATGGCTCGGGTAACCAAGCGAGGGGCTTTGGCGCCTTTTACCAGCACCGCTCCGACCACTAAATCGGCGTCGAAGACTGAGGCATCGAGTTCGTCTTTGGTGGAGTACACGGTGCGCACTCGGCCGTTAAAGCGTTTGGCGAGGCCGTCGAGCACGGCCGGACTGCGATCTAAAACAGTAACGTCAGCGCCCAGGCCGACCGCCATTTCGGCGGCGTTTTCACCCACCACACCGCCACCGATTATTACCACTTTGCCGGGGCGTACCCCAGGTACGCCACCCAGCAGCAGGCCTGCGCCGCCTTGGGTGGCTTCGAGGGCATGGGCGCCGGCTTGAATAGCCATGCGGCCGGCAATGGCCGACATGGGGGCCAAAAGGGGAAGCCGTCCGGCATGGTCGGTAACCGTTTCATAAGCAATACAGGTAGCACCGCTGTTGATTAGATCATCGGTTTGGGGGCGGTCAGCGGCCAAATGCAGGTAAGTGAACAGCGTGTGGTGAGGCTTCAGCATGGCCCGTTCAACTGCTTGGGGTTCTTTTACCTTGACAATCATTTCGGCAGCATCAAAAACGGCTTCAGCGTCGTCAGCAGTTTGCACACCAACTGCTTTGTAGTCGGCGTCGCTGAACCCAGCGCCTTCGCCGGCTCCGGTTTGAATGGTTACTTGGTGGCCTCGTGCGGTGAGTTCACCGGCAGCTCCGGGGGTCATACCTACCCGGCGCTCTGCAGTTTTAATTTCTGCGGGGATACCGATATCCATGAAATGCTCCTTAAACAGGGGCACCTTTTGCGCCCAATAGACAAAGACTAAACTAAAAGCGACGCTTGATGATTGTGGATATAGTGCGATTCACGTCATCTAACGCAACTATCCATCAACAAGTTATGCTCTGTTGTATGAATAGTGCAACAGATTCTCTAGACTTCGTTGATTGTGCCATCCTTGATTTGCTGCAACAAGATGGCCGCCTGGCCAACGTTGGCCTAGCCGAGGCTGTGCATCTCTCTCCCTCTGCTTGTTTGCGCCGAGTACGGCGTTTGGAACAAGACGGTTTCATCGACCGGTACGTGGCTTTGGTTAACCCCAAACGGGTGGGCTTAGGCACCAACGTGTTTGTAGAAATCACCTTGTCTGGCCAAGACGAAGCCACCCTTGATACTTTCGAAGCAGCGGTAGCCGCCCGACCCGAGGTCATGAGTTGCCATTTGATGGCCGGCGGGTTCGACTACCTCTTGCGGGTAGTAATAAACGATGTAGCCGACTATGAAGACTTGCACCGCACCCATTTGGCGCAACTGCCGGGCGTCACCCGCATGGTTTCCAGCTTTGCCTTACGGCCCGTCTGCGACCGTACCGCTTACCCCATTAGGAATTAAGGATTCTGGTCAGCGATTGACGCGGCCACTAACCCTCTAGTACCCTCAGGAAATGATGCCTAAAAAGATTTCTGTTCGCATCTTATTGACTGCTTTGCTCGTCGTGGGGTGTTCTATTTTATTGACTGCTTTGCTCGCCGTGGGGTGTTCTACGAGCAGCGACCCGGTTGCAGAGCCAACGGGTTCTTCAACAACGGCGGAGACCACTACCACCTCTGTTCAAGAAGCGCCAACGACTACTGCTTCGCCGGCGGACGGAAACGAAGAACCATCCGCACCCACTACTACGGAGACACCTCCCGAGGCTCCAGAATCCCCACAAACACCAACAACAACCGAGGGCCCTAGATTTTCTGATGCCGAGGTGTTGGCGCAAGAATATGGCTGGTTCGCTACCGGCGCCGAGGTCGAAGCATTACAAACAGTTCTTGAGGTCGCCGTTGACGGCATTTATGGCCAGGCCACCCTTGATGCGCACCGGGAGGCGTTAATCAACGCCGGGTTACCGGTCGATCATCTTCCCTCAGTGCAGGCCCCTGATGCCCCAACAACAGTGCAGGCCCCTGATGCCCCAACAACAGTGCAGGCCCCTGATGCCCCAACAAGCGTGGCCGCAACAAGCATGAACAACGCTGTTTCTACTGTTTCTTGGGCGGCCCCGGCAAACAATGGCTCAGTAATTTTTCAATACATTGTTGAATACTCAACAGATGGCACCACTTGGGTAGAAGCAGGCATCGTTGATGCCAGCGTGGTGTCTCTGATCATAAACGGGTTGACAAACGGCACGGATTACACCTTCCGAGTTAAAGCCGAAAATAGTTACGGAACCTCCGCCACCGGTCTTTCTTTAGCGGCCCGCCCCGGAGACAACCCAGATACCCCCACAGGTTTAACCGCCAGCAACCGGAGCAACGCTACTTCGACTGTTTCTTGGGCGGCCCCCGGAAACAACGGTTACCCCATTACTGATTACCTAATCGAATACTCAACCGATGGAAGCACCTGGACAGCTTTCGTCGATGGGGTTTCAACAACAACGAACGTCGCCGTAACTGGGCTAGCTAACGGCACGGCCTACACCTTTCGGGTAAGTGCCGTAAACGCGGTTGGAACCTCACCAACCGGTTCATCAAGCAGCATCACTACCGCCGGCCCGCCCCAAGCCCCCGAAGGCCTCTACGCCACTTATTACGATGGGGCGGCATCAACACTGACATGGAGCAGCCCCAGCCATGACGGTGGCTTGGCTGTCACTGATTACGTCGTTGAGTATTCAACCGACGCCACAACTTGGGTTATTTTCGATGACGGGGTATTAGCGGCTACCACTGCCACAGTAGTTGGGTTAGCCAACGGCACGGCCTACACCTTTCGGGTAAGTGCCGTAAACGAACTCGGTACCGGAACCACCGACACCACCTCGGCCCAAACAGCCACCAGCACCCAGCTCGCCGCCGGTGGAGAGCACACCTGCGCTTTATTAGGTAACGGAGCCGTCAAATGCTGGGGCCAAAATTACGACGGGCAACTCGGCTACGGCGACACCAATCGCCGCGGCGACGAAGCAGGTGAAATGGGCGACAACCTCCCCGCCATAGACCTCGGCACCGGACGCACCGCCACCCAAATCACCGCCGGTGGAGAGCACACCTGCGCCTTACTCGACAACGCCACCGTCAAATGCTGGGGCAGCGGCTACCTCGGTCGACTCGGCTACGGCGACACCAATAGCCGCGGCGACGGAGCAGGTGAAATGGGCGAC
>JAPKBH010000027.1 GCA_028823445.1 Acidimicrobiales bacterium | reverse complement strand
GCGCCAAGACAGCCCATGCTTCTTGGCCCACTGAGGCAAACCCGTCCGCTAAAGAAAGCGGCATAAACGCATCAGACATGCTTTAAGGTTAGATGGAATGTTCGCCAATACAAGATTTTACGTGATGAAACTGATGTAGCCCGGTTTCGCTTTAGGACAAACCAAGTGGCAAGATACCTCTATGCACATAACCACCAGCCTCAACTACGCCACCGACCCTCAGGAAGCTGCTGCTCAAGCCAAAGAACTTGAAGCGGCCGGAGTGGACTGTATTTGGGTTCCCGAAGCCTACGGCTTTGACGCCGTCAGCCTTTTGGGCTACTTAGCGGCCAGCACTTCCACCGTGGGTTTAGCCAGCGGCATTTTAAATACCTACAGCCGCACCCCGGCGTTGCTGGCCCAAACCGCGGCCGGCCTCGATGCTCTTTCTGGCGGACGTTTCTCTTTAGGGCTGGGGGCTTCCGGCCCACAAGTCATTGAAGGTTTCCACGGCATGCCTTACAAAATGCCTTTGACCCGTATGAAAGAAATAATTTCCATCTGCCGCCAGGCATGGCAGCGCGAAAAGCTCGAATACGAGGGCAAAGTATTTACCTTGCCGTTGCCGCCCGAAGAAGGCACCGGCTTAGGTAAGCCCTTGAAGATCATCAACCATTTGGTCCGCCCTGATATTCCTATTTATGTCGCTGCTTTGGGCCAAAAAAGTGTCGAAGAAACCGTAGCCACCACCGAAGGCTGGTTGCCCTTTTTGGTTTACCCAGAACGCATGGACCTCATTTGGGGCGACGCCGTAAAAGCCGGTATGGCCCGCCGCGACCCCAACCGTGGCGAGTTTGACATTGTGGCTGGCGGCCTGGTGGCTATTGGCGACGATGCGGCGCAGTACCGCGACTACGCCCGCCCCATGGCGGCGCTTTACATCGGGGGCATGGGCGCTCGGGGCAAAAACTTTTACAACGATGTGTGCCGAGACTACGGTTTTGCCGACGAAGCCAAAGCGGTACAAGACGCTTACCTTGAGGGCCGGCGAGAAGACGCCATGGCTGCTTTGCCGGCCGAGTTGATTGAAAACACCACCCTTTGCGGTGATGAGGCTTACGTTGTGGATCGTCTCGCTGCTTACAAAGCAGCCGGGGTTACTTCGCTAAACGTCAGCCCGGTAGGTGGCAACCCGGCACAAGTTTTGGGCCGCCTACGTGAACTGGCTGAGCACGCTTAGCGTTACTGGTTTTTGTCTAGGGGGTCGAATTTAACCCCGATGGTCAACCATTCGGTGAGGCGGCGGGGGGACTCCCCCAGCCAAAAGTTCAGCGTTAAACGCCGTGGGTGACGCACGTGGCGGCGGCCGGATTTAGTGGCCGCCACTACTCGAGCGGCCAGTTTTTCCGGCGTGGTTTTTGGGATCAGCTGCAAAGCATTAAAGCGCTTGACGGTGCGTTGCACGCTGGGGGACGCATTTTCTACGTTGTCCCACATGCCGGTATCTACCGGGCCGGGGGCGGTCAAGGTGGTACGAATCGGCGTGTTTTTAAGCTCAATGCGCAGAGTAGCCACAAAGTTGTTTATGCCTGCTTTGGTAGCGCAGTAGGGCCCCATGCCGCCAAAACCAGAGGTTCCAGCCATAGACGAAGTAAAAACCAACGCTCCGTTTTGGCGAGCCAGCATGCCGGGCAGCACTTGGCGGGTCAAGATCATGGGGGTCTCGAGGTTAAGTCGAGCGGTGGCGCGCACTGCTTCTACGTCCACGGTGGCGATTGGGTCCACCGTTTCGACCCCAGCATTGTTGACCAACACATCAATGGGTCCGTAGGCCGCTTCAAGGTCAGCGATCAGCGTGTCTACTACCGAGGAATCAGCGAGGTCGGCTACGTGGGCGTTGCCGCCTACCTCGTTGGCTACCGCTTGAAGGGCCTCGGCCGAACGAGCCACCACGGTCACTCGGGCCCCTTGGGCGGCGTAAGCCCGAGCGAGAGAAGCTCCGATACCTCGAGAACCGCCGGTTACTACCACGTGTGCATTGTTGAGTTCCATGGGGGGAACCTAGTCGCCGGGTGGAAGGTTAAGCAAAGGCACGGCTACGGTCAAGGCATGAACCAAACTTTGTCTACAGAAATCTCACCGTTTGCTGTTGCGGTTAGCGAAGAACAACTTGCTGATTTGCAGCAGCGTTTAGAAAACACTCGCTGGCCTGACCAGATTGCCGAGAGCGGTTGGGACTACGGCTGTGACTTAGGGTGGCTTAAAGACTTGGCCGACTATTGGCAAAACGAATTTGATTGGGCAGCGGCGCAAACCCGACTCAACGAATTCTCTCATTTCACCACCACCGTAGATGGCCAAAATATTCACTTTATTCACCAGCGCTCCCCTCACCCGGGGGCCCTTCCGTTGGTGTTGTTACACGGCTGGCCGGGGTCGGTGGTGGAGTTTCTTGACCTCATTGGCCCTCTGGTTGACCCTCCGGCTTACGGGGGTAAGGCCGAAGATGCTTTTGAGGTGATCGTGCCATCGTTGCCGGGCTACGGTTGGTCGGGGCCCACCACGGAACCTGGTTGGGGCGTGGACCGCACCGCCCAAGCATTGAATGCATTGATGGAACGTCTCGGCATTGACCGTTACGGGGTGCAAGGCGGCGATTGGGGTTCCATGGTGGCTCGCCAAATGACCCATTTTGCTCCTCAGTCGGTGGTGGGTTGCCACGTAAACATGTTGGCCGCTGGCCCTGCTGGGGCCGAAGATGACTTTGAGGGCATCACCCCCGCCGAACAGCAGCATTTAGATCGTGCCGGTTGGTACGCCGGACAAGACAACGGGTACTTCCGTATTCAAGAGACCCGGCCGCAAACTTTGGCTGCTGGGTTGGCTGATTCGCCGGTGGGTTTGTTGTCGTGGGTTGGCGAAAAGTTTTACGGTTGGGCCCAACACGATGGGGATCTTTTTTCGGTGATCGACCGGGACCATCTCTTGACCAACGTGGCTTTGTATTGGTTTACCGAAACCATTAACTCGTCGACCCGTTTTTATTTTGAAACCATGCAACCGGGGGGCATGACTCCGGGGTCTTTGGGCGATGTGCCTTTGGGGGTTTCTGCTTTTCCCAATGAACTTTTTATGGCCCGGCGGCGCTGGGTTGAACCCACCCACAACATTACCTTTTGGGCGGAGCATGAAAGCGGCGGGCATTTTGCCGCCATGGAAACCCCCGACGTGTTGCTCAACGATGTGCGTACCTTCTTTCGGAGTCTTCGATGAACATCAGCACCGACGGGGTGCGCATCTCGGTTAACACTCAGGGCAACGGGCCCGCCTTGGTCTTTATTCATGGCTGGGTGAATGACCAAACGGTGTGGGCTCCGCTCACCGAAAACCTGGTGGTTGACCACGAAGTCACCACTTGGGATCTTCGGGGCCACGGGAAAAGCGATAGTCCTCCTGCTGGGCAGTACTCGCGCCAACATGCGCTGGCTGACTTATCGGTGGTGTTGGACACGCTGGGTTGCCCAGTGGTTTTGGTGGGACACAGTTTGGGTGGTTATCTGGCCTTGGCCCATGCTTTGGCACACCCCGAAGATGTCGCAGGATTAGTTTTGGTGGCTGCTGGCCCGGGTTTTCGCAAGCCCGAAGCCCGAGAAGAATGGAACCAAGCGGTGTTGGCTAGTGCCGAAAAACTTGATCAAGCCCCCGGGGTGGAAGAAATTTCCATGCACACCGATGCCATGGTGATTGACCGTTTAGCGGAGATCACCGCCCCCACTTTGGTTTTGTTGGGTGAGCGGGATAAACGTTTTGCGGCGGCCGCTTCGCTCTTTGCCCGGGATTTAAACGTGCAAGCCAGCGTGGTGGTTCCCGATCAGGGGCACATGGTGCATCTCAAAGCACCTGGTGAATGTGCGGAAGCTATTCGTTCTTTTGTAGCGAGTTTGGTGTGACCGACCCTTTAGCCAATTTAGTGGCCTTGCCGGGCGGAGTTTTTCGCATGGGTAGCGAGGGCCCGTTGGCTTACGTAAACGACGGGGAGGGCCCGGTGCGTGAGGTGCAGATCGCCCCTTTTGCTCTTTCGGCTACTGCGGTTACTAACCAGGAGTTTGCTGCTTTTGTGGAGGCCACGGGCTGGAAAACCACCGCAGAAAAAGAAGACTGGTCTTTTGTTTTTGCTGGCCATTTGCCCGATGACTTTGAAGAAACCCGGGGGGTGGTGGGCGCTGAGTGGTGGCGGCAAGTGATGGGGGCAAGTTGGCGAAGCCCCGAAGGCCCACACAGTGATCTAAACCAGCGCAGCGATCACCCGGTGGTGCATGTTTCTTGGTTCGATGCGGTGGCTTTTGCCCAGTGGGCGGGCGGGCGTTTACCTACCGAAGCGGAGTGGGAGTATGCCGCCCGGGGAGGCTTAGACCAGGCCCGTTTGCCGTGGGGCGATGAACTTCTTGTTGACGGCCAGCACCGCTGCAATATTTGGACCGGCACTTTTCCCGTTGAAGACACCGCCGAAGATGGTTTTGCCGGGACTGCTCCGGTGGATGCTTTTGCCCCAAACAACTGGGGTTTTTACAACTGCTCAGGCAATGCGTGGGAGTGGTGCAGTGACTGGTTCGGCACCCAGCATGCTGAAGAGCGGCCCATAGCTAACCCCACTGGGCCGGCCATGGGGGTACACCGCATAGTTAAAGGCGGTTCGTTTTTGTGCCACGACAGTTACTGCCACCGCTATCGGGTGGGCGCCCGGTCGGCCACTACCCCAGAAAGCACCACCGGCCATCAAGGAATCCGCTTGGCTCAGTAATCCCCCGTAGCCTGTCGGTATGGGTTTACGTTCACCAATCAATGAGACCGTGGCCGTGGCGGCCGCCGGAGAGTTTGCTCCGGTAGAGGTCGGCCCGTTGTCGGTGTGGCCGCCGGTGGTTCTGGCTCCCATGGCCGGGGTTACTAATGCGCCGTTTCGAAGCCTGTGCCGCAATTTTGGGGCCGGTCTTTACGTCAGCGAAATGATTACTGCTCGCGGCTTGGTGGACGGTCATTTAAAAACCAGCCACTTGAGTCATTTTGGGCCCGATGAATCCCCGCGCAGCATTCAGCTTTATGGCACCGAGTCAACCAGTGTGCACCGAGCGGTTGAGATGCTGGTGAGCGAAGACCGGGTGGACCACATTGATCTCAACTTTGGTTGCCCTATGCCTAAGGTGACCCGCAAGGGTGGCGGGGCGGCTATCCCTTTGAAGCCTCGTTTACTGGCCGACATTGTGGCTGCGGCGGTGGGGGCCGCTGGTTCGGTACCGGTGACCCTAAAGTTTCGGGTGGGTACCGACGATGCGCATCACACGTTTTTAGAAACCGGTCGCATTGCCCAAGACTTGGGGGCCGCGGCGGTGGCACTGCATGGCCGAACGGTGCACCAGTTGTATTCCGGGCAAGCCGATTGGCGTCATATCGCTGCGTTGAAAGAAGCAGTAACGGAGATCCCGGTGCTAGGAAACGGAGACATTTGGGAGCCGTGGGATGCCTTACGCATGATGCGTTCCACCGGTTGCGACGGCGTGGTGGTGGGTCGAGGCTGCTTGGGCCGACCCTGGCTGTTTGGTGACTTAGCCACAGTTTTTGGGGGCCTCCCAGAAGATGGCGGAGCCGAACCGGGTTTGCCGCCTACTTTGGGCGAGGTAGCAGAAGCAATGGTGCGCCACGCAAAACTTTTAGTGGCCTGGGCCGGGCCGCACGGCATTAAAGACTTTCGTAAACACACTGCTTGGTACTTGAAGGGTTACGCCACGGGGCCGGCGGCTCGCCGAGACCTGCAGTTGATCACCTCGGTTGATGACCTCTCACAGGTACTGGCTGGTTTGGACGCTTCGCTGACCTTGGACCCCGAATCGTTGCGTATTCCTCGCAGCCACCGGGGCGGGCCGCGTCGGGTAGTTTTGCCCGAGGGTTGGTTAGATAACCCTGATGACCCCACCCCTCCCCCGGCGGAGGCAGAAATTTTGGTGTCTGGTGGTTGAGCATTTGGTGTTGGCTTCGGGTTCGCCCCGCCGATTGGCCTTGTTGCGTTCTTTGGGTTTTGACCCAGAGGTGCGGGTGCCGCCGGTGGATGAAACACCGTTGCCGGGTGAGACTCCGGTTGCTTTGGTAGAGCGCTTGGCGTTGGCCAAGCTACGTTCGGTGGTAATTCATGGTGAGGTGGGGGTGGCTGCTGACACCGTGGTGGTGATCGATGATGAGATTTTAGGTAAACCCGATTCAACTGATGAGGCCATGGTCATGTTGGACAAGCTTTCGGGTCGCACTCACGAAGTGGTGGGCGGTTTGGCGGTGCGCCGAGGCGACCATGATGTTTCTGGGGTGGTACGCACTCAAGTGACCTTTCGCTCGCTTTCTGAACAAGAGATTGCCGACTACGTTGCCACCGGTGAGCCCATGGATAAAGCGGGGGCTTACGCTATTCAGGGCTTGGGAGGTGCCATGGTGGCGGAATTAACGGGTTGCCGAGACAACGTTGTTGGTTTGTCCTTGGGGGCTTTTAGCGGGTTGTACCAGGCCCTTGGTGGTCAACTTCCCGCGGCGCCGGGGGGCACTAGTCGGTGATCGGCGGTCATGAACCTAGATGCACCGGCGAGGACCACCACGGTGCCGGTGATGGCGGCTGAGCCGAGTATCAGAAACAAGATGGCCGCTTGAATAAGGGCGGCATCGAGGGGGTCTACTCCGGCCAAGATGAGACCGGTGAGTGCTCCGGGCAAAAATACTATGCCCACCGAACGGGTGGATTCGATTTGCGGCAGGAGGGCCAAGCGGAGGGCTTGTGCGGAAACATTGCGGACTGCTCGGTGACGGTCAAAACCGAGGGCCAGCATGGCTTCGATTTCTCCGGAGCGTTCGTTAATGCTGTCTACTAGTCGGGTGGCGGCCACCACGACCACCCGCAAAGAGTTCCCCACCACCATGCCGGAGATGGGCACCAACACACGAGCCTCGAGGGGAAAAACTCCGAAGCCGAATACCACGGCCAATGAGGCGCCCAATCCCAACAAGTAGCCGGCGGCGGTGGTCCAAACTAAGCCCGGGAGGCGTGGTTCGCGGCGTTGGGCTGTAACGGCGGCCACGGGGATCATGACCGCTACCCAAAGCCAAGCCCACCAGAGGGAAGTTCCTCCATCCAGTAACAAAGTAAGCGCCCACCCGGCGAGCACCAACTGCCCCAATGCTCGCCCGGAAGCCACCAACAGTTCTCGTTCCAACTCCAACCGCCGCCCCAACGAAACCCCCACAGCAGCCACCACCAAAAGCAGCGAAGCCCCTAACCCCCACCAGCCAATCGCTACTTCTTCCATGCCCCAAGCCTAAACCCCGACATGTGGGCTCAGAGCCGACATGTCGCAACATGGGGGATTGCAGGACAAGGCTGCCACCCCTATCCTGTTAGGCATGGTGAACATTCGCTCCGTTGCTCCGCAAGACTTGGCGCCTGCTGGGCTTGCCGTGGACGACCTTTCGGTAGATTTTGATGGGCGCTCAGTGCTGCAAAACGTTTCGTTAGAGGTCGCCCCCGGAGAGATCGTGGCCTTGTTGGGGCCCAGTGGGTGCGGAAAAACTACCCTCTTACGCAGCATGGCCGGCTTAGAACGTCCCTTCCACGGGGCCATCACCCTTGGCGACCGGACGCTGCACGGCCCAAAAACTTTTGTGGCTCCAGAGCGGCGGCGCATCGGCATGGTTTTTCAAGACAGTTCGCTGTTCCCTCACCTTACGGTGGGTCAAAATGTGGCTTACGGCCTGCATCACAAAGATGAAAAAGAAGCCCGCACCCGGGAAGCCCTGGCTTTAGTGGGGCTCAGTGACCTCGCTGACCGTTTGCCGGGCACCCTTTCTGGAGGCCAGCAACAGCGGGTAGCGGTAGCCCGGGCCTTAGCCCCCGAACCCCGGGTACTTTTGCTGGACGAACCGTTTTCTAGTTTGGACACCACCCTGCGCCATAGCGTACGCAACGAAATTCACCGACTGTTGGTGTCCCTGGGCATCACCACAGTGTTTGTTACCCACGACCAGGAAGAAGCATTTATTCTGGGCGACCGAGTAGCCGTATTGCATGAGGGAAAAATTGCTCAAGTGGGCACCCCAGCGGAACTTTACCGTCAACCAGTAAACCGTTGGCTGGCTACCTTTGTTGGCGAAGCCAACCTGTTGAGTGTCGATGAAGCACCAGATGACTGCACTACCGAGGTGGGTCCGGTGACGGTGACTACCCCCATCGCTGGCCCGGCCGAGTTGGTGGTACGCCCCGAAGACCTCAAGATCTCCAGCGGCACCGGCGGCACGGTGGAGTTCGTGGAGTACTACGGACACGATGCCATGGTTCAGGTGCTGTTGACCTCCGGCACCTCAGTACGGGTGCGCACCCACGCCGAAGAAACGTTTACACGCAGCGACCAGGTAGCTGTTTCTTATTGCGGCCCCGGAGCAATCGCTTTTCCGGTTGGTTTACCAAATAATGATTGTTAGGGTTGCCTAACAATCATTCTGGAAAACCCCTACCGAAAGAACTCCCCCATGTTCAAACCCAAATACTTCCTCACCCCACTCCTGGCCTTCAGCCTGCTTCTCGGCTTAAGCGCTTGCGGCAGCGACGACCCGCAAAGCCTGACCGTTTACTCAGGACGCAGCGAAAAACTTGTTGGCCCCATTTTTGAGGCCTTCGAAGCCAGCACCGGCATCACCCTCGAGGTGCGCTACGGCTCCTCTAATGACTTGGCCTTGGTGCTCGAAACCGAGGGCAACAAAACCCCCGCCGACGTTTTCTTGTCTCGTAGCCCCGGCCCAGTGGGTTACCTCGAAGATCAAAACGCTCTGGCCCCCCTTAGCGATGACATCCTCAACCGGGTCAGCGCCGACCACCGCTCTCCCGACGGCAACTGGGTCGGTTTTGCTGGCCGAGGCCGGGTGTTGGTCTACAATATTGACGAAACAACCGAAGCCGAACTTCCTGCATCTGTTTTTGACCTCACCGATGAGCGCTTTCGTGATCAGGTAGCTATTCCCGGTTCGAACTCTTCGTTCCAGGATTGGTTCACCATTTTCCGCCTACGCAACGGCGATGATGCAGCCATTAATTGGCTGGACGACATGGTGGCCAACGGCGCACGCTTCTACCCCAAAAACGGTGCCATTGTTGAAGCAGTGGGCCGCAACGAAATTCAATTTGGGCTGGTCAACCACTACTACAACTTCCAAAAAGTAGCAGTAAACGGCGACGCTCAACGCAGCGCCAACTGGGGTTTCGCCGACGGTGACAGCGGCGGGCTCATGATCATTGCCTCCGCTGCGGTACTTAACCAAAGCGATCACCAAGACCTGGCCCAAGAACTCATTGAGTTCCTTCTAAGCGACGAACAACAGACCTACCTCACCGAATCGGTCTATGAATACCCCTTGGCCATCGGCGTTTCTCCGTCTGCGGTGTTGCCCGATACCCCTGCAGACACCGTGGGGGCCATCCCCATCGACGACGTGTCTTCTGCTTTTACTCGGACCATGGAAATCATTGAAGCCAGCGGAATACTGGACCAATGAGTCACGCTGATGGGTAAACAAAATGAGTGAGCCCATCACGCAAGCAGCCGACCAACCCCGGGCGGGGGTTGGTCGGCCCGCACCCGCCCTCACCTTTTTAGCGCTGGCCATTGCCGCTCTTTTTGCTGTACCCGGGGGTTACGTGTTGTGGCGCACCGCCACCGCTCAAGTAGACCACCTAGGTTTACTTACCTCAGCAGCCACCCTTGACCCCCTCTGGCGCACGGTGCAACTGGCCGTACTGGTTTCTACCACCGCCGCCTTGCTGGGTACCGGCCTAGCTTGGCTCACCACCCGCACCGACCTTCCCCTTAAGCGTTTTTGGCGCATTGTCGTGCCCTTGCCTTTGGTGTACCCCAGTTTTGTCGGGGCGGCCGCTTTTCTCTCTGGCTTAACCCCGGGAGGCATCGTGCACGACCTGGCCGGGGCCGCCGGCTTTGACCTCAACCTGCGGCTCCATGGTTTGTTTGGTGCGTGGCTGGTGCTGACCCTGTTCACCTATCCGTATGTTTATTTGCCGGTAGCCGCTCGGTTGGCGGCGCTACCCCGCGGCCTAGAAGAAAACGCTCGCCTTCTGGGTGACCGGCCGCGCACTGTTTTTCGCCGCATTGTTTTTCCCCAAATCACTTCTTCGGTGGCCGCCGGGGCATTACTGGTTTTTCTCTACACGGTGAGCGACTTTGGCGCTGTGCACCTCATGCGTTTCGAAACGCTGACCCAAACCATTTTTCGTACTCGCCTTTTTGATCAGGACCGGTCGTTCACTTTGGCCTTTTTGTTACTTGCCCTTGCTTTGCTGGTCATCGCCACCGAACGCACGGTGGCTCGTCGAGGCGCCCGGTCAGCCATCATCAGCAACCAACCGGCCCTGCAGGTCCCCTTAGGGCGTATGAAGCCGCTGGCTTTAACCGCCATCAGCTTTGTGGTGGGTCTCGCACTTTTCGCCCCGGCGATCTCTTTGGCCGATTGGGGGCTATTTGGTTGGTTGCGTGACCAAAACGGCACCACCGCTTTGCGTATGGACTGGAGCGACGTCATTGTCCCCACCTGGAATACCATTTGGATTTCTTTAGTGGCGGCCGCCGCAGCCATAACCGCCATGCTTCCTATTGCTTATCTGCTGGCCCGCCACCGCTCTCGCACCGGTGATTTGGTCAACACGGTGGTGGTAGCTGGGTTCGCTATTCCTGGCCTTGTCGTAGCACTTTCGCTTATTTTTTGGACCCTCCACGCTTCGCCCTTTGAGTTCCTAATCGGCAGCCTGCCGGTGCTGGTTTTTGCCTACGTGGTGCACTTCGGGGCTCAAGCTTTACGCACCTCTCAAGTGGCGGTGTCCACCGTGCCCAAACAAATGGACGACGCCGCCCGCCTTTTAGGGGCCCGAAAATTTCGCCGCTTCTTTACCGTAGATTTGCCGCTCATGGCCCCCGGTTTAGCGGCGGGCGGCGGGCTGGTCATGTTGTCCACCATGAAAGAGTTACCAGCCACTTTGCTGGTGGCGCCCATTGGGTTCCGCACGTTAGCTGTTGAAATTTGGAGTACTTACGAAGCGCTTTACCTGCCCGAAACTGCTTTGTTGGCTTTGGTACTGGTGGGCATTAGCGCCCTGTTGACTTGGCTTTTGGTGGTGCGTCGAGCCAGCCACTTGGCTTAAGCCAAAACTAAAATACGTTCTGCGGCGTACGAGCCGACCCCCACGTGCTGATTACCAATAACCACGGTGACCGTTCCATCGGGAGACACTGCGGTGACTTCACCGGTAAACCCCGGCATGAGGGTTGATTCTTCTAAGAACTCCAACATGCCGTCGGCAAACTCCAACTCTTCGGTAATGCGGCTCACCGTAAACCCGGCGCCCACAACTATTTCTGAAAGCGATTGCGACTTTGGCGGCTGGTAGTCGCTGCCCGGAATGGGGTTGCCGTGCGGGCAAGTGGTGGGGGCATCAAGAAAACGGTCCAAAGCTTCTTCAACTACCGGGGAAATAACGTGTTCCCATTTGCCAGCTTCGTGGTGGGCTTCCGCCCAAGAGAGTTCCAAAACATCGGTCAAGAATCGCTCAGCTAAACGGTGCCGGCGCACCACCGCTTGAGCAATTTGCTGACCCTCGCTAGTTAAGACAATGACTGACCCGTCCATTCTCACCAGTCCTTCTGCCTCAAGCCGTTTAATCATTTCTGAAACAGCTGGACGGGAGACTTCCATGCGTTCAGCGATACGGGCTTGAATTACTTCAAGATTGTCTTCGTCAAGCTCGAAAATTGTTTCGCAATATTCTTCAAAGGCTGGATGAAACTCTGGGGTTTGGTACGCCATAGATGCATTGTAGGCGCGGTGAGGGCCGCCTAACCGCTGCGGCAGTTTTCCGTGTAGCCATTAGCTCCCTCGGGCAGCCATGCTGGTGGGGTGAACCTCAACCCTCGTACCCCGGTGATCATCGGGGTCGCACAAGTGACCGACCGGATTAGCGACCCGTCGTGTGCTCGAACCCCGTTGGAACTCATGGAAGATGCGGCCCACTCGGCGGCCGTCGATGCTCATGCCACCCAGGCTCTTTCCTCGCTGGACACGATTGCTGTGGTGAACGGCATGTGGCGCTATTCCGACCCCGGAAAACAACTGGCCCAGAAGGTGGGTTCCCCCGGAGCCTCTTCTCTTCTGAGCGGCTATTCCGGCCATTCTCCACAATCTTTACTCAACGAACTCGGGCAGCGCATCCAGTCTGGAAAATCAGAGATTGCTTTGCTGGTAGGCGGTGAAGCAGCGCTTACCCACCGAAAAGCAAAAAAGCTTGGCGTGGATTTAAGATCCGACGTTGATCAATCGCTTGATGCCTGCCCGCTTTTCGGTACACCGCTCGCTATGGGCTCAGACCACGAAATTGCCCGAGGGCTCCGCTCGCCAACCGTGGTTTACCCGCTCATCGAATCTGCCCTTCGTGCCCACCGGGGCGAGACCTTCGAACAGCACCGGCAGCGAATCGGAATTCTTTGGGCAGGCTTCAACAAAGTTGCCGCCACCAATCCTCATGCGGCCCGCCGGCGTTTGTTGACCGCAGAAGAAATCGTCACCCCCACGACCGAAAACCGTTTCATCGGATTTCCCTACCCCCTGGCTATGAATGCCAACAACACCGTTGACCAATCGTCAGCGATTTTAATGACCTCCGCTGAACAGGCTTTGTCTTTGGGGGTACCGAAAGAACAGTGGGTGTTTTTACACGCCGGCACCGAAGCCAACGACTGTTCATCATTGAGTGAACGCAAAGAACTCCACCGCTCCCCCGCTATTCGTCTGGCAGGACGAAAAGCACTTGAGTTGGCCGGGCTAGAGATAGACGACCTCACCACCCTTGAGTTGTATTCGTGTTTCCCTTCAGTGGTACAAATTTCTTCAGCAGAACTAGAGATAAGCCACGACCGCCCGTTAACGGTTACCGGGGGGTTAACTTTTGCGGGTGGCCCATTAAGCAACTACAGCGGGCAGGCCATAGCAGCCATGGTTGCGGTCCTCCGAGAAGAACCTGGGCATGGTTTCTTACATGCCAACGGGGGCTACATCACCAAGCACGCCTTTGGGGTGTACAGCACCCAGCCACCAGCCGCCGAGGGTTTTCACTTTTCGAATGAACAACTAGCGGTGGATGAAATTTCCAAATGCACCGGCGACCCAGGCTTCTCTGGCCCGGCAACCATTGAGGCTTGCACCGCCATGTTCGACCGTAACGGACAAGCAGAGCATGGCATTTTGGCTTTACGTTCGCCGGCCGGAGCCCGGGTTTGGGGCACCACAATTGATCCCGGGTTTCTCCAAGCCATCACCTCGCGTGAGATGATCGGGGTTGACGCAGAGCTCGACCCTGACGGCCAAGTAACTATCTAACGAAAGAAAACCATGCAAACACCGATTACCGAAATGTTTGGGGTGGAGTTCCCCATTTTTGCTTTCACCCATTGCCGTGACGTGGTGGTAGCCGTCAGCAAAGCAGGGGGGCTTGGCGTACTCGGAGCAGTCGCTCATTCCGACGAAAGCCTCGAGGTGGACCTACAGTGGATCAAAGACGAGCTTGGTGATCGCCCTTTTGGGGTAGACCTAATCGTGCCGGCTAAATACGCCGGTGACCAAGACGGGGGGTTATCCCTCTCTGATGTGGCGGCCATGATCCCCGCCGAGCACCAAGATTTCCTTCAAGACCTGCTGGAACGTTACGACGTACCCCAAGGCGACCAGGACACGCCAGGGTGGGCTACCCGGTCAGAAACCGCACCTTTTTCGGCTAGTCGAGCCGATCAGCAGTTAGAGATCGCTTTGGCCCATCAACCGGCCCTCATCGTAAACGCTTTAGGCCCACCTCCCGCCAGCATGATTAGTCGCTGCCACCAAGAAGGGGTAAAGGTCGGGGCCTTAGCCGGCACCAAAGTTCACGCAGAGCGTAACGTCAATGCGGGGGTGGATTTCATTATTGCTCAAGGAGCAGAGGCCGGCGGCCACACGGGCGAGATCGGCACCATGGTCTTGATACCCGAAATCGTTGACGCCGTGGCTCCGATACCAGTTTTAGGAGCCGGCGGCATTGGCCGAGGACGACAGATGGCGGCCGCAATGGCTTTGGGAGCGGCCGGCATTTGGTGCGGTTCGGTATGGCTAACTACCGACGAAGCCGAAACCCACCCCGTAGTGAAACAAAAAATGTTGAAGGCCACTTCGGCCGACACCGAGCGTTCTCGATCATTGACCGGTAAGCCAGCACGCATGTTGAGCACTGCGTGGAGCGAGGAGTGGGCTCGGCCCGACACCCCCGACCCGTTAGGTATGCCGTTACAACCCATTTTGACCAATCAGGCACAGCAACGCATTAACCGGGCCGCCCACCATGAGGGTTCAGGGGCGGAGAATCTCGCTACTTACTTTGTGGGCCAAATCGTGGGGTCAATGAACAAGGCCAAGCCCGCTGGTCAAGTAGTGATGGATATTATTGAAGAGTTCATTGAGGCCACCGAAAGTTTGGCTCGCCAACTCGACGTTTAATCCCCGACCGGTATGCGATCCAAATCATCGGGCAACAAAATTTCTCCGTCAAAGTGTTCTGCTGCTAAATCAACCCATTCGCTTTCTGTCCCTGCGGGCGGGGCCGGCACACAGTGGTTGAGCACCAACGTGGAGACTCCTGTTCGCTGGGCGGTTTTTGCGGCATCGGCCACCGAGGAGTGGTAGTCCAGTACGTCTTTTAGTCTTTGTAGCGGGATGGCAGAAATAATGTCTTCACGGACCACCGTTTGCACGTACACATCTGCGCCAGCGCAAAGGTCATCGAGCGCCGGGCAGGGCACAGTGTCGCCAGCTAAAACCACCGCGGCCCCCTCGGCTTCTATGCGGTAAGCCACCGTGGGGTGTACCGGTTTGTGTTCGGTAGGAGCAGCGATTATGCGTACCTCGTGATCTTCGAACACCACTCCAGCCTCCACCTCGCTTACCGAAACCTCTGGTGAACTGGTGATATCTTCATGGTGATCAATACGCCAACCGATGTCGGGGGCCAGCATGGTCAAGGTGTCATCAATAAATTGCTGCGTGCCAACCGGCCCGATCATCGGGAGCGGCAACGCCGGGAAACCCGTTATCCAACGAGTGGTAATGAGGTCATTCACATCGCAAACGTGATCGCTGTGTAAATGGGTAATCAACAAGTGGTCAAGCCCCGCAGGGGCCATCCCCGCGGCTGCTAAACGCATCAGACAACCGCGCCCGCAGTCAATGAGAAAACCTCGGCCGTTAACCACCACCAACTGTGAGGGGCCGGCTCGGTGGGCGTCGGGAAGCGGGCTCCCGGTACCCGTCATGACCAGTTCCATCATGCGGGTCAGCCCAAATGGGCGAAGGCCACCAAGCCGCCGCCGTCTACCACTACGGCTTGACCGGTGATCCAACTCGAGGCATCGGAAGCGAGAAACAAAACTGCTTGGGCGATGTCTTCGACTTCACCGAGGCGTTTAAGCGGGTAACTTTGCGCTACCTGGTCGCCTCGACCTTCATCCCACAAGGCTCGAGCGAAGTCCGTTTTAATAAGACCAGGGCATACCGCGTTAACACGCACCCCGGGGCTTATTTCAGCGGCTAATTGCTGGGTGAGGTGAATGAGCGCCGATTTGGTGATGTCGTAGGTGCCCAAGATAGGGCTAGTAGCAAAGGCCCCTACAGATGAAATGTTGACAATGTTACCGCCGTTTTCTTTCATGGAAGCCTTCCAACAGGCTTGGGTCCAAGCCAAGGGGGCGGTCAGGTTGACTTCGAAGGTTTTTTCCCAGCGGGGTAGGTCAGCATCAATGACCGGCCCGGCGTATGGGTTGGTGGCGGCATTGTTGACCAATATGTCTACCGACCCGAAGGCGTCCATGGTGGCACCGACCACCCGTTCAATATCTTCGGCTTTACCCACGTGGCCAGCCACGAAGGCCACATCGCCGCCGGTGGCAGCAGTTATCTCTGCCGCCGCTTCTTGGCAAGCCTCAGCTTTGCGGCTAGTGATCATGACTTTGGCGCCTGCTTCTGCGAAAGCCAAAGCTATTGATTTACCGATACCGCGTGAACCGCCAGTTACCAGCGCTACTTTTCCGTTGAGTTGTGTGTCCATAGGCACCGACCCTAGTCAGTGCCTCGGCTTTGCTCGGTAGCGGGCGCTTAAACCTGCCGGTCTCTACCTTCCCAGAAGGGGGCCCGTAACTCTCGTTTGAGAATTTTCCCGGAGGGGTTACGGGGCAAGGCCTCTACGAAGTTGACGCTCTGTGGGCATTTGAACCCTGCGAGGCGTTCTTTGGCGAAGGCGATGATTTCTTCTTCGGTTATCTCGGTGTCGGGCGCTGCCACCACCATGGCTTTACCAACTTCGCCCCACTTGTCGTCGGGCACGCCCACCACTGCTACGTCGGCGATGCCGGGGTGAGACATTAAAGCGTTTTCGATTTCTGCCGGGTACACGTTTTCGCCGCCAGAGATGATCATGTCTTTGACCCGGTCGTGAATAAACAAAAATCCGTCTTCCATGTAGGCCGCATCGCCAGAGAGGAACCAGCCTTCTCCGGGGAGGGCTTTGGCTGTTTCTTCGTCCATCTGCCAGTAGCCCTTCATGATTTGGCCTGAGCGAATCCAAACTTCGCCCACTTCGCCGTCGGGCAAGGTTTCTCCGGTTTCGGAGTCAACAATGCGAATCTCTGTGCCGGTAACTGGTCGACCCGCCGAGCGCAAAAGATTCTGTCGGGGGCCACCGGGGTCATGGTCTTCGGGAAGAAGTTGAGTGACTACCCCGGTAGTTTCGGTGAGGCCGTATACCTGCGAGAAATCACAGTTAAAGAGTTTCATAGCGTTAACCAGCGCATCTTCAGTGATGGGCGAAGCGCCATAAGCGATGGTCATCATAGAAGACAAGTCAATGCCGTCGCTGGGCACCATAGAAAAGAACTGCAACATGGCGGGCACAAAGAAGGCGTAATTTACTTTTTCTTGCTCAATGACTTTGAGAGCGCCCACTGGGTCGAATTCTCGCAACAGGATTGAGGTGGCCCCGTTGCCCATACCGAAGAAGGCCCAGCCACTTCCGCCGATGTGGAAAAGCGGCATGATGACCATGGTGCGGGTGCCGCCGTCCATCCCCCAATCCACACAATTGAAAGCAGTGTGGAAGTTGGCGTTGGTGAGTTGCGCCCCTTTGGGCATACCGGTGGTGCCCGAAGTGTAGAGCTGCATGGAGACGTCTTCGGGGGTGGTCGGCGCCACTTCGCTATCTGTTGACTGCTGATCACGCCACTCTTCATAAGAGACATGGGTGTCGTGACTTCCGATGACCACCACGCGATGAACATCGGGGAGGTCGCCTTCCATAGCCGCGAGGTGTTCGGCAAGTTCTTCGTGAATGACCAGCACATTGGCTTGGGCATCGTTGATTATGTAGGTCATCTCAATGGGGGTGAGTCGCCAGTTAACGGCCACCGTTACCGCATTCATGAAACCGCAAGCAAACGCTAGTTCGAAATATTCTGGCCCATTTTTGTCTACGTAGGCCACGCGGTCACCGGGGCCAACTCCGTCGGCACGCAAGGCGTTAGCTACCTGCGAGGATCGGTCTTTCATCTGTTGCCAGGTGATGCGTTCATCACCGTAGATGATCATTTCTTCGTCGGGTTTTTCGGCCGAACCAATAAGAATGATGTCGGCCACGCTGTGAATGTCTTTAATGTCCATGCTGCCAACCTACACCTTTGTTTCCCCGGAGGAAAGCCCGCAACCGATTACTGCTCCGCGGTTAAATCTACGATCTCGGTTTCGGGGTGGTAAGCGGCCCAGCCGTACCATTCGGTGACCAGTCCGGTGACCCAGGTTAGCGACCCTCCCTCGCCTGTCCCGTCAAGATTCCATTGGTTCCCTTGGCTGTCCACCAATATTTCTTGTGCTAAACGAAACTCTTGGACTACCCCGTTGACCGTTGCTTGGTAAGCCACCCCGAAGGGCCCATTTGGGTCCAGCACTATCACCACAGCTTCACCGTTTATCTCAGTTTGGATCAAAGTGGTTTCGTCGATTTGACTAAACCGATAGGC
>JAPKBH010000058.1 GCA_028823445.1 Acidimicrobiales bacterium | reverse complement strand
ACGGTGGCTGCCGCCACCCCGGCGGCATGTGAAGCATGCAACACGGCATAAAGCTCAGCAAACTCCGCCGGCGGCTCACCAATGTGCACGCACCGGGTGATGTCTGAGCAATACCCCACCCCGTTGGGGCCCGCCATAGTGCCGCCAATGTCGAACAACACATTCTCGCCATACTGGATCACCCGGTCGGTCGGGTCATGATGCGGGCTGGCCGCATTAGGCCCCGAAGCCACAATGGTGAAGTTGACTTTGTAATGCCCCTCCGTGCGAATCCGTTGGGCTATTTCACTCGCCACATCAACTTCGGTGCGGCCCACCAGCGGCACCAAACCAGCTTGCAAGTCAGCAATAATACGATCTACCGCCGCACCGGCCTGGCGCAAAGCAGCAATTTCGGCGGCATCTTTCACCATACGAATCGGGGCCGTCACCTCCGAAGCCCGACAAAACTCCGTACCTGGCAAAGCAGCCACCAAATCAACCAGAAACCCGGCCCACATTTGGTCGCCCACCGCTACTTTTTTTGCCCCTTTGATTAACCCGGCGGCCAAGGCCACCGCATCTTGGCCGTCGCTCCAGGGCAATAAGCCGAACACCTCTGGGTGTTCAGCCACCCGAGGGGCCTCCAAAATTGGCACCAGCAACTGTGGCAACCCATCTTTGGGCACCACCAACATGGTGAGGCGCTCCAACGGCATGGCCTCATAACCACAAAAATAGGGCAGGTCAGCGCCCAAAGATAAAAGCAGCGCATCAACACCTTGAGCGGCCATCAACGACCGGGCCTTTTCTATACGTTGTGCAAACACACCAAGAGCCTACGCCAGTTTCTCGGCGCTAAGCCGGTTGGCTCAGTGCTACCGGCACGGCCACACTTTCGGCGGCTTGGCGGGCGTGATAGCTCGAGCGAGTGAGCGGGCCGGCCTCCACATGGCCAATACCTAAAGCCTCCCCCGCCGCCTTCCAGTAAACAAATACCTCGGGCTCCACCCAGCGATCCACCACCAAATGGTTGGTGGTGGGCCGCAAATACTGGCCAATAGTGACAATGTCGCAACCCACAGCCGCCAAGTCAGCCATGGTTATTTCAACCTCAGCATCGGTTTCACCCAAACCCACAATGATCGACGACTTAGTAACCAACCCTGCTGCTTTGGCTCGAGCCAGCACCGACAAACTGCGGGCATAACCCGCCGAAGGCCGCACCTGGCGTTGCAAACGAGCCACCGTTTCGATGTTGTGGTTAAGCACCTCTGGCCGGGCCGCAAAAATAGTGGCCAAATCTTCGGCGTCCCCTTGACAATCTGAAATCAAAGCTTCCACTCGGGTGCCCGGGTTAGCGGCCCGCACCGTTTCAATAGTGGCTGCCATAGCGGCCGCCCCGCCATCGGGCAAATCGTCTCTCGCCACCGTGGTAATCACCGCATGAGTTAACCCCATGGACCGCACCGCTTCGGCTACTCGGCGAGGCTCATCTAAGTCAAGACCCAACGGCTTTCTGGTATCAACCAAACAAAATCCGCAAGCCCTGGTACAACGCTCACCGTTAATCATGAAGGTCGCCGTGCCGTCGTTCCAACAATCAAAAATATTAGGACACCGGGCCTCTTCGCACACCGTTACCAAGTCTTGCTCAGCCATCAACGCTTTAAGCCGGCGGTACTCCGGGCCCGTGTTTAACTTGACCTTCATCCAATCTGGCTTGCGCTCCACCGGCGGCGGTTCCCCCGGGCCTTCGCCGCGGGTAAAGGCCGCCACATCAATAGGTCGACCCGCCCAAGCCACATCGGTTCGTTCCACCGGGCCATTAGCCCACAACGCAGCCGCTCGCTTGGCCACCAAGCCGGCCACTTGTTCCATGGTGGCCTCAATACCTTCAGCAGCCAGAGAGGTCACCCCGTAATCGCTAATGCCACAGGGCACCATGCGCTCAAAAAAACTCATGTCTGGGTCTACATTTAAGGCAAACCCGTGCATGGACCGGCTCCGACTAAGCCGCACCCCAATGGCGGCAATCTTTCTGGGGTTCTGGCCCGTTGGGTCTACCCACACCCCGGGGTAACCATCAAAACGGCCCACCTCGCTAAGCCCCAAATCTTGACACACCCCAATAATTAGGTCCTCCACGCTGCACACGTAGGCCGCAGGGTCGGCCATACCGCCGGAACCTTTGCCGGCCAAATGCAACAACGGATAACCCACCAGTTGGCCCGGGCCATGAAAAGTAATATCGCCGCCCCGGTCGGTGTGCACTAACTCGGCGCCCACTTCTTGGGGCGGCGCCAACAAATGCTCGGTGGTGGCCCTTCGCCCCAAGGTGTACACGGCATGGTGTTCCAACAACAGCAAATAATCGTCGGCGCTGTGCGCTACCACCCCGTGCTGTAAAGCCAAAGCATCGTTATAACGCACCCGCCCTAACCAGCGGATACGAAACGGCCGGTCAGTGCCCATCTTTAAAACTCTGACTGCCAATCATGGGTTTCGATGACCTTACGCAAATGTGCCAAACCAGCCGCTGCGTATGCCCCATCAAAAGCCCGGTGATCCCACGCCATAGCCAACACGCCCACCGAATGAATGACAATGGTTTCGTTGCCGGCAGCATCTAAGGCCACCACCGGTTTACGGCTCACCCCATCAGTCGACAAAATGGCTACCTGGGGTTGGTTGATAATAGGAAACTGCATAAACGTGCCGTACTGGCCCGGGTTAGTAATGGTAAACGTGCCCCCCGCCAAATCGTCAGCAGTGAGCTTGCGGTCTCGGGCCCGGCCTGCCACCTCAGCGACCGACCGAGCCGCCTCAGCCAGGCTCAACCCCGCTACTTTTCGAATAACCGGCGCCACCAAGCCCTCAAAGTTGAGGTCTACGGCAATAGCCAAATTGATTTCGCTATGCACCACCAACTCGTCGTCACCCACCGTGGCGTTTAAGCGAGGAAACTCCGCCAAAGTCAACGCCAAGGCCCGAATAATAAACGGCAAATAGGTCAGGCTGGAACCCTCAGATGCCTTCCACGCTGCCCGATGCGCTTGACGCACCTGCTCAACGTTTTCGAAATCAACTTCCATAGCGGTCAAGACATGCGGCGAAACTGCCTTAGAGCCCACCATGTGACGAGCGGTAGCCCGGCGAATACCATTAAAGGGCTCGGTGGTCGACGGGTGATCACGCACATATTTTTCAACATCGCTGCGGGTCACCCGACCGCCCATACCGGTGCCGGCAATCTTGGTCGAATCCACCCCGTGTTCTTCTACCAAACGGCGCACCAAGGGCGACAAAAACTTGGCCGTTCTGGCTGCAGGTTTGGCAGGTTCAGGCGGCGTTTCTGGTATCGCTTTCGTGGGCGCCGGTGCTTGTTGGGCCGGTTCTGTAGTTTTCGGAGCCGCAGCCGCCGGAGCCGGGCCATCGCCCTGGTAACGGGCAATCACCGCCCCCACGCTCACCGTGGCACCTTCACCGGCCACGATCTCCGTCAACACCCCGGCAAACGGCGACGGCACTTCGGAATCAACCTTGTCGGTCGACACCTCATAAAGCGTTTCATCAAGCGCCACCTGCTCACCCGCCAACTTGAACCAACGGGTAATGGTGCCCTCGGTAACCGTTTCACCTAATTGAGGAAGCAATAAATCAGTCACAACAAATCACCCATGCAGCCCACGGCCGGTAAGGGCCATAACCGTTTCGCCAAACAACTCGCTCATAGTGGGGTGCGGTTGAATAAAGGCTGCCACCTCATCGACCGAAGCCTCCCAATTGACCGCCAAATACGCCTGGCCTAGTTGCTCAGTCACCCAAGGGCCCACCATGTGCACACCAAGAATCTGACCGGCCCGACCATCGGCATCCTTTTTGGCAATCACCTTGACCAAACCATCGGTTTCACCCAAAATCATGGCCCGACCATTACCCATAAACCGATGCGATGACACCACTATCTCATGGCCGGCCGCTACCGCCGCCTCTTCGGTAAGGCCCGCAAATGCCACCTCCGGGTGGGTGTAAATACACCACGGCACAGTGGCCGGGTTGAGCGGCACCGGGTTTTCGCCCAACAAATGTTTCACCGCATTCATGCCCTCAGCAAAACCAACATGAGCCAACTGTGGCGTATTAACAACGTCACCCACCGCATAGACCCCCGGTTCGCCGGTCAACAAGGCTTCGTTGACCTCGATAAAACCACGATCGTCCACCACCACCCGGGTACCTACCAAACCCGCCGCATCACCGTTAGGGCGCCGACCAACCGCCACCACTACCAAATCAACCTCTGCGGTTTCGTCTTCGCCAAAAGCCACCGTGGTTGTGGCACCGGTTGGCGCATGACCATTAACCGACACCCCAGCGTGCACCTTGATCTTGTGTTTTTTAAACGACCGGCGCACCGTCTTAGCCACCTCCGCATCGCAGCCCGGGAGAATCTCTGGCGCAGCTTCGAGTAAAGTCACCTGAGCACCCACATCGTTCAGAAACGAAGCAAATTCGCAGCCAATAGCCCCGCCGCCAATAACCGCCACCCGCTCAGGCACAGTATTGAGCGACAACAACTCGTCGCTGGTCACCACCAACTGGCCATCAATGGCAAAACCCGGGATCGTTCGCGGGCTCGAACCCGTAGCCAAAATTACGTGATCAGCAGTCAACATGGCCGGTTCTGGGCCGTCAACGG
>JAPKBH010000057.1 GCA_028823445.1 Acidimicrobiales bacterium | reverse complement strand
AAACACTCCCAAGTGCCGTGGGAGCAGTGGCTTCTACTGTTGAGGGTTCTTGGGTGGGGGCCATACCGACTGGACTGTGCCGCCTCCATGATTATTCTCTGGTAACTGAACTGCCAAAAATGGCCGATGATCTTCGCATGAATGACGGAAAAGCTGACCCTGTGGGCCGTTTTGTGGGGGGAACCATGACCACGGGCCAACCACGAAAAGAAGCAGGTTCCTTATGGTCTTTTGATGACCAACAGGTGCAACTACTGGTTGACCAGGTAACCATTTCCAATGGTCTCGACTGGTCAGCCGATGGTCAAACCATGTTCTACATAGATACCCCCACCCAATGCATTGACGCATTCGACTACGGCCTCACTAACGGGGAAGTTTCGAACCGCCGGCCATGGGCTCGTATCCCGCCAGAACTCGGTGCACCAGACGGCATGTGCATTGATGTTGAGGGAGGGCTCTGGGTCGCTCTTTGGGGAGGCGGAGCAGTTGTCCGCTTGGAAGATGGGGCCATCACCGAACGCATTGAGGTACCCACTCCACAAGTCACTTGCCCAACCTTTGCTGGCCCCAATTTGGACCAACTGGTCATTACCACAGCAGCCACCGGGCTCGACCCCTGCTCTCCGGGGGCCGGCGACCTTTACCTTTGCTCACCGGGCATAAGCGGTAATCTCGCCAACAATTTGGGGAGTTGGGCTAACTAGCTAACCAATACCGCGCAAATACGGTCGGCCACATGTTCTGCGGGAGATCCATCATTTACTAGGTGCAGGTGATGATTCAAAAACTCCTCTGCTTGCTGGCGGACTTTCGTTCGGGTTGGCAAATCTGCTTTCAACGCTCTGATTAATTCCTCCACGGATTCCGCAATGGCAAAGGCACCTCGCGGATCGGCAAAAGTAGGCACCTGTTCCCCGTGCGGATTGTGGTAAATCATGGGGATGCCACGTACTAATGCTTCATAGCCAAGGGTGCTAAATCTGGTTACAAATAGCGGGGTGCCCGCCAGCAAAACACTGGAACTATCTGAGGACTTCCGCCAAGGGGCAACCAGGCTTTTATCAGCCACATGTTGCGAAATAACGTACTTCCAGTCGGCGGCCTGCATAGATTTTTGCACACTCTTTAACCAAGGGCCTCGGTGTTGCTCTCCTACCCCATAGGTGAAGTTGAGATTCACTAACAAACGATCACTTTGGACCGAAGTAGGGTTCTCAAACCACAACGCTCTCAGTCGCTCGCTACCCACCACCGTTCGAGAAGTTCCCGCCAACGCTTGGTAGTCATATTGTCCGAGGCAAAATACATGGTCAACAGACCGATAAGCCTTCCGTTGCTTTCCTGTATCAAGATCGGCAAAATCTTGCACTCCTTCTACCCAAGCAAACGTAGGGACACTTTGCGTTTTCATTTTTTTCACCAAAGAGGCGGTGGTCCCCCAGTCGTTGAGCACCACTAATGCCCTTGCTCTTGCCAACTGCTGTTGAGAAAGAACCGGCCCTGAAGGGTTGGGAGATACGGCAAGCAACTCCTGGTGGCGCTTGTTGGCAGGCCTCCATCGAGACAAAACTCGAGAAGTAGGAACGGGGGCCACGATTATCGAGGGTTCTCCGTGTCGCTCTAATGCTGCTGCTAAAGGAAGGAGTTCTTCAAGGTGGTAGGCGGCTTGAGCAACCATTATTACGGCAGGCTGGTCGCTCATTGCCTCAGGCGAAGCCCTCAACACCCGAAATTCTGGTATTCCATCAGCGAACGGCCCGGCCACAAGAACTACTCAGTGGAGAGCCGGGCCGTGGCCCCACCATCAATAACCAAAGTTTGCCCGGTCAGGTACGGGGTTTGTTGCTCGTCAGCAAAGTGCACTATCGAAGGGGCAATTTGTTCGGGGGTGGCTATAAAGCCCAACGGGGTTTTATCAATAAGGTTTTGACGATTTCCCTCCGGGCCTTCCGGGTGCGGCCTCCGGCTTAAACCGGCTTCCAGCATGGGTGTAGCAACCGCCCCAGGCAGAACAGCGTTGCAACGGATCCCTTGTGGGGCGAGTTCCAATGCCGTGGCGCGAGTAAGGGCCACCAACGCTCCTTTGGAGGCGGCGTAGGCCGCTACGTTTATTGAAGTAGCCACTGCGTGCACAGAACTTACGTTGACTATGGCCCCATTTGCCCGGGCAAGTTGTGTAGTGGCGGCTCGCATCATTTGAAAAGCACTTTTGACGTTGAGATCAAAGACGGCTTGCCATTCTTCATCGCTTGTTTCGGCTAGTGGTTTGTCTAGTCCCCTAGCCGCGTTGTTGACCAGTGCGTGTATTTGTTCCACATCAGCAAGGCGAGAAAATAGATCTGCTACCGCATCTGGTTGCGATAGGTCAGCGCGCTCAAAACGGTCAAGAGGTTGCGGGGCATCATGACGGCCCACTCCTATTACCTGCCATCCTTGGCGTTGAAACTCTGCACATACCGCGGCCCCAATGCCGCTACTGACCCCGGTAACCACCGCTATGCGACTCATAGTTCAAGCTCCACACCAAGTTCTTTAGCTAAGTTTTTTAGCGCTCGCACATGCACCCGGGCGGAGGCTTCCAACGTGTTTGATGCATTGTGAGAGCCAAAAATGACGTTGGATAAGCCTCGTATAGGGTCATCAGAGGCTGGAGGTTCTTCTTCAAGCACGTCTACGGCAGCCCCGGCCAAGATGCCACTCTGTAGTGCCCGCACCAGAGCCGGCGTCTCTACCACTGCCCCGCGGCCTACGTTTACCAACCAACCTCCAGGCTTCATGAGTTCAAGATGCTCATCGTTGATCAAGTGATAGGTGCTTGGGTTAAGTGGGCAATTAACCGACACGATGTCGCTACGTTGCATAAGTTCTTCAAAAGGAACCACCTGGGCACCAAGTTCCGCAGCTAACTGTTGACTTTCTGACGATGGGTCAGACCCCAAGACGGTCATTCCAGCGGTAACCGCCCGGCGCACAACTGCTCGGCCAATGCCGCCAAGGCCAATTACTCCAATGGTCTTTTCACCCAAAGAACGGCCAGCAGGTTTAGGCCATTGGCCGGCCTGTATCCCTTGATCTACAACATGAAGTTGCCGAAGCAGCAACACGCAGTAGGCCATGGTGACATCAGCTACTTCGTCATCAAATGCCCCGGGGGTGTTGGTTACCGGGATGCCTCGTTGGGTGGCGGCTTCTTTATCTATGCCGTCTACCCCAATGCCCCATTTTGAAATGGCTTTTAGGTTTGGACTTTGGTCTAACACCTCGGCGGTGAACTGGTCGTCGCCCGCCACCACTCCCACACACCCGTCGAGAGCTGCCACCAGTTCGGCTCCTTCAAGGTGTTGGCCGGTGATTTCGGGAAGCGCTACCTCAAAATCGGCTTCGTTTAAAGCGGGAAGGTAGTTTTCGATATCTCGGATGAGTTGAATACAGGTAACAGCGATTTTCATTTTATTTGTTCCTTCTTAATGCGTTGCAGGGTTTCCGCTAAGACAAAGTCGGCTTCTTCGTCGATGTCGGTGGCTTCAAGCGGGTCGATTTCATAGAGCAGCGGCCGGTCGCCAAACCGGCGGCCTTCGGCTATTTGCTGATTGCTAAACACGTACATACCAGAATTCTCTTCGTAAAGAGGCGGGAGGTCTTGGGTGCGCAACAATTCGGTGGGGTTGTGGTTCACCGGTTTGAATTCGGCATCATAAAGCCGAGTTTGCAAGCGAGTTACTGAGAATAACGAATCATGAGTATCAAGCGATTTTTCTAAGGTTGCTAGCCCCTCAGAAACTGTTTCACTACGCAGCAGAGGGCTGGTGGAGTGAACTTGGAGGTACCAGTCGGCTTCGACTTGTGTTGCGTCGTAGCGCAGAATCTCCGTCATGGGCATTTCGCCGCCCAGCAAATGCTCGGGCCGCGGCAACACCAAAACCGAGGGGAACTTCTCTGCGCTTTGGTCGGCCACCGTTGGGCTATCCGTGTCGATGACCACTTGAGTGACCTCTGGGCAACCCAACAACGTATGCAACATATGGTGAAACAACGGTTCGCCATTAAAGTCTCGATAATTTTTACCGGGGACTCGTTCGCTGGAATGCCGCATAGGCATGAAAGCAACAACGTTTAGCATGGTGGCCTTTCTCGGTATCTGGTTTCTGCCGGCAGGCGATTGCTCTTTGCGGTGAAACCCTTGGGGTAATAAAAACGGCGTTTTAGTTCCGAGGTGGGGTCTTCGTGTTGACGGAAGCCTTGCCACGCCCCACGAAACTGGGCGTAGCGAAAGCGAGGAATGCTCACCAAGTTGCTTAATAAACGCCAGCGTGGAACTGCGGCAATGTAATCACGCATGGTGTTAGCCGCAAATAATCCGGTTGCTTCAATGAAGCCCATTTTTTGATGACCGAATACTTTTTTGTGCGCTATGGCTTCTCGGCGATAGCGGTTCATGGTTTGGGCGATGCTTTCTTCATGAACGTGAACAATGCCAGCTTTTGCTTCGTACCAAAGGCGGTGGTTATTGTTGAGCGCTTGTTTGGCCCAGGCCATATCCTCTAACCCGGTGAGCGTTTCGTCGTAGGGGGCTTGTTCCCATGCATCTCGGCGAATGGCGCAGTTAGCGTTGTTGCAGAAAGGATGCTCTTGGTCAGGGTCGGAAACATCGGGAAACCAGCGGCGCATCATCTCCATCTCAGAAAAGTGGGTGCGCTCATCGCCAGTTTGGCGGCCATAGACCAAAGCCACTTCAGGGTTTTCTTCAAAGGGCGCCACTAACTGCGCTAACCATTGTTCGTCGATGGGGTATACGTGGGCACTCGCGAACACCAAAATGTCTCCGGTGGCGGCTTGGCAGCCCACATTGAGTGCTCGTCCGAAAGTAAAATCTTGGGGGGC
>JAPKBH010000056.1 GCA_028823445.1 Acidimicrobiales bacterium | reverse complement strand
ACTTCGCGCGGAGGGTGAGAAAAACTTAGAGCTCTTCGACGACTAAAAGATCCATGTCGTCCATGCAGTGACGAGGAGGGTCGGGGGTTTCGTTGTTGGCGGTGGTCATACGCACTTCGGTGCCGCACAGGCTGCAGCGATATTGCAGTTTTACTTTTCGAAGCTCCCCTGAGGGTGGCGGTTCAGGCGGCGGGGTAGCCAGCATTTTCAAAATAATAAAGCCCACCCAAATGAGAACTCCCGCAACCAGTAGGGCAACTATAACCTTTGACACAGTCGTAGCCTAGGGGGTTTCTTTGTCTAGGGTGCTGCTATGGAAGTCATCTACAGCACTGACCATGCGGACCACTTTCCTCAAGGAGAGATTTACGAGGGCCAACTAATTCGGCCGTTTGAATGTCCTGAACGGTGGGATCACATTGTGGCGGCCCTTGGTGTTGCTGGGTTTGACCACCGTTCTGGCCCTGACGTCTTAGATTTTGCGGCGGTACATGCGGTCCATGATGCAAATTATGTCCAATTTCTACAAAACTTTTGGGCGAACTGGCTAGCGGCCGGGCATACCGGCGAGGCCATCCCCACCATGTTCCCAGTAAGAGGGTTGTGCCACGACAAAATCCCGGCGGATATTGATGGGCAACTAGGTTTCTATGCTTTGGCGGCCGAAACGTCGATTACCGCCGGCACGTGGTCAGCCGTTGAGGCCTCCGCTTCTTTGGCCCAAACGGCACAACGCCGTGTTTCTGCTGGTGCCAGTAATGCTTTCGCTCTGTGTCGCCCCCCTGGCCACCACGCTTCAGCAGACCAATTTGGCGGCTATTGTTTTTTAAACAACGCCGCCATCGCCACTCAAGGGTTTTTAAACGACGGTGCGCAACGGGTGGCAGTGCTCGATGTGGACTTCCACCACGGCAACGGGACGCAAACCATTTTTTACCAGCGACCCGAAGTGCTGTTTGTTTCACTACATGGCGACCCGGCCGAGGCGTTTCCTTACTTTTTGGGTTACGCCGAGGAAACCGGCCAAGGCCCAGGTGAAGGCACCAACCTAAATTTGCCTTTGCCGAGCGGCACCGGGTTTGCCCAGTGGGCGGCGGCTCTGGAGGTTGGGTGTGAAGCCATTGCCAACCACCGCCCGGATGCGTTGGTGGTTTCGTTGGGGGTGGACACCTTCAAAGATGACCCGATCAGTTTTTTCAAGCTAGACACCCCAGACTACTTACGCATCGGCCAACGCATAGCGGCCCTTAACTTGCCCACCGTTTACGTCATGGAAGGCGGTTACGCCGTCGAAGAAATAGGCACCAACACCGTCAACGTGCTCCTCGGGCACCTCAATTCTTAGCCCTCAACTAAAAACCTAGACACGTGGGGACAGACCCCACGTGTCTAGGTTTTTGGGTAAAGGTGTTTAAACCTCGCTTGATTTAGGAAAACAAACTGCTGGTTTTAAAGGGCTTTTGGCCGGGGTCAGCCGCATTTTAGTAAATAAATAATCCGCCGGAAGAGAAAAGTCCGACACGTGGGGTCTGACCCTACGTGTCGGACTTGGTGGAGCTGATGGGAATCGAACCCACGACCCCCTGCTTGCAAAGCAGGTGCTCTAGCCAACTGAGCTACAGCCCCGGCCCCTACAGGCTAGAGGTTTCGTGACACGAGTCACCGGTGAATCGGGTCACCTTTCCACAAACATTATTTTTGACGTAGTTAGCGTTCTTTAACATGAACACCGCAACTGATACCTCGTCACCAACTATCAATGCCTCGGCCGGGCGTTTGCTTTTTGAACGCTTCATGGGCCGTTATGAACACGGTCAAATTGAGCCCTTGCTTGAACTCTTCTCCCCAGAAGCCGAGATAGTGACCTTCGAAGGTACCTTTCGCGGTCACCGAGCTATTGGCGAATGGTTTACCCAGTGCCTCGCCACCGAAGGCCCCAGTGTGTTGGTGTCAACCGACCATTTTGCCGAAGACGGTGATGTTGTACGGTACGAAGCCACCATGGTGAGCCTCGACGGTGTGGTGCGTCAGGTCTACGGCGTGTTAACCATAGGAGATGGCCGCATTTTGGCTTACTTGCCTGGCATCATCGCTAACCAAAACGGGCGATCTTTTTAACCCTTAGAGAGGGCGCCCAAAAGGTAAAGAATCTTGCCAGGTTTGTAGAAACTTTTCGGCCTGTAAACAAGCACCGATTACTGGGCCGGCCGGGTGGTCAACAAGCTCCGCTAAAAGTGTGTGTGTGGTGGCTGCCACTTCAGTGCCTAAAAGTGCACCGGCGGCCGAAATAAAATCTGGCGCTACCACTACTCCCCGGCTCGTGCAGCGCGCTAACGCTCGTGTGGTTAAGGCCAAGCGGGTAATCGGCACCACGGTTTTAACCTTTAACTGGTCCGCCATGTCGTGATCCAGCACCCGCATTTTGGACCCCACAAACAAAAGGTCTGCCTCTGCGGTAAAGGGTTCCTCGCTGGCCACTAGAGAAATATTGGTATCGGCTAAGGCTGCCACTAAACCAGTGGAGTCAGGAAGGTCGGTCACTGCCGTAGTGGCCTCCGGGCAAAGCACTTGTGCGGCGGCTACCACGCTTTGCCAAACTGCCTCTTGGTCAACAGAAGCGACGGCGTCACCGGCGACCCCTTTGCCGGCAGTCAAAAAATAACCAGCGTCCCAGTCGGCAAGTTCAGTGACAAAGTGTTTGATCGCTTCAGTTTTGGTTTCTTTGGGGGTGCTAATGCCAGCCGAGATACCGGTTTCTTGGCGTTCTAAACAAGCCAAGGTGTAGGTCATTGACCGTGCGAGGTCTTTGGCCCCACCTTGTAAAATTTTGGGCGCCGATCGCACCACCCCGTGGCCCGGGCAATCAGCGAGATCAACGGCCACAAAAGCAGCGGTCGACGAAAGCTTGCGAATAAACATCAGTCTTCCTCAACCAAGGCTTCAACGACTTGTTCAACCTGTAACCGGGCGGCATCGATGCGACTGCGGCAATGGTGAATCAAAAGGTCGGCTCGTTCTACCTGAGAGGCCAACTTGTCAACATCAACCGCCTCACCATCAAGGGCTTCCAGGATGCCTCGCAACTCAGTGAGCGCTTCGTCGTATCCCAAACCTTCAATAATTTTATCGTCGCTGCTCATGATGAAACCTCCTTGGCGGTAACGGTAGAACTGACCGTACCGTCAGCGAGGGTGGTGATGAGTTCATCGGCGGCAGAAACATCACCAACATGGGTAATTAAACGCCCATCAACGGTACGGGTAATTGACCATCCGCGAGCCAAAACCCGTGCTGGGTCAAGGGCCCGTAGTTGTAAAACTTGTGTTTCGAGTTGATCGTGGCAGCGATCAAGACGCTGCGGCGCAGTAATCACCAGTCGTTGGCATAAGTTTTTTAAACGGTCGGATTGACGATTGATGGCGTGGCTTGCCGACTGAGTAATGCGTTGAGAAAGATGGTCTTGTCGTTGTTGTGCGTGGTCAAGAACTACATGGACTCGTTCGCCCAGCGCAGTACGCAACCCCATAAGCAGATCGTCGTAGAGGCGAACCGCATCAACCAAAGCCCCCGCACAAGCGGTAGGTGTTTTAAAAGATTTGTGCGCTACCAGGTCGGCCACACTCTGATCAATTTCGTGCCCGATCCCCGTAAAAACCGGTACCGGTAAAGCAGCAATAGTTCGAGCCACTAACTCGTTGTCAAAAACTAAAAGGTCGGCGGCAGAACCACCGCCCCGCACCAGAGCCACCACGTCAGGTTTATGGCTAGCCACCACTTGTAAATTGTGGGCCACTTGTTCGGCGGCCCCTTCGCCTTGCACCCGGGTATCGCAAACCAACAGATTAAAACCAAAACCACTGTTTTCGAGTTCTGTTACAAAGTCCGCATGGGCGGCCGAACCAATGCTGGTTACCAAACCAACCCGTAAAGGAGGGTCGGCTAAAAATACGTTGCGGTTTTGATCAATGAGGCCTTCGTCGGCCAAGGCACGGAGCAGGCGATCCCGGTCGGCGGCGAGTTTCCCCAAAGTAAAGCTTGGGTCGATGCCTTCCATGATTAGTTGCAACCGGCCATGGGGTACATAAAAATCGAGTTTGACCAAAATACGTACCTGAAGGTCGTTTTCTAAAGCCAGGTTGCCGGCTTCGGCTAAAACTTTTTCTACTTTGGCGCGGGTGCCGCGCCACATGGCCACGCTAAATTTTGCTGGCGCCGGTTGCCCGGGCTCTTCCGGTGGGTCGATTAAATCAAAATAGACGTGGCCAGCTCGAGGAATGCGTAAACCGGTTATTTGGCCTTCAACCCAAACTTGTTCAGGAAACATTGTGCGCAGGCCATTTTTAAGCAAGTTTCCTAACTCGGTGGTGGTAAGTATCGGGAGCTCTTCGTCGACGGCCATGCCGCTATTTTAGTGAGCGCAGGTTTTCTAAATAGCCATTTGTTACAGGAATGTAAAAGTTTTTATTATTTTGGTTCTGGAATGTGAGTTGGTTCCAAACAATGTCTATATTCTGTGACTTCGCGCACCTAGAGAGGGCGTACGAGTAAACATGGTTGCAACCATGAACGAACAAGCACAAACACAAGACGGCGAAGTAACAGAAACGGTGGCTTCGTTGGCTCGCGGATGGGCACAGCGCACCCCTCAAGCCATATGGTATTTGGATAAAGATTCGTAATTATTGGAAAGGCTGGCCGTTCAGTTACTGATCTGCCGCAAACAAGAACTCTGGCTTTCGGGCCTGAGCAATACTCTCAATGAGAGGGGAAAAAAATGAAAAACGTGAGGAAGTTGCTAGCAATCATGCTGGCCTTCACGGTTATCGCTACCGCTTGCGGTAGTGACGAAGAAACGCCAACAGCGACTACTGCTGCGCCGACTACGGCTGCGCCGGAGGCTGGTGCCCATTTGG
>JAPKBH010000026.1 GCA_028823445.1 Acidimicrobiales bacterium | reverse complement strand
CCGCTCAATGGAGTAGTTGATGCCTTCTTCGATAAACATCATGCCCCCGGCTTCGGCCACCACGGTTTCGCCGGGGTCTAAGCCGATTTCCACAAATTGCAGGTCGTCGCCTTTAATTTCGAAGTCTATTTCTTGACAAATGGGGGGCATGGAGGCTCCTGATGGTTGGTTGGGGTCGGCCAGATTCTAAGGTGTGTCTATGGACAGTACCAGTCATCACGATATTGAGTTTTTTTGGGATCCTATTTGCCCGTTTGCTTGGCAAACCTCTCGCTGGCTGCGTCGAGTAGCTGTTTTGCGTGGCCTCACCGTGCGTTGGCGGTTTATTAACCTTTCCATTTTGAACGAAGAGCGAGACTACGACGCCGAGTTTCCTGAGGGCTACGCCGAGTCGCATATGAAGGGTCGCTACATGTTGCGGGTGGCGGCGGCGGTTCAAGACGTTGAAGGTGCGGAGGCTATGGGGCCGTTATATGAGGCGTTCGGTCAATCTATTTGGCATCGGGTGTTGGAACCAGGCGCTGATTATCGGGCCGATATTGCTACCGAAGAACATTTGAGCGCAGTGTTGACGGCGGCCGGTTTTTCAACTGATTACGCCGCTGCTTATCAAGATGATTCATGGGATGACCTGTTGCGAGCAGAAACGGAGGCCGCAGTGGGCCGTACCGGGAGCGATGTGGGTACCCCGATTTTGACTTTTGGCCCGCCCGATGGTCCGTCGATTTTTGGACCAGTCATTTCGGCGGTACCGGAAAGCGATGCTGACTGTTTAGAACTTTATGATGCGGCATTGACGCTCACGAAGTTCGGTACTTTTTCTGAACTTAAGCGCTCTGATCGCCAGTCGCTTGACCTCCCGTTACTTACCGGGCGTTTGGATTAACCAACCGGTTTTTGCCACACCGATACGTGGGTGCCGGAGGTTTCCGTAAACGCTTCACCGGCCCAGTTTTCGTGGCGGGTGGTTAAGCCCATCCCTGTGTGGGCGGCCATTTGGTCAAATTGTTCGGGGGTCAGGTAACGCAAAAGGTAGGGGAACAATCGGTTGCCGGCTTCGGTTATTTCTATGCGTTGGCCGGTGATGGTTTGTTGCTCAGGGTCTATTTGTACGGCGTCCAGTAGCACCCGGTCGAGTTCTACGGTGCGCACGGTGAGTCCATCGTGGCCGTCGGGGCCCGGCACAAAGGCTTCTACAACCAGGTGCCCGCCGGGTTGTAGTAATCGCTCAATAGTGGCCATACAAGTAGTTTGAGCAGCCAAGGTGGTCAGGTTAAAAAAGGTGTTGAACCCCACCAGCACCACGGCGAAAGAGTTATCGGTTAGCCCGGGCGGGTCAGCCATGTCGCCTTCAACCAAGGTGATTTGGTCGGCGCCTGGTTTGGCTCGCAGTAAATCCAACATGGCGACTGAAGCATCTACGCCGGTCACCGTGAGGCCTTGAGCGGCGAGGGGGAGGGCCAGCCGCCCGCTGCCCACGCCGAGTTCTAAAACTGGCCCGCCGTCGGCGAGGTGGGCGACGTGGGTGGCGACTTGGTCGGGGTTTCCGATGCGGGTAATAGCGATACCTCCGTCGCCGCCGTACCACTGGTCGTAAACCGCGGCGTATCGGTCGCCGTAAGTGCGTGCGGTGTAGTCCTTCATTGGCTCAGTCTAGGTACCTGGGGAGAGGTTGGCTTTTGGCCGTAGCCTTGCGGCATGGAGGCTTACCTAGATCACGCAGCGTCAACCCCGGCCCGCCCGGAGGTTATTGACGCCATGGTGCCTTGGTTGGCTGATCACCCTGGTAATCCGTCGGGAGCGCACAAATCGGCCCGAGAAGCCCGCCGAGCCATTGATGATGTGCGTGACCTGGTGGCCGAGTTGGTGGGAGGTGACCCTGGCGATGTGGTGTTCACCAGTGGTGGCACCGAAGCTGACAATTTGGCGGTTGATGGGGTTTTGGGGGCTACCGGTGGTGTGGCGGTTTGTTCCGCTGCTGAACACCCGGCGGTCCTGGAGCCCGTGCAAGAATCTGGCGGCATTATTGCCCCCACCGATAAGGCCGGCCGAGTCGATCTGGCTGCATTGGCTGAGATCCTTGATTCCGTTGACGACGTGGCTTTGGTGTCGGTCATGTTGGCCAATAACGAGACCGGCGTTATTAACCCGGTAGCCGAGGCAGCGGCTTTGGTGGCCGAAAAATCACCGGCCGCCGTGGTTCACACCGATGCGGTGCAGGCCACCGCTTGGGTTGACCTTGCCGCCTACTGCGCCGGTGTTCATCTCATCAGTTTGACGGGCCACAAAATTGGCGGCCCCAAAGGAGCGGGTGCTTTGGTGGTCAAAAAAGGCACCCCGTTGCGGCCCGTATTGCGTGGCGGCGGGCAAGAACGTGAACGCCGTAGCGGTACCCAAAATGTGCCGGCCATTGCAGGCCTCGGGGCGGCGCTGCGTCTGGCTATGGATGAGCGTGCAGCGTTAACTGCTCGGGTGGGGGCGTTGCGAGATCGTTTAGAAACTGGTTTGTTATCTGCGGTAGAGAACACTATTTGTAGTTTGCCGACCGGCACGGAGCGCACCCCGTTGGTGGCTCATTTGTGTTTCGGCGGGGTGGCTAGCGAGTCGCTGCTGTTTCTTTTGGAACAAGATGGCATTGCGGCTAGTGCTGCTTCGTCGTGTGCCAGTGGGGCGCAAGAACCGTCGCATGTGTTGGCGGCTATGGGGGTAGATCGTCAGGTTGCTGAGGGCGCGCTGCGTTTGTCTTTGGGTTGGACCACCACCGAGGCTGAGGTGGACCACGCCCTTGAGGTGATTCCACCGGCGGTGGCTCGCTTGCGGGAGTACGCCTAATGAGTCGAGTCATGGTGGCCATGTCGGGAGGGGTGGATTCCTCAGTAGCGGCGGCGTTGATGATCGATGCCGGCCACGAAGTAGTAGGGGTGACTTTGCGTTTATGGGGCGGCGAATCTGACTCGGGTTGCTGTGCGGTTTCTGATGTGGACGATGCTCGCCGGGTGGCCGACACGTTGGGTATCGATCACCATGTTTTCAACATGAGTGAAGAGTTTGACCAGCATGTGGTGGAGCCGTATGTGGCGGCCCATGCGGCGGGGCTCACCCCTAACCCGTGTTTGGAATGCAACCGCCATATTAAGTTCGACTTGCTGCATCGCCGGGTAGAGGCCTTGGGTTTTGAGCGTTTAGCTACCGGGCATCATGCGCGGGTGGTGCAAACGGCGGCCGGGGTGTATCGGATGGCTCGAGCGGTTGATGCCGCTAAAGATCAGTCCTACGTTTTGCACATGCTGGGCCAAGAACAGTTGGCTGTTTTGGATCTCCCGGTGGGCGAGATGACCAAAGATGAGGTGCGGCAACGAGCAGCCACTTTAGACCTGCGTACCGCCACTAAACCCGACAGCCAAGATGTGTGTTTTATTACCCAACAGCACGGCCGGCAAGATTTTTTACGGCAACGAATTTCTCTTACCCCGGGCCGAGTGGTTGACGCTGACGGTAAAGAATTGGGCAAGATCGAGTCGGTAGAAATGGTGACTATTGGGCAACGCAAGGGGGTGGCCACGGTGGGGGGCGCTGACCCGCGTTACGCCATAGCGATAGACGTGCCGTCGGCTACCGTGACCGTTGGTTCGGCGGCAGATTTGCTGGTGAAGGTCACCCCGGTGAAAGATTTTACGTGGGCAGAAAAACCATTTACGGGGCCGGTGCTGGCGCAAATTAGTGCCCATGGTCAACCTATGGAAGCCGAGTTAGTGGGCAATGAGGTGCGTTGGGCGCAGCGGCAACGCCGGGTAGCGCCGGGCCAGGCCGTGGTGTTTTACGACGGCGATCAGGTAATTGGCGGCGCTATCGCTGGTTAACCGACCGGCAGTTTGCGTTTAGCGGCTTCGGCTAACAGCGCATCGGGCCGGGCCGGTGCGCACAGTAATCCAGCGATGGTGGTGGCTTCGGCTACGCCACTAGTTGAGGTAGGCCATACATCGTGTTCGGTGGCGCAACGTACCTCGAGTGCCAAACCGTAAGCGCCTTGGGTGAGGTCCAGGCTGGTGCTTTCTGAGGCTGCCGGGCCTACTTGAGCTAATTCGTGGCATTGAAACAAGGTGGGTTCGTTTAGTGAAAGATGGTCGTGAAGCACTAGTCCTGCGGGTACCAAAACCACCCACCGGCGGTTGAGTTGATGCAATGATCGCATGACCAAGGCGGCTACCGGCCAGCCGATTACTAAAAAAATGAACCCAGAAATAAGGTGCCGGTTGGCCAGCAGCCATGGGCCAGTAAATAGCCCGACGACGCCGGCTATTAAGGCAAGGGGGCGGAGCAAGATGGCTACCAGGGCCGGGGCGCGCAGCAGAAAGCGCCGTTCGTCTCCGTAAGAAACGCCGTCGACGAATACTCCGCCGAGGGGTGCACTGGCACTGATCAAGAGGGCGGCCAGCACGTTGATTGCTCCAGCAACAAGTGAAGCATCAAGGGCAGGTCCGGCAGCGAAGATGATCAAACCTATGAGCGCCGCTGAGCCGAAACGAACGGCGGTCAGGGTGGCAGGCCGGGGAAGCAACGTAGAGAAAAAACCGAGGCCCCAAAGCAGCCAAAGCCCGACCGATAGCACGCTGCGCCCGGGCAGGTCTACGGGGTCCAGTTTGGTGGCCAACAACGGGCCCAAAGTTATTGGTAGGCCAATCCAGAGGGCTCGTAGGGCCCAGAGGGCAACTTGTTCGTTGCGTTGAGAAACGTCATTCACCTTGTCACGTTAGAGGGTTGGCAAGCGTCCCGGCCCTGTCACACCGAGAGGGTAGAATAAAGAGGTGGAAAAGTTTGAAGATTCTCAAGATGCGATGGCTCGAGTGGCTCTTTTGCGCACCCAAATCGAGCACCACAACGAGTTGTACCACACCCAAGATGCCCCAGAAATCCCCGATGCCGACTTCGACGTTTTGTTGGTTGAACTTCGTCGCTTAGAAGCGGAACACCCAGATTTGGTTACCTCAGATTCCCCTACGCAGCAGGTAGGGGCCTCGACTATCAATACCTTTGCCGAGGTGGTGCACCAGTTGCCCATGATGTCGTTAGATAACGCTTTTGATACCGACGAGTTGACGGCTTGGGCCGACCGGGTGCGGCGGCGCTTGGGCGACGAGGCCTCAGAACCTGCTTGGGTATGCGAGTTGAAGTTCGACGGCCTGGCGGTTTCGCTGCGTTACGAAGACGGTGTTTTGGTGCAGGCCGCAACCCGGGGGAACGGAAAAGTAGGCGAAGACGTCACGCCGAACGTGCGCACTATTGCTGGTATCCCTCAAGAACTTGCTCTAGGGGCGCCGCCGGTGCTTGAGGTGCGGGGCGAGGTCTACATGGGCCTTCAAGCTTTTGCTGATCTCAACGCCCGGCAGGCAGCGGCCGAAGAAAAAACGTTCGTCAATCCTCGTAACACGGCGGCCGGTTCGCTGCGGCAAAAAGACGCCAAGGTGACTGCCACCCGCAACTTGTCGTTTTGGGCCTACGCCTTGGGTGAAATGATTGATGGTCCGACGCTTGCTTCACATCATGAAATGCTGACCTGGCTCGGCACCTTAGGGTTTCCGGTTAATCAGAAAACAAAACGTTTCGAAAACTTTTCTGCGGTAATTGATCACGTAAATCATGTTGAAAAAATACGTCACGACTTGGATTACGAAATTGACGGCGTGGTGGTCAAGGTCGATGCTTTGGGGCTGCAAACCGGGTTGGGGTCAACCGCTCGTGCCCCTCGCTGGGCCATGGCCTATAAGTTGCCGCCCGAAGAACGCACTACCACGCTGCTCGATATTGAGGTTTCTATTGGGGCCGGTGGTCAAGCCACACCGTTTGCTCGGCTTGAACCAGTGTTCGTCGGTGGGTCAACTATTGCCGCCGCAACCTTGCACAACGCCGACCAGGTAGCGGTTAAAGATGTGCGCCCCGGCGACACGGTGATCGTACGCAAAGCCGGTGACGTTATCCCCGAGGTGGTGGGCCCGGTGCTGGCTGATCGCCCGGCCAGCCGCAAACCGTGGCGGTTCCCTACGGAGTGCCCAACTTGTGGGGTGGCCTTGGTGCGGCCCGAAGGCGAAGCGGCTACTTTTTGCCCTAATCACGCTTGCCCGGCGCAAGTACGGGGGCGCCTTGAACATTTTGTTTCTCGAGGAGCCATGGACATTGAGGGCTTCGGCGAACAAAGGGTTGATCTTTTTGTCACCGAGGGGCTACTTTCTGATGTTTCAGGTATTTTCATGCTTGATTTCGATCGCATTGCCGCTTTCGAGGGTTTCGGCGAACTCTCTCTAAATAATTTGTCGGCGGCTATTGAAACAGCGAAACAAAAGCCGTTGGGGCGACTGTTGTTTGGTTTGCGTATCCCTCATGTGGGCACCACGGTGGCTGATCTCATCGCCGATGCTTGCGGCGATCTTGATGGGTTAGAGCGAGCGACACAAGAAGACCTCGAGGCCGTTGAAGGGTTGGGTCCTATCATTGCGGCCTCGGTTTATGGGTGGCTTCGCCTTGATCACAATCAAGAGTTGCTCCAGCGTTTGCGAGTGGCCGGCCTGAATCTCAATGCGCCGCAAGCATCAGGCGATCAACAAGAACAAACTCTTGAAGGATTCAGTGTGGTGGTTACCGGTACGTTAGAAACCATGAGCCGCAGCGACGCCAAAGCAGCCATTTTGGTTCGCGGCGGCAAGTCGCCGGGCAGTGTTTCAAAAGCCACCACTGCGTTGGTGGCTGGTGCGGGCGGCGGGTCGAAACTCGGAAAGGCTGAAACGTTGGGTGTTCCGGTGCTTAACGAAATCCAGTTCGTCGAGTTGCTCGCTACCGGCCAACTGCCTGCTTAGCTATCCGTCTACCCGGAAGCACCAGTCAAAGACTTGGGTTTGGTCGGGGGTGCGAATGGGCCAGTATCTAACTCGGGTGCAAACTTCTTGAGCGGGGAGTCGCTCCAGGGCCAACCCTTCGTCGGGGCGAAAAATAATGGAGTTCAAAGCGGCCTGTATGCGTTGCTGGTCGGCGGGGATAACCGTGCCGCCGATATGAATGATCTCGCCGGCCCAGCCGGGAGCCAAAATGATGCCGACATTTGATTGCGGCAAAATGGTGTCACCCCGAGGGGGAAGCAGTTCGACGACGGCCGGATTGGTGTCAACGCTCACATCACCAAGATCGTCGCCTGCTGATAATGCTGCCGCCACCATGGCTCCGGCCCCGAGGGCCAACAAGACAGCAATGACAAGTGCGTTACGACGGTTCACCTTGGCGAGGTTAGCGAGCCCTTTGGGGTAGTAGCGTAGTGAGGGTGAATGACCTAAGAAATTCTGCTCAAACGCCCGACCTTTCGGGCACCTTGCTTGATGGTCGTTACTTGTTGCGTCAAGCAGTGGGTACCGGAACTTCCGGCACCGTTTATGCCGCCGACGACACGAACTTGCAACGGCGAGTAGCGGTCAAAGTCTTGCACCCTTCGTTGAGCGTTGATCAAGAGTTTGTTGAACGTTTTCGCTCTGAAGCACGCACCGTGGCTTCTTTGAACCACCCTCATGTTTTAGCTATCTACGACTGGGGTGTTGATGGGTCGGCTTATTTGGTAACGGAATATTTGGGCGGTGGGAGTTTGCGTTCCCTGCTGTCTACGGGCCGTACGTTGAGCCCTGCTCAGGCCCTCATGTTGGGGCTTAACGCATGCCGGGCTTTGGACCACGCTCACCAGCAAGGTTTGGTGCATCGTGACATTAAGCCTGCCAACTTATTATTTAACCAAGATGGCCGCATGTGCATTGGAGACTTTGGGTTAGCGCGAGCGCTGGCCGAGGCTTCACATACCGAGATTTTTGCTGAAGGCATGGTGGGGACGGTGCGCTATGCCTCCCCTGAGCAAGCCCGAGGTCAAATGTTGGATGGGCGATCTGATATTTATGCGCTGGCTTTGGTTTTGGTGGAGGCGGTAACGGGCCATGTGCCGTTTGTGGCTGACACTTTGTTGGGTACTTTGCGGGCTCGGGACGGAAAATCGGTTCCGGTGCCTGCGGCGTTGGGTTCGTTGGGTCCCATTGTGCAAAAAGCGGGGGCCGCTGAACCAGCGGATCGCCCGAGCGCCGCCGAGTTGGGGCAAATGTTGTTGGGCGCAGCCCCCCAGATGTCTCGCCCTGATCCGCTGCCTTTGGTTGGTCCCGGCGAAGTGGGGGCCGCTCCTTTGCTGGGGGAAGCGACCATGGTGGCGCCGCGGGTTTCGCCTCCGACCCCCCGGGAACGCCCAGTGCGTCCGGTGGGCCCTAAACGTCGTTGGCCGGCGATGTTGTTGGCGGTGCTGCTGCTGGCTGGTGCTTCAGTAGGGGGTGCTTGGCTTTGGCAGGGGATGCAGGTTGATCAGAGCGTGGTGCCTTCTTTGGCTGGAAGGTCCATTGAGGAAGCTCATTTGCGTTTGATGGATCTCGGGTGGACGGTTGAAGAACGTTATGAGCGTCGTGATGGCACGGTTGAGGGCCAGGTTTTGGGTACCGACCCTTCCGCTGGAGCCATTTTTGATATTGATCAGGTGGTGTCGGTCATCGTGTCGTTGGGCCCCACTCGGGTGGAGATTCCTCCAGGTTTGGCGGGGGTGAGCCTGGCAGAGGCCACTCGACTTCTTGAAGAGGTTGGTTTGTTGGTGGGCGAGGTTGTTGAAACATCCAGCGAAGAGGTGGCTTTTGGCTTGGTGTCTGAGGTGTTGTTTTTGGCCGATGACTTACCTCGCGGGGGAGCGGTTGATTTGATTGTGTCAACCGGCCCGGCTGCTCGGATCATCCCGGATGGTTTGGTGGGCGGTACGGCTGACGAGGTTGAACAGGTTTTGGTGTCGCTGGGTTTTGTGGTTGAGCGGTCCGAAGTCTTTAGCGAATCGGTAGGGGTGGGTGCGGTTGATTCGTTGAGCCCGGCAGAGACCACGGAAGTTCCGTTCGGTTCGGTCGTCACGTTGGCGATTTCTCAAGGCCCTATGCCTCGCCCGGTGCCTGGAGTAATCGGTTTGTCTCTTGATGCCGCAGAGGCTCGTCTGCAAGCAGCGGGCTTTCGAGTGATTGCTGTTGATGGCCCGTTGGCTGGCGAAGTAATCGGTCAAAACCCAATGGCCGACGAAGAAGCTGTACCTACCGACACCATTGAGTTAATTACCCGATGAAACAACTGGCCGCTTATGGTGGGCGCTGCCCGCTAGCCCTCTAACCTCAAACCTCATGACCGATCCTATTTCTCGTGACGATGTAACTCATGTGGCTCGTTTGGCTTGCCTGTCGTTAACCGATCAAGAACTTGAAGCCTTTACTGGCCAATTAGCCAATATTTTGAGCCATGCTTCTGACCTAGAAGCGTTGGACCTCACCGGGGTGGAACCCACCTCGCATCCTTTGCCGCTGGTCAACGTGTTGCGCCCCGATGTGCCGGGTGAACCGGTGGATCGAGACGAAGTTTTGGCGGCCGCCCCTAGCGTGGAAGACCACCAGTTTCGGGTGCCTCCAGCATTGGGAGGCAACACATGAGCGCCCTCGAATTGGCGGCAGCCATCCGAAGCGGCGAACGTTCGGCTGTAGATGTTCTTGAAGAACACTTGGCTGTTATCGATGCCCGAGAAGACGAGATTCATGCTTTTAACTTGGTGATGGTCGAACAGGCCCGCCGAGAGGCAGTAGATATTGACGCCCATTTGGCGGCCGGCGAAGAGTTGGGCCCGTTGGCTGGTGTGCCGGTGGCGCTTAAAGACAACATGTGCACCCGTGGGGTTCCTACTACGTGTTCGTCAAAAATCTTGGAAGGCTGGAAGCCTCCTTATGACGCCACGGTGGTGCAACGTTTGACTGCTGCTGGTGCGGTAATCATTGGTAAAACCAATATGGATGAGTTCGCTATGGGCGGCTCAACGGAAAACTCTGCTTTTGGCCCGACCCGCAACCCGTTAGATACCAGTCGGGTGCCGGGGGGTTCGTCGGGGGGTTCTGCGGCTGCGGTGGCGGCGGGTTTTGCTCCGTTGTCTTTGGGCAGCGACACCGGCGGGTCTATTCGTCAGCCAGCAGCGCTTTGCGGCTTGGTGGGGGTGAAGCCTACTTACGGTCGGGTTTCACGTTACGGCCTGGTGGCTTTTGCTTCCAGCTTGGACCAAATCGGCCCGTTTGCGGCCACGGTGGCTGATGCGGCATTGTTGCTGGAAGTTATTTCTGGTCACGACCCATTGGATTCCACTTCTATTGCTGAACCTGCCCCTGGCTTGCTTTCGGTGCTTGATCAAGGCGTTGAGGGTTTACGGATTGGTATTTTGGATGAACTCAGCGGCCACGGTGTTGAGGGTATTTCTCCTGACGTGTTGGCTCGCCTTGATGCCGCTGTTGAAGCGTTAACGGCTGCGGGGGCCACGGTGGAGCGGGCTTCGGTACCGGCCACGGTGTACGGGTTGTCGGCTTATTACGTGATTGCACCAGCGGAGGCTTCGTCGAACTTGTCTCGCTACGACGGGGTGCGGTTTGGCCCTCGAACCGATGGGGCAACTACCAACGAGATGATGGTGGCTACCCGAACCGAAGGGTTTGGTGATGAAGTTAAGCGCCGCATCATGTTGGGTACTTACGCTTTGTCGGCCGGGTACTACGACGCTTATTACGGCAAGTCGCAAAAAGTACGTACGCTGATTTTGAAAGATTTTGCTAAGGCTTACGAAAAGTTCGACTTGTTGATCAGCCCCACGGCGCCCACTACGGCGTTTCCTTTGGGCGCCAAAACAGAAGACCCGATGCAAATGTATTTACAAGATGTGTGCACTATCCCTTCGAACCTGGCGGGCCACCCGGCCATGTCGGTGCCTTTCGGGGTGGGTGACGACGGGCTGCCGGTAGGGGTGCAGATTTTGGCGCCCGCCATGGGCGAGGCCACCATGTTCCGGGCCGCCGCGGTGCTAGAAAAATCTGGGGGTGCGCAATGAGCGGCGATGTGCTTGACGGTTGGGAAGTGGTGATTGGTTTAGAGGTGCACGCCGAGTTGGCGACGCAAACCAAAATGTTTTCTTCGGCTCGCAACGTGTTTGGTGGCGAACCCAACACCAACATTGACCCGGTGTCGCTGGGTTTGCCCGGTTCGTTGCCGGTGCTCAACGAAAAAGCTATCGAGTTGGCTATTCGGGTGGGGTTGGCGTTGAACTGTAAAGTGCAGCGCTCGGTGTTCGCCCGGAAAAACTATTTTTACCCTGACATGCCCAAGGCCTACCAGATTTCTCAGTTTGATTTACCGATCAACGAGGGCGGCTGGCTGGAGTTGCCCAGTGGCCGTAAAGCCATGATTGAACGAGCACACCTCGAAGAAGACACCGGTAAAAGCTCGCATGTGGGCGGCGGAGGTCGTATCCACGAGGCCACCTATTCGTTGGTGGATTACAACCGTGCTGGCGTGCCCTTGATCGAAATTGTGGGTGCCCCTGATTTGCGTAGTGCTGAAGAGGCCCGTGGTTATGTGGCCGAGTTGCGTTCTATTTTGGTAGCCATCGGAGCTTCGGACGGCAAAATGGAAGAGGGCTCGATGCGGGTGGATTGCAACGTGTCGGTGCGCCCCATGGGGACTGAAGAACTCGGCACTCGTTGCGAGGTAAAAAACATTAACTCGTTGCGTTCTTTGGGTCGTGCGATCGAATACGAATCTCGCCGGCAGGTTGATTTGTTGACTTCTGGTCAACGCATCGAGCAGCAAACCCGCCATTGGGATGAAGCCGAGGGCCGTACCCATAAGTTGCGTTCTAAAGAAGAGGCCTTTGATTATCGTTATTTCCCTGAACCAGATTTGGTGCCGGTGGATCCTTCGCCGGAGTGGATAGCGGAGATTGCCGCCAGTTTGCCTATGTTGCCGCGCCAGCGTCGAGTTCGTTTGGCCGAAGCCGCTAAGGGTGAAGTGGCCGATGCGGCATTAATAGTGGAGCGAGGCCTTGACGATTTGGCGGTAGAAGCGATGGAGGCCGGTGCCGATGCGACTCGGGTGCTGGTGCATTGTGTAAACAACTTGTCTGAAGGTGCCGGGCAACTTTCTACGGGGTCTTTCGCAGCCTTGGTGGCTATGGAAACCGGTGGCGAACTGTCGGCTACCCAAGCTAAAACGGTGTTGGCTGATTTGGTGGCTTCGGGCGGTGACCCGGCAGCGGCTGCCGCCGCTCATGGTTTTGAAGCCATGGATACCTCAGAACTTGACGGCATCGTGGACGGCATCATTGCGGCGCACCCAGACGACTGGGCTGCTTACGTTGAGGGCGATGAGGGTGAACGAAAAAAGAAGTCCGGTTTCTTTGTTGGCCAAATTATGAAAGCCACACGCGGGCAGGCTGACGGCAAGTTAGTTAATAAGATTTTGGCCCAACGGGCTGCTGGTTAAGCCCCGGTTACTTGCCACCGGCCGCTTAAGAAGCGGCGATAAAGCAGGATGGTGCGGGCCAGCATGAAGAGCCAAATTCCGCCCCATACCCAGCCGATACCGAGCCCGGCAACCCGGGTCAAGATGATGGCGGGTATGCCGATGGCCGCTGCGCTGGCCATGGCTTTGGCCATGTGGCGTTGGTCGCCGGCGCCGATCAGAATCCCGTCCAAGGCAAAGGCCACCCCAGAGAGTGGCCCCATGAGGGCTACGTGAACTACTAAAAATCCGGAGAGGGCTATGACCGCCGGGTCGGCGGAAAAGACTTGAGCGAAAGGCGTTTGGGCGAGGAAAAGCACCACACTTAGTGCGCTACCGATACCTACTGACCAAACGATGGTGCGTCGGCCCACCAAGTGGGCTTCGTCGGCTCGGCCGGCACCTAGCAGGTTGCCGATCATGGCTTGGGCGGCGATGGCCATGGCGTCCATAGACATGGCCATAACGAACCAGGCTTGAAATGCTATTTGGTGGGCGGCTACATCGACGTTGCCAATACGGGCCGCTACTGCGGTGGCCGTCACGAAGGTGCTGGTCAGGGCCATGTTGCGTACCAGCAGTTCGCCGGCCACGGTTAGTAGACGCCGCATGGCGGCAAAATCGGGAGTGAGCGATACGTGGTGGGGGCGAATGGCTCGGCTGATCCAAAGGAGATAACAGGATGCCCCTACCCATTGGGCGACCACGGTGGCCATAGCGGAGGCGCCGATGCCAAGGTCGAAACGGTAGATCAGTACTAATTCAAGGATCAGGTTCAAGAGTGCGGTGCCGATCGCTACCCAAAGGGGCCGCACGGTGTCTTTTATGCCTCGCAGGTAGCCCACTCCGGCCAGCATGACCAGCATGGCGGGGGCGCCGTACATGCTGAGTCGAAAGTAGATGCTGGCTTGGGTGAGGAGGTCGCCGCGGGCGCCTAAGAGTTGCAGCAGGGGAGTGGCGGCCAGGCTGCCTCCGATGGTTAGAGCCACCCCAAGGAATACAGCTAACCAGAGGCTTTGTACGGCGTGTTCGGCGGCTCGCTTTTCTTCTCCGGCTCCGGTGAGACGGGCGATGGCGGCGGTGGTTCCGTAAGCCAGAAAGAAACAAAGCCCATAAATTAGCAACAAAGCAGCGGAGGCTACGGCGAGCCCAGCGAGAGGCACTGTGCCTAAGTGGCCGACCACTGCGGTGTCGGCTAACACATAAAGTGGCTCGGCGATGAGCGCCCCGAGGGCCGGTATGGCCAGGGTCAGGAGTTCTCGATCGCGGACTGAAATCTTCATTGCTGCAGACTAGGCCCGCCTGAGGCATCAATGCGGGTTCGGGGGCTCTAACCTGAGACTATGAGCGACTCTAAAGAACATGATCTTAAACCTCGATCCCGTGAGGTAACCGATGGCGATAACCGGGCTCCGGCTCGGGCCATGTTGCGTGCCGTGGGTATGACCGAAGACGATTTTTCTAAAGCCCAGGTGGGGGTGGCTTCTTCATGGAATGAAGTAACGCCGTGCAACATGCCCCTTGCTGGACTAGCTAAGCGAGCCAAGTTGGGCATTACTGCGGCTGGTGGTTTCCCCATGGAGTTCAACACCATTGCTGTTTCGGATGGTATTTCTATGGGCCACGAAGGCATGCGGGCCAGTTTGGTGAGCCGTGAAATTATCGCTGATTCGGTTGAAGCGGTTATGCATGCGGAGCGTTTTGATGCTTTGGTGAGTTTCGCTGGTTGCGATAAGTCGTTGCCGGGCATGTTGATGGCGTCGGCTCGGATTAACTTGCCGGCGGTGTTTGTTTACGGCGGGTCAATTTTGCCGGGCGAGCACAACGGTAAAAAACTGGACATCGTCAGCGTGTTCGAAGCGGTGGGTGCCCATGCGGTGGGCGACATTGATGACGCCGAGTTATTGGCTATTGAACGTAAAGCTTGCCCTTCGGTGGGTGCTTGTGCCGGCATGTTTACTGCGAACACTATGGCGGCGGTTGGTGAGGCGCTGGGGATGTCTTTGCCTGGTTCGGCTTCGGCTTCGGCGGTGGATGATCGACGTAATGATGTGGCTTACGCCAGTGGTACGGCGGTCATGCAGTTATTGGCGGCCAATATTCGGCCTCGTGACATTATGACCAAGGCTGCATTTGAGAACGCTATTGCTGTGGTGATGGCTCTCGGGGGTTCGACCAATGCGGTGCTGCATTTGTTGGCCATTGCTTTTGAAGCGGGTGTTGATTTGCATCTTGATGATTTCAACAAGGTGGCGGCTCGGGTGCCGCATTTGGCTGACACTAAGCCGCACGGTAAATACCACATGTTTGATATTGATCAAATAGGTGGCGTGCCGGTGGTGATGCAAATGCTGCTTGAAGAGGGTTTGTTGCATGGCGATGAAATTACGGTGACCGGTCAAACAATGGCAGAAAACTTGGCCATGCTTGATGCTCCGGCTCCGGATGGTGAGGTTATTCACACCTTTGATAATCCTTTGCATGACATTGGCGGGATCGCTATTTTGAGTGGTTCGTTGGCTCCGAAAGGGTCAGTGCTCAAGGTGGCGGGCATCGATGTTGAACATTTTGATGGTCGGGCCCGGGTATTTGATGGTGAAGACTCAGCGATGGAAGCGGTGTTGAGTGACCAAATCGAGGCCGGGGACATTGTGGTTATTCGCTATGAGGGCCCCAAGGGTGGCCCGGGTATGCGGGAAATGTTGGCCATTACGGGCGCTATGAAGGGCGCGGGTCGGGGTGGCGATGCGGCGCTTATTACTGATGGCCGTTTTTCGGGCGGCACTCATGGTTTTTGTGTGGGCCATGTGGCTCCGGAAGCGGTAGATGGCGGCCCTATTGCTCTTATCGAAGAGGGTGACCGTATTGTGATTGATGTGCGTAATCACAGTATTGATTTGATGGTCGATGAAGCAGTTTTGGGTGAGCGTCGAGCCAACTTGAAGCCGTTTGCTCCGCGCTACACCTCAGGTTTCTTAGCCAAGTACGCCGCCTTAGCTAAAGGCGCCGAACGCGGAGCCATCACCGAGGCCTAACCCCGCCGCGTATTTTGGCCGCTCATCACGACAAGGCGGTTAGCTAAAGGTGGAGATGGCCACGGTTTGGCGGAGGATTTTGCCGTTTTCGATGACGAAGGTGTCGGTAGAGAACGGCATGCCGTCGGTTTTCCAAATGAGGACGTACACGTTGTCGTGTTCGGCGCTTTGAACCTCCTGAAAGCCGTTGAATGTGCCCTCGGGTGTGTACTCGTACCAGCCGCGGATGGCTTCGTGTCCCACGGCGTTGGCCATGGCTGAAACAATTGCTGCGTCCTCGGCGTAAGTGGCCATGAGTGCGTCGTAGTCTCCGGCCAGAATTGCTGCCCGGTGACGGTCGATGAGTTCCTTGTGGGACATGTTTTTCTGATCAGCCCATGTGGAAGGCAAAGGTTTGTCGAACAATTTTGTTGTCCTCAATGACGAAGGTATCGGTGGCGAACGCCATCATGTCGGTTTTCCATGTGATGACGTAGGTGTTGTCGTGTTCGGCGCCGTTTATCTCTTCATACCCGGCAAAGCTAGCTGCGGGAATGTTTTCGAACATATTGCGAATGGCCGTGGGTCCTTCGATGATTCCCATGGCCGACACGATGACCGAACGGTCGTCGTAGTCGCTTAACAGGGTGTCTAAATCGCCGGCCACGATGGCGTCCATGTGGCGGTCAACGAGGGCTTTGTGAGACATGTAAAACTCCTTGAGTGATGGGGTGGGGGCTTATCCTGTCCCATAAGGCGACAAGTTGCCCATTCGGGAGTGCTTCGGGTTGCGGGCCGGGCTCTCATTGCCCCATACTTGACGTCTATGCAGGGAATTTACTTCGCGACCAAGGTCGTAGTAGTGCCTTAGGCACACAACGTCGCCGACGATTGTGTGCTCGACCTCCCGGTTTCGGGAGGTCGTTTCATTTTCTGCCCATCAACCCAACACGGAGCCAGCATGAAGTTAGACGGTGGTCAAGCCCTCATCCGATCCCTCGAACTCGAGGGTGTAGAGGTGATGTTCGGCTTGCCCGGTGGCGCTATTTTGCCGGTGTATGACCCGATTATTGATTCGTCTATCCGCCATATATTGGTGCGCCACGAGCAAGGTGCGGGCCATATGGCCGAAGGGTATGCCCATGCCACTGGCCGCCCCGGGGTAGCTATGGTGACTAGCGGTCCGGCGGCCACCAACATCGTGACCCCACTGTGTGATGCTTATTTGGATTCCGTACCCATGGTGGTCATCACCGGCCAGGTGCCGACGGGGTCTATCGGTACCGATGCTTTTCAAGAGTGCGATACCACGGGCATGACCTCGGGTATTACCAAACACAATTTTCTGGTAACCGAGGCTCAAGATATTCCTCGCACCATTAAAGAGGCTTTTCATATTGCTACCACCGGGCGCCCCGGCCCAGTTTTGGTAGATATTCCTAAAGATATTGTTGACCCAAGGAGCCCTAATTCGGCGATGGAGTGGTCAGATGACGTTGAGATGGATCTCCCCGGTTATCAACCCGATACGTCGGTAGACCCCGCGGCGATTCAAGCGGCGGTGGCTTTAATGCAAGCGGCGGAACGACCGGTGCTTTATATCGGCGGCGGTATTTTGAAAGCCCGAGCAGCAGAAGTGTTGCGTGAACTCGCCGAACTCACTGGTTTTCATGTGGTGACCACCTTGATGGCTCGTGGGGCGTTCCCTGATAGCCACGAGTTGTGTTTGGGTATGCCGGGTATGCACGGTAATTTCACTGCGGTGACGGCTATGCAAGAGTCAGATTTGTTGATCGCTTTGGGTTCTCGTTTTGACGATCGGGTGACCGGTCGGCTAGATGGTTTTGCGGTGGATGCCAAGATTATTCATGTCGATATTGACCCTGCCGAGTTGGGCAAGGTGCGTCGCCCCGATGTGGCCATTCAAGGTGACTGCCGAGTGGCTATTGAAGCCATGGTGGAGTTGCTGCGGGTGCAAGGGGTTGGCGAAGCCGATCGCCATGCTTGGCGTTCACGCATTAGCGGTTGGCAAGAGCGGTTCCCCCTGACCTATGAGCCTTCGGTGCCGGGCGAAGCGTTGAAGCCGCAGTTTGTTATTGAAAAACTTCGTGACGCTACTCCTGACGACACCATTGTGGCTTCGGGGGTGGGTCAGCATCAAATGTGGGCCAGCCAGTATTGGACTTTCGACCATCCTTACACGTGGATTAACTCCGGCGGTTTGGGCACCATGGGCTTTTCTATTCCGGCGGCCATTGGGGCCAAAGCGGGTTGCCCCGACAAAACGGTGTGGGCTATTGATGGCGATGGTTGTTTTCAGATGACGGCCCAAGAGTTGGTGACGGCCACCGTAGAGAACATTCCGATCAAGGTGGCTTTGTTGAATAACTCGTATTTGGGCATGGTGCGCCAGTGGCAAGACATGTTCTACGACGAGCGCCATTCTGAAGTGTTTTTGTCTAAGGACGTTCCGGATTACAAAGGCTGGGCCGAGGCCATGGGTTGCTTCGCTTTGCGGGTAGACGATCCCGACGAGGTTGAGGATGCTATTGCCCAAGCCAACGAGGTCAATGACCGTCCGGTAGTTATTGACTTCCGAACCGAGGCGCGAGAAAAGGTGTATCCCATGGTTGCTTCGGGAACCACCAATTCTGATTTGTTAGTGCATCCCTCACAGGAGGATCAACCCCGATGACTGTGGAATCTGAGCACCGAAACCACACTTTGGTGGTGACGGTAGAAAACAAAGCAGGTGTTTTGGCTCGGGTTGCTTCGTTGTTTGCCCGCCGGGCTTTTAATATTAAGTCGTTGGCTGTGGCGCCCACCGATGATGAAGGTTTGAGCCGTATTTCTATTGTGGTTGATGGTGCATCAGCACCCTTGGAACAAGTGGTGAATCAACTTAATAAGTTGATCAACGTAGTGCATATTCAAGACTTGCAACCGGGTCATGCGGTGGAACGTGAGCTCATGTTGGTCACGGTGACTGTGGAGCCCGACCATCGTGATGACATTGTAGAAAAGCTAGATCGGGCGGGCGGTAAGGTAATGAGCGTGGGTATTGATGCCATGATGCTTTCGCTGGTCGGTGCCCCAGACCGCATTGATGCTTTTGAAGATTTTCTTCGGCCCTACGGCATTTTAGATTTGCAGCGCACAGGTCGGGTGGCTTTAGCTAACCTTGACGAACCAATCGATTAACTCTTACTAACCGAAAAGAAAGCCAGGAGAAAACTATGGCCAATATTTATTACGAAGGCGATGTTAAAAAAGAAGCTATTGCTAGCCGCAAGGTAGCGATATTGGGTTATGGCTCGCAGGGTCACGCTCATGCTTTGAACTTGAAAGAGTCCGGGGTCAACGTGTGTGTTGGCTTGCGTTCTGAGTCCAGTTCGGTGGCTAAGGCCGAAGAGGCTGGTTTGACGGTGCGTACGGTAGCGGAGGCTTCAGCGTGGGCCGATGTCATCATGCTTTTGTTGCCCGATACTGATCAGGCAGCTATTTACGAAGAGCACATTGCCCCAAACTTGAACCCGGGCGATGCCTTGGCTTTTTCTCATGGCTTTAATATTCGTTTTGATTTGATCACTCCGCCAGAAGATGTCGATGTGATCATGATTGCCCCGAAGGGCCCGGGCCATTTGGTGCGCCGTACTTTTGAAGAAGGTGGCGGTGTGCCGTGTCTGATTGCTGTGGAACAAGACCCCACGGGTGGCGCTAAGGACCTTGCCTTGGCTTACGCCGATGGTGTGGGTGGTGCTCGGGCGGGGGTTATTGAAACCACCTTTACTGAGGAATGTGAGACCGATTTATTCGGTGAGCAGGTGGTGTTGTGTGGCGGGGTCACCGAGTTGGTGCGCAGCGCTTTCGACACTTTGGTCGACGCTGGTTACCAACCAGAGATCTGCTATTTCGAGTGTTTGCATGAGTTGAAGTTAATCGTGGACCTCATGTACGAACAAGGCATTGGTGGCATGCGTTATTCGGTGTCAGATACGGCCGAGTACGGCGATTTGACCCGTGGACCTCGGGTTATTGATGACAGCGTGCGGGCCACTATGAAACAGATTTTGGATGAAATCCAGTCGGGGCAGTTTGCTGAGGAGTGGGTAGCCGAAGCTCGTTCGGGTCGTAAGAACTTCTACGCCATGGAAGAAGAGGGCCGCCAGCACCGTATTGAAAAGGTGGGCACTGAGCTTCGTGAGATGATGCCGTGGATTAGCGCCGGCAAGGTTTCTGTCCA
>JAPKBH010000008.1 GCA_028823445.1 Acidimicrobiales bacterium | reverse complement strand
CTTCCATGGAAGGCGACGGAATGTAATAGGCCTGGAATAAGAATGTTTTTACCACCAGGGCAAACACGAACGCTCCGGCAATCACTCCGACCCATTCCAGTATTCCGCGCACCGTGGTAGCAAAAGCCCCTCGCCGGGGACGCTCTTTGCGGCCGCGCCGTTCCCGGCTTTCTTTTAACGTCTCTTCGTCTACCTCGTAACGCTCAGCGGTGGCCGAAATAACGGCTTGCAGGGTGGCCGCAAAAGGCAGCGCCAACAAGGCCCCAACTACCCCCAACAACGCATTGCCGGCAATAACCGACCCGAAAGCCACCGCCGGATGGATTTCCATAGTGTGAGCGGTGATACGGGGAGCAAAGAAGTAGTTTTCGAGTTGCTGGTAAACAACAATGATGACCAAGGCCCATAAACCAGTCGAGGGTTCGTCAAGCAAACCAACCACTACCGGCAACACCCCAGCGATATAGGTGCCGATAACCGGAATGAACTGCGACACCACGCCCACCCAAAGGGCTAACGCCAACGCGGAGGGAAGGTTAATGAATTCGAAGGCCACCCAATGGACCACCCCAGCGATAATGGCCAAAGCAGCACGGGACAAAATGTAACCACCGGTTTTAGCAATGGCTAAATCCCACACCACTAACACTCGGCGAGCTTTTTGCGCAGAAAGCAGCGAACAAACCGAACGCCGAAGCTTTGGACCCTCGGCCACTAGGTAAAAAGTAAAAAGGCCGATAGTGAAAAGCTGGAACAACACGTTGACCACCGTGGAACCAAAGCGCGCAAGGTCATCAGCAAAAGAACTGAGGTAACTGGCTATGGCCCCACCTTCATAGTTGGCTCTCAGATCAGCAGTAGCTTCTTCGACCCCGAACTGGTCTTCAAGAAAAGTATCAATATCGGCTAAATAGGTAGGAATATTGTCGGAAAATTCGGTGAGCTGTTCGGCTAACAACGCTCCCACCGCTACCCCGAATCCTCCTATGGCCCCCAGGATAAGAAGAAACATTATTCCCGTCGCCACACCGCGCCGCACCCTGAGGTTCTCCATGCGGTTGACGGCCGGTTCGATGGCAAACGACAAGAAAAGAGAAACCAACAAAATAATGAATAACGAGCGCAGCGAGGAGATCATACTCAGCACGTAACCGAGCAAGCCGTACCCGATGAGGGCAACCAGTATTGACTGTATGACCCAACGAGGAGGGCGAGAAAGCGCAGGGGAGGCGGAAGAATCATTCACTATCCGGCGACGGTAGTGGCGCGACGATGGCTCTTGAGGGATACCTCTGCCTCTCGCGTTGTGGTGGAGCGCGTTTACCTTATAGCATTGTCCTTCGACGTCTATTGGGAGGGTCCCAAGACGTGTCAATTGACGTTCGGACAGGCCTGAAACGTTTCGCAAGAAGCGCTAAGGAACCAGACGACACAACCGAATCTCCGCTCCGTCGGGCACCATGCCTGCACGGAGCGTCCGCTTGAGTGCCCAACAGGGGTGCTCATGATGACAAAACTCGCAGGAGCCATCATGGCCAACAAAGCAATCGTCGGCGAAAAGGTCGGCATGACACAGGTATGGGACGAAGACAATCGCGTCGTCCCCGTTACTGTGCTTCGTGTTCGCACCAACCGCGTCGTCCAAGTAAAAACCCAAGAACGAGATGGGTACAGCGCTCTCCAAGTGACCTACGGTCAACGAGACGCCGCCAAACTCACCCAGCCAGAAGCCGGACACTTTGCCGGCGCCGGCGTAGAAGCCGGCCTCGAACTGGTAGAACTCCGCATCGACGATGTGAGTGGCTACGAAGTCGGCCAAGAAATCACCGTCGACATGTTGGCCGAATCTGGTCTGGTTGACGTCACTGCGGTAAGCCGCGGTAAAGGCTTTGCTGGCGCTATGAAACGCCACGGCTTCGCCGGTTTGTCTGCTTCCCACGGCGTGCACAAAGCGCACCGTAAACCTGGAGCAATTGGCCAATGCGCCACGCCTTCTCGCGTTTTCAAAGGAAAGCGCATGCCAGGTCGCATGGGTAACCAAAAAACCACCACCTTGAACTTACAAGTCGTAGAAGCTGACGCTGAGCGCGAAATTCTTTTGGTACGAGGTTCTGTACCGGGGCCACGAGGCGCAACGGTTCTCATACGCAACGCCGTCAAGGGAGGCCAGTCATGACTAGCGTGACCTTGCACGATTGTCACGGCGCCTCAACCGGCTCCGTTGATCTTGATGAAACCACTTTTGGCATTGAACCCAACATGGCGGTAATGCACCAAGTAGTAACCGCCCAGTTGGCTGCACGCCGACGCGGCACTCAAAGCACCAAAACCCGAGCCGAGGTTCGCGGTGGTGGTGCTAAGCCTTGGGCCCAAAAAGGTACTGGTCGAGCCCGTCAAGGCTCCATCCGGTCGCCACAATGGCGCGGTGGTGGTGTAGCCCTTGGCCCTAAGCCTCGTAGCTATGCCCAAAAAACCCCCAAGAAAATGATCGGCTTAGCTCTGCGCTCTGCATTGTCCGACCGAGCAAGCGATAACAAGGTTCTCGTACTCGACACTTGGGGCTTTGATGCACCAAGCACCAAGGCCGCCATTGCGGCACTGTCCAATTTGGGTGTTGAAGGACGTTCGCTGGTTGTTTTGGACCGCGACGACAAGAACGCATGGAAAAGCTTCTCCAACCTTCCCCAGGTGCATGTAATTAGCTCTGGAGAACTGAACGCCTACGACGTGTTGGTAAGCGATTGGGTGATCTTCACTCAAGCCACCTTGCCCACCACGGCGCAGAAAGAAGACGCATAATGAAAGACCCACGCGACGTCATTATCAAGCCGGTGGTCTCAGAAAAGTCCTACGGCCTTTTAGAAGACAACGTGTACGCCTTTGTGGTTCACAAGTCAGCTTCTAAACCTGAAATTCGTGACGCTATTGAAACAGTGTTCGACGTAAAAGTACTCAAGGTCAACACCTTGAACCGAAAAGGCAAGCGCAAACGTAACCGCCGCACCGGCACCTTCGGCAAACGAGCCGACGTTAAGCGAGCCTATGTCACCCTGGTAGAGGGCGACTCCATCGAATTGTTTGAGGTCTAACCATGGCGCAGCGCAAACGTAAGCCCACCAGTCCTGGTCGCCGCTTCCAGACCGTCTCCGATTTCTCTGAAATCACCAAGACGCGTCCCGAACGCTCGTTGACCGAATCACAGATCTCCACCGGCGGTCGTAACAACTACGGCCGTAAAACTGCCCGTCACCGTGGTGGCGGCCATAAACAGCAGTACCGCATTATCGATTTCCGTCGCAATAAAGATGGCATCCCCGCAAAAGTGGCGGCCGTTGAATACGACCCCAACCGCAGTTGCCGCATTTTGCTCTTGCACTACCATGACGGCGAAAAGCGCTACATCTTGGCCCCTAAGGGCGTCAAAGTCGGCGAAACCTTGTTCTCCGGTCAAGGTTCAGAAATAAAGCCAGGCAACGCACTTCCTTTGCGTTACGTCCCGGTCGGTACCACGGTGCACAACATCGAGATGTACCCCATGGGTGGCGGCAAAATGGCTCGTAGCGCTGGCGCCAGCGTGCAGTTAGTAGCTAAGGAAGGCGATTACGCCACCTTGCGTCTGCCCAGCACCGAAATGCGCCGTGTCCCCATTGACTGCCGAGCCACCGTTGGCGAAGTCGGTAACCAAGAACACGAACTCACCAAGATCGGTAAAGCCGGCCGTAACCGCTGGAAGGGGATTCGTCCTCAAACCCGTGGTGTAGCCATGAACCCGGTCGACCACCCTCACGGTGGTGGTGAAGGAAAGACCTCCGGTGGTCGTCACCCGGTCTCTCCCTGGGGTAAGCCAGAAGGCCGCACCCGTTCACGCAAGAAGCCATCAGACAAGTTGATCGTGCGTCGTCGTCGACGTCGTGGATCGCGAAGGTAGGAACCATGCCCCGCAGCCTAAAAAAAGGTCCCTTTGTGGACGACCATCTCCTCAAAAAGGTAGATGCGTTAAACGAATCAGGAGACAAAAAAGTCATCAAGACTTGGTCCCGTCGCTCCACCATTATTCCCGACATGATCGGCCACACCCTGGCAGTACATGACGGCCGCAAGCATGTTCCGGTATTCATTACCGAAGCCATGATCGGTCACAAACTTGGTGAGTTTGCCCCTACCCGTACCTTCCGGCACCACGCTGGACAAGAAAAGAGCGTGGAACGCTAATGGTCGCTACCAAAACCAACGAACGCCCCGGCACCCGGGCAGTTGTCCGCCACGTGCGGGTTTCTGCTTCAAAAGCCCGTGCAGTACTTGACTTGATTCGTGGCCAGTCCTACGGCGCAGCTGCCGAAATTTTGGCTTTCTCCGAACGTAGCGTGGCGGAAATAATCGCCAAAGGCTTGGACTCCGCAGTAGCTAACGCCGAGCACAACGACGGTATCCCCGCAGAAGAACTCTTTGTTTCTTCTTGCTACGCCGACGTTGGGCCTACCTTGAAGCGTTGGCGCCCTCGAGCACGCGGCCGGGCCACCCCGATTCGCAAGCGCACCTGCCACATCACCATCATCGTGGGCCGCTACACCCCTGAACAAATCGCCGAACAGCAAGAACGTAACGAAGCACGCGGTCGTTCTGGCGCCAGCAACCAGGCCGCCGAAGCTCGTCGTCAGCGCGTAGAACGCAGCCGGGCCACCGCAGAAGCAGAAGCAGCAGCAACTGCCGCAGCGGAGGCAGAAGCCGCCGAGGCTGAAGGCACCGAGACTGTAGAAAACGAAGAAGTTGTTTCTCAAGAAGTGGCTGAAGAAGTAGTAGCCGAAGAAGAGGCTGACGAAACCACCGAAGAAGAAGCAGACGACTCGGCAGAAGCCGAAGCGGAAGAAATCGAAACCACCGAAGCCAGCGAAGAGGCATCGGATACCGAGGAAGAGGCCAAATAATGGGCCAGAAGGTAAACCCCTACGGCTTTCGCTTGGGTATCACCACGGACTGGAAGTCCCGTTGGTTCGCAACCCGTCAAGAGTACGCCGACAACGTCATCGAGGACTGGAAAATTCGCGAATACTTGCTCGAGGAATTGCCCCATGCGGCAATTAGCCGAGTAGAAGTTGAACGAACCCGCGACAAGATTCGGGTGGACGTACATACCGCACGCCCGGGCATCGTGATCGGCCGCAAAGGCGCCGAAGCGGACCGTTTGCGCAAAGGTTTGGGCAAAATAACCGGCAACAACCGGGTAGCCCTCAACATTCAAGAAATCAAAGAACCAGAGATGGACGCCACCTTGATCGCTCAAGGCGTGGCCGACCAACTGGTAGGACGCATCGCCTTTCGTCGGGCTATGAAACGAGCAGTACAAAACGCACAAAAAGCTGGCGCCTTGGGTATCCGTATCCAGTGCTCTGGCCGCTTGGGCGGCGCGGAAATGGCTCGTACCGAGTGGTACCGCGAAGGCCGAGTGCCTTTGCATACCCTGCGGGCCGACATTGATTACGGCTTCCGCGAAGCTCGCACCACCTACGGTCGCATCGGGGTAAAAGTATGGATTTACAAGGGAGATATTCTTCCTTACAAAGCAGTGGCCGACGATAAAGCCACCCGCGAAGCAGCGATGGCTGTGGGTGACACGGCAACCCCTAACGCTCCACGCACCGTTGTGTCATCGGCCGCCGCCGCTCGCCGCCGCCCTGACGCAGCAAGCGAAGCAGAAACATCTGAAGCCGAAGAAACCGCCAAGATTATTGAGGCGACCCCACTGGTCAAAGAAGGCGACGCTGCTTTTGAAAAGCTCCTGGCTGAAGAAGAGGCCATTGAACTTTCGACCCAAGAACAAAACGAAACGCCGAACTTCCGTCCCGGGGATGGTGACTGATCATGTTGATGCCTAAAAAAGTTGCCCACCGCAAACATCACCGAGGTCGTACTCGCGGGTTGAGCAAGGGAATGACCGAAATCACTTTCGGTGAATACGGGATTCAAGCTTTGGAACCAGGGTGGATTACCGCCCGACAAATCGAAGCAGCCCGTATTGCCATGACGCGACACATCAAACGTGGCGGCAAAGTGTGGATCAACGTATTTCCCGACAAACCAGTAACGCAAAAACCCGCCGAAACCCGCATGGGGTCCGGTAAGGGCAACGTTGAAGGCTGGGTTGCCGTGGTAAAGCCTGGCCGCATACTTTTCGAACTGTCTTACAGCGACGAAACGGTAGCCCGTGAGGCTATGGACCGGGCCATTCAAAAATTGCCCATTAAAGCACGCTTCCTTAAGCGTGAGGAGGGCTTCTAAACATGGCTCGTAAAAAATCGTTAGCCGAACTTGGTGAAACCGATCTCATTGAACAACTCAGTGAAGCAAAAGAAGAACTCTTTAACCTGCGCTTTCAATTGGTCACCGGCCAGTTAGAAAACTACTCCCGTTTGGGTGAGGTTAAAAAAAGTGTTGCTCGGGTCATGACTGAACTCCGAGCCCGAGAAATTGTCGCGGCAGAAGAAATCGCCGCCACACAGGAGGTAGCCAACTAATGGCTGAGAACGAAACAACAGAAGCACGGTTTAATGCTCGCAAAATTCGCGAGGGAGTTGTCGTTTCTGACGGCTCTGACAAAACCGCAGTAGTAAAGATCACCGACCGAGTACGGCACCGTCGCTACTCCAAAACGGTACAACGGTCGAAGAAACTGCATGTCCATGATGAAGCCAACGAACTAAAGACTGGCGATCGAGTGCGGGTACAAGAAACCCGTCCGCTCTCCAAGTTGAAGCGTTGGCGCCTGCTTGAAATTCTGGAGAGGGCTAAGTAAATGATCCAGCAAGAATCCCGCCTTCGGGTGGCTGACAACTCCGGCGCTCGCGAAGTGCTGTGCATCAAGGTGTTGGGTGGCTCACGCCGTCGTTACGCCGGCATTGGTGACGTTTTCGTGGCGACCGTAAAAGACGCTAACCCAGGCGCTGCCGTCAAAAAGGGTGAAGTAGTGAAGTGCGTAGTAGTCCGTACTAAAAAAGAACGCCGTCGTGCTGACGGTTCTTACATTCGGTTCGACGAAAACGCTGCCGTGCTCATTAACGACCAAATGCAACCCCGTGGTACCCGAATCTTCGGCCCCGTGGGTCGTGAACTTCGCGACAAGAAGTTTATGCGCATCGTTTCTTTGGCCCCGGAGGTGCTCTAAATGAAAATCCGTAAAGGCGACAAAGTACGTGTTTTGTCGGGTAAAGACCGGGGCCGTGAAGGCTCGGTTACGCAAGCTTTCCCTACTGAGGACAAAGTACTCATCGAAGGGGTAAACATGGCCAAGCGTCATCAAAAGCCCACTTCGGCCACCATGCAGGGCGGCATTATCGACAAGGCCATGCCTATCCACGTGTCAAACGTGGCGGTATTAAGCCCCAGCGACGGCCAGCCCACCCGCATCGGTTACCGCTTCACCGACACCGGTGACAAAGTACGAGTATGCCGACGAACAGGAGTTGATCTCGATGGTTGAGGCACTTACAACCGCAGAACGTTTGAGCGACCGTTTTCAAAAAGAACTTCGCCCACAACTACAAACCGATCTTGGTCTGGTCAACATTATGCAGGTACCCAAGCTGACAAAAATTGTCATCAACATGGGTGTCGGCGAAGCAACCCAACAATCCAAGTTGATTGACGGTGCTGTTTCGGACCTCACAACCATCTCAGGCCAAAAGCCTTTGATCACCAAAGCCAAAGTATCGATCTCTAACTTTCGTTTACGCGAAGGTCAGCCCATCGGAACCAAGGTCACTTTGCGTGGCGAACGGATGTACGAATTCTTTGACCGTTTGATGACCCTAGCGATTCCCCGTATTCGTGACTTCCGAGGCCTTAACCCTCGTTCGTTTGACGGCCACGGCAACTACACCTTCGGGGTAACTGAACAATTGATTTTCCCCGAAATGGATTACGACAAGATAGATCGAACCCGAGGAATGGATATCACCATAGTGACGTCCGCCAACACAGATGAAGAAGGACGGGCGCTGCTTGATGCGTTCAAGTTCCCCTTCCGACAAGAGGTGAAGTAATGGCCAAAAAAGCACTGGTCAACAAACAACAAAAGACCCCCAAGTTTAAAGTTCGGGCTTACACACGGTGTCGCCGCTGTGGCCGGGCTCGTTCGGTTTACCGTGCCTTTAACTTGTGTCGCATTTGCTTGCGGGAAATGGCCCATAAGGGCGAAATCCCTGGGCTTACTAAGTCGAGCTGGTAGAGGAGGCAACTGACATGACAATGACCGATCCAGTAGCCGACATGCTCACCCGCATTCGTAACGCCAATACGGCGATGCACGCCGGGGTGTCCATGCCATCGTCTAAACAAAAAGTGGCCCTGGCCACCATGCTAAAAGAAGAGGGATACATCGTCGGCTTCGACGTCGCCGATAGCTCCGAAGGCCCCGGCCAGAAACTCTCTATCACCATGAAATACTCCGCAGACCGTGAACGGGTCATCAGCGGAGTAAAACGAGTATCAACTCCCGGTCTACGGGTGTACTCAAAGTCCACTGAAATCCCCCGCGTTTTGGGCGGTCTCGGCGTTGCCGTGATCAGCACCAGCAAGGGCCTGATGAGCGACCGAGAGGCCCGCCGCCGCCGAATGGGTGGCGAGGTCCTCTGCTTTGTCTGGTAGGAGAAACATATGTCACGTATAGGTAAAGCCCCCATTGTCATCCCTTCAGGGGTTGACGTTGGTGTTGATGGTCGCAAGGTAGAGGTCAAAGGGCCCAAAGGCTCCTTAGACATCGAAGTACCCGGCGCCATTACCGTCCGCAAAGAAGGCGAAGAGGTTCTTGTTGAACGCCCCGACGATGAACGCACCAACCGTGCGCTTCACGGGTTAACTCGTTCGTTGATCAACAACATGGTCATCGGGGTAACCGAGGGTTACTCAAAAGAACTACAAATTATTGGCGTCGGTTACCGTGCGCTTCCCAAAGGCGATAGTGCCCTTGAGTTGCAACTCGGTTTTAGCCACCCCATTGCGGTGAAGGCCCCTAGCGGCATCACCTTTGATATTCCTGAACCGACACGAATCATTATCTCGGGCATCGACAAGCAATTGGTCGGTCAAGTAGCCGCAGATATTCGTTCGTATCGCAAGCCTGAGCCTTACAAAGGCAAAGGGGTGCGGTACCTCGGTGAGCATGTAGTCCGCAAGGCCGGAAAGGCAGCCAAGTGAGCGCACAAACTATTGACCGGCGGGCGGCGCGTTTGCGTCGCCATCGTCGAATTCGTAAATCCGTTTCGGGTACCTCGCAACGCCCACGTTTGGCGGTATTTCGGTCGGCTTCCAACATTTCAGCTCAGGTCATTGACGACCAGGCTGGACATACCTTGGTAGCGGCCTCCACCGAACAAACTGGGGTTGCCGATGGCATCACCGGAGTTGCTGCCGCCCAAGAAGTAGGACGCATCATTGCCGAACGAGCCAAAGAAGCAGGAATAGACACTGTGGTATTTGATCGTGGCGGTTACATCTATCACGGTCGGGTCGCCGCATTGGCCGACGCCGCTCGTCAATCTGGACTGGAGTTCTAGTGGCTACACAATCCCCTAAAATCGACGATTCCGGACTCCGTGAATCACGAGTCATTCACATCAACCGAGTGGCCAAAGTAGTAAAGGGCGGTCGACGCTTTTCTTTCACTGCTTTGGTAGTAATCGGTGACGGTGCTGGCCAAGTAGGTTTGGGCTACGGCAAAGCAAAAGAAGTGCCGTTGGCTATTCAAAAAGGTACCGAAGAAGCGAAACGCAACTTGGCTACCGTGGCTATGGCCGGCTCAACCATCGTGCATAAAGTGCTGGGCATTTCTGGCGCTGGACGAGTGCTTTTGCAACCCGCCGCTCCAGGTACTGGCGTAATCGCTGGTGGTGCTGCACGGGCCATTTTGGAAGAAGCAGGCATCCACGATGTTTTGTGTAAATCATTGGGCTCCCCTAACCACATCAACGTGGCTCGAGCCACCATTGCTGGTTTAGCTGCGCTACGCCGCCCTGACGAAATCGCTCGTTTGCGAGGCCTGGACCCAGAAACGTTCGTACCGGGTGCTTTGTTGGAGGCTTATCGCCGCACCGAAGCTGGTATCGACGGACCCCAATCGTCTGATGACGAAGACGAGGAAGCCTAGTCATGGCAGAAAAAGAAATCCGGGTGACCCAAGTGCGGTCAGCCATTGGTTCTAAACCCAAACAGCGGGGCACCCTGCGCGCTTTGGGCATCGGAAAAATCGGTCAAAGTAACACCCTTCCTGATCGAGGCGAAATTCGTGGCATGATTGCTCGCGTTCCGCACCTCATCAAGGTTGAGGAGGTCAACTAAATGAAGGTCCATGATCTCACCCCAGCACCTGGTTCGCGCAAACGCCGCAAACGGGTAGCACGCGGTATCGGCGGCAAGGGCGGTAAAACTGCCGGCCGTGGCTCCAAGGGCCAACGGGCTCGCAGCAAGGTACGCGTTGGTTTCGAAGGCGGTCAACAACCGTTGCATCAGCGCATTCCCAAGTTGCGTGGTTTCAAAAACCCCTTCCGTGTTGAATATCAAGCAGTAAACCTTGACACCCTTGAAGAGTCAGGGCTTACCGAAGCCACCCCCGAAGCCTTGTTGGCACAAGGGTTGGTAAGCAAAGGCGCACTCATCAAGGTCTTAGGCCGTGGTGAAATCACCCGTGCGGTGACCGTGCATGCCCATGCTTGGTCTGCTTCTGCTGAAGCAGCCATTACCGCCGCTGGCGGTTCGCTTGAAAAACTTCCTCTGCCGTTCTCCGTGCGCCCGCCTTCCAGCGGCAATGCGCACATGAACCGCTAACCCAACTACTAAGACAAGGAGACCAACGTGCTGGCCAGCATGCTGAACATGTTCCGGGTTGCCGATCTGCGTAAGCGGATCTTGTTTACCCTGCTCATGATTGTGCTGTACCGGGTGGGTGCGTTCATCCCCGCCCCCGGCATTGACGTCGAACAGGTTCAGTTACTCCGTGACCGGGCCAACCAGGGCGGCGTTTTGGCCTTCTTGCAGTTGTTTTCTGGTGGTTCTCTCACCACCTTTGCCGTTTTTGCTTTAGGGGTAACCCCCTACATCACCGCCTCCATCATCATGCAGGTGCTGGGAGTGGTGGTTCCTAAAATCGAGCAATGGCAACAACAAGGAGCAGTTGGCCAACGCAAAATCACGCAATGGACTCGTTACTTAACCGTTTCTATTGCCGTTATTCAGGCCACCAGCTTTGCTTTCCTGTTCAACGATGGTGGAAACTCCATCAGCGGCCAATCGGGCGCCAACCTGTTGCCAAACTTCCATATCGGTACGGTCTCTATGGTGGTGCTTACCCTGGCCGCCGGAACCGCATTGCTTATGTGGATGGGGGAGTTGATCACCCAAAAGGGCATTGGTAACGGCATGTCGCTGCTCATTATGATTTCGGTAATTAGCGGTTTCCCGGCGCAGGGATCGCTGATTCATGCCGAAAATGGTTTGTGGGCGCTGCTCATCGTTTTGGCCGTGTTAATGGCGCTAATCGCCGCTATTACCTTCGTCGAACAAGGCCAACGCCGCATCCCCGTACAGTTCGCTAAGCGTGTAGTGGGGCGCCGCATGTACGGCGGGCAAAACACTTACATCCCGTTGAAGGTAAACCAAGCAGGGGTAATCCCCATTATCTTCGCCACCTCGGTGCTGTACCTGCCGGTACTTATCGCTGCTGCGTTGCCGTGGGAAGGTTTCCGCTCATGGATAAACAACAACTTGGCCCAACCCGATAATGTTTTCTACTTCACCATTACCGGGGTCATGGTGGTGGGTTTTGCTTACTTCTATACGGCCATCACCTTTGACCCGGCGAAACAAGCCGACACCATTCGCAAGCAAGGCGGGTTCGTGCCCGGTATTCGCCCCGGTTACCAGACCGAACGCTACTTAGCTAAAATCTTGGCCCGCATCACCCTGCCGGGAGCTTTGTTCTTAGCTGCCGTAGCGCTTATCCCTTCTATCATGATCAACATTTTCCTTGACACCAGTCAAGGTGTTGGTAGCTCAGGCGGTTCCGGAGCGGCGGGCTTTGGTTTCATCGGCATCTCTATTTTGATTGCCGCTGGCGTGTCTTTAGAAACCATGAAGCAGATCGATTCGCAACTCACCATGCGCAATTACGAGGGGTTCCTCAAGTAGCCCTGGGCTACGGCTGAGGCATCTAAATGAGTCCGGTGCGTTTGGTTATTTTTGGCCGCCAAGGCTCTGGTAAAGGGACGCAATGCGCCCGTTTGGTTGAAGCATTTGGCCCCGTTCATATTTCTACCGGTGACATGCTGCGGGCTGCCGTGGCTGAAGGAACCGAATTTGGTCGTCGGGCCCAAAAAGTAATGGATGCCGGCGACTTGGTTTCTGATGAAATCATCAACGGTATTGTGGCCGAACGACTGGCTCTCCCGGATGTTGTTCAAAACGGGTTTTTACTTGACGGTTTTCCACGTACCCCGGCCCAAGCAACGGCCTTGAATGCCCTGTTGGAAGAAGCCGAGACTAGCCTTGATTTGGCCATCAACTTGGATGTGTCGATCGAAGTGGTGACCGAGCGCATGGTTGCTCGGGGACGTGCGGACGATTCCCCGGAAGGAATTGCCCAACGCTTGTCACTTTATGAACAAGAAACGGCCCCTCTTTTTTCTTTGTTTGCCGACCAGGGTATTTTGAAAATAGTGGACGGTGACGGCACCGAAGACGAGGTAGCTGCCCGGTTAGCCCATGTAGTAACAGAATCTCAAGGAAATAAGCAATGAAAAGCCTAAAAACACGTGCCAAGGTACGGTTCGCGGGTTGGGCATACCCAAGGGCGGCGGTAGCGTTGTCTGTCGGCTCTGCCGCGCGAACTTTCGGTGCGTGTAGAACCCATTTCGACCTGGAGGTCAGTCCTGACGAAATCTAAAGAAGAAGCCATTGTTATGGAGGGAACGGTTCTTGAACCGTTGCCCGGTTCTGAATTTAAAGTGGAACTAGAGAATGGCCATCACGTTCTAGCTAAAATTTCTGGAAAAATGCGGATGCACTATATCCGCATTCTCCCCGGGGATCGAGTACAAGTAGAGCTCTCTCCCTACGACCTCCAACGAGGTCGAATCACCTACCGCTACAAGTAAAGCCAGAGAATATATTATGAAGGTTCGCACCAGCGTAAAAACAATTTGTGAAAAATGCCGGGTAATACGCCGGCACGGACGCGTGCAGGTTATCTGCAGCAACCCCCGCCATAAACAGCGGCAGGGCTAGGAGTAAAAATGGCACGTATATCGGGCGTAGACGTTCCCCGCGATAAGCAAGTACAGATCTCCCTTACTTACGTTTTTGGGGTAGGTCGTACCAAAGCTGTTGATATTTGTGAAGCTACCGGTATAGACCCGGTGGCACGTGTGCGTGATTTGACTGACGAAGAGGTCACTAAAATCCGTGCGTTCATCGACGAGAACTACAAGGTCGAAGGTGACCTGCGTCGGGAAGTTTCGCAAAACATCAAACGTAAAATGGATATCGGTTGCTACCAGGGCATACGGCATCGCCGTGGTTTGCCCGTACACGGTCAGCGCACCCACACCAATGCCCGAACCCGCAAGGGAAAGCGCAAGACTGTGGCTAACAAGAAAAAGGTTCTTAAGTAATGGCTAAAGCAACTGCTGGGGGCCGACGCCCTCGTAAAAAGGAACGTAAAAATGTACCCCACGGCGTGGCGCACATTAAGAGTTCTTTCAACAACACCATCGTGACCATCACCGACCAAGGTGGCAACACCTTGGCTTGGGCTTCTGCGGGCAACGTGGGCTTCAAGGGCTCACGCAAGTCCACCCCGTTCGCTGCTCAAATGGCTGCCGAAAAGTGTGCTCGCCAAGCGATGGAACACGGCGTACGTAAAGTTGATGTCGTGGTTCGTGGTCCTGGCTCAGGTCGTGAAACCGCTATCCGCACTATTCAAACTACGGGTATCGAAGTAACCGGCATTAAAGACGTGACACCAGTTCCTCATAACGGGTGTCGCCTATCGAAGCGAAAGAGGGCCTAATGTCCCGCTACACCGGTCCTAAAGCGCGAGTCTCTCGACGCTTAGGCACAAACATCTTTGGCACCAAAGGCGAAACTGTCGCTCTTGATAAGCGCCCTTACCCACCAGGGGAACACGGACGTACCCGCCGCCGAGGCAACCCATCTGAATACTTGTTTCAAATGCAAGAAAAGCAGAAGGCTCGCTTTAGTTACGGTTTGACCGAAAAGCAGTTCCGCAAAATCTTCCAAGAAGCCAACCGCAAAGACGGGGTTACCGGCGAAATTATGCTCCAATACCTGGAGTTGCGTCTGGATAACATCGTTTACCGTGCGGGGATGGCCGCTACTCGCCCTCAGGCTCGTCAGTTAGTTAACCACGGGCACATTGACGTAAACGGCCGCCGGGTAGACATTCCCAGCTTCCGAGCCCGTAAAGGCGACGTCATCACCTTGCGTACCAAAGCTCGCAACATGGTGATTGTGCAATGGAACATTGACGTACTTGATCGTCAGTCACCCGGTTGGCTAACCGTGGCCGACGGCGGACACGAAGTCACCGTAAAAGAAATACCTGTGCGTGAACAAATTGATATTCCCGTACGTGAGCAACTCATCGTTGAGTTGTACAGCAAATAACCGTAACCCTTAGAGCTTTTTGCTCTCCCCCGAAGCAACAGAGGTAATCCCATGTTGGTAATTCAGCGACCAAGTGTTGAAGCAATAGGCGAAGCCGAAAACGATCGGCAAGAGTTCGCCGTAGGACCGCTCGAGCCAGGCTTCGGCCACACGCTCGGCAACTCACTGCGCCGCACCCTTTTGTCATCGATCCCCGGTGCCGCCATCACTCAAGTGCGTTTTGATGACGCTGAACACGAGTTCAGCACCATCGGCGGCGTAATTGAAGATGTTTCAGACATCATCTTGAACCTTAAAGACGTTGTGGTGGCTTGCCACAGTGACGACCCAGTGACCGTGCGTCTTGACGCTCGGGGCCCCGGCGAAGTAACCGTTGCTGCGTTAGAGGGTCACACCGACCTAGAAATCTTGAACCCAGACTTAGTGCTGGCTACCTTGAACGACAGCGGTCGGTTGGCTGCTGAAGTCACTTTTGAACGGGGACGCGGTTTCTTAACCTCCAAGCGCCCTGCCGAAAGCGGAATCATTGGCATTATTCCCATCGATGCTTTGTTCTCTCCGGTACGCCGAGTGAGCTTCGTTGTTGACCCAATGCAGGTTGCTCAATCAACTGACCATGACCGTTTGGTAATGGAAATTGAAACCGATGGTTCCATCTCTCCTCGTGAAGCATTGGCTTCTGCCGGTGGCACCTTGCGTGCTTTGGTGCAACTGATTGAAGAAATGAGCGATGAACCTCAAGGCCTTGAATTGGCTGAGGCTGCTCCAATCGGTGGTACTTCGCCCGACATGGACCTTCCCATCGAAGACCTTGACCTCTCCGAACGTCCCCGCAACTGTTTGAAGCGTGGCCAGGTTGACACCATCGGGCAACTGTTGGAAAAGACCTACGATGACCTGTTGGCTATCACCAACTTTGGTCAGAAATCTTTGGACGAAGTTATTGAAAAACTTGACGAGCGTGGACTTTCGCTCGCCACCCGGGACTAAAAGGACCACATCATGCCCGCAACCCCGAAAAGAGGTCGTCGCTTTGGCGGCAGTGCCGCACATCAGAAATCAATGATGGCCAACTTGGTGGCCTCGCTGATCGCCGCTGAGGCCATCGTGACCACCGAAGCAAAAGCTAAAGCTTTACGCCCCATCGCTGAAAAAATGATCACCAAAGCGAAAAAGGGTGGCTTGCATAACCATCGTCAAGTTGTTGCGTTTATGCGTGACAAAGAAATGACGGCCAAACTATTTGATGAAATCGGCCCTCGTTACGCCGAACGTTCAGGTGGCTACACCCGCATTTTGAAAATCGGCCCTCGTCACGGTGATAAAGCACCGATGGCTCGGATCGAACTGGTCTGACCCCACCCGGCATGCGGGTAAGAGGAACCGTTACCTATGACGGGTCTTTTTTCCACGGTTTTGCTATAAACCAAGACGTTCGCACAGTTGCGGGCGACCTTACGGCGAATTTTTCTCGGGTTCTCGGCCAAGAAATCACCTTGACCTGTGCCGGTCGCACCGACCGTGGGGTACATGCGGTAGGTCAGGTCATCAGCTTCGATGCCCCTGACGATGTGGATTTAAAAAAACTTCGCCACTCATTGAACCGGCTTTGCCGACCCTCCATTGCTTTGACTGAACTGGTCGAAGCCCCACAAGATTTTGATGCACGTTTTTCGGCCAACGGCCGCTGCTACCGCTACCGCATATTAAACCGGCCCGACCCAGACCCTTTTTTAGTCAACACGGCATGGCATGTTTCGACGCCTTTGCGTATTGATTTGATGGAAAAAGCAGCAGCTCACCTTGTTGGGTTACACAATTTTGCTTCATTTTGTAAACGCACGCCTCCGCAGCCTGGGTACCAAGAGCGCAGTTTGATTCGGCACGTAGAAGAAGTTTCTTGGCGATCTTTAGAAAACGATGTGGTGGAGTTCGAAATATCGGCGTCATCTTTTTGCCACCAAATGGTGCGTGCGGTGGTGGGCACCTTGGTTGACGTGGGGAGAGGCAGAACTGCCGAACGCCGTATTCCAGAGATTTTGGCGGCCCAAGATCGGCAATTTGCGGGTCCGCTGGCTCCTCCACATGGCCTTACCCTCTGGTCGGTGCGTTACCCAAGTTTAGAGGTTGATGAGGCGCGGGTTGCTGAGGGTGAACCACCGGCGTAGCCTTACCTGCTGGCCCTCAGACGCGGATAGACACGTTTCTCCACGTTGAAAGAGTCACAAAAGTCTAGTTATTTCATCGCTTACGAATCAAAGAAAAAGGTAATTTCGTGTCTACGTACACTCCAAAAGCCAGCGAAATCGAACGTGCCTGGCACGTTGTTGACGCTGAGGGTCTCATCTTGGGCCGTTTGGCTACCGAAGTAGCTTCGGTACTTCGCGGCAAGCACAAGCCAACCTTCACTCCACACCTCGATACCGGCGATCATGTCATCATCATTAACGCCGACAAAGTGGTACTGACCGGCGCTAAAGCCGAAGATAAAAAAGTTTATGATCACTCCGGTTTCCCTGGTGGTTTGCGGACCCGCAGTTACGGTGACTTCTTGGCCGATAAGCCAGAAGAAGCCGTTCGTCGGACGATAAGCGGCATGATCCCCAAGAACCGTTTGGGTCGTCAAATGTTGACCAAACTTAAGGTCTACCGAGGCAGCGAACACCCTCACGAGGCGCAAGCACCTCAAACCATGACCATCGAACACGCCCGTGCGCGTAAAGCCTAAGCGAGGAACCTCTTATGTCAAAACCTCTTACCCAAAACACCGGACGTCGCAAGCAAGCGGTAGCCCGAGTACGCCTTCGCCCTGTCGACGGCGAAGCCACGGTGATCGTAAACGGTCGCACCATGGAAGATTATTTCCCCACCGAAAGCCACCGCCTACAGTTCTTGGAGCCTTTGCGGGTTACCGGCACCGAAGGCCAGTACGACATTGACGCCACCTTGCATGGTGGCGGTATGGCCGGTCAGGCCGGTGCGCTTTGCTTAGGCATTGCTCGTGCTTTGGAAACTCTTGAGCCAGAACGTCGCCCTGCTTTGAAACAAGCCGGCCTTTTGACTCGAGATGACCGGAAGAAAGAATCCAAAAAGTACGGTCTCAAAAAAGCTCGCAAGGCACCGCAGTACTCTAAGCGGTAACCGGCACCGATGCGGAGCAACTTACCGCACCTTGTTGTCGTCTTATGACGAATCAGGTTCTGCATTTCGGTACCGATGGGGTACGTGGACGAGCAGACACCGAACTCACTGTTCCAACGGTGCGCGCTCTCGGGCGAGCCGCCGCAGAACACCTTGAGGCCCAGCAAGTATTCATTGGCTGCGATACCCGGGTATCTAGTCCGGCGTTGGCCCAAGCCTTAGCCGAAGGTTTTGCCGCCGGCGGCGTGACCCCTCTGTTGTTGGGGGTAGTTCCTACTCCTGCGGTGGCGTATTTAGCGGCCCAAGAAGAGGTAGCGGGCGCCGTGGTTTCGGCTTCGCATAACTCGTGGCACGACAACGGGATAAAATTATTTGCTGCCGGGGGACACAAACTCAACGACCTTACGCAGCAGGCCATTGAGAAAAGTTGGCACCAGACTCCACAGATCAACAACCCTCTGCCGGGGACCTGGCCCCCTCAGCAAGACACTCGTTATTTTGAAGCGGTAGTGACTTCGGTCGAACCCCAAGCATTTGCCGGGCTTCACCTGGTACTTGATTGCGCCCATGGAGCGATGAGTGGGGTAGCTCCCGAGGCCTTTGCCCAGTTGGGCGCTCAGGTGACGGTGCTCCATGCCCAGCCAGATGGCCGCAATATTAATGAGAACTGCGGGTCAAATCATCCCGAGGCTTTACAAAAAGCGGTTGTGGAGTACCAAGCTGATGCTGGGCTGGCCTTCGATGGGGACGGCGATCGGGTAGTGGCGGTAGCCGCTGATGGTTCGCTACTGGATGGCGATTTTTTGTTGGCAATTTGTGCCACCGACCTCTTAGAACAAGGGCGCCTTAAGGGCGATACTTTGGTGGTAACCGTTATGGCCAACCTCGGACTCCGCCAGGCCATGGCCCGAAGAGGGATCAAAATTTATGAAACCCCGGTGGGAGATCGCCACGTTTTAGTTGCCTTGAACGAAAACGGATGGGTGCTCGGTGGTGAGCAATCGGGGCACATAATATTTGCCGACCGCTCCACCACGGGAGATGGGTTGCTTACCGGTATACAGGTGATCGATGCCGCACGTCGACACAAAAAAGCGTTGGGCCTATGGGCACACCAAATTATGCAAAAAGCCCCGCAAGTATTGCTAAATGTCACGGTGCAGAACCCCGGAGATGCACTGGCCGTTGAGTTGGCCCCATCAATCGAAGCTGCCCAAAAAGAACTTGGTGATGCCGGACGAGTGGTAGTACGACCTTCAGGAACCGAGCCTTTAATCCGCGTCATGGTGGAAGCCCAAGAGCAACAAGTTGCTTTGACGGTGGCCGAAAATTTGGCCTCTGAGGTAAGCCGCCGAGATGCCGACCTTTCAATCCTCTAGAATCATGTTTGTTAACCAATCTTTGGAGAGGGCAAAAATATGTGCGGAATAATTGCCGTGTTGCGTCGCCCCTCAACGCGCCCTATGCCCTCAGCGTCCGAGATCGCCACTCTGGTTGACCAAGCTCAAGAATTGCTTAAAAAAGGCGACTTGTTGGCCTTGGTTGGGTCCACTCAGTTGCTCAAAGAAGTTGACCACCTTTTACGGGGCGGCCCCGGGCTTTTATCTTTCTTCGCAAACCCAGAGTTAGCCGACCAACTTGAGGATCGACTGGCTTTGTTTGTTGAAACTTTGTTGTCAAGAGAAGAAGTGCTGGTGGCTGCTGAAAAAGACCCCGAAGAAGTTAACGAGGCAGTAACCGAAATGCGCGATGTCTTATGGGCTCTGAGCCGAGACCGCATTGGTGCCTACCGTGGGGTACGTTCGTTGGCTTCAAACGCCTGTCCGCCGAGTTCTGCTGGGTTAACGGTGCTGCTTTCGATAGAGCAAGCCCTCCGGTCTTTGGATCGCCTTGAAGTAAGGGGCCGAGATTCAGCGGGGCTGCAGGTCACCCTGTGGGGACATCAAAAAGTTGAGCTAACCGAGGGCCTCGACGCTCTTTACCGGTCAGGCTCTACCCATGAAACTGCTCATGGAGCACAAACTTGGGTGGTAAAAGAAGCAGCAGAAATCGGCGAACTGGGTGACAACACGTCTGCTTTGCGGGCCGCCTTGAAATTAGATGAGGGGTTGGCCCAAGCTTTGGCTTCTCCGGACGTACAAGGTTCGATTTTGGGCCACACCCGGTGGGCCAGCGTGGGGGTGGTTTCTGAAGCCAACGCACACCCGCTTGACTCGACACGAGACGATAATCAATCCACGCCATTGGTGACTGCGGTGCAAAATGGTGACGTGGATAACCACGCGGCCCTCGTTGAAGAAAATGGGCTATCAATCGCCTCAGGTATTACCACCGACGCCAAGGTAGTTCCCGTTCTTTGCGCTGCTCATCTGGCTCAAGGCTTGGCCCCCAGCGAAGCTTTCCGTCGAACCGTGCAATCTTTCGAAGGTTCGCTGGCCATCGCCGCTTCGCTGGCCGACGACCCTGGGCGGCTATACCTTTCGCTTCGGGGAAGTGGTCAAGCGCTTTACCTCGGTTTAGGCGAAGACGTCACTGTGGTAGCCAGCGAGCCATACGGGGTGGTTGAGGTTACGGCAAATTACTTACGCATGGAAGGTGACCTCCCGGCCGACCCGGCCCACCCGGTGGTTAGCCGCGGCCAAATTATCGAGGTCGATACGGCAACCGCCGGTACGGTCGAAGGCTTGGTGCGCCGCTCTTTTGATGAGCGAGTGTTGCCCGTAGTACCCGCAGACCTGGCCACTGCAGAGATCACCACCCGAGATATCGACCGCGGGGACCACCAGCATTACTTGTTAAAAGAAGTAAGTGAAGCACCTACGTCAATTCGCTCAACCCTGCGTGGACATTTGGTAAAAGACCAGCAAGACCAGTGGGCCGTTCGGTTGCCTCCCGCCACCCTTAACGATTCATTGCGGGCCGACTTGGCCAGCGGAAACATCAAGCGCATTACCGTTATTGGCCAAGGCACCGCAGCGATTGCTGCCCAAGCAATAGCGGAATCGATAAGGGCCGAAGTGGCCGGCACCGGGGTAATGGTTGAAGCGCAATTAGCCAGCGAACTTTCGGGTTTCGGGTTACGGCCCAATATGGCCGACACCTGTGTGGTGGCGATAAGTCAGTCGGGAACCACTACCGACACCAACCGCACGGTTGATTTGGCTCGTTCTCGTGGCGCCCGAGTGGTAGCCATCGTGAATCGCCGGAACAGCGACCTCACCGACCGCTCCGAGGGGGTGCTTTATACCTCTAATGGACGAGATGTTGAGATGAGCGTGGCTTCCACTAAAGCATTTTACGCTCAAATAACTGCCGGATTTTTGTTGGCGGTGGGTTTAGCCGATGCTCTGGGTGCCCCGGGGGCGGATGACCGTTCAGTTGTACTGTCAGGCCTTAACGAGTTACCGGAAGCTATGGAACAGGTACTGGCCAGCCGCCAGCACATTGCCGAAGTAGCGCAACGTCATGCCCCGCCACGACGCCACTGGGCCATTGTGGGCAGCGGAAGCAACTTGATTGCCGCCCGGGAAATTCGCATCAAGCTTTCTGAGTTGTGTTACAAGTCGATCGCCAGCGACTCCACCGAAGATAAAAAACATATTGACCTTTCTTCAGAACCAATGATCTTGGTTTGTGCGGCCGGCTTGGTGGGGTCCACCGCCGACGACATTGCAAAAGAAGTGGCTATCTTTCGGGCGCACCGAGCGGCCCCCATCGTGGTGTGCGACAGTTCGGCCCGCCAATACGGTGATGGTCCCGATCTCATTGGGGTGCCTTCGGTGCACCCCCGTTTAGCATTTGTGCTCTCCACCATGGTGGGGCACCTTTTTGGTTACGAAGCGGCCCGAGCCATCGACGCTCAAGCCGACCCGCTTCGCCACGCCCATGCCGCTATTGAAAAAGTTGCGGTGCAGGTCAACGACCAAGGACCTACCGAAGAGTTACTGGCCGACCTTGGTCAAGTTTTAGCGACCTCTGAAGCGAGTTTTTCTTCTGAGTTGCGCTCGGGTCGACTTAATGGCCACCTTGAAGCCTCAACTGCGGTGCGCTTGGCCGGGTTATTTCGCTACGCCTTAGGTGAAGTACCCCTCGAGGCTTACCAGCGTCAATACGGGCAAGTGGGGACCCCCGGGTTGGTATTAGATGACCTTGCGGGAGCCTTAACGACAGCCATAGAAGAACTCACTCGCCCCATTGATGCCATTAAGCATCAAGCCAAAACGGTAACGGTGGGTATTTCTCGCACCGACGAAACACTCCTGGAAGTCCGCTTGGCCCAAGCGGTTATGGCCGCCGGCACCCCCCGAGACTCCTTGAGTTACCGCACCCTGCGTTTATTGGGGGCCTTGGACCCTGCGGTGGCTGAAGTAGTTGGCTTTACCCGCTACCACTTGCAGGGCTTAGCCACCGAAACCCCAACCTTGTCCATTGTGGACCGTGGTGGGGTCTCAACATCTATCGCCTCACGAACCGACACCGACCCCGTGTTGCGAGGCACCAAACACCGGGTAGCTGTTGAGCGAGAGGTCTTAGTTACCCGAGGCGCCCGAGATGACCGCACCCTAGTTTTGGTGCCCGAAGTAAAAGATGCAGAAACCGTTGGACTGATCTTGCTTCATGTTGAAATGGTGGACCATCTCGATCAAGAATCCTTACGAGGGGTGCTGCGCGGCTACCACGACCGTTACGACGCCATTGAAGATGCGGTGTGTGAAACCGAACCAGAGTTGCCTCAAGATCTGCTGGTGGCCTTACCGGTAGCTGACCTGCTTATTGACCCCATAGGTTCGCTTGCTGAACGGTTGCGCTCTTCGTGGTGATTGGCATTGGCACCGACCTGGTAGAAATCGACCGCTTTCGCCGGTCATTGGCTCGCACCCCGGGGCTACGGACCCGTCTTTTTCGCCCCGGCGAACAAGAATACGCCGACCGGAAAAACGACCCCACGGAACGTTACGCCGCTCGCTTTGCCGCCAAAGAGGCGGCCCTAAAAGCTTTGGGCTTGGGCCTTGGGGCTATTGCCCTCTATGACATTGAGGTGATAAAATCCGAATCAGGGGCTCCTGAGTTGTTGCTCCACGGCACGGCCCAACAAGCGGCGCAAGATGCTGGGGTGCAGCGCTGGTTGTTGACCCTCAGCCACACCGAACACACCGCCATGGCTATCGCAGTGGCTCTCTAAGGTAGTTTTGCTCCCGGTTGTCACCCCGCAAGAAATGACTGCCCTTGATGCGGCCGCCCAAGAAACTCAAGAAGAACTTATTGAACGAGCGGGTGCCGCAGTAGCGCACCAAGCAAAGAAAATGTTGCCTACCGGTCAGGCCCACCAAGTAATGGTCATCGTGGGGCCGGGGGCCAACGGTGCCGACGGGCGGGTAGCGGCCCGGCACCTCACGGCCGATGGCCAAGAGGTAACGGTGGCCGAAGCGCACTTAACGCCTTCGCATATTTCTGGTTTTGCTTTGGTCATTGATGCAGCTTTTGGGACTGGCCTGCGCCGTCCCTACCAAGCACCGACCACCGATGCACCGGTGCTGGCCGTGGACTTGCCTTCAGGCCTCGACGGCCTCACCGGTAGAGCAATAGGGCAACCGGCCCCAGCGCAACGCACCGTCACCTTTGCCGCCGCCAAACCGGGGCATTTTTTAGGCCAAGGCCCATCTCTGTGCGGTGACCTTGTGGTGGCCGACATCGGCCTTGACGTGTCTTGGGCAAACTGTTGGTTTGCTCAGGTAGACGACGTGGCGGGGCTCGTTCCGTCTCGCCCCTCTGATGCGCATAAGTGGCAAAGCGCCTGTTGGGTCATTGCAGGCCATCAGGGCATGGAAGGGGCGGCCTACCTGGCCAGCCGGGCTGCGCAAAGAGCAGGGGCCGGTTACGTGCGGCTCAGCGTGCCGGGGGAAACAAGCCCTCCGGCCCCGTTAGAGGTGGTGGTGTATCCGTTATATCTTGCTGGCCCGCTTGAAGACCCTGAGCGTTTTGCCGCTTTGGTTTTGGGCCCCGGCTTGGGCCCGAGCGAAGAAACCAGTCACGCCGTGCAGCGCTGGATAAAGCAGGCGAAACAACCAATGGTTGTCGACGGGGACGGTTTGCGTGCTTTGGTTCTTGCTGACGAGCCTTTGTTGCGTAATGTTCCTCTGGTGATGACTCCCCACGATGGCGAATACCGCATGTTGGCCGGCCAACCTCCGGCCGCCGATCGTTTAGAATCGGCCCGCACCTTGGCGCAACAATACGAAGCCGTGGTGTTGCTCAAAGGACCCACCACGGTTATTGCCGACCCGGCAGGTGCAACGTATTTGGTGCGGTCTGGCGATCAGCGATTGGCTACGGCAGGCACCGGTGATGTGCTGTCGGGCATTATTGGTGGTTTTTTAGCTCGCGGAGCGCAGCCTTGGGCCGCCGCAGTCGCCGGGGCGCAGGTTCACGGTGCTTTGCTCGATGCTTTGCCCAACACCGGGGTGGTAGCGGGGGACCTCGACGCACAGTTGCCGGCAGTTCTCAGCCGCTTAGGGGTTGACGCATGACCAAGCGGCCCACCAGTTTTCAGGTTTCGTTAATTGATCTCCGCCACAACGTTGAGGTGCTGCGAGGTTTAGCGCCCGGTTCTTTGTTTTGTGCGGTGTTAAAAGCGGATGCCTACGGCCACGGCGCAGTGAAGGTCGCCCAAACGGTGCTCGAAGCCGGTGCCGACTGGTTGGCGGTGGCCCTCACCGACGAAGCGGTGGAACTCCGCTCTGCGGGCATCACCGCACCGCTTTTAATTCTTTCTGAACCCGCTCTCGAAGAGATGTCCACCGTGGCTCAACTCAAAGAGGTGCGCCCAGCGGTGTACACCAAGGCAGGCATTGAGGCGTTCGCTGCCGTGGCCCCCGGGGCACCGGTTCATTTGAAAATAGAGACCGGGCTTCATCGGGTAGGGGTTCCAGTCGGTGAAGCGGTAGTTGCCGCTGAACATTTGCAATCCTGCGGGCTTTTCTTAGAAGGGGCGTTCACGCATTTTGCTATGGCCGCTGAGCCAGAAAGCCCACTCACCCAAAGACAACACCAACGGTTCGACACGGCACTTGAAGATTTAACAACGGCCGGGCACCGCCCACAAATGGTTCATGCCGCGAACTCTGCGGCCACCATGGCTTTTTCGCAAACCCATTATTCTATGGTGCGTTGCGGTATTGCTCTTTATGGGGCCGACCCCTCACCAGAATTGCGTCCCCGTATGGCCGAACTGGGCTTGCGGCCGATTGGGTCACTGGTCAGCGTGGTGGCTCACCGGCACCGTATTGAACCCGGCGAAACGGTGTCGTACGGGCAGAGATGGCAGGCTACGGAAACTACCGAGTTGGCCACCTTGCCTTTGGGCTACGCCGATGGGTTGATGCGCTCTTGGGGAGATGCCGGTCAGGTACTTATCAACGGACGGCGATACCCGATTCGAGGTGCCATCACCATGGACCAAACAATGGTCGAGGTCGACCAGACGGTCAAGGTGGGTGATCAGGTGGTGCTGTTAGGCAGGCAAGGAAACGAAACGATTACCGCCAGCGACATGGGCGATGAGTTGGGCACCATTAGTTACGAGTTGCTGGCAAAACTCGGGCGGCGCTTGCCGATTAAATATCTTGACGAGTAAAGCGAACGAGGCAATTCCAAGTCAACACTTCACGGACTAAAGGGATAGCGGTAATGGGTCGAGCCCAGGGCCAATAACGTGGTTCCACTCGGTGCACGCTGATCTGTGGATGGTTGCGCATGAAACGCAAGGTCGGGCCGATATGGACGGCAAAGAGTTCTTTGCCAAACCGATTGTCGGGAGGCGGCCCATGACGCTTCTCATAAAGCCGAGGGCCCCAACGGGTGCCTAAATATTGGTAGGGGTTCATGTGGTGTCCGCCGTGGGGCGAATACCAATTGGTCCAGGAAAGGTAGCCCCACCCTCCTGGTTTTAGCACGCGAGCCATTTCGTTGATCACTGCTTCGGGGTCGTTGACGTGTTCGAGCATGTTTGAACAAAACACCCCATCAAACGAAGCATCGGGAAAAGCCAAACGGGTGGCGTCGCCGATAGACAAGCCGGTAATTGGCGGATCGGCTCGGGTAAGAGCTTCGACGCTCCCATCGATACCGACCACGGTGGCTCCGTGTTGGCGCAATGCTTCGGCGTACCAACCTGGCCCGCAACCGATGTCTAAAACGTTGGTTTGTGCCAACCCGTACCGTTGATTGAGGTCAATTGCAGACTCGGCGGCTAAGGCCCGATAGAAGGGTTCAGGGTTTTGGCGTTCGTCTCGAAAAAGTTTCCAGAGCAAGCGTAAGCGAGCGATACCAGTGCCGTTGGGGGCCTCCGCGGAAGTCATGACGGCCAGAGTACCGGAAAGCTGTGCCCGGACTGCTAAACCAGAGTCAATGGACTCGTCTAATTTGTTTGACCAAGAGACCCCATCGCTTGCTGCGGTGGTGGAAAGAGCAGGCCAGTTGGGGCTTCGCCAGGTAGCGGTGGTGGCTTGGCGCGACCTTGATGCTCCGGATGCCGGTGGGGCCGAAGTGCATTTGACCGAGGTAACCCGTCATTGGGTAGAAGCAGGTCTTGGCGTGAGTTTGCGTACCGCTGCAGTACCCGGTGGGCCAGAAAAGTTAATCCGCAACGGGGTTGAGGTACAGCGTTCCGGAGGCCGAGTCTCGATTTTTCCGGGAGCAGCATTGGGGGTTCTGCGCGGGCATCTTGGGGCAGCCGACGGGGTGGTAGATGTTTTTCAAGGCATGCCCTTTCTCTCCCCTTTGTGGGCGCATCGCCCAAGGGTGGGGGTTATCCACCACTGCCATATGGGTACTTGGGGTGATCTCGCCCCACCAGGTTTGGCCCAGTTGGGGTATCTGATTGAACGCTTCGGGGTGCGAGTGCTTTACCAGAAGACCCCGTTGGTTACCTTGTCTCCTTCTTCTGCCGATGAGATTTCGTCTCGTATGGGTATCAAACGTTCTCGGTTACGGGTTGGACCCGTGGGGGTGGCAGAAGATTTTTGCTTAAACGAATCGGTAGAGAAGTCTCTTTATCCTTCGGTGGTGGCCGGAGGTCGGTTTATGCCTCCCAAGGCTTTCGATCGTTTGGTCGATGTGCTGGTACGGGTACGCCAAGAGATTCCCGAGTTGCGGGCCACCATTTTTGGTGACGGGCCAGAGCATGAAGCAATTGCCGCTGAGGTCAAAGATCAAAAGGCCGATGACTGGTTGCAGATGCCGGGGTTTGTCTCGCCGGAGGAAAAGATTCGTTTGTATCGCCAAGCTTGGGTGCTGGCTGCCCCGTCTCGTCGCGAAGGGTGGAACATGACCATCACCGAAGCGGCTGCTTGTGGCACCCCGGCGATCGCTACCAATATTCCTGGTCATACTGATGCAGTGATGAACGAAGAAACCGGCGTTCTGGTAAGCGACGGGCCAGCAATGGCAGAGGCATTAATACAAATACTCAACGATGACCAGCGCCGCCGCACCCTTGCCGTGACGGCCGGAGAACGCAGTAAACAATTTCGTTGGGATCACACGGCGGCGGTCATCCTCAACGCATTGTGCGACGATGCGCAACGCAGGAAATCATGAGGGTCTTGCGCACCCGGTGGCGGGAACTGGTGTTGGTTGTGGCGGCTTATGGGCCGTTGATGCTGACTCGCCCTGGGGTGGTCAACGCAGATATCAAGCAGTACCTCCACCTTGATGCGGGGTCGTTGTTGGCCAGTGCGCCGCAGCTTTGGAACCCAGATTTTGGTTTAGGTACGGTCACTCATCAAAACATTGGTTACTTGTTTCCCGCCGGGCCTTTTTACTGGTTAGGGCAAACCCTGGGGTTGGCTGATTGGCTGATCCAGCGCTTGTGGTACGGATCAATCTTGGTAATGGCGGGCCTTGGAGTACTGGCGTTAATGCGTCGAGTGGCACCCGATCACCCCACCCACTTAACCGGCGCCATGGTCTACATGTTGAGCCCGTTTTTGCTGGGCCACCTGACTGGTCAATCAGCGTTACTTCTTCCCTTTTCTCTTTTTCCTTGGTTGGTGCTGGCTATGGCGGCTGCAGTGGCCAGCGGTGGCTGGCGCTGGCCAGCAATTTTTGCTTTGTTAGTTACGGTGGCCGGGTCTATAAACGGGAGTTCAATATTTTTTGTGGTGCTCGGAGCGGTTCTGTGGGCCCCGGTAGCAGCTTGGTCGGACCCGGCAATTTCGCAGAGCCAGGCTGGGCGAGCGGTGTTGCGGGCCGGGGTTTTGACTTTGGCTACCCAACTCTGGTGGATGGTAGCTTTGGCTATTGGCGGCTGGCATGGCTTGCCTATTTTGTCGCTTACCGAAACTCTGACCTCTACCAACAACACCACCAGTTCTTTTGAAGTGTTACGAGGTTTGGGGTATTGGTTTTTCTATGGCCGTGACCCGGGTGGCCTGTGGCTGGCTGGTTTAGCGGATCCCTACATGGAACGCCTTTGGTTGTTGCTGGTTTCTTTCGGTCTGGCTGGTTTTTGTCTTTTAGGCATGGCGTTAGTGCGCTGGCAGCATCGGGCTTATTTCGCTTTGATTTCTGTGGTGGGTTTAGTGATTTCGGTAGGTTCGTTTCGCCACGGCGGCCGCTCACCTTATGGATCATTATTTAATTGGGCTGCGGGTTTTTCTGACTTAGTGTTCAGCTTGCGTAACACGCAACGAGCGGCGCCTTTACTGGTGTTGGGTATGGCGGTGTTTGCGGCAACTGCTTTGCAAGCAGGGTGGGTTCGTTTTCCTCGTTTGGCTTGGGGAAGCAACGCTTTGGTTCTGGTTTTAGTGGTGGCCAACCTGCCGGGACTATGGAACGGTTCGCTTATTGCCGAACGGTTTCATCGGGAGGAGATTCCGACTTATTGGCAGGAAGCAGCGGCAGATCTCAACACCGGTGATCCACAAAGTCGGGTAATGGAAATTCCCGGAGTGGATTTTGCTTCTTACCGATGGGGCCACACTTTGGACCCCATTACTCCGGGGCTTATCGAGCGCCCTTATGTGGCTCGTGAGTTATTGCCTCACGGGGACCAGTCGGGAGCCAACCTATTGGTGGCTTTTGATCGGAGCATGCAAGAAGGCTGGTTTGAACCGGCGGCTTTGCCAGAGATCGCTCGGTTGCTGGGGGTCGGCGATGTGGTGCTCCGAAGCGATTTGGAATACGAGCGTTACCGCACGGCGCGGCCTCGACCCCTTTGGGCGATGTTGGTTGATCCTCCGGAGGGATTAGCGTCGCCGCGGGCCTTTGGCGAACCGGTTCCTAATGTGGCCGGTGAGGAGCACCCCATGTTTGATGAACTTGAACTGGGGATACCCCTTGATGCGGTTGACCCGCCTCCGGTGGCTATTTTTGCGGTGGAAGATTCTTTAGGAATGGTGCGGGCCCGCCCGGTGGATTCTTCTTTGGTGGTCTCGGGAGATGGAGAGGGCTTGGTGGCCTTAGCGGCCGCTGGGTTACTGGATGCCGCTGACGGTGTGGTGCGTTACGCCGCTTCGGTGAAGTCGCTAAGCCCCACCGATCGTTTAGCGGTGACCGATACCAACCGGGAGCGGGCGGAACGCTGGTACGCCATGAATGCCAACGTGGGCTACACCGAACCGCTGGGGGCTGCCTCGCTATTTCCTGATGTGAGCGATGTGCGTATACGCCCTGTGGATGGAGCGCCAACGACCCACGCCGAGTATCGGGTAGTGAGCGCGGAAGGTGAAGATTTAGGTTTTGCTTCGGTGGGGGCCACCGGTTACGGCAACCGAGTTTTTTTGAATCCAGAGTTTCGCCCGGTTAATGCTTTTGATGGAGACCCGTTGACCTCATGGCGCATTGAGGAGTACGGCGAAGCGGTGCCGCCAGAGTTGGTGTTGTCGCTTTCGGCTCCGACAACCCTCAATGGAATCACCTTTACCCAACCGCTGGTGGGGCCACAAGACCGTCGGGTGCGCACTTTGTCGGTGGTCCTTGACGGAGAACCAGGGTTTTTGGTTGAACTTGATGCCCGCTCATATGTTTTGGGCGGTCAAACGGTGGACATTGGTGAGCGCTCGATGCAAACGGCTTCTTTTACTTTTGTTGATGGGCTTGGGCCGCCGGGGCCCGCCGGGTTTGCCGAAATTGATTTAGGGCTGGTGGTCGATGAGGTGCTGCGGGTACCCACCGAGGTGTTGTCGGTCAGCAACGATGTGGATCACGATGTGGCGGTGGTCTTGACCCGGCACCGCACCAACCCGGCTGAACCGGTGCGCCCCGACCCGGAACGCATTATTGACCGAGTGCTGGACCTTCCATCGGAGCGCTCTTGGTGGGGGGAGGCCACGGTGCGGTTAGCGGATTGGGCGCCCGACCAGATGCTTGACGAAATATTGGGCGTACCAAATGCTGAGCAAGGTGGGGTCACGGCCCGCTCTAGCGACCGGTTGGCCGGCGACTTGCGGGCCCGTGCTTTAGCGGCTATTGATGGCGACCCCGGTACCCATTGGAGCCCAGAGTTTCTTGAACAAACCGGTCAATGGGTGTCTTACACGGTGGCTGATCCAATCACTGTGAACCGTTTGGATCTCTTGGTGGTGGCTGATCAGCATCACAGTATTCCTACTCGCCTCACGGTGGCTGTTGATGGCCAAGAAGTCTCCCTTGACCTTCCTCCCATCACGCCCGGTGAAACGCTGGGCCATGTGGTGGCGGTGCCGCTTGTTTTGCCGCAACCCTTAACGGGCCGTACCGTTACCGTCACCATCGCTGCGGTTAAGGAAAAAGAAACCGACAACTGGTACACCGGGAGTGAGGTAGTGATGCCGGTGGCTTTAGCCGAAATAGGAATCGCCTCGCTGGTGGCGCCGCCGGTCCCCGGGGTTTTTGATTCTGGTTGCCGTACTGACCTGGTGATCATAAACGGTCAACCGGTGGGCCTTCGGGTAACCGGTGACCGAGCAACCGCATTAGCCGGTCAAGGTTTGCTGGCAGTATTTTGTGACCAGTCGCTGGCGCTTCCGGCGGGCGATACTCGAGTGCAAACGGTCGACGGGCGCTTTACCGGGTTCAATATTGATCGAATTGTTTTGCGCTCCGGGGTGGGCGGTGCTGCCACTGGGCAGTGGAGTAACCCGGCCGGCGAGCTGTCTGCTCAAGTAACGGTGACCCACCAAGGTAGGTCTGCGTTATCGGCCCAAATTAGCCAAGAGGGAGAATCTTTTTGGTTGGTCCTTGGGCAAAGTTTTAACGAAGGCTGGGTAGCCAGTGTGAACGGTGAAGATTTAGGAACCCCCCAGTTAGTAGATGGATTCGCTAACGGTTGGCTGGTCAACCCGAGTGCCCCCGGCCAACTTGCCGTGGAGTTCCGTTGGGAACCGCAACGTTTGGTCAACCGAGGTTTGATTGTTTCTGCGTTGGCCATATTTCTGTGTTTGACTTTGGCTTGGCGGGGGAGGCGTTTTTCATCCGCAGCAATTCGGTCTGCGTCGCCGAAACTTTTAGGAGCCCAGACTCACGTGGCGCTTAGCCAAACCATGGCACTCCAAGTGGCTTTAAGTATGGGGTTGCTGGGGGCACTGGTTTCGCGTCCTTGGGTCGGGGTACTGGTAGCCATAATGGGTTGGCTGAGTGCCCGCTCTACGAGGTGGCGTTTAGCGCCCCTGGTGTTAGCTGCGCTGGCTTACGGCGGTGGGGTGGCTTACATTATTTTCTTGCAAATCCGATGGGAGTATGAACCTTCTTTTGCTTGGCCTTCTTGGGGCCGGTCGGCGCACCACTTTGGACTGTTGGCTGTTTTGTTATTGATGGTCAATGTGATGGTGCAAGCAACGGTTGAACGGGCAGATCCCGAGGGCAACTTATGAGTCGGGTATTTTTAGTGGAGCCTTTTTGCGGGGGGTCTCATGCGGCTTGGGCGCAAGGTTTTGCTCAGCATTCGCAACACCAGGTGGTCGTGGTTAGTCATCCGGGGAGTTTTTGGCGGTGGCGCTTTCGTGGCGGATCGGTCACGCTGGCTGAAGCAACCCAGGAGGCGGTTGAGCAGTTTGGCCAACCCGACCTGGTGCTGGTTTCTTCCATGGTGGATCTCTCGGCCTGGCTGGGTTTGACCCGCCGGTTTTTGGGCGATCCTCCGGTGGTTTTGTATATGCATGAAAACCAGTTGGGTTACCCCTTGAGCCCGCAACAGAAAGCGAACGACGAGTTTCCGTTGGCTAATTGGCGTTCGCTGGTGGCCGCTGACCAAGTGTGGTTTAACTCTGACTTTCACCGGCAGTCTCTGCTGAGCGCTTTGCCGGCTTTGCTTGACCGGGCCCCCGACCAACCGCAGCATCATTTGTTGTCCGAGGTCGGTGCCAAAAGTTTGGTGATGCCGGTGGGGGTGGAGTTGGGTGATGTCCCCGCAGCAGGCCAACCCAACAACCCGCCGTTGGTGTTATGGAACCAGCGCTGGGACTACGACAAGAACCCCCACGAGGTGATGGATGCTTTGGTGGCCTTGGCTGAAGAAGGCTTAAGTTTCTCAGTGGCTTTGGTGGGAGAAAACGTGCGAGAAAACCCTCGAGAGATTGAGGAGGCGAAAGAGAAATTGGCCGACCGGGTAGTGGCCTACGGGTTTTTACCCCGAGAAGAATATGTGCGCTTGGTGGGGCAAACCGATGTGGTGATCAGTGCGGCGCATCACGAATTTTTTGGCATTGCCGTAGTGGAAGCATTAGCGGCGGGGGCGGTGCCGGTGCTGCCGGCTCACCAGAGTTACCCCGAGTTGATTCCTGAGGCGTGGCATGAAGCAGCGCTTTACCCTCCAGGCCAGTTGGTTGAACGACTGCGTTTGGTGGTGAACGATTTTTCAAGTTGGCACCAAAAATCTGAAGGCTTGGCTTTTGAAATGCGCCGGTTCTCGTGGGCTTCGGTGGCCGCCGATTACGACAGTCAAATAGATGAACTCCTAACTCGCTATGGTCAAGGCTTATGAGGTTCCCCATTGATGGAGTAAAAGTTGGGCACTGGGATGACCAGATGGCCCGCACCGGGTGCACGGTGGTTTTGTTGCCTGAAGGCACGGTGGCTTCTGGCGAGGTGCGGGGCGGTGCTCCGGCTACCCGAGATTTTTCGTTGTTGGCGCCCGAGCGAACAGTGGGGCAAGTAAATGCTGTGCTGTTGACCGGAGGGTCGGTTTTTGGTTTAGCGGCCGCCGATGGGGTGGTGACTTTTTTAGAAGAACAAGGCGTGGGGTTTCCTACCGGGGCAGGGCCCATACCCATCGTGGTGGGCATGGGGTTGTTCGACTTGCTGGCCGGGGAACCTGGGGTGCGCCCGGGGGCGGACCAAGGACGGGCGGCAGTTGAGTCAGCCCGCGAAGAGTTTTTGACCGGCGCCGTGGGGGCCGGTACCGGGGCCACGGTGGGCAAATGGGCGGGCCGTGATAAAGCTCAGCCCGGCGGCCTAGGTTTTGGGGTGGCTCAAAAAGGCGAGGTGATGGTGGCAGCTTTGGCGGCGGTCAATGCTTTAGGTCAACCCGACGACGGCACTTTGTCGGCTGCGGTGGCTGACGGGACTTTTAAGGCGTGGCCCAATAGCCATGACCATTTTCAAGAAAACACCACCTTGGTTGCTGTGGTCACCAATGCGGTGCTCAGCAAAACCGATTGTTTTTTGTTGGCCCAATCTGGCCACGACGGGTTGGCGCGAGCGATCTTTCCGCCGCATTTGGGTTCAGACGGTGATGCGGTGGTGGCGGCCGCTACCGGCAAAGTCGAGGCCGACTCGGTAGATGTTGTACGAGCCCTGGTGGTGGCCGCCGTTGAACAAGCGGTACATCAGGCTTGCTGAGAGCCGGGCCGGTATCCTGTGGGGGTGCCGACCTCGTTAAAAATTCTTGCCGTTGAAGCGGCGGACTGCCAAAAATGTGTTTTGGCAAAAACGCGCACGCAAGTAGTTTTTGGCGACGGCGACTCAAGGGCTGCGGTGTTCTTTGTCGGCGAAGGCCCGGGGGCTACCGAAGACCTTGAGGGTGTGCCGTTTATTGGCCGTTCGGGAAAGCTTTTGCAGCGCTTGATTGAAGAAGAGCTTGGTTTGTCTCGCCAAGACTGTTACATCGCCAACGTAGTCAAGTGCCGTCCACCAGAAAACCGTGACCCCAAACCAGAAGAAATCGAAGCCTGCCAGCCTTATTTGTTGGCCCAAATTGAAGCCATTAACCCCACGGTGATTGTGCCGTTAGGAAATTTCGCTTCACGTTTGTTGCTAGAAACCCGCACCGGAATCACCAAACTGCGGGGCCAAAACTACCAGTACCTTGGTCGCCATTTGGTGCCGACCTTTCATCCGGCAGCAGCCCTACGTGGTGGGGTTAAAGTGTTAGATCGCATGCGCGAAGATTTTGTCCGAATAAAAGAGTTGGTGGAGGCACCATGTTGAGGGTGAACACCAGCAGAGTGGAAGAAACCCAAGCGTTGGCCGCCGGTTTGGCAAGGTTGGCTCAAGCCGGCGACATGATCGTGCTGTGCGGCGACCTGGGGGCCGGCAAAACAGCGTTTACGCAAGGTTTCGGCCGGGCCATGGGGGTCACTCAACCTATTACCTCGCCTACTTTTACTTTGGCCAACCAGTACGCCGGAGACCTCATCATTAATCATCTTGATGTTTACCGTTTGGCCCATATTGACGAGGTGCGTGACCTCGCTTTGCCGGAGATAGTTGATGACCAATCGGTCACCCTTATCGAGTGGGGGGACGCCATTGCCGGGGCTTTGCCGGGTGGGTATTTAGAAGTGCATTTAAGCCTGGGTCAAGACCTTGACGACCGGCAGGTATCGTTTCGTTTGGTGGGCAACGACTGGCAAGACCGAGCAGAAGCTTTGGCGAATTTATGCGCCGGTGAGGACACATAATGTTGATCTTGGGTATTGAAAGTGCGGGTTCGCAAGTTGGGTGTGCCATTGGTGGGCACGAAGGAGTCTTGGCGTCTGCCCATACGGGCCGAGGTCGACGCCATGCCGAATCGTTAACGCCGCAAATGGATTTTGTGCGCAAACAAGCCGGTATTGAGTTTTCTGACCTCGGGGCCATTGCCGTTGATGTTGGCCCGGGGCTTTACACCGGGTTACGGGTAGGGATTACCGCCGGGGTGTCTTTGGCCCATGCCTTGGGAGTGCCCATGATCGGGGTGTGCAGCCTGGACCTTTTGGCTTTTCCGGCTCGTTGGACCAACCGGCTTATTGTCACGGCACTAGATGCACGCCGGGGCGAACTGTTTACCGCTTTATTTCGTAAGGTCCCAGGCGGCGTTCAACGGGTTCGTGAAGCCCAAGTGTGTACACCAGAAGAACTGGCCACCGAACTCATGGACCTCGACGAGCCTTCGTTGCTGGTGGGCGACGGGGCTTTACGTTACGCCGAGACCTTCGCTTCGGTGAAAAAAATAGAAATGGCCGAACAAGGTTTGGCTAGCCCCAGTGCTCGTTCGTTGGTGCAGTTGGCCCACGCTCGAGCCATGCGAGAAGAGTTTGTTCAGTCTTGGGAGATCAAACCGATTTACTTGCGGCAACCGGATGCCGAAATCAATTGGGCGACCCGAGGCGACCAGTCGTGATGACCGTTGCTGCGGGTTGCTTGCGCCCCATGGTCGAAGCCGATATTGGCCCGGCATTGGCTATTGACGAACTGGTTTACCCTTCGGCATGGTCGCCAAGCTTTTTGCGGCAACAACTTTCTTTGGCAGGTTCGCGAGTCAATTTGGTGGCGGAACGAGACGGGCAACTGGTGGGCCACGGGGCCCTGATGGTGGTGGCCGACGAAGGCCACGTGACCTCCGTTGCCGTGCACCCTCATCAGCAGCGCCGAGGTATTGGGGCGCAAATTTTGGCTGCCCTTTGCCGAGCGTCGGTGGAGCGGGGTTTGAAATCAATGACCCTTGAGGTGCGTTGCAGCAACGAAGCGGCCATTGCCTTGTACCAGCGGTTTGGTTTTGCTCCGGCCGGGGTGCGGGTGGGTTACTACGCCGACACTGGCGAAGATGCGCTCATCATGTGGGTTCACGACATTGATCAGCCAGAGTTTTTAGAACGAGTAGTGGTTGCCGAAAAAAGGAAAGAGCGTCATGGGTGATTTAATTTTAGGCATTGAGACTTCTTGTGACGAAACCGCGGCCGCCGTGGTGGAGCGAGCGTCCACCGTGCGTTCGTCGGTAGTCAATAGTCAGGTGGATCTGCATGCCCGTTTTGGAGGGGTAGTGCCCGAGGTGGCCAGTCGAGCCCATGTGGAGTTGATGGTGCCGGTGGTGGCTGAGGCTTTGCTGGCTGCGGGTTTAGAAGGCCCAGAGGTTGATGCGGTGGCCGCTACGACCGGTCCGGGATTAGTGGGTTCGTTGCTGGTGGGGGTGACGGCCGCTAAGTCGTTGGCTTTAGTGTGGGATGTGCCTTTTGTTTCGGTGAACCACCTTGAAGCGCACCTGTATGCCGCTTTTTTAGAAGAACCCGATTTGGAACTTCCGTTGGTGGTGTTGTTGGTTTCTGGCGGGCACACCATGTTGGTTCTGATGGAAGGCCATGGAAAATATCGCTTGTTGGGGTCCACCTTGGATGATGCTGCTGGCGAAGCCTTTGACAAAGTGGCTCGTTATCTAGGTTTGGATTACCCAGGTGGGCCGGCTATCGATGCTCTGGCCATGGAAGGTGACGCTTCGGCTTTCAAATACCCCCGAGCATTGGTGCAAGAAAATCCCGCCACTTTGCCCGACGATCGACGTTTTGCCTTTTCGTTTTCTGGGTTAAAAACGGCGGTAGTTAACCATGTGCGCAACGAACCCGATGTGGCGGCCGCCGACGTGGCCGCTTCGTTTCAAGAAGCGGTAGTTGATGCTTTGGTGACCAAGGCTCGTTGGGCCGTGGAAGCTACCGGCGCCAAGGGGCTGTGTTTGGGCGGCGGGGTGGCGGCTAACTCTCGGCTTAGGGAACGTTTTTTAGACGTTTGTATGGAAACCGGGGTGCGGGCTTTCTTGCCCAGCCGAGCCATGTGTACCGATAATGCGGCCATGGTGGCGGCGGCAGGTTGGTGGCGTTTGCAAAGCGACGGTCCCAGCCCGCTAGATACGGGAGCGAACCCCAACTGGGCGCTTCCTTTGTTGCCGTAATTTTTGCTTAAATCAAGCCCGGCGACGTTGTTGCCGTAGGTGGCAAGTCCGTATCATTAGCACTCGTCCATTGAGACTGCTAATCGTTCTTTGACCAACCGGGTCGAGGAACATGTTTGAAAAGGAACCCTTAAATGAACCTTCAACCGCTTGAGGACCGCATTGTGGTCCGCCCTAGCGAGTCTGAGGAAACCACAGCCAGTGGCTTGGTTATCCCCGACACCGCAAAAGAAAAGCCCCAACAGGGCGAGGTCTTGGCCGTAGGCCCAGGTCGACGCTCCGAACAAACCGGTGAACTGGTACCTATGGAAGTAGCCGCTGGCGACACCGTGGTGTACAGCAAGTACGGCGGTACCGAAATCAGCAACGCTGGTGAAGACCTTTTGATCCTCAACGCCCGCGACGTGCTGGCCACCATTAAGTAGGAAAAAACATGGCAAAAATTCTTAAATTTGACGAAGAGGCCCGCCGCGGCCTGGAGGCTGGCGTAAACAAGCTGGCCGACGCAGTAAAAGTGACCCTTGGCCCACGCGGCCGTAATGTGGTTATCGACAAAAAATTCGGTGCCCCTACTATCACCAACGATGGTGTTTCCATTGCTCGTGAAATTGAACTCGAAGATCCCTTTGAGAACATGGGCGCCCAGTTGGTAAAAGAAGTGGCCACCAAAACCAACGATGTTGCTGGTGACGGAACCACCACGGCCACCGTATTGGCTCAAGCTTTGGTACGTGAAGGTCTGCGTAACGTAGCGGCCGGTGCCAACCCAATGGATCTCAAGCGAGGCATGGAAAAAGCAGTGAAAGCTGCTGTTGGTTCCATTGCTGACCAAGCCGTACAGGTAGATGACTCCAAAGAGCAAATTGCCAACGTGGCTTCCATTTCGGCGGCTGATCCCACCATTGGTCAGGTTATTGCTGACGCCATCGACAAGGTAGGCAAAGACGGTGTAGTAACCGTTGAAGAATCCAACACCTTCGGCATGGATCTTGACTTCGTAGAAGGCATGCAGTTCGACAAGGGCTACCTGTCTCCTTACTTCGTAACCGATCCAGAGCGTCAAGAAGCCGTTTTGGAAGACCCATATATTTTGTTCAACGCTGGCAAGATCACCTCAGTACAGGAATTGCTTCCCGTGCTGGAAAAGGTCATGCAGTCGGGCCGTCCTTTGCTCATCGTGGCAGAAGACATTGAAGGCGAAGCCTTGGCCACTTTGGTGGTTAACAAGATTCGTGGCACCTTTAACTCCATTGCTGTTAAGGCTCCGGGTTTTGGTGAACGACGCAAGTCCATGATGCAAGACATGGCCATCCTTACCGGTGGTCAAGTTGTGGCTGAAGAAGTTGGCCTCAAGCTTGACGGTGTCACCGTTGAGATGATGGGCACGGCTCGCAAAGTAATCATCACCAAAGACGAAACCACCATCATCGAAGGCGCTGGCGACACCGCTGAAGTTGATGGCCGTGTTGGTCAAATTAAGCGTGAAATTGAAGAAACCGATTCCGATTGGGATCGTGAAAAGCTTCAAGAACGTTTGGCTAAATTGGCTGGCGGCGTAGCCGTGGTTCAAGTTGGTGCTGCTACCGAAGTAGAGCTCAAAGAAAAGAAGCACCGTATTGAAGATGCTCTTTCTGCCACTCGGGCCGCTATTGAAGAAGGCGTAGTAGCCGGCGGCGGTACCGCCCTGTTGCGTGCTCGGCCCGCCGTCGCCGAAGTTGTGGACTCGCTTTCTGGCGACGAAGCTACCGGCGCTCGTATTATTTACGCGGCCCTTGAGGCCCCAGCCCGGCTTATCGCCGACAATGCTGGCCTTGAAGGTGCGGTAATGGTACGAGAGATAGAAAACGCTTCAGGCTCAACCGGCCTGAACGCAGCAACCGGTGAAATGGTTGACCTCATTGAAGCTGGCGTCATCGACCCGGCCAAGGTGACCCGCGCTGGTTTGCAAAACGCTGCTTCTATTGCTGCGTTGTTGTTGACCACCGAGGTTGCGGTTACTGACAAGCCTGAACCAGTCGGGGCTATGCCTCCTGGTGGCGGAATGGACCCCATGGGCGGCATGGGCGGCATGATGTAACCATTCCTTAGGGAATGTGCGATGAGCCGGGCCTTCGGGCCCGGCTCTCGTCGTTTTACGGCGGCGGTACCCTGTACCCATGGAGTTCACCGATCACCCCGCCCCTGACCCACAAAGACTCCTCGGCCAATTTGATGAATGGTCTCGCGGCGAAACGCTGCCCGGCCGCATGTTGGCCAATTTGAAAACCGGCCGCCTGCCGGAGGTTCTTGAGGCGCTGGGCGAACCAGCTCATGGGCTCGCTGACTGGTGGGACAAGTGGGAAAAAGGCACGGCGCTGCCGGATGAAGTAACTGCTGCTTTGGCCGAGGGCGGTCTACGCAAACAACTTGAGGCCCTTACCAATTCGTGAGCTTTCGCCCTGCACAACCGCGAGGCGGCCCGCAAATAATCCCCCGCCCTGCACAGTGGCGTTTGGGTGGCCCGGCCCCTTGGGCGCATTTAACTGATCGGTCGCTGTCTTTAAGTCAGGTAGTGGACGCCTTGGCTGGTCAAAATGGTTTTGCCGTACCGAACCTTCCGGTGGTTGATCACCGCCCGGCCGGGGTGTTGGTGGCCTTATACGAAGAGCAAGGCGAGGCCCATGTGGTGTTAACCCGTCGGTCGCCCGATATGGCCTCGCACCCGCATCAGGTGAGTTTCCCCGGGGGCCGCCAAGATGTCGAAGATGCTGACCTGTGGGTCACTGCTTGCCGAGAGGCCCATGAGGAGGTGGCTTTAGACCCGATTTTGCCTCGCTTGGTGGGGGAACTGCCACCAATGACCACCATCGGCCGACCCAGTTTGATCCACCCCTTTGTGGCCGTCTTGCCAGAACGCCCGACCCTGGTGGCCAACCCGGCGGAGGTGGAAGCCATTCGCCACGTGGCTTTAGCCGAGTTGCTTAGCGATGAGGTGTGGCGTGAAGAACACTGGCAACGAGATGGTCAAGAAATAGCTATCACTTTTTTTGAACTCCCCGGCGACACCATTTGGGGCGTCACCGGCACCCTCTTGCGGCAACTTCTTACTCTCGGGCTCGGCCTTAGTTTGCACTGATCAAATTAGTCCAGCAACCGTATGGAGGAGTGCAGAATTGTTTGGCAACGCTTTTGATGGTCGCGGACAAAGACAAGATATGAGACTAAAGATGACTGGCAAGGTGGGTTCGATGCGAGCAGGGAAAAAATTGTGGCCTTTTGGTGTATGGGCTTAGGATTGGCCCATGACCGAATCGCTGGAACCGCCGCCCCACATGAGCACCGAAGAGTTTCGCCAAGCTGGCTATGCAACCATTGACTGGTTGGTCAACCACATGGAAGGCGTTGACCAGCGCCCGGTAACCCCGCCCACCCAACCTGGTGATGTGCGGGCCGCCCTCCCCGACGCCGCCCCGCAAACTGGTGAGCCTTTCGGCGACCTGCTGGCCGACATGGATCGCATCATCACCCCGCACCTGACCCAATGGCAGCACCCCGGGTTCTACGGCTACTTTCCCGCTAACTCTTCGCCCCCGGCCGTTCTCGGCGAACTGCTCTCCGCCGGCCTCGGGGTGCAAGGCATGCTGTGGTCCACCGGCCCGGCTATCACCGAACTCGAAACCCACCTACTGGATTGGATGATCGACCTGTGCGGGCTACCGGAAAAGTTCTTAAGCACCGGGCCCGGGGGAGGGGTGATTCAAGACTCCGCCTCTTCGGCCACCCTCTGCGCCATTTTGGCGGCCCGTCACCGAGCCGGAGGCGCCTCCGTTCTGCCTCGCCTCCGGGCCTACACCTCGGCCCAAGCGCATTCTTCGGCCGAAAAGGGCTGCCTGGTGGCTGGCTTGGCCTCTGACCAACTGCGGCTCATTGACACTGACAAAAACTTTGCCATGAACCCCCAAGCCTTGGCGGAGGCCATCGCCCAGGACCAAGCCGACGGGTTGGTGCCGTTTTTTGTTATGGCCACCGTGGGCACCACCTCGTCGGGAGCGGTTGACCCCTTGCCAAAAATAGCCCCCCTAGCCAAGGCCGCCGGGGCGTGGCTGCACGTAGATGCCGCCTGGGCCGGATCGGCCGGCGTATGCCCCGAATACCGTGAGATCTTCACGGGCCTTGACCAAGCCGACAGTTATGTCTTTAACCCGCACAAATGGTTGCTGACCAACTTTGACTGCTCGCTGTTTTGGGTGGCCGACGCCGGGCCGCTCACCGAAGCACTTTCTATAGTGCCTGAATACCTGCGTAACCCAGCCAGCGAGGCCGGTGCCGTTATTGATTACCGAGACTGGCAGGTGCCACTTGGCCGTCGCTTCCGGTCGCTAAAACTGTGGTTTGTGCTGCGCAGTTACGGGGTAGAAGGCCTGCAAGCACATATTCGCAACCACGTAGCAGCGGCCCAAGATCTGGCTAAACAAGTGGCCCAACATCCACAGCTTGAATTGGCCGCCCCACCGACCTTGGCCCTGGTGTGTTTTCGCCATCTTGATGGAGACCAAGCCTCAGAAGATCTTCTCCAAGCCCTCAACGCCACCGGAGAGGTGCTGTTGACCCACACCAAACTCAATGACCGTTACGTGCTGAGGGTCGCCGTGGGAGCCACCCAGACCACCCAGAGTCACGTACAGCACCTCATGGACCTTATAAAAGAGCTTCTTGACGCCTAAAGATTCTCCCCGTACCCGCCAGATGGCAAAAGGCACGGTAAACTCAGCGTTTCCACTCATTGAAAAAGAGGTTTGTACCCATGGCAGAGATCGAAATCGGCATGGGCAAGAGCGGGCGCCGAGCCTATGGGTTTGACGACATCGCCATCGTGCCCAGCCGCCGCACCCGCGACCCCGAAGATGTAGACATTTCTTGGAAGATCGATGCTTACCAGTTTGACCTTCCCCTTATGGCTTCGGCCATGGACGGGGTGGTTAGCCCCGCTACCGCTATTGAGGTGGGCCGACTTGGTGGGGTAGGAGTGTTGAACCTTGAGGGTCTGTGGTGCCGTTATGAAGACGCTGATGCCGTGTTGGCTGAAATAGCGGACCTGCCGGTAGAAAAAGCCACCCGGCGCATGCAAGAGCTCTACCAAGAGCCCTTGAAACTCGAGTTGGTGACCCAACGTATTGCCGAAATAAACGCCGCTGGGGTGGTCTCGTGCGCCTCGGTAACCCCTCAACGCACCGAAGCCCTGCTGCCCGCCATTTTAGAAGGCGGCCTCGACATGCTGGTTATTCAAGGCACCGTGGTTTCTGCCGAACACGTATCGAGCACCGTGGAGCCTTTGAACCTCAAAACGTTCATTCGTAAACTGGACATGCCGGTCATCGTGGGAGGCTGCGCCACCTATCGTGCCGCTTTGCACCTCATGCGCACTGGCGCCGCCGGCATTCTGGTAGGGGTAGGCCCCGGCCATGCTTGTACCACCCGCGGCGTGTTGGGCTTAGGCGTGCCCCAAGCCACGGCCATTGCTGATGTGCGGGCCGCCCGGATGCGCCACCTCGACGAAACCGGCGTCTACTGCCAGGTCATCGCCGACGGCGGCATGGCTACCGGCGGAGACATTTCTAAAGCCATCGTGTGTGGCGCCGATGCGGTAATGATCGGCTCACCATTAGCGGCCGCTGCGGAAGCCCCGGGACGCGGCCACCATTGGGGTATGGCCACCTTTCATCCCACCTTGCCTCGTGGCGCCCGGGTTACTACGGCGGTACGCGGCACCTTAGAAGAAGTACTGCTGGGCCCGGCCAACGAAAATGACGGGAAACTCAACCTATTTGGCGGTCTACGCACCTCTATGGCTACCTGCGGCTACCTCAACATCAAAGAGTTTCAAAAAGCCGAAGTCATGGTGGCCCCCGCTTTGCAAACTGAAGGCAAGTCGCTACAAAAAGCTCAAGGCGTAGGTATGGGCCACTAGGCCCAAAACTCCATGACTGAAGAAACACCCGGGGGCGCTGCCGGATCCACCGACCGAGTGTTGGTGGTGGACTTTGGGGCGCAATACGCCCAACTGATTGCTCGTCGGGTGCGTGAATGTCGGGTCTACAGCGAGATCGTTCCCCATAATCTTTCGGCCCAAGAGTTTGCTGACCGAAAACCCACGGCCATTATTTTTAGTGGTGGCCCGGCCTCGGTACACGTAGACGGCGCACCAAAAATAGACCCCGGGGTGTACGACCTGGGGGTACCTATTTTGGGTATTTGTTACGGTGCTCAACTCTTGGCCCAACAATGTGGCGGCACGGTGGGCCGTAACGAACGGGGCGAATACGGCCGCACCGAGTTGACCATTACCGACCCCGGCACCTTGTTGGTCGACGTTGAACTCGGCCCGCAAAGCGTGTGGATGAGCCACTTTGATGCCATCACCGAACCGCCCACCGGCGCACAAACCACCGCTTCATCCCCCGATGCTCCGGTTGCAGCTTTTGAAGCCCCAGAACGAGGCCTCTACGGGGTTCAGTTCCACCCCGAGGTGCTCCACACCCCCTGCGGCCCTGCCCTTCTGAAACGCTTTCTCATTGATGTCTGTGGCTGCGCTGGGGATTGGACCATGACCTCGGTCATCGAGTCATCGGTGGCAGCTATTAAAGCCCAGGTGGGCACCGGACGAGCCATTTGTGGCCTCTCGGGCGGGGTGGACTCCGCAGTAGCGGCGGCGCTGGTCCATGAAGCCATTGGCGACCAGTTGACCTGCGTGTTTGTGGACACCGGGCTCATGCGTTCCGGTGAAGGCGAACAGGTAGTAGAAACCTTCGACCGCCACCAAGGCATTGAACTCATCCACGTAAAAGCCGCTGACCGTTTCTTCACTGCTCTGGCGGGCCTTACCGAACCGGAAGCCAAACGCAAAGCCATCGGCGAACTGTTCATTCGGGTGTTTGAAGACGCTGAGCGCGAAATCGAAGGCACCGCATTCTTGGTGCAAGGCACCTTGTACCCCGACGTCATTGAGTCGGGCACCAAAGATGCCGCCAAAATAAAAAGCCACCACAACGTGGGTGGCCTGCCCGACGACATGGAGTTCGCCCTCGTCGAACCGCTACGCAACTTGTTTAAAGACGAAGTGCGGGCCGTCGGTTCAGAACTGGGCCTCCCCGATGAAATCGTGTGGCGCCAACCCTTCCCCGGGCCCGGTCTTGGGGTACGCATTATCGGCGAGGTGACTCCGGACAAGGTGGCCACCTTGCAAGCAGCCGACCTGATCGTGCGCCAAGAAATACACGATGCAGGTCTGGACCGAGAAATTTGGCAAGCTTTCGCCGTGCTGCCTGACATCCGCTCAGTGGGGGTCATGGGCGATGAGCGCACCTACGGGTGGCCCATTATTATTCGTGCGGTAACCAGCGAAGATGCCATGACCGCCGACTGGGCCCGCCTGCCCTACGACCTTTTAGAAACCATGTCGAGTCGCATCATCAACGAAGTAGACGGCGTAAACCGGGTGGCCTACGACATTACGTCGAAGCCTCCGGGCACCATTGAGTGGGAATAACGGCCATGCCCACCCACCAAGATTACGTAACAGCCAGCACGCTTTTTGGCCGCCAACTCATGGAACTCACTGACGAGCAGTGGTACGCCGCCACCCCGTGCGACGAATGGGACGTACAAGCGTTAGTTGCCCACCTGGTGCTCGGCGAAGCCATGATGCTGGACTTGTTGTCTGGTAATCGGATAGAACCGGTGACCGAAATGGATGTCTCGATCCTAGGCCCCAACCCACTTGCTACTTGGCGAGGCACGGCCATTGCCGCTATGGAAGCCGCCTCCGCTCAAGAGGTGGAAGAAAAAATCTACACCCACCCCATGGGCGAAGTACCGGGGTCCATAGTTTTGGGTTTCCGCATAACCGAAAACCTTATTCACGCCTGGGACTTAGCCCAGGCCCGTAACCAACCGCTTGAATTGCCCGACGACCTGGCCGAACGCTGCCTGGAGTTCTGGCTACCGCTCGCCGACTCGCTGGTGGCCAGCGGCATGGTGGGGGCACCGGTTCACCCTCCAGAAGACGCAGCGGCCGGAGTACGCCTGCTGGCCCTCTTCGGCCGGACTGTTTAGCGCTAAACCCCGGCCAGCGCTTCGACTACCGGAGCAAAATCTACCAACGAGTCTTCGTTGATGCCGATGTAAGTAATGCCCCAACGTTCTCGCCAAGCCAACAACGTTTCGACACATTCGCCTACCGAACCGACCAGCACATGAGGCGAAGCCAAGGCCTCTTCGGCGCTTAGCCCCAAAGCGGGGGCCATCAACTCAGCGATGCCCATGGGGTCGTTGGTGATGGCCGACATGTGCACCCTGGTTTGTAATTCCAAGTCGCTAAAACGGTCACCGGCCGCTTGGCGAATCCAAGAAAGTTTTAAATCGGTGGCATCTACGGTGGCCGATGCCCCGGCTCGCTGATCGATAATCCCGGCGGCCATGCTGGCGTTGACCCCCACGATGTCGCCCTGTTGGGCAGCCAAGGTCAACATTTTTTTGCCGCCTCCGCCCAAAATAAGCGGAGGATGAGGGTCTTGCAGACAACTTGGTTGCCCATCAAGATCTTTAATGGTGTAGAACTCGCCGTCAAAGCTAAAAGGTCCTTCGGCAAAGCAGCCTTTAAGCACGGTGATGGCTTCCGCTAAGCGGGCAATGCGGATGCTCGGCGAGTCAAAAGAAATACCGGAGTGGTGGTAGTCGCTGGATTTCCAGCCCGCGCCGATGCCCAGTTCTAACCGGCCTTCAGAAAGTAAGTCGAGGGTGGCTGCCTCTTTGGCTAAAAATACTGGGTGGCGAAAATCGTTGCCTAATACCAAGGTAGCTAAGCGGAGTTCACGGGTTACTTCGGCAATAACGGTTAGGGCCACAAAAGGTGCCATCTCTGCATCTAGGTGATCGGAAACACTCAACGTGGAATAACCCAGATCTTCGATACGGCGCCCTAATTCGCGCCACTCGGTGACCGGTCGAGGAGCGTTGGCGGTGATGCTGAAACGAAAAGGATTTTGCATAGGGGGCGAACAATAGCCCAGACCCCGAGGCCTGTCACACCCCAACGGTAGGGTGAACGCAATGGCTTCCTCTCAAGAACATCCACTGTTTTCTCCCCCCGAAAATCAACTCGCCGACCTGGGCCTCAACCCGGCGCAAGAAGACGCCGTCATCCACCCGGTCGGCCCGCTTTTGGTAGTGGCCGGGGCTGGGTCGGGAAAAACCCGGGTACTGACTCGCCGCATCGCCCATTTAATTACCGAAGGCCAAGTCTCGCCTTTCGAAATATTGGCCATCACGTTCACTAACAAAGCGGCCGCCGAAATGAAACACCGGGTAGGTGAATTAGTGGGGCCGGTAGCCCAAAAAATGTGGGTCTCAACCTTCCACTCGGCCTGTGTGCGCATCTTGCGTCGTGACGCTGAACGCTTAGGGTTCCCCTCGCAATTCAGTATCTACGATCAAAGCGATGCGGTGCGTCTCACCGGCTATGTCATCAAAGACCTCAACTTGGACATCAAACGTTTCCCCCCGCGGTCCATTCATGCCTCAATTTCGGCCGCCAAGAATGAAGGAAAATCAGCCGCCCAATATGAAGAAGAAGCCGTAGGGCCTATTCAAAAACGTATCGCCACGGTTTTTCATGAATACCAAAACCGGTTATTCAAAGCCGGCGCCATGGACTTCGACGACCTCTTGGGCAACACGGTGACCTTGTTTAAAAAACACCCCGATGTGCTGGCCTCCTACCGTCAACGTTTTAAACATGTACTGGTCGACGAATATCAAGACACCAACCCGGTACAAAACGAGTTGGTCATGTTGCTCTCCCAAGAACACCGCAATATTTGTGTGGTGGGCGACAGCGATCAATCCATCTACCAATTTCGGGGCGCCGACGTGCGCAACATTTTGGGTTTCGAAAAAACGTTCCCCGACGCCACCGTGGTGGTGCTTGACCAAAATTATCGATCGACACAAACTATTTTAGATGCCGCCAATGCGGTGATTTCTCGCAACACTGGGCGCCGGCCCAAAGAACTCTGGACCGCCGAAGGCCCGGGCGACCCCATAACCCGTTACCAAGCCGAAGACGAAACGGACGAGGCCCGCTGGGTAGTAGACCGTTTAGCCACCTTGCATGACGGAGGCCACCACCAATGGGCCGACATGGCGGTTTTTTACCGCACCAATGCTCAAAGCAGGGCCGTGGAAGAACAGTTGGTGCGCCGCGGTGTGCCCTACCGGGTACTGGGCGGCACTCGTTTCTACGACCGCCGCGAAGTACGTGATGCGCTGGCTTATCTGCGGTTGGCCGCCAACCCCACCGACGAGGTGGCCGCCAAACGAGTGCTCAACGTGCCCAAACGAGGCATCGGCGCCACCTCGATCAGCAAAATAGATGCTTGGGCCGCCCACGCCGGCACGGGGTTCATGGTGGCGCTATCACAAGCCGAAGAAGCCGGGGTGGGGGGCCGTGCTTTGCCCGGCATACGGGGTTTTCTTGACCTCCATGACACCTTGCGCTGCGACATAGACAACGGCCCCGGCCCAGTGTTAGAAACCGCTCTTGAAGCTTCGGGATATTTAGATGAACTCCGGGCAGAACGCACCATTGAATCAGAGGGCCGTTTAGAAAACTTGGCCGAACTGATTGGGGTAGCCGACGAGTTCAACACCGTGGACGAGTTTTTAGAACAAGTAGGACTGGTGGCCGACACCGATGCTTTGCCCGACCCAGCGGCGGAAGAAGCCGGCATGGTCACCTTGATGACCTTGCATGCCGCTAAAGGTTTGGAGTTCCCGGTGGTGTTTTTGCTGGGGCTCGAAGACGGGGTGTTTCCTCATGTGCGTTCTTTGGGCGATGAAACCCAGTTAGAAGAAGAACGCCGCTTGGCTTATGTGGGCATTACCCGGGCTCGAGAAAAACTTTTTGTGACCCACGCTTGGTGTCGCATGTTGCATGGCACCACCCAGTACAACCCGCCGAGCCGTTTCCTCGACGAAATACCGGAAGACCTGTTGAGCGAAGCGGAGGACAGCAGAAAGCATCGCCCTCGCCGTGACGCCGGATGGGGCTCCAGTACCCGCAGCGAATCGTGGGCCAGTAAAAAACCAGCAGGGTCAGAAAGCGGCTGGTTCCCCTCTACTCCCTCCTCAGACCACGAACCGGCCGGCTCAGTAATCGGCGCCGGAAAGAAAAAAGACTCCACCCCGCCGGGTCACGGTGCTCATCTACTCAACCTGCAACCCGGTGAAGAAGTAATGCATGCTGCATGGGGCCCGGGAACCGTGCTGGAAGTATCAGGAGAAGGCGACCGTGCCGAAGCGGTAGTGCGCTTCACCCAAAAAGGCGAAAAACGCTTGTTGCTGGCCTGGGCACCCATAGAACGCCCCTGAACATGGCCAGAAAGGTTCGTGCCTTGAGAGTAGACCGCTACGCTTGCCCCGCACCGCCCGTGTAGCTCAGTTGGAAGAGCAGCTCATTCGTAATGAGCAGGTCCGGGGTTCAATTCCCCGCGCGGGCTCATTATTTAAAGAAATAAAAGAAAACCACAACCTCAACCCTCTAGGATCAACCCCATGAACGTGCTTTCAGGAGTCATCTGGCATTACTGGCTTGCCGTACCTTTGGTAGGCGGCGGCGTGGCCCTGTGTGTGGCCACTCTGGTGGGATACTTTACAAAAGTTTCCACCACCCGTTACCCAAAGAAGTAACGCAACCCGTGGGGCCCACCGCAGTCGACTGGGCCTTGGCCGAACGAGTAGCAGTAAAGGTCGCCCAACGGGCCCCTTTTGCTGACGCTCACCTACACGGCAACCTGATTGAAGAGTTCACCGAACACACAGCGCTGGCCGAAGGTTTGGTGGCCGCTACCACCGGCTTAACCTCCGACCAAGGCTCCGCCCGGGCCCGAGTAGTAGACCGCTCCGACTGGATTCGCGCCAACCTGGCTTCGCTGCAACGCCTGCTGCGTCCGCTATTTGAGCGCATGGGCGATCAACCAGAAACCGCTTGGACCAAAGTAACGGCCCAAGTAACCGCCGTAGAAATGGGTGCCGTGTTGGGCTGGATGTCTACCCGAGTGCTCGGCCAATACGACCTGCTGGTTATTGAAGACGAACAAGCCGAAGATCAAGACTTGGTGTACTACGTGGGCCCCAACATCGTGGCCTTAGAACGCCGCTCGGCGTTTCCCTCAAGTGATTTTCGTTTATGGCTGGCCCTCCACGAAGTAACCCACCGGGCACAGTTCACCGGAGTGCCATGGATGCGAAGCCACTACTTGGGTTTAGTAGAAACCTTGTTAGATCAAGCTGAACCAGAGCCCCAACAGTTGGCCGACCGGTTGCGGTCTTTCACCAAAGGCAAAAGCGACAACAACGATTCCATGCTCTCTGCCATAGCTACCCCCGAACAAAAACTGGCTCTTGATGGGATCGCCGGTTTAATGAGCCTGCTCGAAGGCCACGGCGACGTCACCATGGACCGGGCCGGCATCGGCTTGGTAGAACACGCCGACCGCTACGCCAAAGTCATGCGCCACCGCCGCCAGTCGGCCACCGGCCTGACTCGGTTGATTCAAAAAGCCATCGGTCTAGAAGCCAAGTTGGCGCAATACATCCAAGGCGAAGCGTTTATTGCGGCTGTAGAAACCGCCGGAGGCGCCGACCTCTTTAACCAAGTGTGGGAAAAACCAGCGCACCTGCCAAGTTCAGCCGAGATTCAAGACCCTCAACTATGGGTGACTCGCATGACCGAACCGGCGGCATGACCGAAACCTCGCTTTCAGAACTCCTGGAGCGATGCCAATTTCCCCCGGCCGGCACCTCTGTTGATTGTGCGGTTTCCGGCGGCGCCGATTCGTTAGCGTTGCTGGTGCTGGCCACACAAGCAGGTTGCACGGTGACGGCCTGGCACGTGGACCATGGCTTGCGTCAAGGCTCGGACCAAGAGGGAGCAGCGGTGGCCCAAGTAGCGGCCAGCCTCGGAGCCAGCATTGAGTTGGTGACCGCCTCGGTAGACCCTGGCCCCAACCTCGAAGCCCGAGCACGTCAGGCCCGTAAAGATCTTCTACCTTCTGGGGTACTCACCGGCCATACCGCAGACGACCAAGCAGAAACAGTGCTCCTTAACTTGCTTCGCGGCGCTGGCTTACCCGGGGTGGCGGGCATCGGGAGCCCCCAACGGCGGCCCATTCTGAACCTGCGACGCCATGAAACCCAATGGGTATGCCAAAACCAAGGCCTTGAGCCCCTAGATGACCCCATGAACGCTGACCCACGCTTTACCCGCAACCGGGTACGCCATGAAGTGCTCCCTTTGCTGGCTGAAGTATTCCAACGCGACCCCGTGCCGCTATTGGCCCGACATGCCGAACATGCGGGCCAAGGGGTGGCTTTGCTTCAAGAGTTGTTGGCCGACCTTGACCCCACCGATACGCGAATGCTGGCCCAACAAGACCCCGCCTTGGTGCGATTAAGCGTGCACCACTGGCTGACCCAACAACGAAACGGGTTAGCCCCCGATGCTGCAGCGGTAGATCGGGTGTGTGCAGTGGTCGCTCACACCAACCAAGCGGCCGAAGTGGGCGGAGGCGACCGAGTAGAACGCACCGATGGACGCCTGCGTTTTTTGCCGGGTCGCCAACCAACCAAATCATCCCGCTAAGGTCAGGTCATGAGCGCTTACCAGTCGAACAACCCAGACATCCCCGCCCCCGGAAGGGTTTTGGTTTCGGCTGAAGACCTCGCCAAACGAGTAACGGTTTTAGGTCGAGAGATCACCGCCGACTACGCCGGCCGTTCCCCGTTGCTGGTGGGGGTACTCAAAGGGGCGTTCATGTTTATGAGCGATCTGGCACGAGCCATCGACCTACCGGTAGAACTCGACTTCATGGCGGTGTCTTCTTATGGGCATTCCACCCGGTCCTCTGGGGTGGTGCGCATTGTCAAAGACTTGGACCTTGACCTGGCCGGTCGCGACGTGATCATTGTTGAAGACATCGTAGATAGCGGCCTGACCTTGAGTTATCTGCGCAAAAACCTTTTGGCCCGCAACCCAGCCAGCCTAGAAGTTTGTGCCTTGTTAGTGCATAACGACCATCAGCTCGACGAGTCAATTCTGCGCTATGAAGGCTTTCGCATCCCTCCAGAATTTGTGGTCGGCTACGGCCTTGACGTGGCCCAGCATTACCGCAACCTCTCCGATATTCGGGTCATCGAAACTGAAACCGACGAGTAATGAGCGAATCAGTTGACCTTCCCCGCATCGAAGCGGCGGTAAAAGAAATATTGGCGGCATTGGGTGAAGACCCGCAGCGTGATGGTCTCACCGACACCCCGTCCCGGGTGGCTCGCATGTATGCCGAAGTGTGTAAAGGCATCGCCGAAAACCCGGCTGACCATCTAAGCAAAACCTTCGACGTAGACCACGACGAAATGGTCATGGTTAAAGACATTCCATTTTATTCGCTGTGCGAACACCACATGGTTCCCTTTTTTGGCAGCGCCCACGTGGCTTACATCCCGAAAAAAGAAGGGCGCATCGCTGGGCTTTCTAAGGTGGCTCGCTTAGTAGACGGTTTCGCTAGCCGCCTTCAAGTACAAGAACGCTTAACTTCGCAAATAGCGGAAGCCATTCAAACAACTCTGGACCCCCAAGGGACTCTGGTAGTCATTGAAGCCGAGCATTTATGCATGTCTATGCGAGGCGTAAAAAAGCCGGGAGCGGTGACCGTAACGTCGGCAGTACGAGGAATATTCCGCACCGACATGGCGACCCGCTCCGAAGCGATGCGTTTTATTGAGCCTTTACGGCGCTGACGGTCATCGCTCAGGTTTTGAGATACGCATGACCAAAGTAATGGGAGTAGTAAACGTAACGCCGGATTCTTTTTCTGACGGCGGCCAGTTCCTGGATCACCAGGCCGCTCTTTCTCATGCCAAAAAACTTGTTGCAGAAGGAGCCGACGTTATTGACGTAGGCGGAGAGTCCACCCGCCCGGGCGCTAACCCGGTAGGGGCCGACGAAGAAATAAAACGCGTGTTACCGGTTATCGCCGGTCTGGTTGGCCAAGTAAAAGTGTCGGTCGATACTCGTCATAGCGAAGTGGCGCGAGCCGCCGTGGATGCTGGGGCGACGCTCATTAACGATGTCAGCGCTTCTTTAGGTGAGCTCGCAGGCCAATTAAAAGTGGGTTGGGTAGCCATGCACATGCAAGGTGACCCACGCACCATGCAGGAAGAACCGCAATACGACGATGTGGTGCAAGAAGTAAGGGACTATCTGGTGCAGCGAGCCGAGGCGGCGCAAGCGGCCGGAGCCACCGAAGTTTGGCTCGACCCCGGTTTGGGTTTTGGTAAAACAACCGCCCACAATCTGACCTTGCTGGCCCATCTTGACTGTTTGGTAGAAACCGGTTGGCCGGTGGTGGTAGGAGCCAGCAGAAAACGCTTTTTAGGTGAAATCTTAGGAAAGAGCGACGGCCTGCTCGGCCCGACCGAACCAGCTGATCGAAAAGAAGGGTCGGTAGCGATCGCTATCTGGGCCTTCCATAAAGGGGCAGCCATGGTGCGGGCCCATGAGGTAGCAATCACCGTCCAAGCAGCAAAAATGGTTGGTTAAGTTGCCGTACGGGTTTTGTTGGTACAAGATGGGCGAGGTAATTTCATGGCTTCTGGTATTTGCCGGAATCCCCGTCCGATAGAGGGAGGAACCAATGAGAGGTAAATGGGCACAAGGCATTGTGCCACGCGGCTTCTGTTGGATCATTAAAGACCACCTCGCGGTTTGTGAACGCCCCGGAGGGTGCGGAGTAAGCCATAGAAAGGTGCGTCGCCAAGAAGAAATTATTTGGATACGTGAAAATGATTTTGACGTTGTGGTGTCGTTGTTGTCTAGCGAACACAACTTGCATAACTACGATGATTTGGTAGTGCGCTGGGCCCACGAACCTTTTGGTGGGGCCGAAGAAGGTATTGGGCGTTTGCTTCAGGTCATTAACCGTCTGGCCACCTTAACGGCCAACGGGGGACGCATTATCGTGCACCGAGAAGAACTCAACGAAACGGTTTGCGGCCTTATGGCCGCTTACTTGTTGGCCACTAAACTGGTGACCACCGGCCCCCATGCCATTGGGGCGATTGAACAGATCATGGAACGACCGCTAGGTACTCCTGGTCGCCGCATCGTTGACCTTATTGTTCAGCATCTTGACGAGAATCAAGATGCTGAATGACCGTATTGAACTACGGGGATTAACCATGTTGGCCCTTTGTGGGCTTCTCCCTGAAGAACTCAAACGGCGCCAACCGTTGTCGTTTGACCTTGACGTGTACCTTGATTTAACGGCCGCTTCTTTAAGCGACGACCTTCACGACACGGTGAACTATGGGGCTCTTTGTGAACTGGTGGAGAGCATTATCAAAGACGAACGCTTTGATCTACTTGAGCGTTGCGCCGGACGAGTCGCCGAAAAAATTCTAGAATTTGAGCAAGTAAAAGAGGTCACAGTGACGGTGCACAAACTTCGCCCTCCGGTGCCTCAAGATCTCGCCACCAGCGGGGTGAGAATTCACCGCCCGCTATGAAAAGGTTCGCCTACCTAGGTTTAGGGTCAAACCTTGGGGACCGGGCGGCTTTTCTTCAAGAAGCGGTGGCTGGCTTGCCCGATGTGGCAGAGGTTTCTGGCGTTTACGAAACGGCTCCGGTCGGCGGCCCAGAACAGGGCCCGTACCTGAACTGTGTGGCGCAGTTGCTGACCGACCGCACCCCTCGGCAACTTTTGCAACTTTGTCAAGAAAGCGAAAAGGCTGCTCAGCGCGTGCGAGATGAACGGTGGGGCCCCCGTACTCTCGACGTTGATTTATTGTGGATAGATGGTGAAGAGGTTGACGAACCCGACTTGGTAGTCCCGCACCCTCGGATGCACCAGCGGGCTTTTGTGTTGATTCCTTTTTGTGATGTGGCCCCAGAGTTGGTGGCTTCGCTGCCTGGGGCGGCAGAGATTATGGCGGCTGATGCGGCCCAAGTGGCAGCCATTGGCCCGCTAACCCTTAGTTCCTAATGGCTACAGAAACCCCGGTGGCCACGGTCACCACCGCTGAGGACCTTCAAGCGCAACTTGCTTTGGCCGGCCAAGACGGCCAAAAAATAGGGTTTGTTCCCACCATGGGAGGTTTACATGCTGGGCACAGTTCGTTGATGAAAGCCTCCGTTGCGGCGTGTGACTTCACCGTTGTTTCGATCTACGTCAACCCGTTGCAGTTTTCCCCGAGCGAAGATCTCGCTACTTACCCGAGAGACTTTGTGGCAGATTCGGCTTTGTGCGTTGCTCAGGGAGTTGATTTGGTTTTTCACCCTTCGGTTGAAGAAATGCAAAAAGCGCTCCCCCGCACACCGGTACCGGTAAGTGAGGTGGCTGGGCTGTGGGAAGGAGCAAACCGTCCCGATCATTTCGCAGGGGTCGCTACCGTGGTGGCCGCTCTTTTTTCTTTGGTGGGTCCCTGCCAAGCCTTTTTCGGAGAAAAAGATTTTCAACAACTGGCCGTGGTGCAGCAACTGGTGCGAGATCTCAACCTTCCGGTGTCGGTAGTGGGCTGCCCTACTTGGCGAGAAACAGATGGGTTGGCGCTTTCTAGCCGCAACGTTTATCTCACGGCGACCCAACGAGATCAAGCCCCGGTTCTTTATCAAGCGTTAAAAGTCGGAGCTGATTTAATAACCAACGGTGCAACGAATCGACTCAAAGTAGAAGCAGCCATGACCGAGGTCTTGAAAACCGCTGATGCGTTGATTGTTGATTACTGTGCAGTGGTGGACCCACAGTCATTGCAGCCCGTCGAGGACTTTGAAGCAGATGCTCGTTTGTTGGTGGCCGGGTGTTTTGGGGCAACCCGACTGTTGGATAACCGTGCCGTTCAAGAAGGGGAGCGCTATGGCTCCTGTTGAGCAACCACTTGATTTGTTAGTAATCGGTAGCGGAGTAGCGGGCCTCTCGGCGGCGGTACTGGCCGCCGATTTAGGTTTAGTGGTCGGGGTAGTAACTAAAGGGCAGTTAGAACAAACCACCACCCGATGGGCGCAAGGAGGAGTAGCGGCCGTTTTGAGCGGCGACCCTGACTCCACCGACCTCCACCTGGCAGACACTTTGGCCGCTGGGGTAGGGCTGTGTGACGAAAAAGCAGTCAGGGTTTTAGTTGACGAAGGGCCCGGTCGGGTACTGGACCTCATCGCCCGCGGCGCCGTGTTTGATCGTGACGAAACCGGAAAACTTTTGCTGGCCCAAGAGGGCGGGCACTCCACGGCCCGGGTGGTTCATGCGGGAGGGGCCGCCACCGGCGTGGAGATTGAACGAGCGCTGGTAGCGGCCGTCAAAGCCACCGCCACTGAATTACGCGAAAACCATTTCGTTACCGACTTGGTGGTGGAAGACGGCCGATGCGTGGGGGTACAAGTTCTTGACCAACACGGGGAAAACCATCAGGTTCGGGCGCCTCAAGTTCTGCTGGCGGCCGGCGGGGCCGGGCAACTGTTCGCCGTGACCACCAACCCTTTGGAAGCCACCGGCGACGGGGTGGCTATGGCCCTTCGGGCAGGGGTGGCGGTGGCCGACGTGGAGTTTGTGCAATTCCACCCCACGGCGCTTCACCACGACCGCATGCCGCGGCCCTTGCTTTCTGAAGCATTGCGGGGCCACGGAGCACTATTGCGTGACCGTGACGGTGAATCGTTCGTCGACGAGTTGGCGCCCCGAGATGTGGTGTCTCGGGCTATGACCCAACGGATGTTTGACCAAGAAGCAGAACACCTCTGGCTAGATGCCACCGGGCTGGCTTCTTTTTCGACTCGTTTTCCCACCATTGCCGCCGACCTAGAAAAACTTGGCTTAGACCCGGCAAAAGATTGGTTACCGGTGGCCCCCGCAGCGCATTACCTGTGCGGCGGGGTAGTAACTGATTTGCAAGGGGCCTCAAGCCTGCCCGGCCTTTGGGCAGCCGGCGAGGTGGCTTGCGTGGGGGTACACGGAGCAAACCGCTTGGCCTCAAACTCGCTACTCGACGGGATGGTTTATGGGGCCCGGGTCGTGGAGGCGGTGGCTGCCGGAAAAGACGGCCCAGAAGCTACGGGCCCACTGGCCGCTCTTTTGACGCCCCAAGAGACGCCTCGCCCGGGGGTAAAAAAGTTGTCGGTGTGTTTTCCGGCCATGACAGGAAGCGACGACCCGCAGGGTTTACGAAAAGAGCTACAACAAACTATGACCCGCTACGCCGGGGTAGTTCGGAACGAGAACTCACTGACCGAAGCAGTCACCCGCATTAATGCTTTGGCTGTCCGTTGCCCCAAAGCCACCGACAGCCCGGCGGCCGCAGAAACGGCAAACCTCATCACCTTGGCCACGGCTCTGGTAGTGGCCGCTTTGACCCGACAAGAATCACGAGGTGCTCATACCAGGCAAGATTTTTTGGCCACCGACCCTGCATTTGCCCTCCGTTTGGTGGTCAACGCATGACCGGGTTGCAGGCCCGTGTTGGCAGCGGTGGCCGGGGGCGGCAGGCTTAAGGCATGGTTTTGTATTTGCACCCCCCACAGATCGAAGTAGAAGCCTCGGTGCGCCGCGCTCTGCAAGAAGATCTCACCCCTTTAGGCGACCTCACGGCTGCTTTAGTGCCCGCCGAAGCAAAAGCCCGCGGCGTCCTGGCCGCCCGTCAAGATGGGGTTCTGGCCGGAACTGCTTGCGCCACCGAGGCGTTCCGTCAAATTGACGCCACTATTGCGGTGACCTGGGAAGTTGCCGAAGGTGAGAAAATAGAAGCCGGCCAAGTGTTAGCTCGCCTCGAAGGCCCGCTGGCTACGGTGCTTACCGCCGAGCGGACCGCACTGAATTACCTCAGCCACCTCTCAGGTATCGCCACCGTGGTGGCCCACTGGGTAGCCGAAGCGGCGGGCGGCGCCGTGGTGTGGGACACCCGTAAAACCACCCCAGGGTTGCGGGCCCTAGAAAAAGCCGCCGTGCGAGCCGGCGGGGGAGCCAATCACCGGGCCAACCTCAGCGACTGGGTGATGCTTAAAGATAACCACCTCACCGGTACCGACATTTCCTCGGCGGTGGCCCAAGCTAAACAAAAATGGCCCGGACGGACGGTGCATGTGGAATGCGATTCTCCAGAACAGGCGCAAGAAGCCACGGCGGCCGGGGCCGACGCTTTGCTTCTCGACAACATGACTCCAGCGGTGGTGAAAGAATGTGTGGCCGCCGCTCAAGCCTTTGAACAACAGCACGGAAGGCGCCCGCTTCTTGAAGCCTCCGGGGGAATCACCTTTGAAGTTTTGGCCGAATATGCGGCCACCGGAGTGGATTGCATCTCTAGCGGGTCACTCACCAACAGCGCCCCGGCCTTAGATATCGGCCTCGATCTTTAAAGTGGCCCGAAGGACACCTCTTGACGTCTAACCTCTTGATACCTAACCACTTGATACCTAACCACTTGATACCTAACCAATTAGTATTTCACCGCTTAGGCGGTTCCATTTTTTCAACACGGCAAGGAGAACGTTGATGCTTTTAACCATTGACGTCGGCAACACCCAAACGGTTATCGGTCTTTACCAAGACGACAATGCTTCGGGCAACGGTGCCGGGGCGGGTTTGCTCGACCACTGGCGTATCGCCACCGATGCAGACCGCACCGCTGACGAACATGCAGTAATTATTCGCAATCTTTTAGAGGCCTCGGGCTTCACCTTCGATGTAGATAATGTCGCCATGTGTGCCGGGGTGCCCCGAGTGTTGGCCAGTTTGCGCCAAATGGTAGAACGCCACGGAAACCAAGAACCAGTGGTTATCGAACCCGGAGTACGCACCGGGATGCCCATCCTTTACGACAACCCTCGAGAAGTAGGAGCCGACCGTATTGCCAATGCGGTGGCCGCCTTCGACTTGTACGGCGGACCACTGGTGGTGGTGGACTTCGGCACCGGCAACAACTTTGATGTGATCTCTGCCAAAGGTGAGTTCATGGGCGGCGCTATTGCCCCCGGCATCGAAATCAGTTTGGACGCCTTGTTTGGTAAGGCCGCTGCTCTGGGGGCTATTGAGTTGGTGGAGCCCCGAAACGTGATTGGGAAAAGCACCAAAGAGTCGCTGCAGTCGGGGGCCATCTATGGTTTTGCCGCACAGATAGATGGCATGGTGGAGCGCTTTCGGGCCGAACTTGATACCTGCACGGTGGTGGCTACTGGCGGCTTGGCCCATCTGATCGCTCCGGTGGCCCGCACTATTGAACACGTAGAACCATTTTTGACCTTGCACGGGCTGCGTCTCGTGTATCAACGCAACCAGGACCAATCTTGATGAGTGAACAAACTATCCCGCACCGTTTTGACCCCACCGACCATGCGGGAGATCTGCAAAAAACTTACGCTGACCTAGCTGATGGTGAAAGCACCGGGCTGGAGGTCACGGTGGCCGGGCGGCTCATGCTTAAACGCGATCAAGGGCGCTTAGTTTTTGGCACCCTGCAAGACGCCACGGGGCGTATTCAACTTTTCGCTCAAGAAAAAACCACTCCGGAGTTTTCTGACTTCAGTGCGCTGCATTTAGGCGACTGGGTGGGGGTGACCGGTGAGGTCATTAAAACCCGACGGGGAGAACTATCGGTAAGGGTGGCCCAATGGGTGCGTCTGGCGGAGGCCCGTCGATCGTTTCCCGACAAATGGCATGGCATTTCTGATACCGACACCCGTTACCGCCAACGTTACGTAGACCTGTGGGTGACCGAAGAGGCCCGCCAGACTTTTTTATTGCGCAGCAAAGTGATGTCGCTGACCCGCCGTTGGCTAGAAGAAAAAGATTTCTTAGAAGTAGAAACCCCAGTGTTTCACCCCATCCCCGGCGGTGCGTTAGCGCGACCTTTCACTACTCATCACAATGCGTTAGATCTAGACCTTTACTTGCGTATCGCTCCCGAGCTTTATCTAAAGCGCCTGGTGGTGGGCGGCTTTGAACGGGTATTTGAGATCGCCCGGGTTTTCCGCAACGAAGGGCTCTCTACCCGACACAACCCTGAGTTCACCATGTTGGAGCTCTACCAGGCGTACGCCGATTACACCGACATCATGGTGCTGGTCGAAGAGTTGGTAGCCCACTTGGCTCAAGAAATTTTAGGAACCACCAGCCTCACCTATGACGGGCAAGACCTTGACCTTTCTGTTCCTTGGCGACGGGCCACCATGCGGGAACTACTTTTAGAACATGCCGGTCTCGATGTTGATTTAGATACCCCACGTGAAGAGCTGGTTGCTATGTGCGAGCAACATGAGGTGCCAGTAAAAGATCATTACGGACCGGGTAAATTAATTTTGGAACTTTACGAAAAAACCACCGAGCCTAAATTATGGGGCCCTATTTTCGTTACCGACTACCCGCAAGAAGTGTCACCGCTCTCGCGAGATCACCGCGACCAGCCCGGTTGGGTTGAACGTTTTGAAGGCATCGTGGCCGGGCGAGAACTCTGCAACGCTTTTAGCGAATTAGTGGACCCTGAAGAGCAACGCAACCGCTTCTCGGCCCAAGAATCTGAAAAAGCAGCCGGCGATGCCGAGGCCATGGTGGTCGACGAAGACTATTTGCGAGCTTTGGACTACGGCCTGCCCCCCACCGGTGGGTTGGGTATCGGCATGGACCGCTTGGTCATGTTGCTAGCCGACACCACCGCTATTCGCGACGTGATTCTTTTTCCTACGTTGCGACCCGAACAGGGTCTCGCTGACTAAAAATGTGTGCCGGTTACGTCATTGGCACGATCAAGTAAGAGGTCGCAGGTCATCTGCAAAGTAGCGAGCGCCGGAGTGGGCGAGAGGTCGTTGAGCGCCGAACGAGCCCGGTTGGTGTAGTCCACTGCGGTAGCCATCGCTGAGCCCATGGCTTCATCTTGGCGGACCAAGTCTCGGGCTTGGTCGCGAGCGGCTGCGTCAATAGGGCCACCCAAGAGGTGGCGGAGTTGTTGTCCTGCAGGCCCAGCCAGGGCACGGATAACCGGCAAAGTGTAGACCCCTTCTACGAGGTCGTTGCCCGCTGGTTTGCCCAGTTGTTCGTCGGTGGCCACCACATCGAGCACGTCATCAATTACTTGAAAGGCCATCCCGTAGAAATGCCCAAAAGAGGTCACGGCCTCGATCAAGTAGCGGGGGTGGTCGGCCACGAGGGCTCCGACGCGCCCGGCGGCAGCCAGAAGCACTGCGGTTTTGCCGGAGATTGATTGAAAGTAAGCCTCTTCGCTGCGGTCAACATCGAAGGCGTGTTGCAGTTCACGGACTTGGCCTTCACAAAGCGAGGCAATGGTGTCGGCGAGAAGCCCGGCTACTTCGGTGCCTAAGTCGGCGGCGATCCCCGAAGCCCGAGCCAACAAAAAGTCGCCCGACAAAATGGCTTCTCGGTTTCCCCATTTGGCGTTGACGCTCTGCACGTTGCGTCGTGTTTCAGCACCATCCATAACATCGTCGTGGTAAAGCGAACCTTGATGCACGAGCTCAATGGCTACCCCGCCACGAATAACGTCGTGGTCGGCGGGGCCCGGGTCGCTGCTGGGCAAAAGCGAGGTCGTAATGGCCAAGGCCGGACGTACCCGTTTTCCTCCTGCGCTAATGAGATGTAAAGCCACCTCGGTCAGGAAATCATCCGGTGATTGCACCGAGCGGCGAAGTTCGTCGTTGACGCGCTCAATATCGCCAGCCATGCCGGGAAGTGTCAAAAGAGGTGAAGGGGAAGCCACGTGGTGAGGATACGCCCACAACCGGCCGCGAAAAACCATCTCTTTGGTTCAGAGCAGAAAAAACCTGAGAAAGGCTGTCCGTGGGTCGTCACAGAAGAGCGGTACACTTAGGTACTACAAGATTCAGAGGAGAACCGGTTGTTCGAACGTTTTACTGACAGGGCCCGCAGGGTGGTGGTGTTGGCGCAAGAAGAGGCGCGCACCCTTAACCACAATTACATCGGAACCGAGCATATTCTGCTTGGTTTGATACATGAAGGCGAAGGGGTAGCAGCGCGTTCGCTGGACTCTCTTGGTGTATCGCTCGAAGCAGTACGCGAACAGGTTGAAGAAATCATTGGCCAAGGCGGGCAAGCCCCCAGCGGTCACATCCCGTTTACTCCGCGAGCAAAAAAAGTTTTAGAACTTTCGTTACGTGAAGCCCTTCAATTGGGCCACAACTACATCGGCACCGAACACATTTTGTTGGGCCTTATTCGCGAAGGCGAAGGGGTAGCCGCTCAGGTACTTAGCAAGTTAGGTGCCGACCTTTCTCGGGTGCGCCAACAAGTGATTCAACTTTTGTCGGGGTACTCAGGCAGCGGGAGCGGTCCTGGACCTGATGCACAAGAAAAAAGTGGCGCAACCTCCGGGGGCAGTGGTGGCGATGCTTCGTCAGGCTCGGTCATCTTGGATCAATTCGGCCGCAACATGACGCAGTTGGCTCGCGACAATAAACTCGACCCGGTTATTGGCCGGTCTCGTGAATCCGAGCGAATCATGCAAGTGCTTTCTCGACGCACCAAAAATAACCCAGTGCTGATTGGTGAACCAGGGGTCGGCAAGACAGCAATCGTGGAGGGCTTGGCGCAACTCATCGCTAACGATGAGGTCCCTGAAACCATTCACAACAAGCAGCTCTACACCCTTGATTTAGGTGCCTTGGTGGCCGGAAGCCGCTATCGCGGGGACTTCGAAGAGCGGTTGAAGAAAGTATTAAAAGAAATCACCACCCGCGGCGACATCATCTTGTTCATCGACGAAATCCATACTCTGGTGGGTGCCGGTGCGGCTGAAGGGGCCATCGACGCAGCATCTATTTTGAAGCCCATGTTGGCTCGCGGCGAATTGCAAACCATCGGGGCTACCACGCTAGATGAATACCGTAAATACTTCGAAAAAGACGCTGCTTTGGAACGCCGTTTTCAACCGGTAAAGGTAGATGAACCTTCGGTGGCCCACACCATCGAAATTCTTAAAGGCCTACGCGAACGTTACGAAAGCCATCACCGGGTAACCATCACCGACCAAGCGTTGGTGGCGGCCGCCAACTTGGCTGATCGCTACATTTCAGACCGCTTTTTGCCCGATAAGGCCATTGACCTTATTGATGAAGCAGGCTCGCGTATGCGCATTAAACGCATGCGCACCCCAGAAGATTTACGAGAGCTCGAAAGTTCCTTGGCCGAGGTTACGCAGAAAAAGAAAGCAGCGGTCGAGGCGCAAGACTTTGAAGAAGCGGGGCAACTTCGTGACCGCGAAAAAGAACTCCAAGCAGAAAAAGAAGAACGCGAAGGCGAAATTCGTGAAACCGGCGTTGACTTATTTGACGAGGTAGACGAAGAGTCCATTGCCGAAGTTCTTTCCGTATGGACCGGTATACCGGTGTACAAGTTGACCGAAGAAGAAACCCAAAAACTTCTTCGTATGGAAGACGAACTGCATAAACGGGTCATTGGCCAAGAGGACGCCATTAAGGCAGTAAGCCAAGCGATCCGCCGTACTCGAGCGGGGCTAAAAGATCCGAAACGCCCTTCTGGTTCGTTTATTTTCTTAGGCCCTTCCGGGGTAGGTAAAACAGAGTTGGCGAAAACGTTGGCGGAGTTCTTGTTCGGCGACGAAACAGCCCTTATTTCGCTCGACATGTCGGAATACATGGAAAAACACACGGTGAGCCGTTTGGTTGGTTCCCCTCCGGGCTATGTGGGCTACGACGAAGGTGGCCAGTTGACTGAAGCGGTACGCCGTCGGCCTTTCTCTGTGGTGCTGTTCGACGAGGTAGAAAAAGCTCACCCTGACGTGTTCAACACGTTGTTGCAGATCCTTGAAGAAGGCCGACTTACCGATGCGCAAGGGAGGTCGGTGGACTTCCGCAACACGGTGCTCATCATGACCTCCAACTTGGGTACAGCCGACCTGCGCAAAGCCAACTTGGGTTTCACTAAAAATGATGAAGCGGTGAGCTACGAACGGATGAAAGCCAAGGTGCAAGATGCCTTGAAAGATCACTTCCGCCCAGAGTTCTTAAACCGTATTGACGACACCATTGTTTTCCATGAACTCAGCGTTGATGAAGTCACCCGCATTGTGGACCTCATGGTGAAGCGTTTAGCCAAGCAATTGGCGGGCCAGGGCATGGGCCTTGAACTCACCGATGCTGCTAAAGCGCACTTGGCTGTACAAGGCTATGACCCCTCCATGGGTGCACGTCCCTTGCGGCGTGCTCTGCAACGGTTGGTCGAGGACCCGCTTTCCGAACGTCTCTTGCATAAAGAGTTCCGGGCCGGAGAAATAGTAATTGTCGACGTTGAAGATGACGAAGAAAACGCCGGTAAACAAAAAATCGCCTTCCGCACCATCGAAGGCTTCGAGCCCCCAACGGTCGAGATGGCAGTTGAGGGAGTGGAATAACCCCACGGTGGATGTTCCGCCGAGGCAACAGCTCGTTCATGATCTAGCGTTACCCATTATGCGACGCCTCCTCCCTCTCTGGATTTTTGGGGTCCTGCTGGGTTTAACAGCTTGTCAGGTGGACACCACGGTGACCATCAACGTGGCCCCCGATGGTTCGGGCGTCGTTGAAGTAGCGGTAGCCCTAGATGAAGAAGCGCTTCAAGCCGTGGGAAGCCTCGAGAATCAACTGCGGTTGAACGATTTAGCCGATGCCGGATGGACGGTAGAAGGCCCCGAACAAGCAGCAACAGACGGGACGACTCGACTGTACGCCAGCAAGCCCTTTGCGGTACCGGAGCGGCTTCCTGCGGTACTGCGCGATATCGCTGGCCCGGGAGTATTCACTGACGTGGCTTTGACCAGAGAGCGCTCGTTTGCTCGCACCTCATGGGCACTAACCGGTTCGGTGGACCTCACCGCAGGGCTTGCTTTGTTTAGCGATGCCGACCTCGATGCCACCCTGTCGGGTCTCACCCTTGGGCACACCGAAGAAGAAATTCGTGGGTTAGCGGGCTGCGCAGAGGAAAGCTGTTCTGCAGAAGATGCCTTCGCTTTTGAACTCCAGGTAGTGCTTCCAGAAACCGGTGCCACCAATGGAGTAATGCAAGACAAGGTGGCTCACTGGGAATTGGGTTTAGGAGAAGAACTCGCTGAACCGTTCACCTTGTCTTGGACGCTTGAAGACCGAACACCCCGCATGTGGCGAACTGCGGCGGCCATCGCTGCGGTACTTTTTGTGTTGGCAGTGGTTTTCCAAATCGTGCGTCTGGCGATAGGTCGCCAAGCAGGGCCGTCACTTCCTAAACCTGCGGCGCCCACTCGTCGAGCAAGAAAAGGTACGCCGCCTCCCGTGGCGAAACCCCAGGAATCTGGTGAACGAACCCTGGAGCTTTTGGTGGTGGGCGGGGTGGGGGTCATTTGGGATGTGGGCACCGACCCCGAAGGCCTGTTGGTGCCTTTCGTGCGTCAACGGGGCGGGATTGCCAACCCTCAAGAGATCGCTGAGCGCTACCGGGCGGCAAGTTTGGGGCATGTTTCTGCTAACGATTTTTGGTCCTCGGTAGGAATCACCGGGATAGAAACCGACTTGGATGCGGAATATCTTTCGCAGGTAGGGATTCGTTCGGACGTCATCCCCTTTTTGGATCGCATGAAAGAACGCAACCTTCAGGTGGCTTGTTTTACCAATGCGGTTTTGCCGTGGTCGGTGCAGCTAAAGAACCGTTTTGGGCTTGATGACTTGATCCAACATTGGGTGGTCAGTGGTGAGGTTGGGGCACGTAAACCCAGCCAAGCAATGTTTGAAGCGTTGCGCCGTATGACCGGAGTCTCATTCCATAATATGTTGTTGATTGATTCTGATTCGGCGACGTTAGAAGCAGCCCGTGGGATGGGCTTGTCTACCGTCTTGTTGCGTGGCACGGCACTTATCCCTGAGGGTTTTCCGCACCCGGTGATCGATGGGTTCGCCGAGTTATTTAAGCCCAACACCCCAGCCCCGCCCCCGGAGCCGGTCACGACTGAAGCCGAGGCGCCCCTTGATGAACAACCAGAAGAGCCGTCCGATTCTTAGGTTCTTTGGGACTGTCACAGGTCACGCCTAAGGTCTTCCTATGGCTTCATCTAAATCACTTGGTTCGGCTCGCCCTCGGCGGGTATATGTATGTTCATCGTGCGGGCACTCCTACCCCAAGTGGACAGGAAACTGCTCACAGTGTCGCGAGTGGAACACCCTTGAAGAAACGGTAGTAGCGGGTGGCAACGCTTCTGTCCAGGTGGTGGCCACCCGAGGGAAAGCAGTACCGCTCACCGAGGTAGAGCGGGTTACCGCTACCGCCCAGACCACTGGGGTGGCAGAACTTGACCGAGCGTTATCGGGTGGTTTAGTACCCGGTTCAGTCACCCTGCTGGGCGGCGAACCAGGCATTGGTAAATCTACGCTAACCATGCAACTGGCCGCTTCGTGGGCCAACCAAGGGCGGCGGGTGTTGTTGGTAAGCGCAGAAGAATCAGCGGCTCAAGTAGGACAAAGGGCAGAACGCCTCAATGCTTTACATGACGACCTTTGGCTTTCTACCGATGCGGCGGTAGAAGCTGTGGTAGAGCAACTTGACGAACTCGCTCCCGAGTTGTTGATTGTGGACTCTATCCAGACGGTGCATATCGAAGGAGCGGGGGCCACCCCTGGCACGGCGGGACAAGTACGTGCTTGCGCCCACCGATTGGTGGCTGAAGCCAAAACAAGAAACATGGCCACCATTTTGGTGGGGCACTTGGTAAAAGACGGTTCGCTCGCTGGGCCCAAAGTTCTCGAACATGTTGTAGACACGGTGGTGGAACTTTCTGGGGACCGTCATCATGCCTTGCGACTGCTACGGGTGGCTAAAAATCGTTTTGGACCTACCGATGCTTTGGGGGTGTTCGAAATGAGCATGGAAGGTTTGAGTTCCGTAAAAGACCCCAGCCGACTTTTTTTGGCCGACCGAGCCACCGAATCCCCGGGGTCAGTGGTTTTTCCTGCTTTAGAAGGCCACCGCCCGCTACTCGTCGAGTTGCAGGCCTTGGTGGTGCCCTCAACTACCCCGCACCCGCGGCGCTCCTCACAGGGGATTGACGCCCGCCGGTTGGCGCTGTTGTTGGCTGTGTTGGAGCGGTGGGCTGGTTTGCCTTTAGGGGCGGTTGATGTTTTTGTGGGAGCGGTAGGCGGGGTAGCGGTCACTGAGCCCGGGGCTGATCTGCCATTGGCTTTGGCGGTGGCTTCAGCGGCCACGGGTCGGCCACTTAACCCGGACACGGTGGCTTGTGGCGAGGTCGGTCTGGGTGGAGAAATTCGTCAAGTAAGCCGTAGTGAGCAACGTTTAGCCGAAGCCCATCGACTGGGGTTTCGTACCGCAGTGATTCCCCTTTCGGCCCCCGAACCGCCGGAAGGTATGCGAACGATTCGGGTAGCCACGGTAGCCGAAGCAGTAAAAGCAGCCTTGCAAGCGGACCGTTCTTCCCCCGAAGAGGTTTCTCCGCAATAATAACCCTATGAAAATTGAACTTCCCTCGGGAACCCTCGCTGAACTTGCTCACCCAAAAAATGGCCCCGCCCAGCGCGGTATGGTGATAATCCCCGACATCATGGGGATGCGCCCGTTATTTGTTGACTTGGTAGATGCCTTGGCGCAAAAATATCAGTGGTCGGTTTGTGCTTTTGAGCTTTACCCCGGTCGGGAACACCTTGAGGTGGCTGACCGCTTGGCGGCCGGCAACCTGCTCACCGACCAAAGAGTATTAGGCGATGCCGTGGCAGCAGCCGAAGCCACCGGGGCCGACCCAGTAGGCGTTATGGGGTTCTGCATGGGCGGGATGTACGCCCTCAAGGCAGTAGCCACCAAACGCTTTGATCGCCATTGCCCGTTCTACGGGATGATTCAAGTTCCTGAGCAATGGAAAAACGATGACTCTCTTGAACCGTTGGCAGCGCTGGATCAAGGGAACGCTGCCTCGGTGTTGGCCATTGTGGGCTCCCTGGATTCATGGACGCCCGAAGATCAAGTAAAATTGTTGGCCGCTACCGGGGCCCAGGTGGTGCGCTACCCCGAAGCAGATCACGGGTTTGTGCACGATGCTTCACGGCCCGCTCATCGATCTGTTGATGCCGCCGATGCGTGGCACCGGGTAGCGCAATGGATGGAAGTAAGCGACTAAAAGCGAGTGCTAACGGGAGCGGATAACTAGTTGCTGGCGATTAGTAATGCGGTAAGTGCGGTCAATCTGTTCAATCCACCCCAAACGGATAAACGAAGCAATGGCTTTGTTGACCCGTTCGCGCGAAGCCCCCACCATGCCCGCTAACTCTTCTTGAGTAATGGGGAGAGAAAACTCGTCGCTTTGGCCGGCTAGATCCAACAAGCGTTTTGCGGTACGGCCGGTGACATCTAAAAACACGGAATCCGCTAAGGCTTCATCCATGTTGCGGAGTCGCCCGGCCAGCATGTCAACGACCAGCCACAAAAGACGAGGGTCGTTTTCGTAGAGGGCTCGCACCGGGGCGTAAGGAATGCAGGTCACGATAGAGGTCTCAAGGGCCCGAGCTTCCGCAGACCGGCCGTGGCCATCGAAGAGGCCCATTTCTCCGAAAAGGTCACCCGATTCCATTAACGCCACCATTGATTCGCGCCCATCGATGGACTTATTGGCAATGGCAATCCGCCCAGAAAACACAATATAAAGCTCATCGGGTTTGTCATTTTCACGAAAAATCACGTCGCCCCGAAGCAGTTCGCGGTCTACTGACTGGTCAACAATCGGTGCGAGCGCTGACTGGTCAAGTTCAGCGAACAACAAAGTCTCTTGGAAAAAGGTGGTGTCTGGCATAATCAACGACCATGCTAGTTGATATGAGTGGTAGCCATGCCGGATACGGCCCGTTGTCTTCGTTAGACGTTTGGACAGTGGTGGTATCTGCGGGCCAAGGGGAGCGCTTTGGTGCCGATAAGTCGGTGGCCTCTTTGGGAGACAAAACGGTACTTGAGCATTCGGTGGACGCCGCCCAGACGGTAGGGGCGGTGGTGGTGGTCACGGCCGCTGACCGTTGTCAAGCAGTTGAAGACCTGCTCGAAGATGTTGAAAAAGTAGCAGCAGTGGTGGCCGGAGGAGCGACACGAGCGGCTTCGGTACGGGCTGGGCTGGCTGCCGTGCCAGCGACTGCAGAGGTTTTGTTGGTCCACGATGGGGCCCGCCCGCTGGCTTCCCCTGCGCTTTTTGCCGCAGTAGTTGAAGCAGTGCGACAAGGGGCAGATGCGGTGATTCCGGGTCTTGCGGCCACTGATTCGCTGCGCTGGAGTCAAGGCGGTGTGCTGGACCGTAACCAGGTGGTAATAGTGCAAACTCCTCAAGGGTTTTCTGCTGAGGCTTTGCGCCGAGCGCATCAAGGGCAAGGAGAAGCGACCGATGATGCCTCACTGGTGGAAACTCATGGTGGCCAAGTAGAGGTAGTGGCCGGGGAAACTGGCAATATAAAGGTCACCCACGTGGAAGATCTCGCCATACTCAACCACCATCTGAAATTAAGGAACACCGATGCCTGAAATAAGAGTAGGTCAAGGCTTTGATGTGCATCCTTTTAGCGAAGACCCAGAGCGGGTGATGGTTTTGGGGGGCGTACGTTTTGATGGCCCGGGCCTGGAGGGCCACAGCGATGCCGACGTTATTGCTCATGCTTGTATTGATGCGCTGCTCGGTGCGGCTGGCTTAGGAGACATTGGGGAGCGCTACCCAGACACCGAAGAAAAATGGGCTGGAGCAGACAGCATGGCTTTGTTGTGCGACACCGTGGAGGCCGTAAACGCTGCGCAGTGGAAAGTGGCTAACGTGGACTGCACAGTGATTCTAGAAACCCCCCGCTTGGCTCCCCACCGAGCAGAAATGCAAAAAAAATTAACTCGGGCAATTGGCGCACCGGTAACGGTGAAAGGCCGTCGTGCCGAGGGCCTGGGGGCCTTAGGGCGCCAAGAAGGCGTGGCCTGTTTTGCCGTAACACTATTGGAGCGAACATGAATCGAACATCAGGTGGCAAGCAACGCAAGGGAAAGCCGTCTCGCGGCAGGCCAGCGGAACGCACCGGTAAAGGTGGACGGGGCGGCCCGGCTCGCCGCACTAGCAACGCAAAAGGTCGCGGCTCAAGCCAGCGCGGAGCCACCCCAGTGCGCCGCCGTAGCGAGGGTGCTGTTAAGGGGCTCGGCGGCGACCAGGTAGAAGGCCGCCAAGCAGTGCGCGAGTTGCTCTTAGCCGGGCACCGCCGTACCCGTGAAGTAGTGCTGGCCGGCGACCTTGACCCGGCAGCGATATTGGACGACATCATCGACTTGGCTGACGAAGCACGGGTGACTATCCGAGAGGTACCGCGGGGCAAGTTTGAGTCCATGGCCAAAACTGAGGCCCCCCAAGGGGTGCTCGCTCTGGCTGCCCCGCTGCAAGACTATGAACTCGAAGACCTCTTGATCCCAGGCCCTAAAGGGGAGCTGCCTTTTTTGTTGATGCTTGATGGGGTCACCGACCCAGGGAACTTAGGAGCCATCTTGCGTTCTGCAGAATGTGCCGGAGTTACCGGGGTGATTTTGCCTAAGCATCGCGCGGCACGCATTACTGCTACCGCCGCCAAGTCGGCCGCCGGCTCTATTGAACACTTGCGTCTTTGCACGGTGTCGGGGCTACCAAAGGCTTTGAGGCGACTCGCTGAAGTGGGAGTTTGGTCGGTGGGCTTGGACGCTGGTGGGCAAGCGGCTATCGGTGAGGTACGGGTTGAGGACGGTGGCGTGGCTTTGGTGATGGGAGCCGAAGGCACAGGGCTTTCTCGCTTGGTCTCTGAGCGCTGCGACACTTTGGCGTACATTCCCATGCAAGGGGTTTTGGCCTCCATGAACGTGTCGGCCGCTGCTGCGGTAGCGCTCTTCGATGTGGCGGGGCGTCGAACGCTGGTTGGAAAAAGCGAGCCCGAGGTCGGATTCGAACCGACGACCTGACGCTTACAAGGCGCCTGCTCTG
>JAPKBH010000025.1 GCA_028823445.1 Acidimicrobiales bacterium | reverse complement strand
CTTACTTAGATACTGAAGCCATTTTGGCCATCATTGAGCGCAGTGGCGCCGATGCAGTTCATCCGGGGTATGGGTTTTTCTCGGAGAACGCCGATTTTGCTCGGGCGATTACCGAACGTGGGGTGACCTTTATTGGCCCTCCGCCAGAAGCTATTGAGGTTATGGGCGACAAAATTAGTGCCCGTTTGGCCGCTGAAAATGTTGGGGTACAAGGCGTCCCCGGCACTACTGATTTCATTACCGACCCGGCGCAAGTACAGGCCTTTGGCCAAGAACACGGTTACCCCATAGCCATCAAAGCGGCTTACGGCGGGGGCGGTCGCGGCATGAAGGTGGTGGCCAGCGAAGAATCGATTGAAGAAGCTATTGAGTCTGCGCAACGGGAATCGTTGGCTTACTTTGGCCGTGATGAGATTTACATGGAGCGCTATTTAACCGCTCCTCGCCATATTGAGATTCAGATTTTGGCCGACCAACACGGCCATGCGGTGTACTTGGGTGATCGGGATTGTTCGGCGCAGCGTCGACATCAGAAACTTATTGAAGAAGCCCCGGCGCCCGGCCTGCCTGATGATGTTCGTGTCGCCATGGGTGAGGCAGCGGTGAAGGTGGCCTTGGGTTGTGGTTACACCAACGCCGGCACAGTGGAGTTTTTGTACGAAGACGGAGAGTTTCATTATTTAGAGATGAACACCCGGCTTCAGGTAGAGCACCCGGTGACCGAATTGGTGACCGGCCTTGACCTGGTGGAGCAACAACTCTTGATGGCTGCTGGCCAGCCGCTGAGTTTTACTCAAGAGGACGTAGAAATTCGCGGCCACGCCATTGAGGTGCGCATTAATGCCGAAGACCCGGCCGGCGGGGCATTTTTGCCTTCCCCTGGGCGTATTAACACTTTGAAACTTCCCGATGGTTTTGGGGTGCGTTTTGATGCCGGCTACGAAGCCGGTGACGAGGTAAGCCAGTTTTACGACAACTTGGTAGGAAAACTAGTGGTGTGGGGTGCCAATCGAGACATCGCTATCCGCCGCACCTTGCGGGCTTTGAATGAGTTAGAAATCACCGGGGTGGCTACCACTATTCCGGCCGATATCGCCATTTTGTCTCATGAAGATTTTCAGGCCGGCACGCATTCCACCAAGTGGGTTGAAGAAACGCTGGACCTTTCTGAGGTCAAAGCCGATAAGGGCGAAGCCCCAGCCGACCTAGACCAACCGACGGTTAAACGAGAAATGTCCGTAGAAGTTGACGGTAAACGTTTTGCGGTCAGCATGTGGGTTCCCGACCCATCGGCCGCTCAAGTGGCCGGTGCTCCTCGACGTCGCCAAAGCCGTTCTGGGGGCAGCGGAGGCAGCGGTAGCGGTCAGGTGACCGTGCCCATGCAAGGCACCATTGTCAAAATACTGGTCGAGGTGGGCGACACGGTGGAAGCCGGTGACCCGATTTGCGTGTTGGAAGCCATGAAGATGGAAAACAGCATCGCCGCCGAAAAAGCCGGAACGGTCACCGAGGTACGCATCTCAGTAGGAGACTCGGTAGGTGGCGGCGACGTGGTCGCCGTGGTTGAGTAAGGCTTAGCCTTTTCCTACTTGCCACAGCACTAGCCCGGCGGCTTGGCAAGATTCTTTGTTGAGTAAACCTCGCGTATCGATTATTTGATTACCCGCCATTGCTTCGGCGAGGGAAGAGAGGTCAAGTTCTGTGAATTCCGGCCACTCGGTAAGCACCATCACTACCTCCGCCTCTTTGGCAGCCTCTAACGCAGACCCTGCATGGCGAGCCCCTTCAGGAGAAACAGAAACCATGGGGTCGTAGCTCGTTACTTTTGCTCCGGCGGCCACTAACCCTTTGGCGATGGCCAAAGATGGGGAGTCTCGAAGATCATCGGTGCCTGCTTTAAAAGTGAGGCCCAGTACCGCAATTTTTTTTCCATGGAGTGACCCTCCGACGGCTCGAGTGGCCACTTTTACCATTTGCCGCAGACGTTTTTGGTTAGCGGCAAGCGCCGCCTCTAACATGGTGTCGTCGGCTTCTGCATTGCGGATAACCGCGGCTAAGGCACGGGTGTCTTTAGGAAAACACGACCCGCCCCAGCCCGGTCCTGGTTGTAAAAATGCGGAACCGATCCGATGATCAAGGCCCATTCCGGCTAAGACAGTGGTGGCATCCCCTCCCCCTTGTTCGCACAGGGTGGCCACGGTGTTGACAAAACTTAACCGTAGAGCAAGGTAAGTGTTTGAGGCATATTTGATCAGTTCAGCCGAGCGCTGGTCGGTGATTATCACTGGGGCATTGAGCCCGGCATAGAGCGCGGCAACTTTGTGGCCTGCCTCTTTGTTTGAAGCCCCCACCACCACCCGGTCTGGGTGCTGAAAAGCTTTTACTGCTTGACCCGCTTGTAAGAACTCTGGGTTGGCTACCACTTCAACATCGCTTCGGCCGAGCCACCCCACTACTTGGGTGCTCGTTCCGATAGGAACCGTTGATTTGAGTACCACCACGGCTCCTGATGGCAAAGATTTTGACAAAGCGCTGACCACTGATTCAACAATGGTTAGGTCTGCGGCTCCATCGCCCAGCGAAGGAGTAGGGACGCTTACGAGTACTACGTCTGCGTCAACAACTGCTGCGGTCAGATCTTCAGTAAACGAAAGCCGGTTACCGGTTTGCCCAGAGGCCACTAGGGCGTCTAGGTCGGGTTCAAAGAAGGGAGCTTTCCCTTGTCGTAACGAGGCCAGCCTGTCGGCGTTATTTTCAACACCTACTACTACGTGTCCGAGGTCGGCTAAACAAGCGGCTGCGGTGAGCCCAACGTAGCCGCAACCCACTACGACAACTTTGGTTGGCTTATTTTCGTTATTCATTATTGGGCGAGGTTAGCGAACTTTGGCGCTCATTTTTGACTATGCAGACACCTTGACCAGCCGGTCGGTATCCTTGACCTTTGTGAAAGGTCTTATTCTCAGTGGTGGCGCAGGTACCCGACTTCGCCCTATTACCCACACCAGCGCCAAGCAGTTGGTCCCCATTGCCAATAAACCTATTCTCTTTTATGGGATCGAGGGTTTGGTTGAAGCTGGCATCACCGACATCGGTATCGTCGTTGGTGAAACTGGGGACGAAGTGCGCCAAGCGGTGGGTGATGGTTCTCGCTGGGGCGCCGAGATTACTTACCTCTCGCAGGACAAACCTTTGGGCCTCGCCCATTGTGTACTTATTGCTCAAGATTTTTTGGGTGTTGATGATTTTGTTATGTATTTGGGCGACAACATGTTGGAGCAGGATTTAACCGAACTTGTTGATCGCTTTATTGTTGACCGAGCAGCATCTTCCTTGGATTGCCGGGTGTTGCTTAAAAAAGTCGCCAACCCAAGTTCGTTTGGGGTAGCGGTGGTCAATGCCGATGGTGTAGTAACTGATTTGGTGGAGAAACCAGAGAATCCACCTTCAGACCTTGCTCTCGTAGGGGTTTATTTTTTCTCTTCGGTTATTCATGATGCGGTGGCTTCAATTAAGCCTTCGCCTCGGGGCGAGCTTGAAATCACTGACGCCATTGCGTGGTTATCTGGCCAGGGCCTAATGGTCGACCACGACATGCTCGATGGGTGGTGGATTGACACAGGCAAGAAGGACCCTTTGCTGGAGTGCAACCGCTTGGTTCTGGGCACCATTGAGACGCAAACTGATGTTTCGACAACCGTTGACGAATCTTCTCTTATTGCGGGGGCGGTGCAAATAGGTGCTCGCTGCACCATTACCAATTCAGTTATTACTGGGCCGGTGGTTATTGGCGAAAATGTTGTTATTGATAATTGTCAAATTGGCCCGTACGTGTCGTTGGGCGATAACTGTGTGTTGTCTGATGCCGTTCTTGATGATTCAGTTCTTTTGAAGAATTGTTTAATTAATGGCGGCGGTCGCGTGACCTCTTCGTTGCTTGGCCGCTCCAGTAGCGTTTCAGGCACTTCTTCTTCCGGCACCAGTAGTTTGATGTTGGGTGATGACTCAATTGTCGAACTTCATTAAGGAACCTCATGCCTCGCATCGTCTCTTCTGAAACCATTTACGGAGTTGTCTTCGTGGAACCAAAGGTATTCAACGATGACCGCGGCATTTTTGTAGAAACTTGGCGTCAAGAATGGTTCCCTGGGGCTCCTCCCATGATCCAAAACAATCGAGCTGACCGCCAAGCGGGCAGCCTGGTTGGTTTGCATTTCCACCTCCACCAATCTGATTATTGGTACGTACCTTTTGGTACTGCCCGAGTGGTGCTTCATGATCTACGCCAAGGCTCCCCCACTGAAGGAGCCACTATTTGTACCAATCTTGGGACACGAGATGACGGGACGCATAACCACGGTGGCGTTTATATCCCGCCGGGGGTTGCTCATGGTTTTTCCGCCCTAAGCGATTTGACCATTACTTATTTAGTTGATGGCTACTACAACCCAGACGACGAACTTGGGGTTGCTTGGGATGATCCAGAAATCAATGCGGACTGGGGGGTAGCTGAACCCGTACTTTCACTTCGCGACCAGGCCAACCCACGACGGGCCGCTATTGAACCTGCTCTTCGGCCGAGGTTTTAGCTATGCGCCTTTTTGTAACCGGAGCTGCGGGGTTTATTGGCTCAAATTATGTACGTCACGTTCTTGAAACTACCGATGATGCAATCACGGTCTTTGATGCTCTTACTTACGCTGGTAACTGGGCAAGTTTGGCCGACCTCGAAGACAACCCTCGTTTCTCTTTCGTCCACGGCGACATTTGTGACCGTGCTGCAGTAGAAGCAGCCTTGCCGGGCCATCAAGCAGTAGTTCACTTCGCTGCGGAAAGCCACGTGGATCGTTCAATTACTGACCCTGATGCTTTTATTCGTACCAACTGTGACGGCACCAATATTCTTTGTGATGTGGCCGGCCGAGCCGAGGTTGAACGCTTCTTACATATTTCTACCGACGAGGTGTACGGGTCTATTGACGAGGGTTCTTTTACTGAAGAAGATTCTCTGGCCCCGCGCTCGCCTTACTCTGCTTCTAAAGCTGGTTCGGATCTGATTGCCTTAAGCCACTACACCACGCATGGCTTGCCGGTAATAGTTACCCGGTCGTCTAACAATTATGGCCCTTACCAGTTTCCCGAAAAGCTCATCCCATTGTTTACCAGCAACCTGTTGGACGGCATCAAGGTGCCGGTGTACGGGGACGGAAAAAACGTGCGCGACTGGTGTCATGTGGCCGACAACTGTACCGGGGTGGACTTGGTGTTACGTAAAGGTCAAGTCGGTGAGATTTATAACATCGGGGCCGGTAATGAGTTCACCAATCTTGAACTCACCTCTGCTTTGTTAGAACTCACCGGTAGCGACGAATCCATGATCACCTGGGTTGAGGATCGACTGGGCCACGACCGGCGCTACTCCATAGATATTTCTAAAGTCACTGCCTTGGGTTGGGCGCAGCAACATTCGTTTGAAGATGGCTTGGCCGACACCGTACGTTGGTACACCGATAATCGTTCTTGGTGGGAACCGCTAAAGGCACGTTTGTGAAAATACTGGTCACTGGCGGCAACGGCCAACTGGGTCTCGCTTTGCACCGCCAAGGTGGAGGCCGCCGTCTTGTTGGCCTACCTCGAGAAGTTCTTGACATCACTAATTCCGCCGAGGTGGCGGAAGTTTTTGCCCGGGAGCAACCCGCCGTAGTGATTAACTGTGCCGCGTGGACCGACGTGGATGCTTGCCAAAGCGACCCTGAAAAAGCCATGGAGGTGAACGGCTCAGCGGTGAGCATTTTGGCGCATGAAGCAAGCAACGTCGGCGCTCGCCTGGTACAAATTTCTACGGACTACGTGTTTGATGGCACCAAGAAAGAGCCTTACGCAGAAACCGACCTACCGAACCCGCTTTCCGTTTACGGAAAATCCAAACTTTTGGGGGAATCGCTGGCTGGGCCTGATGCCCTTATTGTTCGCACCTCGTGGCTCATGGGCCCGGATGCACCAAACATGTTGCAAACTATTTTGGGTTTACTCAATGGCCATGACGACTTAACTTTTGTTGATGATCAGACTGGTTGCCCAACTTTTGTCGATGACCTAGCCGCCGGGCTTTTACGACTCGTTGAGGCCCGATCTACCGGTATTTTTCATCTCACTAATGCCGACCCGGCCTCTTGGTTCGCTTTCGCCCAAGAGGTGGCTCAAGCCGGCGGTTATGACCCAAAGCGAGTGCACGCTATTGCTACTTCCGCTTTTTCCCCTCCTCGACCTGCTCCCCGACCGGTTAACTCGGTTCTCGCTAACCAATCGTTTGTTGACGCCGGGTTCTCGCCCTTGCGAAGTCATCGTTTGGCCCTTACTGAGACCATGGCGCTTTAGTTAGGAACTTCTGGCGGGAGCCCATGGTGGGGAAAATCGTGGCTTGTCTGCTAACTCAAAGCGTTCGGTGTCTAACGAAAGATTCGGACTGTACGCCGGGTCAAGAAGCAATTGTTCTCCCCACCGGGCCTGCAAGGCTTGGCCTTCTTTGTTGAGTCGTTCTTTTTTTTCTGGGGACAGATCAAGCCCTCGTGATTTTGATTCGTGGTGGAGTAATTCGGCGTAAGGCGTCCAAATCACTTTGTAGCCGGCTTGACGCGCCCGTAAACAGTAGTCGACATCGTTGAAAGCTATTTTGAAGTTTTCCGCGTCTAGGCCTCCAATTTGATCCCAGAGTTTTCGGGTGGTTAACAAACAAGCGCCCGTTACTGCTCCGACTTCGTGGGCCACAGTAAGCCGTGCGAAGTAACCATGATCGGAGCGAGTGGCGTGTTTGTGTCCGTGGCCAGCAAAGCCACCGATGCCCGTTACTACTCCAGCGTGTTGAATGGTTTGGTCGGGGTAAAGCAGTTTTGCTCCGACTACTCCGACTTCTGGTTGCCAGAGTTGCCCCACCATTTCGGACAACCATCCGCTGGTTGTGGCTTCGGTGTCATCGTTGAGCAGGCAAACAATGCTCCCTTTTGCTGCATTTACTCCAGCATTGTTTATGGCTGAGTAGTTGAACTCTCCGGGAAACCTCAAAATGCTTATTTGGGGGTTTTGGGCTTGGGATTTCAAAAAATCTAGAGTCTCCCTTTCGGCGCTCCCATTGTCGACGATCACCACTTCGTAGTTGGGATAGGTGGTGTGTTCTTCAAGGCTGGCCAGGCACTTGCGTAAATGGCTGACCCCGTCACGAGTCGGAATGACCACCGAAACCATGGGGCGCTCTGAAGGCAGTTCGTACTTCACTCGATAAGTGGTGGGAGCCGCACCAATGGTTACTTCGGCTTTTATGCCGAGGCGAAGCAAATGGGTTTCCACTGCTTGTCTGCCGGCTTTTTCTGCATAAGTTTTTGCTCCTGCATCGGCGGATGTGGAGCCTTTGGTGGTTCGCCAACTGTAAAGGGGGAGCGGGATGTGGGCTATTTGCTCTGGTGAAAGTTTTTCAGTGCAGCGCAAAAAAAGATCATAATCTTGTGCTCCATCAAACTCTGAGCGAAAACGTCCGGATTTTTCTAGCCGTAGGCGTTCTACGGCAACAAAATGGTTTACATAGTTTTGGCTCCGCAACAGCGTCTTGTTTAAGTCGGGTTTGAAGTGTGGTTGAAAATGCACGCCGTTTTCATCAATTTTGTCTTCATCGGTATAAATAAACTGAACGTTGGGCTGTTTGTTTATTTGGTCGGCGAGGCAAAACAAGGCTGCTGGGTGAAGCACATCGTCATGATCAAGTAAAGCCACCCACTTGCCCGCGGCCAGTTCTAGCGCTGAATTGCTCGCCGCAGAAATGTGGCCATTTTTTTCTCGACGTACTACTTTTATTCGGTTATCAGCATGGGCATATTCGTTGAGTACTTCTGCCACGTGGCTCTGGGTTGAGGCATCGTTAGCTATGCAAAGTTCCCAATAGGGGTAAGCTTGGTCAAGCACGGATTCAATGGCTTGGCGTAACCATTTTTCTGGTGGGTTATAGACCGGCATCACTACCGAGATAATCGGTGGCTCATCTATTTCGGTTATTTTGCTTTTTATACGCTCAAAGTCTTCTTTGTGGAGGCTCCAACCGTGGCAAAGTGCCTCATAGTCTGCCAGGCGGCGCCCGGCCAAGAGTTCTGCTCCCACTCCTTGCCCAAAAGCTTGTTTGAGGCGAATAACCAGTGCACGGATGCCATTTCGTTTGACGTAACGAAGGGTACGACCCGCTACTCCTCCACTCGGGACACCCTTGGGGGTTTTTGCCAATGCTCGCCATGACCGGATCGCTTGTAACAGAACACCCCAGAAAGATTTTTTTCGAGTCAGGTTTTGAAACTCTGCCCGGCCCATGGTGAAGCGGCCACGCACCCCGAGGAGTTCAATGCGTAGGTCGATTGCTTCAGGGGGCAACTTCACTACATGGCTGACGAGCCCTTGCTTATCTCGGTCAAGTCGGATGCGCGTCCGTTCACCGTTTTTGTAAAACGAAAGCACCGGGTTCAACATGATGGACGGTTCGCTTTGGTAAACAAAAAGAATTTTGGTCCAGCCGATTGGTTGTGTGGTTGGGTCTAAAAGAATCGCCGGGTTTTCTCCCACTACCTGCCATTGATTGTCGACAACAGTTTCAATGTCTTCAATGTGAAAAATGGGTTCTTGAGTGACCAAGGGTTATTCCGAACCAGCCTGGGCTAGTGCTGTTAAGAACACGATGATGGAGGTAGCGAACTTTTGTGCTTGGGCTCCGGTTAAACCGAAAGGTTCGGCTACTGACTCTAAGGCTCCTTGGGCACCGTTTTCGGCGTAGTAGGCCGATTTAACGATGTTGGTTCCCGTTACGTCGGGTGGGGTTTCCATGGGCTCAAGGGCGAGATCATCGCCACCCAAGGCGATTAAAAAGGCCAACACCCCTACCGAGGTGAGTTGCAACTCTTCGAGCGTGGCATCAAAATAATCGGCCGCGGATTGCATACCTACCATTTCTTCGTCGGTGTAGCCAGCGGTTACTCGATATTCGTCATAGCGGTCAGCGGGAAAAGCAACACTGGCATCGGGCGGCCCATATTCAAGGTTGTACCACTTCGATTTCATGCCGAACTGCCATTGGAAGTCGTAGCCACTTACCGTCACTACCTGACCAGAGCGAGTACGAAGTTCAAGTTCGTCTACTCGGCCGCCATCGTCACCGTTGCCATCTCGGGTTACTACCACTGCTTCGTAGAGGTCGTTGATGCTGTAGGCGGCGAGCACGTCGGACAAAGTTAGGGTTTCCGTCCAGCGAGCCACCGGGTTGTTGTAGACATCGTCACCATCGTCGGGCACCCCAGGAAATACCCCGGTAATGGTGTGGCCGCCGGTGGAAGAGGAAAATTCGGTGCGGGCAATCTCATCGCCAAACATGCGCACTAGCCCAGCGGTAGCGGCAATTGCCGCATCTGAGCGGGTGTCTTCGTTGCTGCTTTGCCAGCCACTCCCCCGGCTTTCTCGGCCTTCGTAGACTTGGCAGGCTGTGGTGTCGCAGGTTTTGGCGTAGGTATAGCGGTTTTCGGCCAGTGAATACGACCGAGCGGCTACTGATTGCACCTCAAGAGCAGCGATGCCGGCGCCTTCACCCAATTCGGCCCAACTCGCCGGCATTTCTCGCGGCACCACGCCACGCAGGTATTGCTCTACGGGCAGCCAGTTGACGGTGCGTTGGTTGCCTTCGTAGCGGGCGGCCCGCATTTCGCCGCGATACCAGGTGGCCGAACTGCTGCTTTCGCAAGCCTGCAAGGTCACGTCTAAAGCGGCATCGTCGGTGTTGATCACCGTGAGCACGGGGTCAGGAGCCACGGTGGTAGTAGTAGCCGGCGGCTCCGTGGTTGTGGTGGTCGTTGAAGTAGTTGTTGAGGTGGTGGTAGTGGTTGCCGGCACCACATACTCTGCAGATCTCACCCGCACAATGGGGCTTTCTATATGGAACCCGGCGTCGGTAAACGGCCCGGCACAGTCGGGGCCCACGGCGATGCTGTAGCGATCAACGTTGCCTTCCAAGGTTATTTGCACCGCTTGGTCGGTTAATTCAATCCAGTTGCCGTCTTGGTCACCCACCACCAAGATGGCGTTTTCTACATAAACGGTGGTGGAATCACCATCATGAGCGCGCAGGCGTACGCCGATGTCTTGGGGGTCCAAAGTCTCTGCGGTGGTGTTTCCATAGAAGTGGTCAAGTATTTGGCCGCTATTCCAGCCTTCATCTATGGCGTAGCCCAGCGAACCGTATTGGCCCATGCCGCGGCCGTGGCCCCAGCCTCTGCCTTCGACAACTACATCGCCGTAGTCGGTGATGTAGTCACCTAAATCCACCCCGGGAATGGTCAGTACTTGACCGATATAGATGATGCTTTCCAAGGTCAAACCATTGGCGTCGAGAAGATCGTTGAGGGTAATAGCAAACTCTTCGGCTATCGCCGACAAGGTGTCACCCGCTACCACTACATAATTTGTGTCTGCCACAGCCGGAGAAGCGGTTAAAACATTGGCCATGAGGGCGACCACCAACAGCAGCGCACCACGGCGCGTAGACACCCGGTTACCTCTCTGTTTCATTGGTGGTTGGTCTCCATTATTTCATTGACGGCAGCCTAAAAGGCTGCGTCATTTGACGCTCGGCTCCACCCGCCTTTGGAGTCTAGAGACTTTTTCCTCGCAATGGAAGGAGGGCGAGTTAATCGTCGGCCGGGCTGAACACTCGCTGCGCACTTAAAAAGCGCAAAAGCAAGGCAAACATGGCAACGGCAGCCACCGAAACGGTGGCGACAAGTGCTATTTCAACCCGAAAAAACAGTTGATCACCGGCCACCAACAACGTCAGCGGAAACGCCACGACCCCAGCCACCCAGGCTAAGGCCATGCGGCCTTGGGCTCGACAAGCAATAAGCGCTTGGGTGAGCGAAAGCACCACCATCAGCCCAGCGCTAGAAACAGCCAACAAAACCATGTCTTGGCGCCCTACGGCAAATTCGGCACCAAATGCTACTTCAACTATTTGCGGCCCCACCACGGCCATTACTGCCACCGCTCCAATTCCTAAAGCCCCCACCAACAACAACAGGTGTTTGAGTTCGTGCCAAAGTTCGGCGAACTTGTTTTGACTGGCCAAGGTAGACAGGCGTGGCAGCAAAGCTGCTTGTACTGCTTGAAAGAAGAACAAGGGCACCCGGGCCACTAACAAGGCGTTGAGGAACCGTCCGGGTTCGTCGGCTTGTTGGGGAGTGGCCAATATTTGTACAGCCAACGGACTGACGTTGAGCACCAGCGCCGTGGCTACCGAAGCCACCAATAGCGACCCTAAAGCTTTTGAAAGGTCGCCCATGTGGGCTTCAGGTCCGGGGGTTAATATTCCTCGTTGACCTGCCGTGGCCAACAAAATACCCACCAGTGGGGCCAAGCCAATGGCTAATCCATAGGCACCAATGCTGCCGGTAGCTAACCCCAATACTGCTCCCACCAGCAATAAGCGGCCTAATCCTTCGCCCATGACATAGCGGGCGTAACCATTAAAGCGGCCTAAACCAGCCAAAGTGCCTTTAACCAGGTGGGCTGCCCCGAGGCCCACTACCACCAAAATAAGGCCCAAAAACAGCAGTGTTTCTCCGTTAAAAAATTCGTTGGTAAACCACCGGCCGGCGAGCAACGAAACCGCTACCAGGCCGAGGGCCAGCGAAGCACCTAATCGAGCAGCGGATTTCACTACGGGGCCGATGCCTTGGCCTCTGCTTACCCGGCCGGCGACCAAGCGGGCGGTTTCTTGTTCTAGGGGCAGAAAAAAGCCGATGCCCAACAAAAAGCTCAAAGCCCAGAGCAAAGCCACCGGCGAGTAGGCCTCAGCGCCAAGGTCGCGAGAAGAAATAGTTATGAAGGCATAGGCCGTTAATCCATTGACCACTAGTCCCCCGCCGATAGCAAGCGTGCCGGCGGGCAAACGGTCGAGTAAGCGCATCAACAGATTCTAGGGGATGCGCCGGAAAAGAGTTAGTTAGCGGGTGGTTCGCTTACTTGAGGCATGCATAAGCCGTCGAGTTCGGCGATTTGGATGCGTTCACGGTTGACCCAGGTGACTTCGTTGGTGGGGTCTACTTGGAGTTTGTATTCGTGGAAAGTCATGTCCATGGCGTCGAAAGCTACGAGGCGACCCGAGAGTCCTTCGCCTAAGCCCAAAATCAGTTTGATGGCTTCCAAGGCTTGGATGCTGCCCACGATGCCGGGCAGCACCCCCAACACGCCGGCTTCGGCGCAACTGGGAGCAAACTCGGCCGGTGGAGCTTCGGGCAACATGTCACGATAGGTCGGGCCGTCGAGTGGGTTGAACACGGTGACCTGACCTTCAAAGCGGAAGATTGACCCATGGACTACCGGGATACCCAACTTTACTGAGGCATCGTTAAGCAGGTAGCGGCTGGGAAAGTTGTCGGCGCCGTCCACCACTACGTCGTAGCCGTCGAGGATGTCCATGATGTTGTCGGCCCCAAGGCGTACATCGTAGGTCACCACATTGACGTCGGGGTTTAAAGCGGTCAACGTTTTTTTAGCAGAGTCGACTTTGCGCTCCCCTACCCGGTCCATGTTGTGCAAAATCTGGCGTTGCAGGTTTGACTCGTCAACCACGTCCATATCGATGATGCCCACCGTGCCTACTCCAGCAGCGGCAAGGTACAAAGCGGCTGGCGAGCCCAAGCCGCCGGCACCCAGCAACAATACTTTGGCGTCGAGAAGTTTAAGTTGGCCCTCTTCGCCCAGTTCAGGTAACAACAAATGGCGTTGGTAGCGATTGCGTTGGTCGGGGGCCAAGGTGCGGGGGGTTTTCCAGTTGCGGCCTTCGTCTTTCCAGCGGTTGAAGCCACCGTCCATGGAGACGGCGTTGGTGTAGCCCATTTGGTTTAATGTGTCGACGGCAAAAGCGGAGCGCACTCCACCGGCGCACATGACTACCAAGGGTTGGTCGTGGTCCGGGAGGCGGCCTTCGATGCCTGGTTCGAGGTTGCCGCGAGGAATATGCATGGAGCCGGGGATGGCTCCTTGTTCAAATTCGTCGGGTTCGCGTACGTCGAGCAATAGATAGCCCTCGGCTATTAATGCTTCGGCGCCGGCCGGGTCGGTTTCTTTAATGCGGCTTTTGGCCGCTTGGAGGAGGTCTCGGAATGATGCCATAGTAAAAGCCTACCTAGTTGGTCAGGATTAGCCACCGACTATTTTCGGCAGTAGTTCGCTGATTGAACCCTCCACTATAACGGTGGCCAGATCATCCATTTCGGTGGGGCCTCCGTTAACAATTATTACCGGTGCCCCGTAATGCACTGCCTGAGGAACCAAAGCGTTGACCGGCGACACCCCCAAGGTGGTACCCACCGCCAACAACAAATCGCACTCACTGGCCGCCGCAAACATGTTGTCAACGTCTTGTTCCACCAGGCTTTGGCCAAACAAAATCGTGGCTGCCTTTATTAGCCCTCCGCAGCCACAACGAGGGTCGGCTTCGCCGTTGCGCACCCGTTCCAGCACCGGTTCAATGTTTTCTCGCCAATCACATTGCAAGCACACCGCTTCGTGCACGTTGCCATGCACCTCAATCATTTTTTCTAAGCCGGTGCCGGCCATTTGGTGCAGGCCGTCCACGTTTTGCGTTACTAGGGCTCGGAGTTTGCCTTGATTTTCGAGATCTACTAAAGCCCGGTGGCCAGTGTTAGGTGCAATGTCGGGCCACAGCGCTCCGGTGGCTCGAAGGTTCCAATTGCTTTGGCGAATGGCCTGGTCGTTTACATAAACATCAATGTGCGAAGCTTTTTCAGCGTCAGGGTTTTTGGTCCACACTCCGTTAGGACCACGAAAGTCTGGAATACCACTATCGGTAGAAATACCCGCCCCGGTAAGCACCACCACCTGTTGGGCGGCGGCCACCATGACTGCTGCTTGGGCCAGGTTTTGGTTCATCTGGCAGTCTGGCTTCACCGACTACTTTTCCCACCACCAAAGCTTCACTTGACAAAGATTGAAATATATTGAAAGATACTGAAGGCTTCCCCGTCTAAACCAACTTTTGCCTTCGGAGGCCTTCATGACCCAATCACCTGCGCTCCCCACCGACCGTCTATATTTCGAAGTGTGGGAAGACCCCCTCGTCGACCGTTTGGGCTACGACCCTCGCTCTGCTTACGCCGAAACCTATTGGCTGGGCATTTTGGGCCCCAGCGCCAGTTGGCTTTTACGCCACCTTGCCACGGGCTTCGACCAGCACCCCAATGGTTTTGACCTTGAACTACCCGACACCGCCATGAGCATTGGTTTACGCCTAAACGGCGGACGCCACGCCCCTTTCATGCGAACCCTGGGGCGACTGTGCCAGTTTCGTATGGCCCGCCAAAGTGGCCCAGCCAGTTTGCAGGTTCGCCGCTTTATGCCGCCGCTTACCTTGCTGCAACTGGAGCGACTGCCCGTCACCCTGCGCAACCGGCACCAAAAGTTGATGGAAGCCTCTTTAGAAGGCCCTGATGCTCAACAACAGCGGCGGGCCCGCCACCTAGCCTTGACTCTGCTCTTTTTGGGCGAAGACCTCGCAGCCATTGAACGCCAACTCAACTCTTGGCGATTCAGCCCCGAAGTATGCACCGAGGCGGCCCGGTGGGCAATGCAACGGCAAAAAATCAAGCAAACTCGAGAGCAGCGTGCATCAGCGAGCGCTAAACCTGCGCTGCAAACAGCAGGCAACAGTTAGGTCGCTGGTTTTTCGAAAGAGGCAATGAGGTCAAGCAGTAGCCGTACCCCAAAACCGGTGCCGCCCTTGGTTCGATCTTCTTCGGCGGCGTCGGTAAAGGCCGGGCCGGCAATATCAAGGTGCGCCCAAGGGATGTCTTCGGGCACAAACTCACTCAGGATCAACCCCGCGGTAGACGCCCCGGCGTACGGACCGCCAATATTTTTCATATCGGCCACTGACGAGTCGTACATTTTGCGATAATCCGCCGGCAAAGGAAGTCGCCATACCCGGTCGCCGGAACTCGCAGCGGCCGCTTCAACTTGGGCTACGAAACCATCGTGGTGGCCCATCAGCCCCGCAATGCGGGGGCCCAAAGCCGCCATGCAAGCCCCGGTCAAGGTAGCGAGGTCAATAATGGCATCGGGCTTTGCTTCAGAAGCCAACGACAAAGCATCAGCGAGCACCAAGCGGCCCTCGGCATCGGTGTTGAGCACCTCAATGGTTTTACCATTACGAATGGTCAACACATCGCCTGGGCGGGTGGCGTCGCCGCCCAACATGTTGTCGGTCATGGGCATGTAGGCCTTTACCTTGCATTTTGGCGCCAACGCCGGCAGGGCCGACATCGCACCCACCACAGCGGCCGCCCCACCCATGTCCATTTTCATATCCATCATGGCTTGACCGGATTTAATAGAAAGGCCACCAGTGTCGAAGGTGATGCCTTTACCTACCAAAGCCAAGGTGCCGGTAGCCCGACCTTTCGGGGTGTAGGTAAGTTCTACAAAACGAGGGGGGTTGGTGGACCCCCGGTTGACGCCCAAGAGACCGCCCAAGCGGGCCCGCTTGATGGCCGCTTCGTCCATGACCTTTACCGTGAGACCGGTTTCTTTAGCCATGCGCCGCACCTTGTTAGCAAACTTGGGGGCGGTCAGGCTGCCTCCGGGTTCGTTGACTAAATCTCGAGCCAAACTCACGGCACCCATCACCGCTTGAGCATCAGTAACGGCAGATTTTGCCGCCGCAGAAGCCGAACCAGTGAGCACTACTTTGGCCAAAACAGCGTCGGACTTTTTCGATTTATAACCAAAGCGGTAAGCAGCCAAACCCATGCCTTCTACCACTGCTCGGGTGGCGGCCGCCAGGGGCAACCCTGAGACGTTTGCTAAATCGCAGGCCACCGTTTTGTGCTTAGTGGCGGCCCGCGCCAAAGCAGCCGCCGAAGACCGCAAGGTGTCGGTGGTGAGGTCATCGGCCGAACCCAAACCCACGGCGGCTACTAACTTCTTGTCATTAGCCATGACCTGCACCTGGCCAACCTTGGCTTCAAAACCCAAGGAATGTAATGCCGTTTCTCGACCGACAAGGCCAGCCGGCAAGGTAGCCAGCGTTTCGGTGGTTAAGCCAAAAGCCACCAACGGGGTGGCTACGGTGGCCTTGCGGGCTACAGAAAATGAAACGGTCATGGTTTCTCCTAGGAATCTTCTTTGTTGAGCGATTGAGCAGTTATCGAGGTGCCTTCTTCCGCCCGGGCCAAGGCCCACAACAGGTCAGACAAACGGTTGAGGTAAGGCACCACAAAAGAATCTTTCGCAGCAACCGCCAAAGCAGAACGTTCGGCTCGGCGGGTGACCGTGCGAGCAAAATCTAGTCGAGCCGAAATTTCGTTTTCCCCGGGCACCACAAACTCGGTTGGTGGGTCAAAACGGGCGGTGGCTTGATCTATCAAGCCCTCCAACCGCGTCACATCTTTTGCGGTAGGGCGAGTACCGGTTTCTGTAAGGTTGCCTAGCTTCTCGGGAAGGCACGCCAACTCGGCCATAACTAGCCATAAGTCGCCTTCAAGTTTTAACAACACTTCGGCTAATTCTGAGCCAGCAGCCGCCCGCGCCAAGCCCAGCGCGGCTTGGGTTTCATCAACATCGCCGTAGGCCACCGGTTGAGGGCTGTCTTTGGCTACCCGGCCGCCATAAAGCAAACCAGTGGTGCCGTCATCGCCTTTGCGGGTGTAGATCTTCATTGGTCAGATTCTAGGCACAACAACCATGAACTCTGGCTTTAGCAGCCGGGCGTTACCCTAGGGGGAGCAAACTTTACTTACTATGCCTCCACAAACTTCACCGGCGTTGCCGGCCGCACCTGACACGGAACCTTGGCCATTGCCTTGGTTGCGCTCTTTGGGTTTCAGATACTTGTTGATACTTGATGCCATCGGGCTCTACGCCCTCATGGCTCTCATCATTACCTTGCGCTTTGGCGCAACCTGGCCTACTTATTCAACGGGCTATTACCTCGTCGGGTTCGCTGCTGCCACCGTTATTCATCTTGGGGTCTACTATTTCGGTGGTTTATACGAATACGAACAGCGCTTAGGTCGGCCAGCTTGGCTGCCGAAGGTCTCAGCTTTATCGCTAATGGCGGTGCTTCTTTCTGCCTTTATTGCTTTTACCACCGGGCGATATTTTATGCCTCGCGGCAACCTGCTGGCATTCCTCGTTGGCTCTTCGTTGCTCATTACTTTTAACCGTTGGCTTTCTCGCTCGGTGCGCTCGCGACGCTTTGGGCATCCACGGGTTCTCTTAGTTGGGCAAGCCACCGACCGGCGGCTGGCCGCTTCCCACTTAGAAGAATCTGGCGGCGACATTGAGGTAGTGGGTCAAGTTGCACCAGGCGGTGACTTGATTGAAGAAATTGACTTAGTTGACGCCACCGATGTGTTGCTGTTGAGTGGCGAAACCCTAGATGAGATTTATCCCCAGCCTTTAGGCCAATTAGGGCAGAGACGGATTGGTGTGTTTAAACGCATCACTCCGGCGGACACTTTGTTGGGTTTGCAACGCAGTCGCCAAATAGCAGGTATGCCTTTTGTTGGGTTGAGAGCCCATGCCTTACCCTTGTGCGAACTACGTCTGAAGCGCCTCTTAGATTTGCTTTACCTCGCCCTTGCGACACCACTGATCATTTCTGTTTTCCTTTCCGTGGCGACCTATGTGCGGCTACGCGGCGGGGCGGGCATTTTCTATCGCCAGCAACGGGTGGGTTACTTAGGAAAGTCTTTTGCCATGTGGAAGTTTCGCACCATGGCCCACAATGTGGAGTCAACAACCGGCGCTCAACTAGCCACTAAGGCTGACCCAAGAGTGTTAGCCGGCATGTCTTGGCTGCGCCGAACTCGTTTAGATGAGTTGCCGCAACTGTGGAATGTGCTTAAAGGTGAAATGTCGCTCGTTGGCCCTCGCCCCGAACGCCCAGAGTTTGTTCAACAGTTCGAAACAGCAATACTTGGCTACGAACGACGCCACGATGTGCCACCTGGCCTCACCGGTTTGGCACAAGTGCGGGGCCACTACCAAACGGACCCGTCATACAAATTGGGTCACGACCTGCAATACATCGTGAACTGGTCAGCGATTCTTGATTTACAAATTGGTTTGAAGACGGTGCTGGTGGTTTTGCGTCGTTCGGCTCGATGACCGACCCCGCTCCCCTCCCTTCGCTTTCGGTGGTGATTCCGGCCTTAAATGCAAGTTCGGTTCTAGATGCCTGCCTTAAGGCAATATTTGCTCAAGACTATTTAGGCCACCTTGATGTCACGGTGGCTGTTGGTCCAAGCAGTGACAACACCAAAGAAGTGCTTGCACGCTGGGCGGCGCAAGAAAACCGTTTGCAAGTGGTCGACAATCCAACGGGTCGCACCCCGACTGCCCTCAACCTCGCTATCGCCGGTAGCCGCGGAGATATCGTGGCCCGGGTTGATGCTCAGTCGGTTTTACCTGCGGGATATCTGCAACAAGCCGTTTCTACTTTGTTGCGTACGGGTGCGGGCAATGTCGGCGGTATACAGCATCCGATGGGCGACGAGGGCACGCAACGCATCATTGCTTTAGCCATGCGCTCGCCCTTTGGTGCCGGTCCGGCGAACTTTCGCGGGCACGGGACGGAGGGCCCAACCGACACGGTATACCTAGGCACCTTTACCCGAGCGGCCCTTGACTCCGTCGGAGGTTATGACGAGTCGTTGATACGCAACCAGGACTACGAATTGAATTGGCGACTCCGTCAGGCCGGGTATCTCGTCTGGTTTGATCCGAAACTTAAAGTTGACTACTGGCCACGGGATACTTTGAAAAAATTAGCTTCGCAATATTTTCAGTATGGGGCATGGAAACGACGAGTTATTTTGCAAAACCCTCGGTCACTTCGTCTGCGCCAGTTGGCGGCCCCCGGGCTGGTTTTAGGACTCTTGGGGTCAGCCCTTGCTTTAGCGCTAGGGAACCTTTGGGGTCTCGTCCTGCCCACCACCTACTTGACTACCTTGATAATGGCTACACAGAGCATCAAAACCCCTCTCAACTTGAGCAACCGCATCGCCGTCATGAAAACTTTTGCCAGCATGCACTTGTCTTGGGGCTGGGGTTTCCTCACCCGACTCGCCAAGTGACCATCAAAATAAACCATGCCGGAAGCACCTCGCGGTAGGGTGGCTTAATGGCCGACAACCCCGCTGACGCCGATCTCATTGAGCTCGGCACCAAAACCCCGCTGGGTCCTTATTTAAAAGAGATGTGGGATCGTCGAGAGTTTGCCATTGTGGTCCCTGCCAATGATATTCGTGCCCAAAACATGGACACTTTTTTAGGTCAACTCTGGCATCTACTGAACCCCCTCATGCTTATTGGCGTTTACTACATCATTTTTGGCGTAGTACTTAAAACAAGTCGCGGTGTAGAGAACTTTCTTGGGTTTCTGGTCGTTGGAATTCTTATTTTCCAGCTCTCTCAACGAGCCATTCAAGAAGCGGCGGCATCTATTAGACGCAACGAATCACTTATCCGCTCTATTCAGTTCCCCCGGTCTTTGCTGCCGGTATCGGCGGTAACTGGCCAAACTATTGCCTTTATCCCTAGTTTGGTGGTGCTTTTAAGCTTCGTGCTTATAACTGGCGAGCGGCCTACCCTCCGGTGGTTTTTGCTCCCGGTAATTTTGTTAGGCCAAGCCTTATTCGGGGTCGGAGCTTCCTTCATCATTGCTCGTATCGGCTTTGCCGTTACCGATATTCAACAAATTCTTCCTCACCTTTTTCGCTTGTTATTTTACATGTCGGGGGTCATCTTCAGCGTCGAGGTTTTCATCACTAACACCACCATGCAAAACTTATTTGCTCTCAACCCCATGTACGACATCATCACTGCTGCTCGGTGGGCCCTTATGGGGCTCCCTCTCCCCGTTGCTTGTGTAGTGGGTTTGGTTTTATGGGCACTTCTTCTTCCCATAGCCGGTCTTCTCTTCTTCCGGGCTCGCGAACACCGGTACGGCGCATGAGTGCCCGTCCTGCAGTGATCGCCGATGAGGTAAACGTCATCTACCGGGTCTACGAAGACAGCAAACCAGGCATCAAACAGATGTTTTCCAAAGGCCGTACACACCGCAAGTTTCGCTCAATTCACGCGGTTAAAGGAGTCTCTTTTCGACTCGACGAAGGCGAGAGCTTGGGCATCATTGGGTCAAACGGGTCTGGCAAGTCCACCTTACTGATGGCTCTCACTGGCTTGTTGCCCACTGAGTCTGGGAAAATAAAAGTTCGCTCTCGCCCTACCTTGTTGGCGGTAAGCGCTGCTTTACGGCCTGGCCTTTCTGGGCGACGCAACATCATCATTGGCGGCCTGGCCATGGGCATGTCTAAACGCGAGATTGATGAAAAGTTAGATGAGATCTGTGCTTTCGCCGAACTTGAAGATTTTATTGATCTCCCTATGCGAACCTATTCCTCTGGGATGAGAGCACGCTTATCTTTTGCTATCGCTACTGCACACCAACCAGAAATTCTACTCATTGATGAAGCCCTCGCCGTAGGTGATGCGCACTTCAAGGAGAAAAGCGCCGAGCGAATTAACAAAATTCGTTCCCAAGCAGGTGCGGTGATACTGGTTAGCCACGACACTGCAGAAATAGCTCGGTCCTGTGATCGTGCCTTGTGGATTGAAAAGGGCGAACTCCGCGCCGACGGGCCAACCGATGAAGTCGTTGCTTTATACAGGGCAGCCACTCACCCAAAAGGGTAGCAATGCTTGCTGAGCTCCTACTAGAGGCTGGAGCCAAACTCGGGGAAGGCCCAGTTTGGGACCCCAAGTCAGCCGAAGTGGTGTGGGTAGACATTTTGGCAGGCCAAGTAAATCGAGTATCCTTGGACGGCAAACCGGGGAC
>JAPKBH010000024.1 GCA_028823445.1 Acidimicrobiales bacterium | reverse complement strand
GCGGCGAACAAATTGTTTACGCCGATCTGGAGGTGACTGCGGTACGCAAAGCCCGTCAAAACTTTGACCCCGCCGGCCACTACTCGCGTCCCGATGTTTTAAACCTGACCGTAAACCACACTAGATTGGCTTAACCCGTGCCCAGCAACCTTGTTTTAAAAACTATGAATACCGTGCACCGGAGTTACTTGAAACTCTCCGGCGGACGCAAAGGCTGGGTCATGGCCGGCATGCCCGTACTGAAGCTAACCACCATCGGGCGCCTCTCTGGCCAGCCTCGAACGGTCATGCTGACTTCGCCCTTTCAAGAAGGCGACACCACGGTTTTGGTGGCTTCTCGAGGCGGTGACGACATCCACCCCGCCTGGTACCACAACCTGTGCGCCACCCCGCAGGTCACCGTCACTACCCAAGAAACCAAAGATCAACCCATGAACGCTCGGGTGGCCAACGCAGAAGAACGAGCACGCATTTGGCCACTGATTACTGAAAAGTTCAGCAACTACGCCGGATACCAAGAAAAAACCGACCGAGAAATCCCTCTGGTGGTGCTGACACCGGTCACTTAGACCGCAGCAATCTAGCCCCACCCTGTTCGTTAAAGAAAAGTTCTGCCACCTTTCCCATAAACAATTCACGACGTTCTTCGGCTCGCCTGACACCACGAGAAGGGTCACTTTCTAATACCCCGTTTAGGTGAACGGCCACCGAAATTCTTCTTGGTACGTCCCAACCGGCAAAGGTCATCCCAGAAAAACCGCTACACCCCACGCTTTGCTGACTAAACGGAACGATTTATTTTTCTCCCGAGCGGCCAATTAGTTCTTCAACGGTTAGCGAGAGGTCAGGGCCAAAGCCCCCGCGGAAATCAAACGATTCGGTTTCCACGTAGCTAACTCCCCACTCAGCAGCAACGTTTTTAACTGTTTGGATAAGCCCGCTTGGTCCACACGCCGCAAGGTGGGCCCCCTGCAGATTTTTACCGGCCACCAGTTCAGCAAAGGTAGTTGAATTAAACCGACGACCCGCTGAACTTTCAAACCATTCCAAACGAATTCGCCCATCAGCAGCAGCCCGCTCAAGGGCCGCAAAGGCCATGGCATCTTCTCGTGAACGAACGCAATACATAAGAACCGGTCGATCATCTAACTCCACCGGCGACAAAGTTTCGGTCATGCTTAAAAAAGGAGTAATCCCTACGCCGCCCGCAATCCAATAAGTAGGTGCAGGCTTCTTGGGCATAGGGGCAAACTCGCCGAACGGGCCCTCTACATATACATCTGCGCCCAGCAAATCCATTTCCTGTAAACGACCTGTCCAATCGCCTAAGTCTCGAATAAAGAACCGCAGATTAGGTTCGTGGGGGGCCGATGCGATAGTGAAGGTGTGCGGCTCGCTCATGCCCTTGATTTGCAACTTAATGGTGGCGAATTGGGCCGGATGATGTTTTAGTTTCCCTCCCACAGGAGCCAGGCCAAGTTCGGTGATTTTTCCATAACGGGTTACTTCAGCCACCTGGTAGTGCTTGCCTTGAATCATCATGTCGTAGCCCACTACCCGACCAAAATATGCCAGCGCCCCAAGCACCATGATGGCGCCGAAATACCAGCCCCAACCAGAGTCATTGGCGTACGGTTTTTCTGAAGTAAAGAAATGAAAACTAGCAAAAAGAAACGGAATCCCCAAAAATTTATGAGTCAAACGCCAGTAGCGATAAGGAATCCAGCGAATAAGGCTGAGCCCCACCAAAATATAAAGAAAAGTTTGCCCGGTCCCCGCTAAATCTTCAGCAGCATCAGCTAGCGACTCAGAAGCCCCTTCAATCCCACCTTCGATTTCTGCTTCCACGCTGGTGTGCAGATACATGGCCACCACGGCCAAGGTGCCGGACCACCGATGCGACTTGTACATCTTGTCTAGGCCGCCGAACACCGGTTCCAAAATACGAGGCCGCAGAGAGAGCACGAAACTCCAAGCCATCAAAACTATCGAAACCGAACCAATGAACAGTCCAAAAGTTACGCTGCCGTCTTCTCCCTCGGCGCCCACGAAAGCTAGCCAACCGACCAACGCCGACAGAGTTATCAATAACGGGCCCATCCACGATCGGCTAATCCGAGGAGCACGCAAGGCAGGGGTTTGAGGTATCCAGTCTCTGGGCGAACCAGCGAACCGTTCTGCCACCGTTTTCCACGACAACTTATTTGGGTTAAAATTCGCAATAATCCTCTTGAACATTAGGGGAGCCTATCTTGATGCGGGCCTAGACTTTTTGCCCAACCGAGAACTTCTGTGGTCGCTGAACAAAAACCCTTCAAACCATCAAACCCGGTGCATGAATGCCCGAAACCGTTTTGAGCCAAACCATCAGTGCATCAGCCACTGGTTGTTCGGGCTGAACTACCAACAACGGGCACCCACCGGCCGCCCACCAGTATTGGCGATCCATGGCCGCTACCACATTCCCGCATTCTCAATAACCCCCACCGGGCCACTTACTAGATAAACTTTCGGCGCCTCAACCGTGGGCTGTTAAGACCTCTCTCTTGCTCTCCGCAATTTGTGGCCATTTTGCGTCGCAAGTAACAACGGGACACTTCGTTTGCATCCCGAAAGCCACCACCAGCGCATCAAGCATGGGGAAATTCTTATTCCCATGAAAGGCCCTCAACCGGCACGCCAACTCGGCTATTTCGTTACTTGTTGGTTCGACACAAAACCCCAACTCAGTTAACGCAGCACGAGTCTGTTCCTCTTTTCCTAACCGAACAGGAAGAACCAAAACCTCGGCCCACGTAACGTTCAATATCTGTATTTTCTCTTCTCTCACACATCTACTTAGCGCTGCTTCATGAAATGGGTCGTCCCAATTAAGTACCGCTATAGCGACGTTGGCATCAACAACAATACTCACCGCTCACCGGCCTCTTTTCGTTGCTTGGCCAAATGGTTTGTGGGCCACACCAACTCAAGTGCTCGTATTTTTGCTTCAGCAATTTCTTGACGGGCAACCCACGTTTCTTCTTCATGAGTAGTTGCGAAATCTTCAATAGCTTTTTGTGCGATCTGCGAAAGATTCATTTCTAGTTTCCTACTAAGGGCATCGAGTTCTTCGGGAAGGTATATGGTTCGATTTGGCATACGTATATTAGTATCATATATCTACGTATAAAGCAACACATGCCCCACCCAACCGCTGCGCTGTGCCATTATTTGCTTCCAAACAATTAGCGGAGGAAACTGCTATGCCTACTTACTCATGTTCATCTTGTGGAATGACCGTCAACGCAAGTTGCGGGGCCTGCGATGCCCCTTTGGTTAATGACGTGTTGACCAAAGACGATGGCTCCACGGTTCAAGTTTCTAAATGCCCTAACGACCACGGCAAAATAAAGTCACCCATGTGCTGTGGCTCCGATATGTCCTGCACTCTGGCATAACCCCGTCGCTCCGTCTACGCTCGGAGCATGCGGTTTCAATTGAAAATACCGGGAGCCTTTCTTGCTCTTTGTTTAGTTCTTGCTGCCTGCGCAGGCTCAGGAGACAACGATCCTGCGGTCTCGACCGCAGTTACCAGCAGCAGCACTATTACCCCGACCACCAGCACTGCTTCATCTCACCAAACCACCACCACTATCAGGCTCGGCTTGCACACGGCACCTCCCCTACCCATAAATACTCAGGCCATGGTGGCCATTCATCTGGACCCCACTGGCCCCGAGGTTGCTCACGCCACGGCCCAAAACTGGGAACGCCTAACCGACCTCATCGCCACTGCCGACACCTTTGGTCACAAACTCACTTTGTTAATGTCGTCCGACTGGGCCGACCTGGTAGCCGCCGACCCGGTGCGACAAACTGCTTTGCAGGACTGGGTAAACAACGGACATCAACTGGGTTTTCACCACCACACCTGCGGGCATGCTTCCCCAGACGGTTACCGCGACATCAAAAACCAGTGCCGTGGCGCTGAGCCACGAGGGTCGGTGGCTGATGCTTTTGCTCAGGTACAAGACCTCGCTACTGACCTGGGGCTTCCGTTGATAGGCATTGCCGCCCAAGGACCCAACACCGATGGCCTTTATCGGGCCGCCGAATGGCAGCCCGGGGTCGACTTGGCCACTGGCATCATGGCTGACAATTCTGACGGGCACCCCGACCACCGTTTCATTACTCAGCCTCGTTGCGCAACTGATTACGGCAATGCCTACGCCGGTCAAGTAACCCAGTATTCAGTGGCCGAACTTGGCCATGCCCAACTTAATGTGGGGGCCTTTACTGGTCTCCAAGCCGACAACAACCTCGCTGCTTTAACTCGTGAAATTATTCAAGTAACCGCCGGCGACCATGCTCAGGCAGCGGTAAATCTTGGCGTGGTCTTTCATGCTCGCGAATACGCCGCAACGCCCCGCAATGAACCCAGCGACGACTACCGCACCGACCGAGACTACCTCGATGCGGTGCTCCAACTTTTTGCCGAAAAACGCATCCCCGTGGTCACCGCACAAGAAATCCTTGCAACCAGCAACCCCTGCGGGTAGCCGATAGACAATCTGGGCTTTCTCGTAGTGTCTTTTCTCTACTGGAATGTCGACGTTGAAAACTCGTAATTAATCATAAAGTTGCCACAATTATTCACACTTGACGGAAACCACCGCTAAGAATACACTCACTTCATGCGAGCAAATGCCGATGCTATGGTTGCCTTTTTTCTGCGACGGAATAGTTGCCGTACGTTCCTAGCCAAACGACGATGGATACTGACGCTCACCTTGGTGCCATTGCTGACGCTCTGGCTGGATGCTCCGGCAGGGGCAACAGATGGGCACGACATGGTTGAGGAGTTGGTGGCAGACGATATATCGGTGGACCATACCGTTGTGCAAGGGCCAACCGAGGCGCTCGAGGGCATGGCTCGCCAAGTAGCGTCCGAGAACGATGCCCCGTACGAGGAGACCCTCGCCATGCTCGTCTATCAGCAAAAGGCCGGGCAATTACTTACCGAACTCGATGACTCCGGACACCTGCCGGAGACGTTCGCCGGCAGCGAGTTTCCGATTGACGACCCGCAGACGATGATCTGGTACTTTAAGGGAGAGGCACCGACTGGTTTCATCCATGAAGCCGCAGTGGCGGGGGTGCCCGGATTGAGTATCAAAGGCAGCCAGCGCTTCTCGCTCAACGAACTGATAGGCCTCCAAGATGCTGCCCATGACGCCGTTGTTGAGTTCGGGCACAACAATGTTTACTCATACTTCGATCTCAGGACCCAGAAGATCATCCTCGAAGTTTCCGACGGGACAGATCAGGCAGGAGCGACCCAAGAACGCGAGGTATTCGTAAACCAAAAAATCCAAACTGCGCTCGGCCTCCTTGACATCAATATTGAGATCATTGATCTGTGGCGTGAGCCTTCAGTTGAGTTGATGCATGCCTACGGCGGTGCCTGGTTCCGAGACGACGGAGTCGACGAATGCACGTCGGCGTTTATCGCCTACGGGGCGGCAGGTTACGGCCCGCTGACCGCAGCCCACTGCGAAGGACTCAATCAACTTGCTGACGCGGGGAGTGGGTCAAGTTTCTCAGCCGCATTTGCATCAGAACACATTGGCTTCTGGGGAGATATAGAATTTCACACCTCATCGCACTATAGCTATGCACAGTTCTACATTTCGAATACTACGAGAAGAACGGTGACCGGCCGCGTCGCCAATACGGCGATGTCGACCAACACTGCGGTCTGTCGCTATGGGCGGGCCAGCGCCAACGAGGACTGCGGCACCGTGTCGGCGATCAACACGGTGGCCACCTTCTTTTGGGGAGGAAACTGGGTCACGGCAAGGCACATGGTTGATGCCATAAACATCTCCGGCACTGGGGAGACAGTGGTGGACCGGTGTATGCGGGGTCAATTGCGTGGGGCATCACCCACGGCCGGCGCAATTCAAATGGGAACTTCGTCTTCAGTAAGATCCAAAATGCCGAATATGGGCTCGGGGTCACGGTAGCTACCTAGCATGCCCAACAACTGGTTTTTCTTCGCCGTACGGCAGGGCGCCCCACCGCTTGGCCGAGGCATTTACCGCACTGGCGTTGTAGTTGCCTTGCTTCTCATAATGGTGACCGCCTGCTCATCTACCAATACCACGCCCGACAGAGAACCAGTGATTGAGTCAAAGGCATCGCAGGCCGACGAGTCGGATTCGGCCACCCAACATTCGCCAACTAGTCCAGCAGATGAGCAACCAATTCCCGAGGCAAACGGCCCGGTACCACCTGACCAAGAGCCTACAGAAGCAGGATTCGGAGTTGAGCAGGCTGAGCCTTCAGAGCCATTAACGCCCAGTCCGGCGACCGACAGTCCCCTCCCCAACATTGACCTACCGGACCCCGAATCTCTTGATCGAACCGTGCTCCTAGAGTGGCCCTTTGATCTCAGCCCAGACTCTTCGTCGCCGGCCGTCGGCCTCTGGGACGGAGTTATCTCCATCTCGGAGCGCTGCATCTGGTGGTCCGGTCTCGGGGCGCCGGACGGTGTCACTCTTTTCTGGCCTGCCGGCTACGCCCGGCATGATGCTGCCTCTCGAAGCGTTGAGTTCACCGGAGCAAACGGCGAAGAGTACATCATCCACGATGGCGACTGGTTTGACATTGGTGGCGCCCGAGATGCTCTCTTCCCTGATGCCGTCTCCCGCCCCCACGATGAGTGCCCCAAGGAGTGGTTCCGTCTCTACGATCTCTCGCCTCCCCGCAACGGGTAGGCAACCGCCCCGGTCACCACACAAGAAATCCTTGAAACCAGCAACCCCTGCAGGTAGCCGGGCAAAGCACTAAACCCTTAACGGTTACTTTCTGACCTCGCTGGGTCGAACCAAGCCGCCCCAATCAAGACCAGCGCACAGAAAAAGATGATCAGCGCCTCAGTAAGCGAACGGATATTGCTTGAGCCATGGCTGTACTTTCCATCGCTCCAGGTCGCTGGGTCTTCGTGCAAGATCGAATAGAAAAAAGATACCAACACCATCAGCGACCCCAAAACGGAACCCCACGCAGTGCGGCGATCCATAGGTTTGGTTATGGCAGCAGCAAACAAAATGACTGCAGGAATCAAAAGCGGCAAACCAAAAAACGTCACCATCGTCATGGGCCACATAATTAAAGCAGGCACCGCCGCGTACATGGGTTTATTTTGTTTAAAACCGATCAACGCAGAGACCCCCACCGCTACAAAAGGCACCCCAAAGGAAACGGCACCCAGAAACAAATTAGGTTCCCCTGGGGACGACCCGAAAAAAACAACCACCATAAAACTCAGCCCACCCAACATGACCAGCAAGGCAGAAACAACTGCCCGCCTTGGCATGCTTAGCTCCGTGGACATCTCCATTTTCTTACCCTACCTTTGCTCACTCCCCCGAGCCGGGCCTGGTCGGGCAGGAAGCAGAAAACCCCCACCCAAGGGGCGGGGGCATCTGCATGGTTGGGAATAACCATGTCCAGCGGTAGCTCCTCAGCCAGCCGCCAGTGCGTTGAGGCTAACCGTCCTCGGCGGTGACCTCCACAAAAACTTCGTCCAAACTTTTTCGCTCAATGTCTGGCACCTTGACCCCCGCTAAGGGGTAGCCCACCGGAAACAACACGAAGGGTCGTTCATTTTCTGGTCGACCCAAGACCTGGCGCAAAAATGCCATCGGCGAAGGAGTATGCGTCAAGGTGGCCAGCCCCATGTGATGCAAAGCCGTCACAAACATTCCCGCAGCAATCCCGGTACTTTCTTTTACATAATAATTTTTGCCTTTTGACCCGTCGGGTCGTAGCTCGTAGCGCTGTTCAAAAAGCACCACCACCCACGGAGCAATTTCTAAAAACTCTTTGTGATGATCGGTACCCAATGGCCCTAAGGCTTCTTGCCACTCTTCGTTCATGCGGTTATCTAAATAATTGACCCGCTCTTCTTCTTCGGCGGCCGCTCGAATAGCCGCCTTAACCGTTGGGTCTTGGGTGGCTACAAAGGTCCACGGCTGTTTGTGTGCCCCCGATGGTGCCGTCGACGCCGCCTTAACCGCTAATTCGATAAGTTCCCGAGGCACCGGAGCATCGCTAAACATACGCACGCTACGGCGTTGGTTGGCCTGGGTATAAAACTCTTGGGCCCGGGTTAGCATTTCTTTTTCAGAAAACCGTGCTGACCGATACTCCACAAATGGGTAAACGTCCTCAAGTTCTGCCGGTGGGTAAGGGTGGAGATATTCAGCCGTCATCTTGATGAACCGCTCTTTTTTCAGCAGTTACCTCACCGGTAAACCGATGTTCTCGCCGCCAAGCCACCCCATCGTGGCGGCGTACCACCCGGCCGGGCGCTCCCACCACCACCGAATTATCGGGGATCACCCCGCCCACCACCGAGTTTGCCCCCACCACTACATGGCAACCGATCTGCGCTCCCGGCAAAATTACTGCGCCGGAGCCAATCCAACTTCCGGCACCAATGGTGACCGACTTCTCACTGGGTTGTTGGGTACCAATGGGTTCTTCAAGATTCTCGTAACCGTGGTTTTGGTCGGTGACATAAACATTCATACCGGTAAAAACATCATCGCCAATGTCGATGGACCAATGACCAATAATTGACGACCCCCGGCCGATCAAGCAACGATCCCCAATGCGCACCACCGGGTTAGACAACATTTCTTGGCCCGGCCCCATGCCGGCCGACAAGGTCACATGCGCCCCGACCATGGTTTCTTTACCAATCCAAATCCACTCTTCGCCAAAGCCCGCACCCATAGGCCAACCAATAGCCGAACCCACACCAAACTGGCCGAAACGCTTACCCTCACGACTCTCTGGGCCAACAATTGCTCGGCGCTCCAAACCAGAAACCAGCCGGCGATACCCAGCCCCCACCCACATGCTGAGGGGTAAACGAAGTTTGGTCATCCCCGAACCCTACCCGTGTGGCCTACCGTGGAGCATGGCCAGCCACGATCGACTTCTTTCTGCCGGGCCCGGGTGTCGCATACCGGGCAGCGAAATTTCTTGGCGCTTCGGGCCAACTGGTGGCCCCGGCGGCCAACATGCCAACCGAGCCCACACCCGGGCAGAAGCCACCTTGGACCTCTCTACTGCCCGCGGCATTGACGACGAGGTGCGTTCTCGGCTTATAACTCACCTGGGCACCGAAATAAAAGTAACCGTAGACAAACACCGATCACAAGTACGTAACCGTGAGAGGGCCCTTGACCTTTTGCAAATTCGCCTGCAAGAAGCGTTGGTCACCCAGAAACGCCGCCGCCCTACCCGCCCCGGTCGAGGGGCCACCGAGCGGCGCCTCAAAGCCAAAAAAGAACAAAGTCAACGCAAGGAAAACCGTCGCACCTCGTGGGATCAATGATATTGCCCATGGTGCCAGTGCCCATTTCGTGGCGGCCTCACACCATAAATGCCGGCGAATCACCGATGACTCCAAAGTCCACCTTTGTCTCAACCCGTTCTCTCGGTTATCAACCGCCCCGAAGTGCGTTATCAATGAGGTGACCAAAGAACGCCTACAGATGGCTCTCATCGATCACAATTTGTATAGGATTACCAAATAACCGGACTTGAACCTTCAACCCCCAGAGGACCATGACCCAAACACTCGAAACTCCCAAGCTTACGCTAAAAGACGTTATCGACGTCATGCCCGCCGCTTGCCGTCAGCGCTCCACTGGTCGAGGAATGTTTTTAGTAACTCGTGACGTCTTGGCTTACACCGCCACCTTGCTCGGCATAATTTTTAGCCCGGGATGGTGGGCGACTTTGCCGCTCATGGTGGTCGCTGGTTTTATGGTGGCTGGCCTTTTCGTGTTGGGTCATGATGCCGCTCATGGAGCGCTTACCGACAACAACAAACTGAACAAACTCTTAGGCCGCGTGTTGCTTATCCCTTCATTTCATATTCATGAAGCTTGGGTGCTGGGCCATAACCGGATTCACCACGGACACACCGTGCGCCAGGGCATGGACTTCGTGTGGCATCCCGTGACCGTAGAGGAGTACCAAGCCATGGGGCTCTTCGGGCGACTTCGCCACCGTCTAGAATGGTCGCCCTTTGGAGCAATGCCCTACTACCTGCGGCAAGTCTGGTGGACCAAAATGATCCGCCTCAAAAAACCGCCGGCCAAATGGGTGACCGCTATTCGCAAAGACCGCGCCTTGCTTTACCTCGCTATGTTAGGCGGCGCCACCGGGGCGGCTTTTCTCGGTGGTTTGGCTTCGGCCAACCTGTGGGGCGCTCTTTGGATGATCACCAAATTACTGGTCATACCCTTCTTGATTTTCACCTTCCTCATCGGTGGGACCGTCTATGTGCACCACATTTCACCAGAAATTCGCTGGTGGCCACGACAAAAATGGAACAAAGTATCTGGCCAACTTGATGGCACCACCGTATTACGCATCCCGTGGTACATGAATCTCATTTTCCACTGGATTTTCCTGCACACCCCCCACCATGTTGATATGCGTATCCCCTGTTATCGACTGCCCATGGCTACCGATGCCATCATGGAGGCCTTCCCTGATCGGGCCATTGACCGCAAATTCCGCATTAAAGACTATTTAGCCGCTACCAGAACCTGCAAACTTTACGATTTTGAAGCTGGAACTTGGTTGCCGTATTCAGCTGCCCGACAAGCCGTTTAATCGACAAGCCATTTAATCTCTGTTGACTATTCGCTAAGTCGGCAAAAACCCAACAGTCGTTTGGGGGCTAAATTTGAATTTTCAGATATGTCTTGGACTGTCCCCGCCGGCGAAGAGATCTCCATTACTTTTCAAAATAATGGTTCGGTACAGCATGAATGGGCCGTCATCAACTTAGGTATGGACCTTTCAAGCGGTGATGACTTCACCGAGGAGCACGTTCTCTGGGAAATAGAGAAGCAAGACCCAGGGGTTAGGGTCACCGAAAACTTCACCTTTGATACTCCGGGCGTTTACCAGATTGTTTGCGCTTTAGAGGGTCACGTGGATGCTGGCATGATCGCTTCATTGACTGTCAGTTAACAAATTACTTAGCTTGAGACCCCTGCTGGCCATCCTCCCGGGTTGGTCAGCAGGGGTCTACGCTTTGGTCAAAGTTGCGCAAATAGTAACGAATATCAGACTGCAATTGGTAGCCAAGATTTTCCCAAAATGTTTGTGCGCTTTTATTTTCAGCCCATACCTCTAGGCGAACACGAGAAATACCTCGCTCAGCGAATCGACTTTCAAGTTCGCTCACTATCTGATGACCGAGCCCGCTGCGCCGGCAATCGCTCTTTACCGCCAAACGTTTTATCCGCCCTCGATGGCCGTCGTAAGTGCCCATCACCGTGGCCACTATGCGCTTATTGGCTTCTCCTACCAAAAATAGGTCAGAGTCGCGAGTCATTTTCTCAGTGATTTCTTGACGCGAGTCTCCTAACTGGGCATCACCGGTCATGCCGGCTTCAGCCCAAAGAGCAAGCACCGCCTCAACGTCGCCGCTTTCAATCTGTCTAATAAACATTTATTCCTCCGCTACCGCATTAACAAACGGTTCACATACCAATCAGCAAAGCAAGCCACGTTTGGCTCTAGGTCAGAATGGCGGCCTTGTTGCGCAAAAGGCGAGTTTTGCCCCAGAAATTGTTGTTCCAGCATGGGAATGTCTTCGTCTAAAGCCGCATCAAACCGTTCAAAGTAGATAGCCGCCTTTTCAGCGAAATCAGCAAGGTCCAGCGTGCTTTGCGGAAAACACACCCACATGGTCACCTGACAACGATGGGGACCGTCTGGGTGCACTTCGTACATCCATAAAGCATCGGAACCATAGGCAACGGCCAGGTTGGGGAAAATCCATGAGTAACGCACTCCGGCCCGCAACCGGCCAACCAGTTGTTCCATAACCGGTAATTTCTGGCCATTTTCTTGCTGACTATCAAGCAAGGCACCGGTGCCTTCGGTGGTGCCAAAATGGGTGGCAAATGCCCCTGCTACTTTTTCGGCCGGGTCAGGGGCGTTGTAGGTGGCGTCGATACTGGTGGGATGCACATAAGGCAGGTGGTAGTACTCGTTAAATACTTCAGCAAATGACTTCCAATTGCACTCCACGGTAAACTCACGGCGCCGGGCCGTTACTAATTCTTCTCCCCGCCATGGTTCATGAATCTGCGAAAATTCACCCACCCACCGTTCAAAGGGAGGCGGGTTTTCTTCGAGGCTCACCAAAGCAAACCCCTCCCACTCCACCACCGAGAACTCCACCAAACCAAAATCTGCGTTATTGAATCCCGGCGTTTTTTGCATGCGGGGCGCTCCCACCAAACGGCCATCTTGAGCGTAAGTCCAGAAATGAAAGCGACAGCGCATCCGAGAGCAGTGGCCCTCACCTTCCATTATTTTGGCGGCCCGGTGGCGACAAGAGTTCGCAAAAGCACGCAACTCCCCGTCGTCGCCTCGCACCACCACAATGGGCACACCGCCTACTTCTAAAGCCGCAAAATGTCCGGGGTCGGCCCACCGATCGGCGCGACCAATACCTACCCACCCTTGGTGAAATATTCTTTCTTGCTCTGCCGTAAAAACTTCTTGGCTGGTGTAACACTCCGGAGGCAAGGTCCAATTGTCTTCGTACTCGCCCAGACAACGCTCAAGTTTCTCAACAAGTAAATCAGGCAGCAGCGTCATGACGAAAAACTACGCGAGAACACTCCAAAGAGCAAACTTTTCCTACGGCTTGCCTCCCTGCTATTGTTTTGACGATCATGGCCGACATTTTATGAACAACCCCTCTCCTTCACCTTCACCTCAAACTTCGTCGCCCCGTCGCTGGTTTGAAGGCCTCAACGGTCTGCGCGCCATCGCCGCTTTGCTTATTGTGGTTGACCACTCTGCTGAATCAAGCGGCCTTACTTTTCACAGCGATTTTTGGGGTCCATACCTTGCCCGCTTAGATATTGGAGTTTCAATCTTTTTTGCTCTCTCCGGGCTTTTGCTTTTCTATCCATTCGTCATGGCACAACTAACTCACGGCAACACTCCAGCAGCTGCCCCTTTTTGGTTTCGCCGCTTTGTACGGATTTACCCGGGCTACTGGATTGCTCTACTGATTGTGTTGCCGCTGGGGTTAAGCGACCCCGTACGAGGAACCGTCGGACACCTCATGACCTTTGGCCTCGTCCATACCTACAGTCGTGATCCCGGCAGAGTTTTTTCTGGAATCACCCAATCATGGAGTCTGGTAACAGAAATAGGCTTCTACCTCGCTCTTCCTTTCTTGGCCTGGGTTGGCCGCCGCTTGGGAAAAAAGCACTCACTCGATCAACAAGCAGTGCGCCTTCTTCTTTGGTGTTCGATGCTGGCATTCAGCAGTCTTATTTTCCGTGTTGTCATGTTCAAAGTCTCTAAATTCGGGATCGGCACGTGGGGCAGCATCTCCGTGGCCTGGACACCGTCCTATCTTGACCTTTTTGCTGCTGGGATGGGTTTAGCTGTCCTCTCGGCTTGGTCAGCCGTGAACCCAGCTGTGGGGGCACGTTTGAGTCAAATAGCCCAACGGACCTGGATTTGGTGGTCTCTGGCCGCACTACTTTTTTGGGCGATGTGTTCGCAATTACCTTTGGCCAGAGGCTTGTTCCGTGCTTCTTTTGAACTCGAAGTATTGCGCCAAAGCATTTACGGACTCATCGGGATTTGCCTCATCGTGCCCATCGTCTTTGCCCGACCTCGATCTACTCCGTTTCTAAGATTTTTAGACAGTCGGGTCATGGACTATCTCGGCATCGTGTCTTACGGCATCTATCTTTGGCATAAGGCCTTTATTTATGTGGCTCACAATGTCTTTGATTGGCCTGAATTAACAGGGAATTTTTGGGTAATCCTTGCTTTCAGCACTTTCGGTTCCATAGCGGCCGCTGGGCTCAGTCATCGCCTAGTTGAGGACCCTCTGACCAAAATGGGTAAACGCTTTCTTCAACGTTCACGGTGACTCCTGCCACAAAAGGCGTAACCGGGTTGCTTCTTGGTTACCCTTGTCTCTGCTCCGGTAGAAATATTGCCGGTGGGTTCGCAGACGGGCGTTGGTTCTTCCAGTCAGAGTGAACCAACAAAACGAAAACTGACCGCAGAAAATCTTCTGCGGCAACGCGAACCCTTACTGTCCGCCGAACGCGGGCCAGGAGCAACACACTATGTCCACCACTTTTTCTGATCTTGGCGTACCTGCCACTATTTGCGAAGCCCTTGAACGCCGCGGTATTACCGAGCCGTTCGAAATCCAAACCGCCGCCATCAGCGACCTTTTGGCCCGCCGTGATGTTTGCGGCCGTGCCCCCACTGGTTCTGGTAAAACTTTAGCGTTCGGTATTCCCCTGGTAGCTCAGGTAGATAAAGCCCGACCTCGTCACCCCCGTGCCTTGATTTTGGCTCCTACACGTGAGTTAGCTGAACAAATTTCTACCGAACTTCGCTCTTTTTCGGGTAAAACCCGTATCGGCGTAATTTACGGTGGTGTCGGTTACGGCCCACAACTTAAAGCCTTGCGTGAAGGCATCGATATTTTGGTGGCTTGCCCTGGTCGTTTAGAAGACCTCATAGAACAAGGCTCGGTAAACCTCTCTGAAGTTGACCACGTAGTACTTGACGAAGCAGACCGCATGGCCGACATGGGGTTCATGCCTTCCGTGCGTCGCCTGCTGGACCAAACACAAGACGAGCGTCAAACGGTTTTGTTCTCCGCCACCTTGGACGGCGACGTAGCCAAACTCACCCGGGACTACCTAACCGACCCGGTACGCCACGAAGTGGGCGAAGAAACCCCAGACATCACGGCAGCCCATCACGTATTTTGGAAAGTTGGCCGCAACGATCGTATAGATGCAACAGTGGAGGCCTTAAACGCTGCTTGGCCGGCAATTATTTTTTGCCGGACTCGCCACGGGTCAGACCGCCTCGCTAAACAACTCGAAAAATCAGGGATCAAAACTGCCGCTATCCACGGTGGTCGCAGCCAGGCCCAACGTACCCGTGCTCTCAGCGAATTCTCCAGAGGTCGAGTTCACGCTTTGGTAGCCACCGACGTTGCTGCTCGCGGCATTCACGTAGACGGGGTAGCAGCGGTTATCCACTTTGACCCTCCGGAAGATCACAAGGCTTATGTTCACCGTTCGGGCCGTACCGCTCGGGCCGGCGAAGGCGGCGTGGTTATTTCGTTGTTGTTACCTGAACAAGTCAAAGACCTCAAGCGCATGCAACGCAAAATTGGTTTAGACGAGCCCTTTACTGAACCTGACGCGGTGGCTCTGGTCGAGTTCATACCAGAACCCAACCGGAAAGAAATCCCCAGCAAAAAAGTTTCATCGTATAAGAAAGATTCAACCGATGAATCGCCGTCTTATGGAAAGAAAAACCGAAAAGAAGATCGGCCTGACCCATCTGCTCGTTCACAACGCAAGCATGGTGACCGCACGCAAGATCGTCACCAAAAGACTCATCAAACTGAAAATACACGCAAAACTCCGAGCCGGCACAAGGACCGTCATGAGGCGGCAATAGGCCCAAATGGCCCTAATCGCAAGGCCCGACGGGAACATTTGCAAGACAGTAATCAAGAACGGAATACTTCTGGTGACCGGTTCTCATCTAATTCCAGCGTAGACTCATCTCATCGTGCCAACCACGGTTCGGTGACTAATAAAACAAAGAGAGTAAATACCATGCCTCGTGGCACTGTAAAATTTTTTAATGCTGAAAAAGGATACGGATTTATTTCCGTTGACGATGGTGAAGATGTATTCGTTCACTACTCCAACATCGATGGCTCGGGTTACCGCAGCCTCGATGAAGGTCAAGTAGTTGAATTTGAGGTCGGCGAAGGCCGTAAGGGCCCAGAAGCCCTTGAGGTCCGCAAGGCCTAACCTTCTATTTGTCTTCTGACAACAAAGAAGCCCCGGCTTAGGCCGGGGCTTCTTCGCGTCTCTAGCAAAAGTTCGTGAGGTGGGGACTGTCCCCACCTCACGAACTTTTAATCGAATGGGGGCACGCGAAAAGGTTCGCTTCCAACTTGAAGCGAACCTTCTCCGGATTGCTTACCTATCCGAGCCAAACGGCCCCCTATGGCGTGACCCGAGTTTCCGTCGAGTACCTACGCCCGGCCATTGAGCCGCACTTATCTTCGCGCTAGAGGAGCCTTCTGGCAAGGGGCAGCTAGCAAATAACGTGTTTGGGGCAATCTTCCCCTTTAACTGACGTTCCCGTGTCCACGATGGCCTTATCTGTCTCGTTGCCGTCCGCATCTTCGGTAATAGCCTCAACACTGCTTCCAGAAGTGGGGCTCCAAAATGGTTGGGCAATAATTCTTCCACCATCTGTTTGTCGGGCAGTTTTTGACCGGCCATCGGGTTGGGAATTAATGTCATGGCCAGCAGACGCTGGTGCGGCAAGTACCCCCAGCAGGGTGGCGACGGCAAAGCCGACTAAGGCAATCTCTCGGGTGATTTTCATTTTCTTTCCTATGGGTAGTTGGTTTACCTAAAGGAGGGTCCGCGGTGGCGAACATCTAACAGGCTCGGTGAAATATCTCAATAAGGTGGCCAATGCCCTTAACTGCTACTTTTAGTTCCAGTCTCTCGGAAGGAACTTGCAATGAGCACGCCATGGATTATTGAAGGCAACGTAGACCCACGCTGGCCCATCAACACGCGCGGCAACGTGGGCGAGGTATTTCCCGAGGTGGTAACCATGTTGGGCTACCAACTTGGGGTGATTTCCGCTGAAAAAGCCTGGCGCGACGCTTACAAGGTTCTCGGTATTTTTAGTCCTGGAGATTTTTCATCAGACGACCCAGTGATCATCGGACTCTACGGCGGCTACGTCTACCTGAACTTGTCGTACCTTCGCATGATGGGGGTGCGGGCCCCTGGATCGTCAGCAGAAGCTATTGATGTGGCGTTCTTCGGGGAAGGGAACCCTCCCCCCTATCAGCCTCGCAAGGGCGACAAAAGCATCGGGTCTTCGCTGCGGATTCTTAAAACCGTTTTAGGTGCGCTAGGAACCAAGAAACTTCCCCCCATCGTGGCCGACAGTTTTGCTCGGGCCGATGCTTACGCCGCTCTTCGCCCCTCGCTTGATGCCTCCGACCAGGAACTCTTGGACTATCTGATGACCTTTCCGGAGGCCTTCGGACCAGCTTTTGGTAACCATATGCAGTCCACTGCTGTGGCTTCCATCGTCTCGGGGATATTAATTGATGCTTGTGCCGCCGCCGGCCAACCTGGCTTAGCTACCCACCTCTTGGGGGCTTCCGGCGATGTGCAATCTGCTCAGTACTCTCACGACCTTTACCGCATTGCCCAAGCAGTACGTCAACAACCGGCGGTTAGTGCAGCTTTTGACCAAGGCGTTGAGGGACTGCTTGACCGCCTGGCCGGCCAACCCGAAGCCGAAGATTTCTTAATGCGATTCGGTGAGTTCATCGAAAACCACGGCCATCGGGGCCCTAACGATTGGGAGCTTTCTTCTCGCACCTGGGAAAACACCCCTGAATTGGCCTTGATTGCTTTGGACCGTATGCGCGTCGCTGAACATGATCTCTCCCCCGAAAGCCGGCTGGCCGACAATGACACTCGCCGTCAGGAAGCAGCCGCCACGGTACGACCGCATCTAAATTTCATGGACAAAAGGAACTTTGACAAGGCTTTGAAGGCTTCGCCCTTTTGGTCTCAAGCACGAGAAGCCACCCGCGATCGTGCGGTACGCATCAACTTGCCCATCAAACAGGTCTACCGAGAGTTGGTACGCCGAGCGGCCGAACGCGGCGGCAACCCCGACCCGGTACGAGTGGCCTTACTTAACCCCTATACCGAACTTTCCGACTATCTTGAAAACCCTGCCTCTTTTGCCCAAGTGCTAGAAGAACGCGGTGCTCTTTTTGATCGGTTCTCAAAGGTGACCCCACCATTTTTCTTGAACAGCCAACAAGACGTACCATCGGTGGAAGAACTTGAAGCTACCCAAGCAGCCTTGGCCGCTACACCAAAAGCAAAACCTGGCGATGTCCTCACCGGTGACGCTGGCAGCCAAGGGATAGCCCGGGGGCGAGCCCGCATAGTGATGGACCCTGCCGATGCCTTTGACCTTGAACCCGGCGAAGTGCTGGTTGCTCCTCTAACCGACCCGGCCTGGACTCCTCTCTTTTTACCGGCCGCGGCCGTGGTGGTAAACGTGGGGGCCTTGCTAAGCCACGCCATCATCGTGTCTCGAGAGTTGGCTATCCCGTGTGTGGTGGCCCTAGAGGGCGCAACCGACATCATTCCCAATGGTGCTCTGGTTGAAGTTGACGGCACCGCAGGCACCGTCACCCTTCTTGAGGAATAACCGCTTTTGTCTTGGTGTTCCACACGGTAGATTAGTTACATGAACGCACTTAACGCCTTGCTTGAAACCAATGGTTATCTCGTCATTGACGGCGCCATGGGCACCGAGCTTTTTGCTGCCGGCTTGACCTCTGGCGATTCACCTGAACTCTGGAATGTCGAAAACCCCGAAGCAGTACAAGCAGTGCACCGAGCTTACGTGGCTGCCGGTTCAGACATTATTTTGACCAACACCTTCGGCGGCACTCGTTTTCGTATGAAGCTCCACAAGTTAGAAGACCGCGTTGACGAAATAAATCGAGCAGCAGCCGCCAACGCTCGCTTGGCTGCCGACGAAACAGACCGCACCGTTCTAGTGGCCGGCTCCATGGGCCCAACCGGCGAGTTGTTGTTTCCCCTCGGCGAACTCACCGCCCAAGAAGCCCAAGAAGGCTTTGCCGAACAAGCAAAGGCGCTTACCGCGGGCGGTGTCGACCTGCTTTGGCTCGAAACCTTGAGTTCGCTTGAAGAAATGGAAGCCGGGGTTAAAGGTGCGCAAAGCGTTTCTGACCTACCCATTGTGGTGACCATGAGTTACGACACAGCAGGCCGCACCATGATGGGGGTCACCGGCACCGAAATGGGTGCACGTTTAGCCGAGCTCGGTGTAAGCGCCACCGGGGCCAACTGCGGTGCCAACCTGGCCGACACCGAATCTGCAGTGGCTCAAATTAAAGAAGCCAGCGGCGGGTTGCCAGTGGTTTCTAAAGGCAACGCCGGCATACCGGTGTGGGTGGGCAGCGACCTGCACTACGACGGCACACCAGAGATCATGGCCGCTCATGCGCACCGTCTGAGAGAAGCCGGCATTTCATTAATTGGGGCTTGCTGTGGCAGCACTCCGGCACACATTGCTTATATTTCTTCTGTACTTAAGGGCGAAAAACCGGTTCCTGACGTTGAGCGGCCAGTGGGCACGGTAACCAGCCCACCAAAAGAAAAACGGCGCCGCCGCAGGCAAGGGTAAACCCTTACCGGTTTTATACTTAATCTCTCTGGTTAAGACCCAACAATGATTTTTCTCACCCAGAAGAACTGCGTGTTCCCTGCTGAGTGGTGGCTTTGCCGAAGGCCACGTTCGCTAAGTAACTCTTCTTACAGTTCGCCTAAAAATCTTCCTGCTGAGCCAACGTGTCCTGGGCTTCGGCATAACCCAGTTCCATAAGTTTTGGGGCATCGTTGAAATCGTCATCGATTCCCGGGTTGTCCAGTGGCAAACGTAGGTGCAACACCGAACACCAAGCCGGTACATCGCGCCATTGCTGGCGGGTAAGTTCCGCGGCGGCCGCCCGAAACCCCGTCATCATCACCGATAAAGCAGTTTGTTTTTCCGGCGGCAAAAATCGGGCTGCTACATCAAAGACCACCAAACGGGCGGGTTCCAACGAAAGGGCGTAACGCAACGGGATATTCGACACCACCCCGCCATCAATATGGAGGTCACCGTCAGAAAGTTCAACTGCGGGGAGCACCCCTGGCATAGCGGCCGAGGCGCAAAGCAAATCAACCGAGGGGCCCTCTTGCCACCAAACGTGGCGACCGGTTGAAGCTGCTGTGGTGGCCAAATGAAAAGGTATTTTCGTTTGGCTTATATCGTCTACCGGCACGTTGTCGGCAATGAGTTCTCGCAAGCGTTCCCCATTGTCAAAACTGGGTTGTCCGCGAATAATGGCCGCTATGTTTCGTAACACACTGCCGCGAATAGGTGACTTTTCCGCTGCTTGGGCCCACACTTCTTCAAGAAGACTCAGTCGCTCCAGCGTGGGGTCAGAAGCCAACACCAGACCATTGAGTGCCCCTGCGGAGACTCCCACCACTTGGTCGGGAACAATGCCGTGTTCGAGCACGGCGCGTAGCATACCCACTTGTGCCGCACCGCGTACCGCTCCCCCGGAGAGCACAAAGATGGTTCCCTCGCCGCGAGGGCGAAAGCGTTGTCGTAGTGCGGCAAAACGCCCCACCGTTGTGCCTCTTAGCGAAACTGCCTATTCGGCAGCGTCGGTAGGTTCGGCGGCGCCAAAGGTTTCTTCAGGAGCAGTTAATGCGCTTCCTGAACGCTGTCGGGCCACCAGAGCCGCCAAAAGGGCTGCGATAACCACCACGATGATGATCACCTTGGTATTTGAGCTCTCTGCTGACATGTCTGCTGAAGCGGTAAGTATTTTCCCTTCGCCAAAGAGGTCAACATCCCAATGCAAGGTTGAACCATCAATCGAATCGGCGTTATGGGTAAGCACTGTGCCCGGCAAGGTGACTTCAATAGTGAATTCTGGGTCGGGGATGTCAAACATTTCTAGCATCATGGTGACTTCTTCCATCTCCATGTCTTCGTCGCTTCCGAGGTCATTCATGTCCATGCTGAAAGAAATAGTGTCGCCATCAACCACAAAGCCACCACCGGCCATGTCTCCTACCCCACTGGGGTCAAAGTTGGCAAAATCTGCGGTGAAAGCAATGCCGCACCAGCCGTCTTCAGTTACTGGGGTAACCGTTGCGCCGGCGGGGAGGTCCGTGGTCAGGTCCATGTCGGCTTCGCCGCTTTGGATTTCTCCACAGAAGTCAAAGTCGGCGCCTTCTTCCATGGCCGCTATGGCGGCGAGTTTGTCTGAGTACAGCATGGTGCCGGCAATGGTGCCGTTGCCTTCAGCGTCCACAGCGATTTCCATATTGACTCGCATACAAGCGGTAGCCAAGAGTGATGTTGCAACAAATAAGGTGAAGATTCGTAGGA
>JAPKBH010000055.1 GCA_028823445.1 Acidimicrobiales bacterium | reverse complement strand
TGAGTCATTTTGAGTTTGCTGATGTGATCGTGGCGACTGGTTCGCGGCCTATTGATTTACCTGACCTGCCTGTTGATGGGCAACGAGTGGTGGGTTCTACAGAATTGCTTTTTTCGAGCAAATTACCAGAAAACCTTGTTCTGGTGGGCGGCGGCTACATCGGGGTTGAGTTGGCGACGGCTTTTGCCAAGTTGGGTAGCCACGTCACCATTGTCGAAGCAGAAAAACAGTTACTTACTGGCTTTGATAAACGGGTGGCTGGTTTGGTGGCTCGGGGCTTAGAGAAACTCGGGGTGGCGCTGTTGCTTAATCACCGAGCGCAAAAGCTAGAAAGTGAAGGCCTTTTGGTTGCGGGCCCCAAGGGTTCGGTAGCGTTGCCTGCGGACAAAATCTGTGTGGTGGTGGGCCGCCGCCCCAACAGCGACACGGTACGGCTACGAGAAGCCGGGGTGTTGATCAATAGCCAGGGGTTGGTGGATGTTGATGCCCAGCGACGGGCCGCTGACCATATTTTTGTGATTGGCGATCTGACCGAAGGCCCGGCGTTGGCGCACAAAGCAACCGCCGAAGCTGAGGTGGCCGCCGAGGTGGCTTGCGGGGGTGCCGAAGTTTTTGACCCCACGGTCATCCCCATGATTGTTTTTTCCGACCCGCAAGTTTTGTCGGTGGGGGTGGACCCAAGCCAAGCCAAAAAGCAAGGGCTTGAGTCTTTCCGTTTTCCGTTTGCGGCTTCGGGTCGGGCCCGCACAATGGGCGACACCGAGGGGTACGTCAGCGTGGTGGCTGATGGCGCCGGCACCGTAGTCGGTGTGCATGCCGTGGGCAGCCACGTAGCCGAGTTGGCCGGCGAAGCAGTTTTAGCTATCGAGATGGCGGCCACCGTTGAGGACCTGGCCCGCACCATTCATGCTCACCCCACTTTGGGAGAAAGTTTTATGGAAGCCGCCCTCGGCTTAGCCGGGCGCCCGGTGCATGTTTCTCGTGTGTCCAAAAACGAGAAATCTTAGGGGCCAAAATTCTCGCGGTTCGGTTGCCTGAATGATCTTTGTGTCCCATAGTCTGAACCCATGCCTGAATCTCTGTACGAAAACCTTCCCGTGCCAGACCTTTCGCCAGATGGCCGCCGACAGGTGCGCATGGCTAAATGGACCCGCTATGGGGATGCCCAAGCCGCTTGGTTGGCCGAACATGACTTAGGGGCGCCCCCCGAGGTGCGTGCCCGGTTGCACGAGTTGGTAGCCGGTGGGGCTTTTGGCTACCATTTTGAACCCGAAAACGTGTTGGGATCTTTTTCTCAGTGGACCACCCAACGGCATGGTTGGACGCCTGACCCTGAGTTAGGAATCTTGACCGAAAACGTGTTGCAAGGTATTTGGCTGGGCGTAGAGGTCTTTACCCAACCCGGCGACGGGGTAGTTATTTCAACCCCTATTTATCCGCCATTTTTAGATATCAGCCCCAGCACCGCCCGTCGCCAGGTGGAATGGCCTATGTATCGAGATGACCAGGGGTGGCATAACGATCTTGATGGGCTGGAATCTTTGCTGGCCGGCGACCCCGGTATTCGTTTAATGGTGCTTTGCCACCCCCATAACCCGACCGGGGTGGTCTTTACCGAAGCCGAGCTAGCCCGCATTGTGGCTTTAGCCACCCAACACAATGTGAAAATTATTTCTGATGAAATCCACGGCGACTTAGTGCACCCTGGCGCTAAGCACATTCCGATGCTGACCATTCCGGGCGCCGAGGCCTGCACGGTCACCTTGGCTTCCGGCGTTAAGACCTTTGGGTTTGGTGGTATTAAATGTGCGGTGGCCCAAACAGCCAACGAGAATCTTTTGGAAAACCTTCAAAGCGTCTCTGCCAAACTTTTGGGTGGGGGCGCCAACCGCATGGGGGCCGAAGCCACCGTCGCTGCTTGGGATAACGGCCAAAGTTGGGTAGATGAGCTGAAACTGATCCTTGATGCTAATCGTCATTGCTTGGTTGATCGCTTGGCGGCAGAGTTGCCCCGGGTGCGGGTGCATTTGCCGCAAGCAACATTTTTGGGATGGCTTGATTTTTCGGCTTATTCGCCCGATGATCGCACCGATAAATGGTTGCTTCGCCACACGGGCATCGCTGGCCAAGATGGCGAAAACTTTGGCGCACAAGGAGCCAATCATGTGCGTTTCACCTTTGGGGTGGCGCCCGAGTTGCTCAACCAGATGATCGACCAAATGGTCGAAGGTTTGCCAGGAATCTAAATACCTGAAGTTCAACGCTGTATTTAAAGAACTGAAGATTCAAGGACTGAGGTTCTTAAGCGGGTTACTCCGCCACGGTGGTGGTAGTCGACTCTACGGGGGCTGCTGTGGTTGTCGTTGACTCTTCTGGTGCAACGGTGGTGGTTGTGGGTGCGGTGGGCACTCCGTCATGACCTAAGCCACGGGCATCGAGTTCTGCCACGTGAGCGGCTCGGGTGCCGCCGCCGTACCATCCGTCGGCGCCGATACCAAGAACTTGTTGCAGGGCCACGGCTTCATCGCTAGGACCCCAACCATAAGTGGCGGTCAAAATGGCTTCTTCGTCTACTGGTTCGTCAACTGGCGACTCGGGAGGTGTTACTTCTGGTTCTTCCTCAACAACGGGTTCGGTTACTTCTGGTGCCGGAGCGGTAGTTGTTGCGGCGGCCGGAACTACGGACAAAGCAACGATGTCGGCAGATAGACCAACCACTTCTTCACGCAGCGAAGCCAATTCGGCACGCAGGACTTCTATTTCTCCGTCGTCGGAGGAGAGCAAGCTGCAGCCTGCCCCTACCGTTGACAAAACAAGAATCATGGCCAGAGGTGCAAGGAGTCGTTTCATAAAGAACAGTCTGCCAGAAATTTTGCCTCAAGGCGACTCGCCCGGCTGTTTGTTGCTTTTGTGCAGGTTTTAGAGCGGTTTCTTTGTCTGACCTTAGATCCTTAGCCTTGGCGGGGCCACCAGTTGTTGCCGCAGAAATTTTCAGAGTCCGCTCGGGCTGCGGTTACTCGGTAGCCGTCGGTTGCGTTGTCAAAGAACGAAACGTCTATTACATAGGTGCCGGTCTGCGCCGGGGTAAACCGAACTTCGGGGGCTGACCCGTACAAGCCACTCCTCGAATCATCGTTTGAAGCCACCAAGGTGTCGTGGCGATAAACGTTCATGACGGGGTCCGCTAACGAATCAACCCGTATCCGTACGGCTTCTCCGGCCACCAAGTCTATTTCGAGGCGATCGATATCAGTGAGGTGACCGATGATCCCGTCTGTCCAAGAACCCAACTTCAGTGGTTGACTCGGTTCTTCATCATCAACCATGGGAAGCAAAGGGTGGCTGGAGGTGACCGTCACGTCAAGGTAATCATCTTCGAGGCTGCCAACCCACACCAAATAGGTGCCGGGGTCCAGGGTGGCGTAAAGGGTTTCTTCTCCGTCGTAGTAGAGGTCGGTGTAGTAACCGATCAGATCCTCTTCAACGGCGCCAAAATCGTCGGGGTCTTCTTCTCTGGGGTCTTGGTACAGGTAGTCAATGATGCCTTCTTGGCTTTCCGTAATCGGCATAGCGCCGTACAGGTCGGTGAGGTCTAGCCATACGTCTTCGAACCCCCCTGGGGCAACGGTTACTTCAACGCTGGTACCGGGTTGGTCAATGGTAATTAAAAACTTGTTGTCGTCTATCGGGGCCAGAGTTGTTTCTTGCCGGGTCGCTTCGCCTATTGGGGTGCCAATCAGCGGCAGCACACCGCTTTCTAAGGCCGCGAGACCGGTTATTGCGTTTGCGCCGGAAAGCACCAGACCAAAGTTTGCTTCGGTAAAGCCACCGAGGCCCGAGACACCTACCAGGTTGCCGCCGGCATCGAGCAACGCTCCCCCGCTTTGCCCCCCGGCGATAAGTGCGTCGGTTTGTATGAAGTCCAAGCCGGTGCAGGCGTTGGAACGCATGCGACTGACTAGGCCTGCGGTGATGGCCGCAACGGGGGCAACTTCGCCTTCTCCGGGAAAACCAATGAGGTAGACCGGTTCGCCGGGCAACAGTTCTCTGGGTTCGGCAAAGTCAATGGTGGCTGTTGCTGAGGGGAGCGGACCGACGAGGGCTAAGTCGCGACTCCAGTCGCGAGAGTAAACCGGTACGGGGAAATGGTCGCCGTCGGCGCCCCATACACGTACATGGTTGTGAAGCGATACCACGTGGGCGTTGGTCAATACGTAGCCGTTGGAGAGCACGATGCCACTGCCGGTGCCGTCGGGGGTGTCGATGTACACAATGGAGGGTGCTACTTGTGCGTAAATTTCGGCGGCGCTAAGTGGCGCGCCACTTTCTGGTTCTTCGCTGACCTCAAGCACAATCTCGGCGGTGGTGGGAGGCGCCGTTGTTTCGGTGGTCGATGCGGGTTTTTCTTCAGCACCGCCACAGGACGAGGCCAACAAAATGGTGGCGAGGCTCAAGTAAAAAATCTTTGTGCAAGAAAAAAGCGGCCGGATTCTTTGTAAAAAGCTCATACTGCAGTCTGCCTTACCAATGAGGTAGACACCGGGCATAGGCCCTAATATCTGGTCAACAAGAAACAAGGGGAAATAAAATATGGGTGATCAACAAGAAACAACTCCAACATCGAGGGAGTTTTCGGGGCAGGTGGCCATTGTTACTGGGTCGACCAGTGGCATCGGTGAAGCCACCGCTCGGCGACTGGTTTCTTTGGGGGCCCAGGTCATGGTCAACTCTTCGTCGTCAGTGGCGGCTGGGCAGGTTTTGGCGGCCGAACTTGGTGAAAACGCGGCGTATTTTCAAGCAGACATCAGCAGCGAAGACCAATGCAAGGCTTTGGTTGCTGCTGCGGTAGCTACTTTCGGTGGTTTAGACATTTTGGTTAACAATGCGGGGTTCACGGCGGTGATTCCTCATAAAGATTTAGATGCTGTTTCTGAAGAGGTGTTTCGCCGCATTATGGATGTCAACGTTTTTGGTACCTGGTATTTGAGCCGGGCTGCCGTGCCGGCTCTTGAAGCCAGCGGGGCAGGCAACATTGTCAACATTACTTCTATTGCTGGGTTACGGCCGGTAGGGAGTTCGATTCCGTATTCGGTGTCTAAAGCTGCGTTGAACCACATGACGCGTTTGATGGCCAACGTCTTGGGCCCCAAGGTGCGGGTAAACGCTGTGGCCCCTGGTTTGGTAGAAACCCCGTGGACTGAGTCGTGGGACACGCTGCATGCCGTGGTGGCGGAACGCTCCCCCATGGGCCGGTCAGCGACCAGCGAAGATTGCGCCGAAGCGGTGATTGCTATTTTGCGCAACACTTACCAAACTGGCGACATTGCCGTCATCGA
>JAPKBH010000007.1 GCA_028823445.1 Acidimicrobiales bacterium | reverse complement strand
GCTACCTCTTCAGCGGCTTCCTCAGCAACTTCCTCAGCTACCTCTTCAGCGGCTTCCTCAGCAACTTCCTCAGCAACTTCCTCAGCTACCTCTTCAACAACCTCTTCAGCTACCTCTTCAACAACTGGCTTTGCTTTGGCTACCGGAGCAACAAATGCTTCCCCAGAAAAATCTTCCCAAGCACCAGAGATCTCCAAAAGTTTCTTTACTCGATCCGAAGGTTGGGCGCCATGACGTAGCCAGTGCACCGCTTTGTCGTTATCGATCTTGATGATCGACGGATCATTAAGCGGATCGTAAAAACCCACCACTTCGAGGAAACGGCCGTTACGCGCTTTGCGCGAGTCGGCAGCTACCACTCGGTAGGTCGGTTGCTTCTTTTTTCCCATCCGCATTAGGCGGAGTTTTACGGCCACGACGGGCTCACTCTCTTATCGTCAGGTCCGGCTCAGAGGCACGGTTCGGTTTAATGAAGGGGCCAGATAATGGGCACCCATTCGGAGAAACAGTCTGCCGGATGAAAAGACGTTTCCCGCCCTTTATCCGACATATCTCACTATCCGAATGGGTTTCCTCCATCAAGGTCAAATCCTTCAAAACCCGCCGAAGGGTCATTTTCGCCCAATCCAGGGAGCGACAAACCCTTTTTTGGCAAAGGAACCGGGCCCCGTTGGGTGGTACGGCCGCCACTTTTTCGTCCCTTTTTTCCTCGCTTTTTCTTTCCCCGAGGGCCGCCGCCCATTTGCTTCATCATCTTTTTCATCTCGCGAAACTGTTTAACCAGTTGGGATACCTCGGCTACCTGTGTGCCGCTTCCTTGAGCAATCCGCATCCGCCGCGAACCATCAATCATCTCGGGCTGCGCCCGCTCAGCCACCGTCATGGAATGAATGATCCCCTCCAAGCGGTCGATACGACCCTCGTCAACCTCGGCATCAACCCCTTTCATTTGTTGCGCCATCCCGGGAACCATGCCCATCAAATTACTAATCGGACCCATCTTGCGTAGTTGCCGGATCTGCTCTAAAAAGTCATCCAACGTGAACGTGCCGTCGAGCATGCGGGCGGCGGCAGCTTCCGCTTCTTCTTTTTCGAAAGTTTCCTCAGCCTTTTCGATGAGCGTTTCAACATCACCCATTCCCAATATGCGGCTAGCCAAACGATCAGGGTGAAACGCTTCGAAGTCCTCAAGGTTCTCGCCCGTGGAAGCAAAAGCGATTGGTTTTCCCACCACCTGGCGGATGGAAAGCGCCGCCCCGCCTCGAGCATCACCGTCCAATTTGGTCAAGATCACCGCATCAAGCGCCAAACGCTCGTGAAAGGTCTCGGCTACCCCGACGGCATCTTGGCCGGTCATAGCGTCCACCACCAAGAAGGTAAAATCCGGCTTGATAGCGGCCGAGATGTTCGCCACCTCATCCATAAGGCCATCGTCTACCGAGAGACGGCCTGCGGTGTCGCAGATAAGCACGTCGCGTCCTAAACGCTGCGCCTCGGCCAAGCCCGCCGCCGCCACCGCTACCGGGTCGCTGGGTTCGCTAAACACCGGAACCGAAAGTCGGTCACCGAGCGTTCTTAGTTGCTCAACCGCCGCCGGGCGAGCCAAGTCGGCCCCCACCAGCAAAGGGTTCCGCCCCTGCGATTTAAACCATCGAGCCAACTTGGCGGCCGTGGTGGTTTTACCCGAGCCTTGCAAACCAGCCAACAAAACAACCGTGGGGGGCTTTGAGGCGTAGGCGATACGCATGGTTTCGCCGCCCAAAACAACGGTGAGTTCCTCGAGTACAATCTTTACAACCTGTTGGCCGGGGTTCAAAACACCGCTGAGCTCTTCGCCCAAAGCGCGCTCTCGAATACGGTCTTGAAGGGTACGGATAACCCCTAAGTTGACGTCAGCTTCCAGAAGGGCGCTACGGATTTCCGCCAAGATCTCATCGATCTCTTCGGGGCCCAGACGGCCCTTACCACGGATCTTCTTGAGGATTCCCTCAAAACGGTTGCTAAGACTTTCAAACATCGTTGATGAGTGTGCCGCAAAATCAGTCGAATAAGGCGTCTACGAAGTCAGTTGGTTCAAAAATGATTAAATCTTCAATACTTTCGCCAACCCCCACAAGTTTGACGGGGATACCTAACTCGTTTTGGATAGCCAAAACAATGCCGCCCCGCGCTGAGCCATCCAGTTTGGTTAATACCACGCCCGTAACCTCGGCTGTTTCGGTGAACTGCTTGGCCTGCATCAAACCATTTTGTCCGGTTGTGGCATCAAGCACCAACAAGGTCTCGGTCACCGTACCGGCCCCTTTTTCGGCTACCCGTCGCACTTTGCGTAGTTCATCCATCAAATTGCTTTTGGTGTGCACACGCCCTGCAGTGTCGGCCAAAACCAAGTCACTTCCTCGTGACGCAGCGTGTTCAACGGCATCAAAAATCACTGAACTGGGGTCGGCTCCCTCAGCGCCAGAAATAACCGTCACTTCAGAACGGTTCCCCCATTGGGTCAGTTGCTCAACGGCGGCCGCTCGAAAAGTATCTCCGGCGGCCAACACCACCGAACGCCCAGCAGTTATTTCCCGGTGAGTCAGTTTGCCTATGGTGGTGGTTTTCCCTACCCCATTGACTCCCACGAACAACCACACGCTGGGGGCCCCGCTTCGGTTGAGTTCCAAGTCCACATCCTGAAAGAAGCGCACCATTTCTTTACGCAACAGGTTCAGCACTTCCTCCGGGTCAACAACCGCAGCCTCTTCGGCTTGGCGACGCACTTCTTTGAGCAAACTACTCGTAGTCGGCAACCCAACATCGGCCCCCAAAAGGGCTTCTTCCAAATCGTCCCAAACTGCTTGATCTACCTGAGGGCGAGAACGAAAAACCCCTAGCCGGTCAGAAAAAGAAGCCCGGGGTTTTCCCAGTTTGTTACGCAAACTCATAGAGCGGCAATCCTACCGTTGGTCCGGCAATCCACTAGATTCAATTGCTCAATCTAAGAAACTGTCAAGGTCGCCAAGTTCTACTATCGCTACCCCGGCTAGCCCGTCACGTTCATAACCCAATTCGATGACCATCCCCGGCAACCTGAGTTGGATATCGGCCCGCAAAGTGCCCATGCCGCCCATCGGCGTACCTTCGGATGAGACGATCAAATCGCCCACCTGCAGCCCAGCGAGGGCCGCCGGCGACCCTTCAGTTATTTCAACAATGACGGCCCCGGAGCGGCCATCTACTGGTGACTCACCTCGAATGCCTAGCCATGCGGTACCTACCGGTTCGCCGTTGAGTAAACGTTCAGCCACCAACAACACCGTGTCAATCGGGAGGGCAAAACCAATTCCCGCATTTGCTTCAGCGATCCCGTCGGTGCGAATTGACGTGTTCATGCCGATGACCCGACCTGAACGGTCCGCTAAAGGGCCGCCAGAGTTCCCAGGGTTAATGGGCGCATCAGTTTGGATGGTGGCCACCCCGGCACACTCTGCGCTGTCTCCTCCGCCCACCTCGCAACCGTACGAAGGGATAACCCGACCCAGTGCGCTAATAATGCCCGAGGTAACCGATTGTGAGAGGCCGAACGGGCTTCCCACGGCGACGGCGAGTTGGCCTACTTGGAGTTCGTCGCTCGGTCCGAATACCGCAGGCACAAGACCATCAACGGCTTCGGTTAGACGAATTACTGAGACGTCGCGGCGAATATCTACCCCAATGATTTCTGCTTCTACTCGTTTGCCACTAGGCAGGGTTACCAGAGCAAATTCAGCGTCGCCGATTACGTGACCGTTGGTAACAATGTGGCCCTCTGTGTCCATGATGATGCCCGAGCCTTGCCCCACCAAAGGGATTTCAATAAGCACTACCGATGGAGAAACGGCTTGAGCTACTGCCACTACTGGTTCGTCGCCCGGTTCGAGCACCGGTGCCTCGCCGATAACAACAGAGATCGACGAAGTTTCGTCGGTGTTTATTTCATCACTCAGCAGGCCGGGAAGAAGCCACCCTGCTACTCCCCCAAGCCCCACTAAAATCAGTACGACCACCATGGCGAAAAAGATTCTCCGCCCGCCAGATACCGGAGGGGCCTTGACAGGAACGTGCACCAACTCGGCCAACGAAGCCTCGACCGCCGGGTCTAAAACCTCCCCAACGAAAAGAGGCTCTTCGGCATCGGGAACCTCTGGGTTGGGTTGCTCATTGTTTTCGTCCATCGGTTTAACCTAGGCCGCGGCACAGCAAAATAGTGCCATTTATGCCTCGACGTAACGAGGGAACCAAAGGGTGAAGGTGGCTCCTTCGCCTACTTCAGAACGAACCGTGACCTGGCCCCCGTGGCCTTCCGCTATTTGCCGCACGATGGCTAGCCCTAAACCCGACCGCCCGTCCTCGCGAGAAGAAGCACGGTCACCTTTCCAAAATCGTTGAAAAACCCTGGTGAGGTCTTGAGCAGAAAGGCCCGGGCCGTCATCGGCTACCGAAATCCATATTTGTTGATCATCGTGGCCAGCGGTTACCGCCACTGAGCCTTGCGGATCCACCACTCGTAAAGCATTGTTCAACAAGTTGGCCAGTGCCCGACGCAAGGCCACCCCGTCTCCCACCACCAAAAGGCCTGGAGCAACCACGGCGTTTAACGCTGCTGGTGCTCGAGCCGCCGTTGCGGCAAAATCTTCAACCGTTTCGGACACTAAAACCGAAAGGTCAAGCGGCTCGCGTTGGGCATCGGGGCGTTTGTGGTGGGCATAAAGCAAAAGGTCATCAACTAACGCCGACATGCGTATCGCTGAGCGGCCCGCTACTTCACCGGCCATCCGAAAGTCTTCGGTGGTGGCTTCGGGGTCGTCCATCACCACATCGAGGTTGGTGCGCAGAACCGCTAAGGGGTTCCGCAATTCATGCGAGGCCTCTTGAATAAAGCGGCGCTGGCCTTCGAAGGCTTCGTCTAAACGATCCAGCATGTTGTCGAAAGTGTCCGCGAGATCACGGAGTTCGTCAGTGGGCCCGCCAAGTTCTATTCGTTGCGACAAGTCGGTGGCTTGAATATGGCGAGCCACCGCAGTGATTCTCCCGATAGGCCGCAGCACCATTCCCGAGACATACCAGCCAATTACCATGCTGGCGGCAAATAAGGCAACTAATGACGCCACGGAATACGAACGCAGTTGCGTTAACGCCCGCCGGTTTACCGCTTGTTCAAAAGCCACTAAGTAAGGCTGTGTTTCTTCTAACACAGGGGCGGAATCCACCACACTGTTGCGCACATTGAGTTCTTCCATTTCTTCGCCAAGCACTTGAAAAGCAGCAGTGCGAGACATCGGTTCGTCGTCAAGAGCACGCGACAAACTGAGATAAATCCCTCCCACGACCAGCGAAGCCAAACCAAATAACAATATTGAATACAAAAATGCCAGACGTATCCGGATGCTGCCTAACAGAGGTTTTTTCATGAAGGGTGGTTGCTTAGCAAACGGTAGCCCCGGCCGACCACCGTTTCGAGCAACTCATTTTCTTCGCCTTCGGTAATTTTTTTACGCAAGGTCCCGATAGTCACCCTTACCGTATTGGTGAACGGGTCGGCGTGTTCGTCCCACACGTGTTCCAACAAGTCTTCTTGAGATACCACTTCGCCGGGTCGAGACATGAAGTAATGCAACACCGCAAATTCCTTAGCCGTTAACGACAAGTCTCTGTTGCCTCGTGAAACTTTATGGCGGGCCGTGTCAAGGGCGAGGCCCCCGGCTTCAAGTACTGCTCCACCCTGCCCAGCGTTGCGACGCAGAAGCGACCGCACTCGGGCAGCCAACTCTTCAAAGGCAAATGGTTTTACCAAATAATCGTCGGCCCCCACATCAAGGCCAGCAATGCGGTCTTCAATAGTGTCACGGGCAGTCAGCATTAAAATACGTGGCACCAAATCTTCGGGAGGGTTCTCACGCAAAGCAACACAAACCTCAAGTCCATCAATATCGGGCATGGTCAGGTCAAGACACACCAAGTCATAGGGCGTGTATGAAGCTTTCTCTAGTGCTTCTTCGCCCCCGAAAGCCACATCAACGGCGTAGCCCTGGCGACGAAGGCCTCGAGCCACTGCCTCTACAAGATCGACTTCATCGTCAACAACCAAAATCCGCATACCTTGACGGTACCGCGCTTAACACCGTGGTTGCTGTCGCCTCGCCGTTAGCTAAGAAGTTACCGCAGCGTCCGAAAAAACTACTGTCTGGTTTACGGCGTGGCTTTCCATTCGTTCGCTCACTACCTTCGACGAACCCCCGGGGGCCATAGAGACCCCGTACAGGCAATCTGCGGCTTCCATGGTGCGCTTCTGGTGGCTCACGATAAGCAACTGAGCGTCTTCACGGAACTGCTCAACCAGCCCTAGGAAGCGATGCAAGTTCACATCATCAAGGGCTGCTTCTACCTCGTCCATTACGTAGAACGGTGATGGGCGGCTACGGAATACCGCAAACAAGAAAGCCAAAGCGGTAAGCGAGCGTTCTCCACCCGACAGCAGGGAAAGCTTTTTCACGTTCTTACCTGACGGCCGTGCTTCTACTTCAATACCGGTGTTCAACAAGTCGTCCGGGTCAGTGAGCCGGAGTTTTCCGGTGCCGCCCGGAAACAGCCCAGAGAACAAGTCAGTGAAGTGCTCGGATACCTCTGCCCATGCTGAAGCGAACACTCGAACAATCTCTTCGTTTACTGAGTTAATAACCTTACGAAGTTCACGACGCGTTGAACGGATGTCGTCAAGTTGTTCCTGTTGAAAATCGTGACGTTCGGTGAGCGCTTCAAACTCTTCAAGAGCCAGAGGGTTTATGGGGCCCATTACCTTGAGGTCACGTTCAAGTTCTGCCAAACGGGCCGGGCCAGTTACTCCTTCGGGAAGTTCCGGTGCCGGGGTATCTAAAATGGCTTCCGGCTCCCGATCAAACTCGGTTCGGATGGTCAGCGAAAGGTTTTCTAAACGCAAGCGGGTTTCTGCACGCTGAATTTCTAAACGCGATTGGCGTTCTCGTAACGAGGACAGGCTTCGTTCAGCGGTGGTTCGACCTCGACGAATACCGTCTAAACGTGCCGCCACGGCCCGCACCCGTTCAGACTGCAAGCGGCGAGTTTCGCGTAACCCTTCGAGGCGGAGTTCGATACGAGAAACCCGCTGGTCTAGCAGCGCCATGAGTTGCTGGCTTACCGCTTCGCGTCGGTCGAGCTGTTGTCGCTGCTTCGAAGCATGTTGATGGGCTTCGGCCAAATTAGTCATTTGGGCTTGCTGTCGTTCAAGCCGGCGTTCTATGGCACTGCGCCGTGCAGTGACGTCGGCAAAGCGCACTTCATGGGCGGTACGACGCCGGCTCATTTCAGTGGTTCGTTCCTCTAAATGCTTCCGGTCGGCCACCATTCGGCGTCCTTCAGATGCTGACTCTTCTTCGCCTGCTTGCAAGGCCGGGAGGCGCTGTTCAAGCTCTGCAACCCGGCTCTGGTTGTCGCTTTGCCGCCCCGTTAACTCAGATATTTGCGATTGGAGCGATTCTATTTCAAGCCCGAAATCTCGACGTTCAGCTTGCAACTGTTGCAACGACTCGGCGGCCGCATTGAACTCATTGTCGTGCTCGTCTAGCGAGCGGGTCACGCTCAGCAATTCTTGGTCGAAATCTGCTGCCCGTTTTTCTGCTTCGTCAAAAGCTCGTTGGCTATTGTTGCGCTCCGTTTCGGCCGCTACCAACCGGACCTCTGCTTCGCCGAGCGCAGCACCGGTGGCCCCGCCTCGGTCGCCGCCGATACGCCACCCTGAAGGGCCAAAACGGTCGCCTTCTCGGGTAACCAACACTGCCGTGGGGTCTTCTATGGCGAGGTCAATTGCTTCGACGCTTCCACCCGTCACTAACGTGACGTGGGCCAAAAGGCGATCCAGGAGTTCGTTTACTCCGAGCACACTGGACCGAACATGAGCCCGAACCGTAGAACCTGTTTGGGCGAGGGGAGGGTTGGTTGTCGCCACAGTTAAGGCGATAACTGCTGCCTTAAAGTTGCCTCGCTGGAGTGCCCCGATGGCTTCTTTGGCGCTTACCGTTCCTTGTACCACAACGGCGTCCAAGGCTTCGCCAGCTGCAGCCTCAAAGGCCGCTTCGTACCCGGTGTCTACTTCTACGAGGTCCAGCAAAGTGCCCAGCACCCCGTCGACAGCCGCTAAGTGTGCTGCACCTGCTCGTGACCGGGCTTCATCAAGGGCCAGGGTTAGTGCCTCCACTCGGGCGCTGATGGTGCGCAGGTCGGCTTCGGCGGTCGTTAAGCGTTCCCAGCCGGCATTGCGGTCTTGGGCCGCTTGGACGGCTTGTTTTTCTAAAGCGGCGGCTTCGACCATGAGCGGTTCTTCGGTTACGTCGCCTTCGGAAAGCCGAGACCGTAGTCGTTCGGTCTCTTGGCCGAGGCGTTGCATTGATGCTTCGAGAGCGGTCTTGCGATCTACCAGTCGGTGGCTTTGGTTATCGGCTTGCTCAACTGAAGTGCGCAAAACCCCTAACTCGCCGCGGACCTCAGCTGCCATGCCGTCCATGGCTGGCAGGCCTTCTGTCCATTCTTGTTCGAAAGAAGCGCTATCTGCAGCTAGCTCTGTTTCGGACAAAGCAAGCCGTTCGGCTTCGGGCGCAAAAGATTCTGTTTCGACGAGTAACCCTGCGAGTTCCGCTTCTGCGCTTACTACTTCGGACTCGAGGTCAAGCACCATTTGCTGTGAGGCCGATGCCAAGCGATCGTTTTCAATGCTCCGCAAGCGTTCAACCAGTACGCCTCGCAGGCCGCGTCCCCGCTCTCTTAAGGCTTCGTGGCGTACCAGTTGGTCGCCCAGGTCGTCTCCGCCTCGAGCCACCAACTCGGCTTCTGCGGTGGTGACTTCTGCGTCGAGACGCCCTAAATCTGCTTTGGCTGTTACTTCTTCGCGGGCTAGCGAAGCACGTTGTTCTGCTTCGGTTTGTGCTTGGCGTCGCAACCCAATCATTTCGGTGGCCGCCCGGTGCAGTCGCAAAGCGTTGAGTTCAGCGATTAAGTCACCATGGCGGCGGGCCGCTTCGGCTTGTCGTTCCAAGGGGCGCAACTGTCGCCTTACCTCGCGTTGAAGGTCACCCAGTCGGTTGAGGTTTGTTTCGGTGGCCGCCAACCGGCGTTCTGCTTTTTCTTTTCGTTTGCGAAACTTTAAAATACCGGCGGCGTCTTCAATGATCATGCGCCGATCTTCGGGGCGAGCGTTGAGCACCGCATCAATTTGGCCTTGGGACACGATGACGTGTTGTTGGCGCCCTACCCCAGCGTCAGACAAAAGCTCTTGAATGTCAAGCAACCGGCAGGGGGCACCGTTTAACGAATATTCGCTGTCTCCGTTGCGAAAAAGTGTTCGGGTGATGGTGGCCTCGCCGAACTCAACCGGCAGCAACCCTGACTCGTTATCGAGGGTCAACGAAACCTCTGCCCGGCCTAAAGCGGGGCGGGTGGTGGTTCCGGCAAAAATGATGTCATCCATTTTTTGGGCTCGTACCGCACTGGGCGCTTGTGCCCCCAGCACCCACGCTATGGCATCCACCACGTTGGATTTACCGGACCCGTTCGGACCGACCACCACGGTGACTCCGGGCTCCATATCGAGCGCGGCGGTGTCAGCGAAAGACTTGAACCCTTTGATGGTTAGCCGTTTAAGAAACACCAGAACCGACCTTATTGCCGCGAAATCACATCGATGTCATTCATATTGACCACCGTAGACGCGTAATGCCCCGTCGCGCCGGTCATTGCCCTATTTTTTTTAGATTCGTACTAAACCTGCGTATCGCAGTAGTAGGTCCAACGGCCCTTGGATTTCTTTCGTTTAATGGGCAGCCGGCTGCGATCGCTTAAATCTCCGTGCTTCCCGTAAACCGTTAGGTGCTCTTGGTACAGACCTGGCTCGCCGAACACGTCGACAAAAGGTCGGTCTTCGATATGTGTCCCCCGGTACTTCACCCCATCGTGAATAATCTCTACCAGGGCTCGGTGGAGGCGGCGAACCTCTTGGGTAGAAAGCGAATCGCTCTTACGGTCGTGGCGTAACCCGGAGGCGAACAGTATCTCGTCGCTGTAGATTTCCCCGACCCCCACTACTATCTCGTCGTCACAAAGAAGTTCTTTCAGCCCCATTGAACGGCCCAACACCTCGCCGGCGAAAGTGGTCCACGGCACCGGGTCGGCCACCGGGTCCATGCCCAAACCAGCTAACTCAGGCATTTCTTCAAATAACGTTTCGGCAGGCACCACGGCTACTTCAGAATTTTTCTCTGGGTCAATCAACCGAAGTTGCCCACCTTGGGTAAAGGTGATGGTCAACTCGGTCCCTTTTTCAACTGCTGCTCTATTTGTTTGTCGCCGCAACGATGCACCGGCGCCTACTTTTACAACCAAGTAGTCGTCGCCCATGATCATCACCAAGGCCAACCCTGCACGCCTTACTGACTTGATCTTTTTACCGGGCAGTAAGTCGGTAAATGCTTTGCGACTCCGGTAACGGCCCAGCACGCCCAAAGAGGCCGCTTCGACTGTTTTGATTTTTCGCCCGGCGATATCGCGTTCAAGGTCGCGTCGGAGGATTTCTATTTCTGGGAGTTCCAGAGGGATGCTCATGAAGGGTCCTTCGGAGAGGGTTGAGGGTTGAGAGGGTTTTCGAGAAATTGCCAGGCCATGTGGGCAGCGTCTTGTTCAGCCCGCTTTTTTGAGGTTCCCGTGCCGGGGCCAAAAATCTGGCCGTCCACCGAAACCAGGGCCGAAAAACGCCGGTCATGGTCGGGGCCTTCTGCAGTCATTTCATAAACTGGGGCAGAACGAAAGCGTTGCGCCGAAAGTTCTTGCAAGCGGGTTTTGAAATCATGAAAACCGGGGGACATAGCTGTTTGATCGATGTCTTGGCCCATGAGATTTTCTATTACATCGATGGCCGACGAAAGTCCACCGTCGAGATAAACGGCCCCGAGAACAGCTTCAAAAGCATCAGCGAGGATGGAACTTTTGTCTCGTCCGCCGGAGGCTTGTTCGCCCTTACCTAAGTAAAGTGCCGCTCCTAAGTTTATTTGACGAGCGGTTTTTGCTAAAGCGTTGGCACTCACTACACCCGACCGGATTTTGGCCAACTGGCCTTCTGGGAGTTCAGGGTAGGCCCGATAAATTAGTTGGGTAACCGCCATGCTCAGCACCGCATCACCAAGAAATTCCAAGCGCTCGTTTGAAGGGCCGCCGAACTCTGCACACCAGGAACGATGAGTAAGCGCCCCAGAAAGGAGCGACGAGTCGTTGAACCGGTACCCCAAATCCTCCGCCAAGACCTGGCCGGCCGAGTGGGTTTCTGGAGCGTCGACGAGGCTAACCGAGGCGAGAGACGACATAGTCAACAGCATCGCGCACGGTACGGAGATCTTCGAGGTCTTCGTCTTCGAAACGGAAACCCACGGTTCGTTCGCTGAGCTCTTCTTCAATTGCTTCTACTAATTCGATAAGCGCTAAAGAGTCGGCATCAAGATCGTCAGCAAAAGAGTCGCCTTCGCCAACTTCAGTAACATCGATTTCTAAAATGTCGGCCAAACGCTCTTTAACCAGAGTCAATATTTCTGGCCGCCCGATAGGGGAACCTTCTACATGGGTTTCTGCAGGCATGGCTTTTCTGCTTTCGTCGCTGGTGAGGCCTCATCCTAGCGGATGGAAGAACTTGCTCAGCAGGGACGAAAATGGGCTGAAATGTGTTAAAAGTTAACCAGCAATAGCTTCAGTGAGGTGTTCTACCACTTTGGCTTCCACCATTTCAGCCGCCACCTTGATGGCATTTTCCATCGCTTGTGCCCCCGAAGAGCCGTGGCTAATGACACACACCCCTTTTACCCCTAGCAGCATGGCACCGCCGTAGGTATCAGGATGAAAAAAACGGTAAATCTGGTCGAACTCTGGGCCCAGTTGGGCGGCCGCTTCAGCAGCTTCTGGGCGTTCCCCCATAGCACTAAAGAGCGCCAGCATTAAGTTTTTTAATGCACCCTCGAGGGTTTTTAAAGCAACGTTTCCGGTAAACCCATCGGTTACCACTACGTCCACTTCGTCAGTGAGGAGGTCTCTTCCTTCGACGTTGCCGATGAACTCAGCCGCACCCCAGTTCACTGTTTGCATTTCTGCGTAGGTTTCTTTAACTAACGGGCTGCCCTTGCCGGGTTCTTCACCGATAGAAAGCAGCCCCACCCGGGGGGCTGGGATGTTTAAACGGTCTTGGGCGAACACTGCACCCATTTGCCCGAACTGGGCCAACCATTCAGGCTTACATTCAGCGTTTGCTCCTGCATCGAGCAGCACGGTGGGGGTCGTCCCCGGTGCGGGAAGCAGCGTGGCGATAGCCGGGCGAGACACGCCTTTGATGCGCCCCATGCGTAAAAGAGCACTCGCCATGGTTGCCCCGGTGTTGCCGGCACTCACCATGGCCGAAGCTCGCCCATCTCGAACAGCCTCGGCGGCGCGTACCAGCGAGGAGTCTTTCAAGCGACGAACGCTCGAACCAGGTTCGGCATCCATAGCAATAACTTCCGAGGCTTCAATAACCTCAAGGTCGCCGCGGTCGGTGAGTTCTTCTGAACGGCCGACCAGCACCACGTCTATGCCGTGGTTTTCTTTTGCCAAGCGCGCCCCAGCCACTATCTCGCTGGGTGCACGGTCGCCTCCCATCGCATCAACAGCGATAGGTAGCGAAGCGGTCATGAAAAATTAATCAACGTTTACGGCTTGACGGCCGGCGTACCAGCCACAGTTGCCACATATCCGGTGAGGGCGTTTAATCGCCGCACAACGCGGGCATGAGCTCCGAGGAGCCACGCCAAGGGTCCAGTTCGAAGCACGACGGCTTCGAACTTTAGCTTTAGAAGTTTTTTTCTTAGGGACAGCCATCGTTTTTTCCTTAGGCCCGGTGAAAATTATTACGGCAAACTGATCGGCAGTCTGGCGACCCCGCAATGGTAGCGGGAGAACAAGCGTTTAAACCACCGAATCGGGTGGGGAAATTTCATCATCAATACGCAACCCATCTAAAGCCGCCCATCGAGGGTCTTTTAGCGGAGCCGCCTCTTGTTCAATCGGTTCGTTTTCGGTGTGCGCAGGGAATCGTTCCGGCGCCGGGCCTTGGCAATTTTCTTGACAAAGTGGGGCCAAAGGAAGGGCCAGCAACACTGCGTCACGTACTACGGCTTCCACGCTAACCATTTCGTCACCGGGCGTTCCGTCAAAAAGAAAAGTGTCGCCAAGGTCTTGGTCGGGAGCCTCAGGGTTAACAGACCGAAACACTTCGGTAACGCTGAGCTTAATTTTTCCGGTTACTTCCTCGAGGCACCGGCGGCATTCGGCTTGCCATTGCGTTTCTATTTGGCCAGAAACCACCACATCGAGACCTCGCACTTCAACCGATAAGTCGAGTTGTACCTCTCCTTGAGGCACATGCGCTACCGAGGTTGCGAGGTCATCAAGACAAGCCGTTCGCTGGATTCGTCGCACCACATCGGAGCGGCGCCGTAAAGAAGCCAGCGAAAGCACCAATATGTTGTCGGCGGGTTGGTCAACGGGGGTATTCACCGGCGGCATCGTCCTGGTCAAACATCGCTACCCCCGGTCGGGGCTGGTCTTCGGAATCAAGAAGTTCAGCCGGGGGCTGCTTTTGGCGTTCTCGGTCTAAAACAGTTTCTTGTAATTTGCGGCGGCCGGCCGAAATAGTGTCGCGGGCCGACCCTAAAAGGGATTCAAAACTTTGCAATTTTTGATCGCAGTAGTCTTCGGTTTCTCTTCGCATGCGGCGGGTTTCGTCTCGCGCTGTTTCTACCAACTGGCGGGCCCTTTGTTCGGCAGTACGCACCACCTCGGTACGTTGCACTAAACGTTCGGCACGAGACCGAGCCAACTCAAGTATTTCATCACCTTCGCGCCGAACTTTAACTAAGAACTCTTCGCGTTCTTTAAGCAACCAACGGGCGGCTCGCAAATCTTCTGGCAGTCGTCCCATGGCTTCGTCCAGCAGGCTTAAAAGTTCTTCTTTGTTGATCATTGATGATGCAGACAGTGGCATAGGCCGAGCAGAATCAACAAGATCGCGAGCCTGCCGCAAGATCGCTTCAACCTGAGGCGGGCGGTAAGGGTCCGTCTCGCGAGAAGGCGGAAGCTCGGGCGAAAGTTCGTCGTTCACGAAACACTCTTTTTTTGCAGTTCACGAAACACAGGGGCCGGCACCATGTCGCTGACGTCTCCCCCGAGGCGAGCCACCTCGCGGATAAGCCCCGAAGCTAAAAAGGACCGCCGCGAAGCGGTGGGCAAAAAGAGCGTGTGCATGCCAGAAATAGCTTGATTGGTTTGCGCCATTTGGAGTTCGGATTCAAAATCTGACACAGCCCGTAGGCCTTTAATAATGAAGTCTGCGCCTACATCTTTGGCCAGGTTGACGACCAAGCCGTCAAACATGGTGGTGCGCACGTTGGGCAGGTGAGCGAAACATTCGTCAAGCAAGGCCATGCGCTCTTCTAAAGTAAAGAGCCCGCCGCCTTTCGAGGGGTTCATGAGCGTCCCCACCACTACTTCGCTAAAGAGCGATGCTGCGGTTTGGACCATTTCGATATGGCCGTTATGTACCGGATCAAACGAACCGGGGTACAAAACACAGGTCATGAGACCGAACTCCCTTCTTTTTGGACATTATTTTCAGGTGACCCTGCGGCGGCCACAACCACCACGGTAGCCCCATAGCGGCGACTCCTGAGTACATCCCACTGCGGACCGGGGTCAATTTCACGATTTGACTCTAAAACCAACAGGTTTGCCTTCACATTTTTTAAGAGTTTTTCCCAATCATCAAAGTCATAGGGCGGGTCCAAAAAGGCCAGGTCCCAAGTTTCTTGATGAGTAGAGAGCCAGGTAAAAGCGTCGGCGCGATGCACCTCAGCTTGCTCGTCAAAATCACAGAGAGTCAAATTTTCTTTAATCAGTTCTGTATGGCGCGAAGATTTCTCTACCAGCACCGCCCGTTTTGCTCCTCGAGAAAGCGCCTCAATGGCCAGAGCCCCAGAGCCGGCGAAAAGGTCGAGCACCACAGCATCTTCAATAGCCCCCAAACTAAAGAGGGCATTGAAAACAGCTTCGCGAACTCGATCGGTGGTGGGACGCGCCGAATCATCTTGTGGAGATTTGAGACGACGCCCTCGGGCGGTTCCGGCAATAACACGCATGGCCTTAGTATGGTGCTTCTATGCGCGCTGCGACAACAATCATTTGTGTGGACTGCGGGGGGACCTGCCATTTGCTGGCCCACCACGAAACAGAATTCGGCCCCGGCGACAACGTGGCCTACCGCTGCGCAGATTGTCTTGACCGTTGGGACTTAGTGATGCCCGACGAAGACGACGGTGCAGGCGACCAAGTTTACTAAGCCGGGTCTCGCCACATCATGGGGATAGGTGGCCCATTTTGAATCTCCACCACCTGAGTAACCCGAAATCCGTGGCGCTCGTAAAGCGGAACATTGGCCGGGTCGCTGGACTCTAAAGCCGCCGGTATGCCCTCTGCGTCGCACCGGTCGGTGACTGCTTTTATCAACGCCGACCCAAGGCCTTTTCCGCGGCTTTCGCTGCGGGTTCCTACAAACGCCAAATACCAGTGCGGGGCTTTCGGCTTTGCTTCAACCATGGGTTCCAACGCAGCAAAGCGTTTCATGGTTTCCTCTTCGCCCATCAAAGCGATGGTGGCCGCCAACACAGCATCCCACGATAGTTCAGGGTCACCTTCTTTTAACGGCGGCAACCAAAGAGACGCCGACTCATTTTGTTCACTGAGGTAGAGACGATCCATACCCACCCCCGCTGCTAAGCGGGCGGCAAAAAAGGTGGCCAACAAACCCGGTCGAGCCACCGGGTCAGGAAACAAAAAAGAAAGCACCGGGTCGTGAGCAAAAGCCACCGACAAGACAGCTACTGCATCGGGTATTTGTTCTGGTTCGGCCGTCGGAAGATAATTAGTCATGACCGAAAAAGATAATCGGTTTCTTCGTCGCCAAGGAACACGGAGATTTCATCAGCCAACTCCGGATGATTCTTGAGCCCTGTTCCATCGCCTACAAGGTTTATCGCCACCTCACGGGCCGCCTCTACCCATTCACGATCGCGACGCAACGAAGCCAACCGTAAATCGTTGCGGCCCTTCTGACGTTGCCCCATGATGGTTCCCTCCCCACGTAAATCAAGATCTACCTCAGCCAACTCAAAACCATCGGTAGTGCGCACCAACGCTCGGAGGCGTTCTTCGCCGTCCGGGGTGGTGGCCTCCCCCACCAAATAGCAAAAGCTTTCTGCCGCCCCTCGGCCTACCCGGCCTCGCAACTGATGGAGCTGCGCAATGCCAAAGCGATCGGCATCTAAAATCACCATTACCGTGGCGTTGGGAACATCTACCCCGACCTCTATCACCGTGGTGGCTACCAGTACCGAGGTTTCACCTGCACGAAAAGCCGCCATGGCTGCTTTTTTTTCGTCCGAAGAAAAGCGACCGTGAAGCAGTTCGATTGACAAGCCCTCCAGTTCAGTTTCTTGCAACCGGGTCAACGTTTCTTCTGCCGACCGCACCTCTAAAGCATCGGATTCTTCAATCAACGGGCACACCACATACACCTGATGCCCCGCCGCTACTTCACGACGCACCGCATCCCAAGCCGGTGCTTCTTCTTTAACCCATTCAGTAGTTATGGGGGTGCGACCTGGTGGCATCTCGTCGAGCACCGAAACATCTAAGTCTCCATAAACGGTCATGGCCGCCGTGCGAGGGATCGGCGTAGCTGTCATTACCAGCACATCGGGCACCGAATCGTCGGAGTTTTTTTCTCGCAAAGCAGCCCGCTGCTCTACCCCAAAACGGTGTTGCTCATCAACGACCACCATGCCCAACGAAACAAAAGCCACACTTTCTTGAATCAAAGCGTGGGTACCGATAATCACATCAACCCCTCCGGTGGCCAGCCCCACAGTGATGCGTCGACGCTCCGCCGCCGGGGTGCTGCCGGTCAACAAGTCCACTTGCAACGGGCGTTCACCAAGCAACGTTGCCGGGTCGGGTACCGTCATGTTGCGCAACAAGGCCGCTATGCCGAGGTAATGCTGGCCCGCCAACACTTCGGTGGGGGCCATCAACGCCCCCTGGTGGCCTCCTTGCACTGCGGCCAGCAAAGCACTTACCGCCACCACGGTTTTTCCTGAACCCACATCACCTTGGAGCAGCCGATGCATAGGACGCGGCTCTTTAAGGTCGGCGTTTATTTCTTGAATTACCCGCAGTTGCGCCCCGGTGAGATCAAAACCTAAATTGTCGTGAAAAGCAGTCACCAGAGACCCACCTACCTGATGAGCGATGCCTTTAGCCGACTGTTCTAAAGCCACCTTGCGTTGCACCAACTCCAACTGGATACGCAACAGCTCATCAAAAACTAACCGCCGGCGAGCCTCCGCCACCTGAGCCATGGACTCCGGATGATGAATCTGATTAATGGCCGTGGAGCGGTCTACAAACCGGTAGCGGGCACGTACATCAGACGGCACCGGGTCGCTAAACCCTTTCACCATCATGACCCGTCGCAAGGCTTCGCCAATCATGGTGTCGAGTTCCCAAGTGTGCACCCCAGCGGTTTCTGACTGCGGATAAACCGGCACCACCCGGCCAGTGCGGTTACCTACCAAGTCAACTATCGGACTGGTCATCTGAGGGCGCCCCTGATATTGGTCAAGGCGCCCAAAAACTACCAATTCATCGCCGGGGCTCAGTTGTTGCTCCCGCCAGCCTTGGTTAAAAAAGGTAAGGCTCAGGCTCCCCGTGCCATCGGTAACCGCTACCTCCACCAGCGAACGCCCGTTGCGAGTGCGCCGGGCCGATACTTTTGTGACCTCCACCAGCAACATGGCTTCTTCGCCCACCGGCAACTCGTTGATGGTGGCTTGCCGGGTACGGTCAAGATACTTACGCGGATAGGTGAAGAGCAGGTCCAATACAGTGCGTATCTCAATTTTGGCCAACGCCGCCGTACGCTTTTCACCAACCCCTTTAAGGTCGGTGACCAAACGTTGGTCGAGTTCTCGCAGGGTTAAGCCGGGTTCGGTCACCGGCCCTCCTTACTCAATACCCAAGAAGTAGTGGTACAACGGTTGGCCACCTTGGTGGATTTCAAGTTCAAGATCAGGGTGTTCGGTTTCTATCCAAGCGGCAATGGTTGAGGTGGTTCCTTCATCAGCATCTTCGCCCACGATCAACGTCACCAACTCGTGGTCGTCGACCAGGTGGTCGATTATTTGGGTGGTGGCAGCAAATAACGAATCGGCCACCACCTTCACTTTGCCTCCAGTGAGGCCAAGGTAATCACCTTCGGTGATGTCTCCGACATCGCTCCCGGTGTCACGCACCGCCACGGTGACTTCAGCCGCCACCACTGCAGAAGCCGCAGCGGTCATCCCGGCATGGTTAGCTTCGGCGGTGCCTTGAGGGTCGTATTCCAAGAGCGAAGCGAACCCTTCGGTAATGCCTTTGGTGCGAATAACCCGCACCGTTTTTTCGGTCTGGGCATCTACTTGTTCGGCCACGGCGACAATGTTGCCGTTGTTGGGCAAAATAATTACTTCCTGGGCCGGTACCGCTTCGACGGCCGCCAAAAGCTGCTCGGTCGAAGGGTTCATGGATTGCCCGCCGGCCACTACCCGACGCACCCCCATGGACCGGAAGATTTCAATAATGCCTAAACCATTCGCTACGGCGACCACCGCACAAGGCACCGGGTCGCCCACCGGTTGGTCTACGCCATCGGCTATTTGTTCACGTACCCATGCTTGTTCTTCGGCTTCTTCAAAAAGGTCAGAAACCCGAATGCGGTACGGACGGCCTACCTCAATACCCGCTTCAACTGCGCCGCCTATGTCATCGGTATGCACATGACAGTTCCATGTGCCGTCACCGCCCACCACCACAATGGAATCACCTAAAGCATCCCATGCCGCTTTGAACGATTCCACTGATTCATCGGGAGCATCCAAGAAATACATCACCTCATAGCGGGGGCCAGCCAAAGATGCTCCGTGATGGCCGGCGGCCGCGGGGTCGGGGGCGGCCGCCACTGGGGTGTCGGGGGCTTCCGGCAAAGGGCGTCCATCAACTACATGAAGCAAAGCATCAAACAACAACAACAACCCGCAACCACCGGCATCTACCACCCCGGCTTCGGCCAAAACGGGCAACATCTCTGGGGTGCGGGCCAAAGCATCTTGGCCTTGAGTTAACGCAGCCTCCGCAACGGTAAGCAAACTTTCTTGACTCACCTCAGCGGCCGCTTCGGAGGCTTCACGAACCACCGTCAAAATGGTGCCCTCCACCGGCGTGCCTACCGCCCCGTAAGCAGCGGCCGATGCTGCTACCAAACCTTGCGCCAACACTGGGGCATCAAGACGGCCGGCATTGCCGATTTCTGCCGACAAGGCCCGCAATATTTGCGACAAAATAACCCCCGAATTGCCACGAGCACCCATCAGTGATCCGTGAGCAATGGTGGCGGTTACTTCTTCAAGCGGTGCGTCGTCGGCTAAATTTTCGAGCGCTTCTACCACCGACTTTGCCGTCATCGACATGTTGGTCCCGGTGTCACCATCGGGCACTGGGTAGACGTTGAGCAAGTTGAGAGCCTCACGGTGGGCCACCAAAGCATCAGCGAAACCCTTCATCAGAACACGAAGAGCAGAGGCGTCAAGGACGGTAAGAACGGTCACAAGGTAGAGCGTAGTCAGGTAAAGGGATTGTCGCATTGACCACTTACAGGTTGATGCCTCGGCAGGACCCTGTAGCCTTGTCTTTTGAACGCATCCGGGCAGCGAACCTTCGTTGCCCTTTTAACGAGGTAACGACATGGCATCCGTGTGTGAAATTTGTGGCAAGAAACCGTGGTTCGGCAAGCAGGTGAGTCACTCTCATCGGCGTACTAGCCGACGCTGGAACCCCAACATCCAACGAGTACGGGCGGTCGTCGGTAAATCGACCCGTCGGGTAAACGTGTGCACCGGTTGTTTAAAAGCCGGAAAAATACAAAAAGCTACCCGTTAACTCACCTGAGGACGAGGAGCAACCATGCAAGGGGTAATCAAGTCTTACGACCCAGGCACTGGTGATGGCATCGTCATCAACCAAACAGATTTCGCCGAGTTTGACTTGGCCGACAACGCTCTAGAGGGGTCGATTTTTCGCATGTTGCGCCCCGGACAACGAGTGGTTTTTTCTTTAAACGAAGCTCAGCAAGCCACCGGTTTATCTTTTGGCTCTGAAGGCGACATGGCTACTCCGGAGAACCTCTAGCCCACATAGGCCAGAAGTCACACCCTTCGATGCGCGCCAACCCGCTTTTTGGCGACTAGGAATAGGGCGATGACTTCACCTACTGAAAATCAAAAACTTCTTGAATGGGTAGCCCATTGGGCCGAAATTTTTGGCCCCACCGATATCCACTGGTGCGATGGCACACCCGAAGAAGCAGATCGCTTAGCCAACTTACTTGTTGAATCTGGCACTTTTGAACGCCTCAACGACGAACTACGCCCCAACAGTTACCTCGCTCTTTCTGACCCCGACGACGTAGCTCGAGTTGAGGACCGTACATATATTTCTTCTCCGGAAGAAATCGATGCGGGCCCCACCAACAACTGGCGCCAACCCGACGAACTTAAAGAAGAAATGCTGGGGCTCTACCAAGGATCCATGAGCGGGCGCACCATGTACGTAGTGCCTTTCTCTATGGGGCCGCTGGGCTCCCCCATCGCCCATATCGGCGTGCAGTTGACTGACTCGCCTTACGTGGTAGTCAACATGCGCATCATGACCCGCATGGGTCAACCGGTGCTTGACGTGTTGGGCGACGGCGACTTCGTGCCCTGCTTGCATTCCGTAGGCGCCCCCCTAGCCGAAGGCGACACTGATGTGCCCTGGCCTTGCGACGCTGACAACAAATACATTTCACATTTCCCCGCTACCCGTGAAATCTGGTCTTACGGTTCGGGCTACGGCGGCAACGCTTTGCTGGGCAAAAAATGTTTCGCCTTGCGTATCGCTTCGACCATGGCCCGTGACGGTGGCTGGCTCGCCGAACACATGCTTATTTTGTCGGTGACCTCGCCCCAAGGCGTAAAGCGCTATATCGCGGCTGCTTTCCCCTCGGCTTGCGGCAAAACCAACATGGCCATGCTGGTGCCCTCCTTGCCTGGGTGGAAAGTAGAAACCATTGGCGACGATATTGCGTGGATGAAGTTCGGCGATGACGGTCAGTTGTACGCCATTAACCCTGAAGCAGGTTTTTTCGGAGTGGCTCCCGGCACCTCAAACGAGACCAACGCCAACGCTATGGCATCCATCGCCAGCAACTCGATTTTTACCAATGTGGCACGCACCCCCGAGGGTGACGTCTGGTGGGAAAACATGACCGAGGAAACTCCGGCCCACCTGACCGACTGGAGAGGCCAACCATGGACCCCAGATTCCTCTACACCAGCCGCTCACCCCAACGCTCGTTTTACTGCTCCAGCCGCCCAATGCCCATCTATTGCCCCTGAGTGGGAAGACCCCGCCGGGGTACCCATTTCGGCCATTTTGTTTGGGGGGCGTCGCGCTTCGAACGTTCCGTTGGTCACCGAAGCCCGCAACTGGGACCACGGCGTATTTTTAGGCTCGGCTATGAGTTCAGAAAAAACAGCAGCCGCCGCCGGCACCGTGGGCGAAGTACGGTTCGATCCTTTCGCCATGTTGCCCTTTATGGGCTACAACGTGGGCGACTACATCAACCACTGGCTGAGCATCGGCGCCCAAGCAGACCCAGAAAAACTACCCCGCATGTTTTGGGTCAACTGGTTTCGCAAAGATGCCGACGGCAGCTTTTTATGGCCGGGCTTTAGCGAAAACAGCCGAGTACTGAAATGGGTACTGGAGCGCATTGACGGCACAGGTGGCGCCACCGAAACCCCTATCGGCAACGTGCCCACCGCCGCCGACTTGGACTTAAGTGGCCTAGACATTGGTGACGATGACCTCGCCGAGTTGCTCTCCGTTGACCCCGAAGATTGGGCTCGCGAAGTGTCTTTGATCGAAGACCACTTCGCTTTCATCGGCGAACGCTTGCCCCAAGCCATGCTGGCCGAGCTCGAAGATCTTCGCACCCGCCTCAACCAGCAGGCCTAGCTCTTTCCTTTTTTAACCACCCTCCGTCCCCCAAACCGCGTCATGTCGCCTCAGAGGCGACATGACGGAAGACAGGTAAAAGGCGAGGTCAGAAAGGTGGCCAGATTTTTGGGGTGGGTTTTTCTGGACGCAGAGCGTGGTTGATTTAGACAGCGCCTACCAGCATGGCGCGAATGCCCAAGCCCATGAGGAACAACCCGGCCCCGCCGTACAACAAATGCCGGTAGGGGCGCATGGACTGGCGGTAACTGTAAACAATGCCCACGGTTATCAACGCCACAAAACCGTAGAACAAATGAAACTGGGGAGGCTCGATATCTTGGCCAGCCACCAAACCCACACCAAGCGTGACCTGGATCGCTACCGATAGTTGCACCAAACCCACAAACCACCACAAGGCTCGACCACGCAAAGACTCCACCCGGTGAGCAGCCAAGGCCCACAACCCAGCCAAACCGTTACCGATAACCATGATCCAAGCAAACGCCTCGTGAACATCTCGCAGTGAGCCCAACAATAAAAAAGAATCCATGCCCTTAGCATGCCTCATTTTTTTGCCCAGTCCGCTTTTTCCTTAACCAAGGCACTAGAACTCAACCGAGGCACGCGAGAGAAGGTCCGCTCATGAAAAAATCTGCACAATAGGTTTACTCTTTTTGTTTTTCGCGGGGTGTGGTTCCGACAAACCCGCAATTTCAACCAGCGCTACTTCTCCGCCGACTACAACCTTGCCTCCCGCTAGTTCCATCCTCCCCTTAGACGAAGAAAAAATCCTCTTCGGTGGGCACGACCGCACGGTCTGGCATGCCAAAACAATGAACCCCGATGGCCAACACATTGCCTTTCTTCGTTTTTCCCCCTCGTTTGGGCCATCAGAAATATTCATCATTGATGCCGACGGCCGCAACCTAAAACAACTCACCGAAAACCCCGACACGGAACTGTCCCCCCATTGGTCCCCCGACGGGCGCTCTCTCGTTTTCTACAATGAAGACGTTTCCGGTACCGACGAAATACTCGGAACAATTTTCACCATCAATATTGACGGGACCAACTATTTTAACACCGGCCAACAAGGCGTACCCGAGGGTTGGCTCAACTAGTTCAACAACAAATCGGTGCGGTGCGGTTCCCCAGCAATCCGAGGGCGCCCGGGGTCGACAAACCACTCCGTGCCAAAAGCTGCTTCGTAACGGGCATCCAGCGGAGCCAAGAAAAAAGAATCCGGAGCAACCTGACTGGCGTGAGCCGCAATAGCCGCCCGCTTGCGCTCCAGCACCTCGGTCACCACAATGCCGTGAGTAATTTCGGCGTCAGGCAGACCAAACAAATCGTCGGTTAAACGCTCGCTGCGCTTCGCTAAGTCAGCGTCCGGTTCTTGCCCCACTTCGCTGACCTCACCCATGGCTTCGGCCACCACCGATCGCACAATGTCACGGTTCATGGTCACCCAACGCAAACGCACCCCATGTTCGGCCGCCCAACGGGTGCCCACCCGATGCACCTGAATATGGTCCGGGTGGCCGTAGCCCCCATGTGGATCGTAAGCCACCAACAAATCCACCGCCTCATCAGCCAACAAAGCATCAAGGCGGCCAACCGCTTCGCTCTCATCGGCCTGCCAAAAACACGCCGGGTTCTCACTACTGGACGACCCAATCATGCCGCTGTCTCGGTAATCCAAAAAAGCCACACGGGCTACCCCAAGCAAATCCGCTGCCGCCTGCACCTCTTGCGACCTACGCTCCCCTAGTTCTTCGCCGTCGCTCAACACCCCCGGCACCGGCTCGCCTTCTTCGCCGCGTGTAGCCAGCACCAACAACACTCGGTGACCCGCCGCAGACATTTTGATCATGGTCCCCGCCGTGGCCAAAGCCTCATCATCGGGGTGGGCATGAAAAAACACCACGGTAGCCACGGTTAAGCCACCACTCCCGAAGCCCGCAAGGCCGCCGCATCTAAACCCACCTCAGCCAAGATCTCATCAGTGTGCTGACCGGGGTGGGCCGGTGGCCGAGAAATAGCCCCCGGGGTTTCGCTAAAACGAGGGGCCGGGCCCGGCTGGATTAAACCCGCCGACTCAACAAAAGTCCCCCGCTCCACATTGTGGGGGTGAGTAACCGCTTCATCAATGGTCAGCACCGGGGCGTAACAAACATCGCTGCCCGCCAAAATAGTGTCCCACTGGTCACGGGTCTTAGCAGCAACCACGGTAGCTATTTCTGCTTTCAACGCCGGCCACTGCGTTTGATCAAACTGTGGTGCAAAACGCTCCGGGTCAAGCCCCAACTTTTCTACCATCTCGGCATAAAAATGCGGCTCGATAGACCCCAACGAAATATACGAACCATCAAGACATTGATACACATCGTAAAAATGGGCACCTGTATCGAGAGTATTTACCCCTCGCTCTGGTTTATGAAAACCGGTCGCTAAAAACCCGTGAAAGAAGCCCATAAGACTAGCTGCCCCATCGACCATGGCGGCATCTACCACCTGACCCTGACCGGTAGTGCGTGCACTCAATAAAGCACACACCATGCCAAAAGCGAGGTACATGCCTCCCCCGCCGAAATCGCCCACCAAATTCAAGGGCGGCACCGGGCCAGAGTCAGCCCGCCCCATGTGGGCCAAAGCCCCGGCCAAAGCAATGTAATTAATATCATGGCCAGCCGCCGAGGCGTACGGGCCTTCTTGCCCCCACCCGGTCATGCGGCCATAAACCAGCGCCGGGTTACGAGCTAGGCACTCTTCAGGGCCCACCCCCAAGCGTTCCGCTACCCCGGGGCGAAAGCCTTCAAAAATCATGTCGGCGCCTTCTACCAAAGCCAACACCACCTCAATGCCTTCCGGCGATTTGAGATCTACCCCAATGCTGCGACGGCCCCGCTCGATCACCCCAACGGGCGGCTGATCAGGGTCGCCGCCTTTTACTGCGCCGACTCGATCAATACGGATCACCTCGGCACCCATGTCGGAAAGCATCATCCCGCAAAAAGGCCCCGGGCCGATACCCGCTAGTTCAATTACTCGCACCCCATCTAAAGCACCCATGTTGCCTCCTTGTCTCTAGTCAACTCGCTGGGCGTCGCAACGCAGCGCATGCTCAGAAATCGCTTCAATCAAAAACGGCCAAGCGCCAGGAGGCAAATCATGACCCCACCCGTCGATGAGCACAAAGTCGGCGCCGGGAACAACCTCTGCCGTGCGGCGCCCACCGCTTTGATCTATCAACGTGTCGGCGCCACCATGGACCACCCGGGTCGGCACGGTGATAGCTGCCAACTGTTTTTCTCGATCGCCGCCCACTACCGCCGCCCCATATTGGCGTTCAAAAGCCTCTTGAGGCTGCGGAAAACGTTCGGCATAAGCAGCAAAAGTGGCCAACGCCAGCTCATCGTCATGCCAGGCTGGGCTGGCCCACAAACGACGATCGGCGAGATCTTTTTCGAGGCGAGCGGCAGGGCCCTCAGGAACCGTAGCCATCATGGCGGCCATGGTTTCACCGCTGGGCTGACCAAACTCACGGTTCCCCGTATTGGAACCCATAGACACCAAACTCCGACACCGCTCGGGGTGATCAACCGCCACCGTTTGAGCCACCATGCCGCCAAGAGAAAACCCAACGATGTGAGCGTCCCCTACTTCAAGGTGGTCAAGCAACCCGACAACATCGACGGCCATATTAGACAAGGTGTACGCCGAGCCTTCCGAAAGTTGTGTTGAGAGACCACTGTCTCGAGAATCAAAACGAACCACCTGAAAACCCTGAGCGGCCAAACCAATACAGAACCCTTCCTCCCACAACAGCAACTGGCTACCTAAACCATGCAACAAAACCAGGGTGGGGTCTTCGGAGTTGCCGAAAAGTTCGTAACAAATTTTTACGTCGGGGCTTACTTGAGCGAAAGGCATACCCCATCATCCGAGGAAAACACCCCCCACAGCAAACCGGGCCGGGTAGCGTCGGGGTATCGAGATATTTGACCAACCTTTTTCGGCGCTCAGCACCACCACGCTTTACGGTCTACTACGCCTGCGTTTTGAAGTATTTGTGCTCGAACAGCAGTCGTTCTATTTAGATACCGACAGCCGTGACCTCGAACCAGAAACCCGCCACCTTTGGCTTGAAGAGCAAAGTCAAATAGTGGCCTACCTTCGCGTGCTGGCCGATGGCCCTAACGGTCACTGCATCGGGCGGGTAGTGACCGCCCCCCAAGCCCGAGGCAAAGGTTTAGCTGCACTGTTGGTTAACCACGTAGCGGCCACCACCAGCGGGTCGTTGACCCTCAAAGCGCAAGCCTATTTAGCAGATTGGTATGTTTCTTTAGGGTACGAAGCCGCCGGCGAGGTCTTCAACGAGGTAGATGGGATACCTCATATACCGATGGCTTTAAAGCGCCTTTAATCGCTGAACCGCTGAGGCTGTCACTCCCCCTAGGTAAGGTGCTTTCATGGCACCGGACGAGAACACCTTGCACCTTGACGAATCGTCAAACGCCGACGCCCTTTTGGTGGGCCTCAACGAGGAACAACACTTAGCGGTCACCACCGATGCCACGCCACTAGCTATCCACGCCGGTGCTGGCTCAGGTAAAACTCGGGTACTCACCCATCGCATTGCTTGGCGCGCCGAAACCGGGCGAGAAGACCCTCGCCGGGTCATGGCCCTTACCTTCACTCGTAAAGCAGCAGCCGAGTTACGTCACCGTTTACGCCGCTTGGGGCTACGCGACCAAGTAGCCGCTGGCACCTTCCACGCCATTGCCTTCGCTCAACTACGCAACTGGTGGCAAGACAACGGGCAAAAAGAACCCGAGTTGCTTACCAGAAAAATTGGCTTTATTGCTCCTTTGCTGCCTCGTGATCGCCGAACCACCGACGCCCTTGACGTCACCACCGAAATTGAATGGGCTAAAGCGCGGCGCATCCGCCCCGAGGCTTATGCCTCGCTGGCCGAAGAAACAAGCCGCAACACCCGTATGGCACCAGCCATCATTGCCAGCATTTACCACGAATACGAAGAACTCAAAACAAAACGGTCCTTAGTGGACTTTGATGACTTGCTTGAAAACTGCGCCAAAGCGATCCGCGGCGACAAGGCATTCGGCAACGCTCAACGCTGGCGCTTCCGCCACTTCTACGTTGACGAATTTCAAGACGTGAACCCCTTACAGATGGCTTTACTAACCGCTTGGCTGGGGGGCAGTAACGATCTGTGCGTAGTGGGAGACCCTGACCAAGCCATCTACGGTTGGAACGGTGCCGAAGCCGACCATTTAGTACGCTTCACCACCCACTTTCCCGACGGTCAGGTCATTGATTTACATCAGAACTACCGCAGCACCCCACAAATTTTACGCACGGCAGCATCTGCCCTGGTAGGGCGACCCCCTTTATTAGCAAATCGACCCAGCGGCTCCACCCCCACGGTTACCGTTCATGCCGACGACCAAGCCGAAGCACGCGCCATTGCCCAATCGGCCCGCGATAGTAAAGGCCCGACCGGTCGGTGGGCCCACCAAGCGGTACTGGTGCGGACCAACGCTCAAGCCGAAACCATGGCCACCGCACTCCGTCAAGCACAAATCCCGATACGCACCCGAGCCGGCAGTGGCCTAATGGACCGAGCAGACATCAAAGGCACACTCACCATGGTGGGGCGCAGCAAACGGCCACTTAACGAACACCTCGGCGATCTGCGCTCCGGTGACCTGCCGGCTGACCTTAACGATGCTCAAGAAATTGAGAGCGCACGAGACTCCGAACGAGCAAACGCCTTTGCCGAATTACAGCACTTGGCGCACGAGTACCTGTCGCTTGATCCTGGCGGCACCGGTGCCGGTTTTGTTAAGTGGGCCCGTGAACAAGCCCGTACCCATCAGGACGATTCGATTGATGCGGTGGAGATCGCTACCTTCCACGCGGCCAAAGGTTTGGAATGGCCCATTGTGCACGTGGCGGGAGTAGAACAAGGATTGGTCCCTATTGGTCACGCACGAGACACAAGATCACGGGCCGAAGAACGCCGCTTGCTTTATGTGGCCTTAAGCCGGGCCAAAGACCATTTACATATTTCGTGGGCCGCCGAACGACGCTTTGGCGAAAAAATGTCTCGTCGTCAACCCTCTCCATGGTTAGAAGATGTCGAGTTCGCCATATTGAACTTGGATCAACCGCTCGAAAAAGCACAGCAAGCTCAACGAGTAAAACAAGTGCGCCAACAAGTGAGTCGAAAACAAGAAACCGATTCACCGGTATTGGATACTTTAAAAACTTGGCGAAATGACTTGGCTCGCGCCAACGATGTTGACCCTTGGAAAGTGTTTAATAACGCCACGTTGGAGGCTTTGGTGGCGCTTTGGCCCACCGAGCAAGAACAGTTGGTGGCCGTTTCGGGTATTGGGCCCTTTAAAGCCGACCGCCACGGGAAGGCGTTACTTGACATTCTGGGCCGCTTTGAACGGCCAAATATTCCCGCACCTTCAGCGCCGGCGGCCAAGAAAAAAGCTGCTCCACCCGCCGCACAAACAAACCCTGATCTTGCTTCAGCATTAAAAAAATGGCGCATGGACCAAGCGGCCGGCAAACCGGCTTTCACCGTATTTACTAATGCTTCGCTAGATCAACTGGTGACTCATCGGCCAACTACTGAAGAAGAACTCTTGGCTATAACGGGTATCGGGCCAGCCAAGGTAGCTCGTTTCGGTGAGGCTTTGCTGAGTTTTTTAGCTCAACAGCCCTAACCTTCGAAGGTTTTTATGGCTCGTTTGGTAGCAACTAAACGCCAAGCGGCTTCTACGATTTCTGCTACTTCTGACCAGTCCAACTCCACGTCGAGACGTAAACCGATCCATCCGCTGGGGCCGAGGTAAGGCGGTACAAAAAATCTTTCCGGTTCTTGATCCACTAACTCGGCTTGTACCCCTGGCGCTGCTTTAAACCACAAGGTGGGGCGACCGTCTTTGGGGTGGTCGTGTAAATTTACAAAAGCGGTACGTGAGGTCACCCCAAAGGTTGGCATGCCGTGATTGATGCGTTCATCGACTTCCGGCAGCGCTAAGCAAATTTTCCGCAACTCAACGAGGTAAAGGTCATCAGGAGATCTGCTGGGGTGCCCCACCGGTCAAGCCACCAAGAAATCTGCGACCACCGGGGCATGGTCCGAAGGTTTTTCGCCTTTGCGTTCATTGCGGTCCACTACTACGAAATCCATTTTTGTGGCCAGTGAGGCTGAGGCTAAAACTAAGTCAATGCGCATTCCGTGTTTCTTGTAGAAGGCCCCGCCCCGATAATCCCACCACGAGAACAACCCGGGTTGATCGTATTTCTGCCGGAAAACGTCAACGAGACCTAGGTCGATCAGCCTCTCTATGGCTTGACGTTCTGGCGGGGTGACATGAGTGAGCCCTTCGAGTGCGGCGGCGCTCCAAATATCTCGATCATCGGGCGCCACGTTGAAATCCCCCACGATGGCGATGGGGTCGGTTTCTGGGTTGGTGTTGGCCCCGAGGTCATCGTGTAGACGAGTGAGCCAATCCAGTTTGTAGTGGTAGTGGTCGTGACCCACTTCTCGGCCGTTGGGCACGTAACAGGTCGCTACCCGCACTCCCCCGCAGGTGGCCCACAAAATACGAGCATCAGGGTCGGGGTCGGAGCGGCCGTCGAGGAACCCGGCTCGTACGTCATCGAGCCCAACTTTGGAGATAATGGCTACCCCATTCCACCGGCCTTCGCCGTTGTGAGCAGATTCATAGCCAAGGGCGGTGAAGGCTTCATGAGGAAACGCTTCTTCGGTCATTTTGGTTTCTTGGATGCACAGCACGTCGGGTTGCACAGCCTGGATCCATGCTTCTACTCGCCCCAGCCGGGCTTTTAACGAGTTGACGTTCCAGGTAACGATGCGCATAAACAAAACCTACCCCAACTACCAACAAACCTCCACCTCACACCTGGGGTCAGACCCCAGGTGTGAGGTTTGGGGTTATTGGAGGGAGAAGTTGAGGGCGGTGGTCAGTTCTTTGAGGGCTGAAGCGGGGTCGGTGACCTTTATGGTGGTCATGCCCATGGCTCGAGCGGGCTTAAGATTGACCCCCAGATCATCGAGAAATACACATTCTTCGGGCAGAACTCCCAGACCACGGCAAGCAATTTCATAAAACTCTGGTTCCGGCTTACGCACCCCTACCACACTAGATTCCACCACCAAATCAAAAAGTGCCAACACCTCGGCTTGTTCCCCACCGTGATGAGTTTTAGACATAGACACCGTGTTGTTGGTCAACAAAGCCAGAGGCAAACGAGTTTTGATGATACGTAAAGCTGCTACCATCTCGGGCCGTAACTCGCCTTGCAAACAATCCAACACTCGTCGGGCGCTAATCTCAATGCCTAAAGCCAACGCTTCAGCTTCGAAGAGTTCGCAAAACCCTGCCTCGTCTACCTCGTTGCGTTCCATTAATGCCCAAGCGTTGCCGTCGGGGTTTTGCGTGTTGATGAAACGCACCGTGTCTGGTGGTAGCCCGGCCTCGTTTTCGTAAAGGGCGAAGGCGTCAAAGGGGCTGGTCAAGATCACCCCACCGAAGTCAAATAACACTGCTTTTATCATGAAACGAAATGCTAGACCATCAGCAGGTAGCCTCAGCGGTCGTGAGCGCACAATTTATTTACACCATGCAAAAAGTCAGTCGGTACTACCCACCGGATCGCGACGTACTCAAAGACATCACCTTGGCTTTCTACCCTGGAGCCAAAATTGGTGTACTGGGATCGAACGGTTCCGGCAAATCGTCTTTGCTGAAAATCATGGCCGGGCTTGACGATGGGTTCACCGGCGAAGCTCGTTTAACCGATGGTTTCACGGTGGGCCTTCTTGAACAAGAGCCCCACCTTGACGAGAGTAAAGACGTCATGGGTAACGTCATGGATGGGGTGGGCGAGGTCGCTACCTTGCTTTCTCGTTACGACGAGGTGTTGGCCGCTTGGGCCGACCCCGAAGCCGACTACGAAAAACTCGGTGAAGACCAAGCAGCGTTGGAACGGAAAATTGAGGCAGCCGGTGCCTGGGACCTACAGCGCACCATTGAGATCGCCATGGATGCCCTTCGCCTTCCGCCGGGAGATGCTTCCGTAGAGCACCTCTCCGGTGGCGAACGCCGCCGGGTGGCTTTATGCCGTTTGCTGCTTTCTCACCCTGACCTTTTGCTGCTTGATGAACCCACCAACCATTTGGACGCCGAGTCGGTGGCTTGGCTTGAGCGCACTTTGCGTGACTACACCGGCACCGTCATGGCCATCACCCATGATCGCTACTTCCTTGACAACGTAGCTAGTTGGATTTTAGAGATGGACCACGGGCGAGGCTTGCCTTTTGAAGGCAATTATTCTGGTTGGCTTGAACAAAAAACCGACCGTTTGGTGGCCGAAGAAAAAACCGACTCCTCACGACGGCGTACCTTGGAACGTGAGTTGGAGTGGGTCCGGATGGCTCCCAAGGCTCGTCAAGCAAAAGGCAAAGCCCGCTTAGCGGCTTATGACCGTCTGGTTGTTGAGGCTGCCGAAGCCGATCAACGCGACAATGCCCTGCAAATAACCATCCCGGCTAACCAGCGTTTAGGCGACCAGATCATTGAGGTAACCAACTTGTCTAAAGGCTTCGGCGACCAGTTACTTATCGACAACTTGTCGTTTACCTTGCCGCCGGCGGGCATTGTGGGGGTTATCGGCGGCAACGGAGCCGGAAAAACAACTTTGTTCCGCATGCTTACCGCAGCCAGCACCGGCGATGCCGACCCGGCAGTTAACCCCGACAGTGGAGAAATCCAAGTCGGCACCACCGTAGAAATGGGTTACGTCGACCAGTCACGAGAGTCCTTGGACCCCGAACGCACCGTGTATCAAGAGATCACCGATGATCACGATTTTATCCAGGTGGGGAAACGCGAGATGAACGGACGGGCCTACGTGGCTTCGTTCAACTTCAAAGGGTCTGACCAGCAGAAAAATGTTGGTGACCTTTCTGGCGGGGAGCGCAACCGGGTTCATTTGGCCAAAGTGCTCAAAAGCGGAGCCAATCTGTTGCTGCTTGACGAACCCACCAACGATTTAGATGTAGATACTCTGCGAGCTTTAGAAAGCGGCTTGGAGTCTTACCCGGGTTGCGCGGTAATCATTAGCCATGATCGCTGGTTTCTGGATCGAGTGGCTACCCACGTGTTGGCCTTCGAAGGGAACTCGCAGGTGCGTTGGTTCGAAGGGAACTTCAGCGAATACGAGACCGCACGCAAGAAAGAGTTGGGCAGCGAATCCACTCCTACCCGCATGAAATACAAGCCCCTTTCTCGAGGTTGATGATGGCCGCCGTTGATGCTCGTACCCTCATTTTGGCCCCTCAGGTCATTCGAGGTGTTGCACTCTTACTTTGTGTGGCCGGCATTGCTGGCATGATCGTTACCTCAATTGCTGATGACATTTCGGCAGCCATCTCGTTTGGCCTGCTGGGTGCTACCGGTGCGTTGGCTCTACTTTTAGTCGGCGCTTTGGTGCCGGCCATAGAGTCGGCGGCGTCTTTGAATGAGGCATTGGCCGTCGAGGTGGAAGCGCAAGTTGAACGTTTGGTGGCGGCGGGAGTCGAAGAAACGCCGGTACGAAATTTAGTGCGTGATGCTGTGGATTTAGGTCGCCAGTCAGCCGGCGATTAGCGCCAACACTTGCGTAGCGGCGGCCACTGGGGCGCCATCAGCCGGGGTTAACACCAGGTCAGGGTTTTCTGGGGCCTCGTAGGGGGCGTCGATACCAGTAAATCCGGTGAGTTCGCCGGCCCGTACTTTGGCGTAAAGACCTTTGGGGTCCCGTTGTTCGCATACTTCGAGCGGGGTGTCAACGAATACTTCAAAAAACGGCACTCCGGCTGCTTGGTGGAGCTCACGTGCCTTTTGGCGACCGGAGCGAAATGGGCTAATTACCGGCACCAGTGAGACCAAGCCAGCGTCGCCCATGAGCCGGGCTACTTCAGCAACTCGCCGCACGTTCTCGGTACGGTCTTGGTCGGAAAATCCAAGATCGCCGTTTAGTCCGTGGCGCAGGTTGTCGCCATCGAGCAGGTAGGCGGGCCGTCCGGCCGCTATCAATAATCGTTCGCAGGCCACCGCTACCGTAGATTTTCCTGATCCAGAGAGGCCGGTAAACCACACGGTGGCACCGGCGATCCCTAAGGCGTTTTGGCGTTCTTCTCGGCCAAAGCTACCTGCGTGCCAAACCACGCCAGGACTGTGTTGGTTCACCTTAAACTCCGCTGCCGACGATCATGCCGGCGGCCACTGTGTCGTTGCTGGCTTCGTCAATCAACACGAAAGAACCGGTGTTGCGGTTGCGTCGGTATTCGTCAAAGAACAGCGGTTGTGTGCTGCGGAGAGTTACGCGGCCTATTTCATTGAGGCCTAACGATCCTGGAGCCATCTGCCGGTGCAGAGTGTTTACATCTAATTGGTATTGCAAGTCGGTGACCATGACCCGAGCGGTACGGGTGGTGTGTTTTATGGCCAACTTCATACGGGGGGTCAAAGGTTTGGTATCGGACATCCAACACACCATGGCTTGCAAGTCTTGCCCAGCATGGGGTTGGTTGTTGGGTCGACAAATCATGTCGCCGCGCGAAATATCAATGTTGTCGGTTAAGCGGAGGGTTACCGACATGGGCCCGAATGCTTCATCGACTGGGCCGTTGAAGGTGTCAATGGAAGCCACCGTGGAAGTAAAACCGCTGGGTAGCACCACGACTTCGTCCCCGGGTTTGAATACGCCCCCAGCCACCGTGCCGGCATAACCCCGGTAATCGTGGTGTTCGTTGGTTTGAGGGCGAATCACGTATTGCACAGGGAATCGAGCATCAACGTGGTTGCGGTCGCTAGAAATATGCACTTGTTCAAGGTGGTGCAATAGTGGCGACCCTTGGTACCAGGGCATGTTTTCTGACCGGTCCACCACGTTGTCGCCGTGTAGGGCCGACATGGGGATGAAGGTCAGGTCGGTGACGTCAAGTTTCATAGCGAAGTTGCGGAACTCTTCTTTTACCGTTTCGAAGGCTTTTTCGTCGTAGTCCACCAAATCCATTTTGTTTATACAGACCACCAAGTGAGGAATACGCAGCAGCGACGCTAAAAAAGCGTGGCGTCGGGATTGTTCTACTACCCCATGGCGGGCATCAATGAGCACCAAAGCCAGGTCGGCGGTGGAGGCCCCGGTGATCATGTTGCGGGTGTACTGAGTATGGCCAGGGGTGTCGGCAATTATGAACTTGCGTTTCGGGGTGGCGAAATAACGGTAGGCCACGTCGATAGTGATGCCTTGCTCACGTTCGGCACGCAAACCGTCGGTCAATAAAGCCAAATTGACTTGTTCGTTGCCCATCTGTTTTGAGGTGGCTTCGATGGCTTCCATTTGGTCTTGGAAAATAGATTTTGTGTCGTACAACAAGCGTCCAATCAAAGTGGACTTGCCGTCATCGACGCTGCCTGCGGTGGCAAAACGGAGAAATTCCATTAGAAGTAACCCTCCTTTTTGCGGTCTTCCATGGCCGCTTCAGAAACTCGGTCGTCGGCTCGGGTGGCTCCCCGTTCGGTTATGCGAGTTGCGGAAACTTCTTCAATGATCTCTTCTATGGTTTGTGCTTCGGATTCCACTGCTCCGGTGCAACTCATGTCGCCGACGGTGCGGTAGCGCACCATGCGGGTCGCTACTTCTTCTTGGTCGCTGCGAGTCACATAGGGCGACTCAGACAGCCACATATTGTCGCGAGAAAACACTGGGCGTTGGTGAGCAAAATACACACTGGGTATCTCGATGTTTTCTCGCTGGATGTACTGCCAAATATCAAGTTCTGTCCAGTTAGATATAGGGAACACTCGAATGTGTTCGCCTTGGTTTAAGCGACCGTTATAAAGGTTCCAAAGTTCTGGCCGCTGATTTTTTGGGTCCCATTGGCCGAAGTCGTCGCGAAACGAGTACACCCTTTCTTTAGCTCGGGCTTTTTCTTCGTCGCGGCGGGCACCACCGAACAACGCATCAAAACGATGTTCCTCAATGGCGTCAAGCAAGGTGGTGGTTTGTAAACGGTTGCGGCTGGCTCGGGGGCCGGTTTCTTCGGCGACCCGACCATCGTCTATGGCTTGTTGTACCGAGGCCACCACGAGGCGGGCACCGGTTTCTTCTATCCGGCGGTCGCGGTACTCCAAAACCTCGGGGAAGTTGTGTCCGGTATCTACGTGCATTAATGGAAAAGGCAAGCGGGCGGGCCAAAAGGCTTTTTGTGCCAGGTGCAACATGACGATGGAATCTTTTCCACCGGAAAAAAGCAAGCAGGGTCGTTCAAACTCTGCTGCTACTTCTCGAAAGATGTGAACTGACTCTGCCTCAAGTTGATCAAGATGGCTGAGTTCGTATGTGGTGATAGTCATAAAGTTAGTTTTCTCTAAATTGCCAGCGCTCCTCCACAGGTTAGGCCGTTTTATCTGCCATGATCACCCATGATGGATTTTACTGATGACCATATTTTTGCTGCAGAGCTAGCGGCCAGTGCTGGGGATCTTCTTATTGAGGTGCGCCAAGAGTTGGCGGGCCAAGAAACCCAGGTTATTAAAGACCAGGGGGACCAACGCTCGCACGATTTTTTGATGGAGGCTTTAGCGCAAAATCGCCCCTCCGATGGGGTGCTTTCTGAAGAGGGTTCCGCTCATTCGGTGCACCCGCAGCGAGAGGATTGCGAGCGAGTGTGGATCATTGACCCGGTGGATGGGACCCGTGAGTACAGCGAAGCGTTGCGTACCGACTGGGCCGTTCACGTGGCTCTCGCCGTTAATGGCCAACCGGTTGTAGGCGCTGTGGCCTTGCCGGCTTTGGGTCTTACCTTGTCTACCGCTACACCGCTGCCCCTTGAACCTTTCGGCCCGGTGCCGGCGGCCCCTCGGGTGGTAGTAAGTAGATCTCGCCCGCCCGCCGTGGCGCTCGCCGTAGCCGAAGCTTTAAACGGTGAGCTCGTTGAGATGGGCTCGGCGGGGGCTAAAGCCATGGCTGTGGTACGCGGCGAAGTTGACTTGTATGTGCATGCCGGTGGCCAATACGAATGGGATAACTGTGCTCCGGCCGCCGTGGCTTTGGCCGCTGGGTTGCATGTTTCTCGCCTTGATGGTTCGCCGTTGACTTATAACCACCCCGACCCGTGGCTTCCTGACCTGCTTATTTGCCGTACCGAACTGGCACCAACTGCTTTAGCGGTTTTGGCCGAGCACCAGGAGTAACTGTGCGTCTTGTTATTGCTCGTTGCACCGTTGATTACCAAGGCCGTCTCAACGCTCACCTTCCCGAGGCGGTGCGTCTGATCATGGTCAAAGCCGATGGGTGTGTGGCTATTCATGCTGACGGTGGGGCTTTTAAGCCGTTGAATTGGATGAATGCCCCGAATCGTCTTACCGAAGAGGATGGTTTTTGGCGGGTTACCAACCCGAAGGCTGAAACGCTCATCATTACTTTGCATGAGATTTTGAGCGACACCAAGCATGATCTTGGTGTTGACCCTGGCTTGCAAAAAGATGGCGTGGAGGCCCATTTGCAAGAGTTGTTGGCCGCTGACCCCACCACCATGGCCGAAGGTTTGCGCTTGGTGCGTCGCGAGTTTCCTACAGAAATAGGCCCGGTGGATTTGTTGTGCCGCGACGCTGAAGGAAACGCTGTTGCTATTGAGGTGAAGCGGCGAGGAGAAATCGATGGGGTTGAACAACTCACTCGGTATCTTGATTTTTTGAATCGTGACCCTACCTTGGCCCCGGTTCGCGGTATTTATGTGGCTCAAGAGATTAAGCCTCAAGCCAAAGTGTTGGCCGAAGATCGCGGCATCGACTGGGTAGTGGTGGATTACGACGAGTTGCGGGGCATGGAATCTGACGTGCTCAAACTGTTCTGACCACTCGCTTCCCTGTCTAGCCACTACGGTCGGTTAGGTGATTAGACGTCAGGGCCAACGCTGGGCCTCTTCGCCAGGCTTCGGGCGGCGTACCGGCTTTTTTGTCGGTGCCACGGCTTTAGTCATGGCTCTGGCCGGTGGTCTTTTTCTTTTACGTAACGAACCGGCACCAGAGATTCTTTCTGTTCCCGCTACGACCACCACGACCTCTACCTCAACCACCACTACCACCACCACCGTTGCGCCGACCACCACCCTCTCTGCCCTTGAAATACAAAAGGCCCAAGAAGGTCTTGAAGCCTTGGCCGCCAACGGTTTTTTAGTGCTTAGCGAGGCCGGTGCCCAGATGGTTTCGGCGGAAGAAGTGCGTTCTTGGCTGAGCCTTGATGGCCTCGTTTTACAAGTTGATGTTTCTCTTGTTTCTGCTTTTCTTGAACAATCTTTTGCGGATGTTTTCGTCACCGGTAACGACGTTTGGCTTTCCGCGACAGAAGATGGTTCTCTTGAGACATCGCTTAGCAAGCCTGACCAGGTCTGTTGCCACCCGGATATGGCAGGCCAAGTGGCCGGTCACCTTTTTGATGGCCTCAGTTACGGGACGGTGGATTTACGTCAAGAAGACCGTCACTACAGCCCAGAATGGGTTGCCCAAACTGGCTCTACCCACCTCATTGGCGAGTTCACCACTTACTACCCGGCGGGTCGCCCACGAGTCACCAACATTCATCGCATTGCAGAACTCACCCGCTACACCGTGGTTGAGCCCGGTGACTCTTTCTCGCTAAACGACCATGTTGGCCGGCGGACAATTGAAAATGGTTTTGTTGCAGACGGTTCCATCGTTTACGGCGTGATGGTTCAAGCAGTAGGCGGCGGCATTTCTCAATTCGCCACCACCATGTTTAATGCGGCCTTTTTTGCTGGTCTAGAATTTGAGTCCTACCAAAGTCACTCCATTTATTTTCGCCGCTACCCCTACGGACGTGAGGCCACCATTTCGTGGGGTTGGCCAGACCTAAAGTTTAAAAACATCACCCCCTACCCGGTAATTATCTGGACATCAGTTACCCCTGATTCAGTAACCGTTCAGTTGTATTCTCAGCCTTGGGTAACTGGCCAACAAACTGCTCAGTGGTCAACCTCGGTTGGTGTGGAATGCACCAAGGTGACAACCGAACGCTCCCGCACTTGGCAAGAAACTGGTGCGATCACCATTGATCATGTCACGGCCAAGTACCGGCCGGAAGGGTTGAACTGCGATGGGACACTCTCTGACCCAGAGGCTTGCTTATTTGACCCGGAGGCCCCGGTAGAACTTGACCCCCGTTGCCCAAACTACGACCTCTCCACCACCACAACCACCACGACGACTACCACCACGACGACGACTACCACCACGACGACAACCGAACCCCCGGCCACCCCTACTACTGAATTGCCGGCGGAGTAGTCGCTCAAAAGGATTACCCTCCTCGCCATGCAGGTTGATGTAGCAATTGTGGGTGGTGGGCCCGCCGGGTCGGCGGCCGCTATCACCTTGGCTCAAGCCGGTCGGTCGGTTTTGCTGATCGATAAGGCCATTTCACCCCGAGACAAATGCTGCGGTGATGGCCTCACTGCCTTAGCGCTGCGCCTCAGCGAACAACTCGGCCTTGACCCCGCCACCTTAAGCAACTGGCAAACTGTAGATCGGGCTATTTTGCATTGGGCTGACGACCGCACCGCTAATTGTCCGCTTCCTCAAAATAGTGGGCAGTTTGCCGCAGCGGTCCCTCGGTCCGAATACGACCATGCCTTACTTAATTTAGCTAAAAGGGCAGGAGCGACGGTTAAAGAGGGCCATTCACTCACTGCTCTTTCGCTTGACAATAACGGTGCGGTGTTGACCGTTGATGGCCTTGACCCCATTGCAGCAACGTCGGTTATTGCCGCTGACGGCATGTGGTCAGCCACCCGTCGTTTGCTTGATTTGGGTGAGAAAAATTATCGTGGAGATTCGCATGGTTTTCGCCAGTATGTAAGCCAGGTCGGCCCGGCAGCGCGGGATTTGCATATTTGGTTTGAACCCGACCTTCTGCCGGGCTACGCCTGGAGTTTTCCCTTGCCCAACCAGCGAGCCAACGTTGGTTTTGGTATTTTACGCGGCGGTCGTGTATCGGTAGGAGACTCGGGTCGCCTTTGGGAACAACTCATGGATCGCCCTTCTATTCGTTCGGTCCTCGGGGACCAAGCGATACCAGAAGACCGGCGAACTGCTTGGCCTATTCCGGCCCGAATCACTACCGCCGTGCTCTCGCATGGCCCAGTACTTTTTGTCGGCGATGCAGCCAAAGCCACCGATGCTCTCACCGGAGAAGGCATCGGCCAAGCGTTGCTCACCGGCATACTCGCCGCCGAAAGCATCGTGGCGCATCAGGAACGCTCCGAAATTGCTCTGGCTTACCAAAACACGGTACGTCAACATCTGGCAGCAGATCACCGGATGTCGATCGCTTTGCAGCGCTTGATAACCTCGCCGATGGCCACCCGGAACCTCTTGGGGTTAGTGGGCTCTACCGCATGGACGAGAAGAAATTTTGCCCGCTGGATGTTTGAGGACTACCCGCGGGCTTTGTTAGCTACTCCTCGGCGCTGGCGGCCGGGGGCTTTTTCGGCTCCCGGGGCTTACCGGAGTTAGAAAACTCGCCTTTGGTGCTTTCGGCTCGTACGCTTATGAAATGGCTGAAGTGCACCAAATGTTTCCTGCTGACCCGGCAGACGAGTTCGAACCAGTGGAATCCTCCGTTGGTCACCCTTTGGGGCCGGTTGGTGATGCTTTAGATAAGGCGGTAGATCGCCTTTGGGAGCCGTTAAGAGGAAACCCCACCTTGGATCGGGTTTTTTATACGGCCAGCGAGTTGGGCGACTTTAGTCTCCTTTGGCATATTGCCGGTCTTTCGCAGGGGCTTACCCGCCGCAACGGCCACCGGAGTACTGTGCGACTCGCCCTGGCCTTAGGTGCTGAGTCAGCGCTGGTTAACGGGGCCATTAAGTCCATGTTTCACCGTGAACGCCCGGTGCATGAAGAAGAGCGCCCCCATAATTTGCGTCAGCCTTTGACCAGCAGTTTTCCTTCGGGGCATGCTTCGGCGGCTTTTATGGCGGCCACCTTGTTGAGCGAACGTTCGAAAACTAAACCTTTATGGTTTGGCGCAGCAGCCGTGGTGGCAGTTTCTCGCCTTCATGTGCGCATTCACCACGCCAGCGACGTGCTGGTAGGCGCCGGCATCGGCTTGACCCTTGGAAAGATCATCAAAACTCTGATGCCTCGCCGTTAAGTCAGGCCGAGGTCTCGTTTTTAGTTCAGCGGTGAAGCTTCAATATCTGCTTCGATGTCCGCTTCGGTGGTAGCGAGCAAAAGTCGAAGATCAAGCAAAAGGTCTGCCACTTCGGAAGTAGCCATAAGCTCTCGACTTTTGGTGGTACCCAAGCCACGATCAATGACTGCTTTGAGTTCGTCGATGGTTACCGCATCTAATGTTTCGGTCATGTCAACTCCTCTTGGTTGGGTTCCTGTTCTGAGTTCACCATAGACCACCAGAGGGGCAACGCGCGCTCAGTTATCCAAGAAAGGTCTTTTTACTTTTGAGGAGCCAGAGAACGCATGGCCTCAAGAGGGTCGATGCCGCCAAAAGGCACGATGGCTAATGCCGGGGTGGTTATTCCGTTGTCCATGTATTCTGCGATGCGGGCTCGGCATTGATCTGGCGTTCCGTGCACCACGAGGTCGTCAACGACCGACTCGGGGATTTCCGCTAACGCCCCCTTACGGTCGCCGGCATCCCATCGTTCCCAGTGGCTGCCCATTTCGTCGCCTCGCCCCATCCATTGGTGAAAGGCTTTATAAACCGGAACGTTCAAGTAGGCAGCGATGAGGTAGCGCGCTCCGGCCATTACTGCTTCTCGGTCTTCGCTGGGGCACACAAATATGCGGGCCACTACTTCACGGTCGGGTCCTTGTTCGTTCACAATGGCCGAAACTTTGGCTGCGTCTCCCGGCGAAAGCCAGTTGACGATAGCTCCGTCAGATTCACGGCCAGCCAAACGGAGCATGCCTTCACGCAGGGCTGCTATCAGCAAAGTGGGTTGTTGTTCGGGGGTTATCGCTAAACGGAAACCCTTGATATTAAACGAGTCGTATTCTTCGGTGACTTTTTCGCCGGTCAGCGCTGCTTTAAGAAAACGCACCGTGTCGCGTACCCGTTGGTAGGGCGCTTCGAAGGGCACGCTATTCCAGTTTTCGACAATCACGTTAGACGACGACCCAATACCGAAGGCCACTCGGCCTGGGGCGGCATCAGCCAGGGTGGCTGCGCTTTGGGCCATCAGGGCGGGGCTTCGGGTGTAGGCCGGCAAAATAGCGGTTCCCAGACGCAACTCGGGGGCCCAAGCGGCGGCCAAGGCGAGGGGGGTCAAACCGTCAGCACCGTTCGATTCAGCGGACCACACGTCGGTGTAGCCAAGGTCAACTAACTCTCGGTACAGCGCTTGCTGGCTGTGGAGCGGGCCGGGTAACGGGATGGTGATGCCGTAGGGAGACATGGTTTTCCAAACAGTAGACAATGAGGTCTACATATCTTGTCACGCCACGAGGGGTTGCGGTTAGTCGAGGCGGCGGTATTGACAGGTTTGGCTTGCCGTAGCCAAGAGTTCTCGATCTTGTGACCACAGGTGCACGGTGCCGTGGGCGTACCCGTGGGTCAGGCTGCCGATGCGTACATCTACCAGTATCCATTCGGTGGGTACTGGGTGAACCACTCGCAGAGTGTTGTCGAGGCTGCGGCCGCCACCGAGGCCGCCGCCCACGGCGTCTCGGCCTCCCCAGGTTACGTAGTCGCCGAGTACGGCAAGAAAAGCGGGGTCTACTTCAAGGTGATCGGGTACTCGTACCCACATGGCGACTCGCCCGTCATCCATGGCCGGATCGCCGGGTTTGATACGGCCACGTACTATGCGTCGCTCAAGATTGTTAGAAACCGATCGCACATCAACCCGTTGGGGAAACACCAGACAGTCCATGGGATCTGGTGCATCAATGGGGGTGGCCCACACTCCGGACTTATCAACGTCTCGTCGGCCCAGGGTGGCGAAAGCAGAAATAACTTCTCGTCCTTCAACCCGGCCCGTTACCCGAGCTTGGGTAGATTTATGGCCAACTGCGGTGAGGTCTGCTTGCAGGTCAAGCACATCGCCAGCGCTGGCGTGAGAAACGAATTGTCCGGTAATCCACACCAGCGGACGTCCAGCGGCAGACTCCAGCACGCGCACTGCGGCCGCTAAGCCGGTCCCGCCAAAGAGGTTGCCGCCACTTGAACATTCGTCTTGGGTGAGCGGGAGCGTCCAGTGGTTTTGCTTAGCGGAGCGTTGGAGCTGTTCATTAAGATAGGGGCGGCGTTGCATCGGTTGATGATGCCTTCTTTAAGGGTTTTTGCCACTTTATGAACGTTTTTTCTTAATTGTCACACCCCTCGTTCATAATGGAGGTATGAATGAACAACTCCATTTTTCACCGCTCTCTTCTTCCCGTTGGGGCCGTATTGACAAACGCACCCGGGCCATTGGTTTGGCGGGGGTCGCTCGAGCTCGAGCCGAGCTACGCCGACACCCCCATCCAGAAGCCGACCGGTTTCCCCCCAAACAGTCTGAAGAACCGAAAGCTTTATAAAGCATGAAAACCTTTTTTATTGGCCTCGTGGTGGCAGTCACGATTATTGTTCTTTCTTCCTGTGGGCAAAATCCTTCGCCTGCTGGGCTGGGTACGGTCGTTGGGGTTATTGATGGGGACACGGTGGCTGTGGCCTTAGGTGACACCACCGAATCTGTTCGCCTTTTGGGTATCGATACTCCAGAGACGGTGCACCCTGATCGGCCTCCCGAATGTTTCGGCAAAGAAGCCTCTGCTCGGCTTGCCTTATTGCTTCCACCGGGCACCGCTGTGCTCTTGCATCGAGACGTCGAACCACGCGATCGTTATGGTCGGTTGTTGGCTTACCTTGAGCGTCTCAACGATGGGCTCAACATTAATTTGGTATTGGTGGAGCAAGGCTTTGCTGCCTCGCTTCATATTGATCCCAACGATGGGATGCGCCGCGATCTTGAGGCAGCGGAGAGTCGTGCCCGAGCGGATCAGCGTGGCCTATGGGCAGTTTGTGGCGGGAACCATGTGCCTTTAGAAGGATTTGGGTGACCCGTGGTTTACCTCAAGGCTTTGGTCCGATACGGTTTCGGGGGTGAACACCCTCAACAACCTCTTGGGATACCCAACTGACCAGCGGCTACTGATTTTGACCGCTGACCAACTTGGCATGTGTCACGCCAGCAACATGGGGGTTTACCAAAGCATCCGCCAGGGGCCGGCGACCGGAGCCGGGCTTATGGTGCCGGGTCCTTGGGCTCGTCACGCCGCTTCCCTTTACCGGGGCGAACCTGTCGGGGTGCATTTAACGCTTAACGCTGAGTTGGATTGCTACCGGTGGCGACCAATCACTCAAGCCCCCAGCTTGTTGGACGGCGACGGAGGCTTTCCCCGCACCACCATTGACTTGTGGGACCACGCCGACCTTGACGAAACTCGCCGAGAGTGCCGTGCGCAACTTGAACGAGCTATTTTATGGGGTTTTGATGTCACCCATCTCAGCAGCCACTTGGGGGCTCTGCAAGACCGTCCGGAGTTTTTTGATGTCATGCTTGATTTAGCCGTGGACTTCAACCTGCCGCTTCGGCTAGAGAGCCCAGAGTTTGAGTTGGCTGCCGGTTTTCCTTTTCGTTCTTTAGCGGCCGACGAAGGGGTACTTTCTGTTGATCACCATCGCCGACTGCTGTTAGCCAGCACCGCTCAATTATTGGAGGTCTTAGAAAATCTGGCTCCAGGGGCCACCGAAGTAGCGATGCAACCGGCCATTGACACTCCAGAGCTTCGCCATTTATGCGCTGGCTGGGAACAACGGGTTAATCACGCGGCATTGCTTACCGGAGAATCCTCGCTGGTTGATTCGCTGAATAAACACGAGATAATAATGGTTACTTGGGCACAGATACGAGATGCCCAACGAGGTAGCTAATCTTCAAACTGTGTGTTTTGGGCTAACCCCGCGAGAGCTTGCACCCAGGCTTCACTGGCCCATACGGGCCGAAGGCGGTAAACAAACGCCGAGTAGTCGCCTTCAAATTTTACTAAACCCATCATGTAGGCATAGTCGGTATCGAGTTGGCCTTGAAACCAGGCCACCGCATCGGGGTACTTAAAGGTAGCAATGACGTCTGCTTCGCCTTCGCGGCCCGGTATTACTTCTTTTACCTGCCCATCAACAATCATTAACCGGAATTGCACTTTGCCGTGCGGGGTGCTGGTTACGGCAAAGCGGATACTGCCGGTTACCTCTTGTTGTTCAGGAAGGTCGTTGAGGGTTGGCCCGAGTTCTTGAACCCATGGTTCAGAAAGAAACGACGCCATTAGTTGCCCTCAATGTTGCGTAGCCCGGCGAACAAATCATCTTCATAAATTCCTTGTTTTATTTCGCCCAGTTTTGACTGCACTAACACATATTCGTCGTAAGGGTGAACGGTTCGGGCGTGTTCGTCGGGCAGGCCAAACCAAAAGGAAGAAGCGGGGTCTATCTGTGTGGCGTGGGCTCGCAAAGCTTCGCCGCGTACTTCCCACCAAGGGCCGATATCTATTTGGGTGGTAATCAGGTGATCGCGGGATTCTCGTTTTTTGAACCACCATTCGTCGTAAGGGGATTCCAACCCGAGTTCGATGAATTTGGCGTGAAGTGCTTCCATGCGGGCACGCGACCACACTGTGAAATACAATTTTGAGGGCTGCCAAGGTTCGCCAGCTTCGGGGTATTGCTCTGGGTCGCCGGCTGCCTCAAAGGCCGGCAAAGTAATGTCGTGCACCATGAGGTGGTCGGGATGGTTGTAGCCCTTGCGCTCATCGGGGTAGGTGATGATGACTTGGGGACGTTCGCGGCGAATAATAGCTACCAGTCGTCCAACTGACTCTTCTAGAGGAGCGTTGGCAAAGGCTTCGGGCCGAGCGTTGTCTTCGCTGTCGGTCATGCCTGAGTCACGGTAACCCAGCATGACCACCTCGTCGTAGCCGATTATTTTGGCTGAGGCCGCGAGTTCTTCGGCGCGCACGGCCTTCAGGTTTTCGATTACCTCTGGGCGGTCCATGGCCGGATTGAGGATGTCGCCCGCTTCTCCCCCGGTGCAACACACCAAGACCGAGCGAGCACCTTCTTCCTGATAGCGAGCCACCGTGGAAGCGCCTTTTGAGGCTTCATCATCGGGATGGGCATGGACACTCAACAGGCGTAACGACGGGAGACTACTCATGAGCGGCCACGGTAGCGGCCTCTCAGCCCATCTCGGTTGATACGCGGGACGTAACGGCATTCTTTGGGTTAACCTGAGGAAGAGCTTCCGAGGAGGAATGCATGGATCCCGAGGTATGGCGTTGGATTTGGTTAGTGGCTGCCGCAACTTTCGTGGTGGGAGAAATCATCACCGGGGCTTCTTTTTTTATTCTTCCTTTTGCGGTGGGCGCAGCGGCCGCGGCCGTTTTGGCTTTTGCTGGAGCTTCTGATTTTTGGCAATGGCTGGCCTTTGCCGGGGTTTCTTTAGCTTCTTTTGCGGCGGTGCGTCCGCTGGTAAAGAGGCTCAACCAAGGCAACAACCCCGCTGGGGTGGGCGCTGACCGCCTTATCGGTGAGACCGGTGTAGTAATCACCGACCTTGACCCCACAGCAGAAAAATTGGGGACAGTGCGTATTGGTCGCGAGGAATGGCCAGCCCAATCTGCGGATAGGCAGCCCATTGTTTCCGGCAGTCGTATTAAAGTACTTGAAATTCAAGGCACTCGAGCGATAGTGCAAACAGTCAACAACTAATTAGGAGTTTTTATGGCAGCAGTAATTTTCCTCGGTGTTTTTGCGTTCGTCTTGTTTATTTGGATGGCCGCGGGAATCAAGATTGTCCGTCCCTATCAAAAAGGGGTCATTGAGCAACTGGGGCGTTATAAGGGCACCGTTGAGCCCGGCTTAAAGTTGATCGTCCCAGTTATTCAGTCCATGACCAAAATTGATATGCGTGAACGGGTCATTGACGTACCGCCACAAGAGGTCATTACGAAAGACAACGTGACGGTGACCGTTGATGCGGTTATTTATTACGAACCAACCGATGCTCAACGGTTGATTTATAACGTAGCTAACTTTGTTTTAGCCATCACCAAGTTGGCGCAAACAAACTTACGTAACGTAATTGGTGACATGTCGCTTGATTCAGCGTTAACTTCTCGAGACACCGTCAACGTGGCTTTACGCGAAGTGCTTGATGACGCTACCGACAAATGGGGGGTGCGAGTAGTACGAGTAGAGATCCAGCGCATCGACCCACCGGCCGACGTTATGCACGCCATGCACGAGCAAATGAAAGCCGAGCGAACCCGTCGAGCGGTGGTACTAGAAGCCGATGGGGTAAAGGAAGCCGAGATTACCCGGGCGGAAGGCGAGAAACAATCAGCCATCCTCACCGCAGAAGGGGTAAAGCAGCAGGAAATTCTTCGAGCGGAAGGTCAGGCACAAGCCATTGAAGCGGTGGCTGATGCCGAGCGCTACCGCCAAGACACAGTGGCTCAGGGTGAGGCGCAAGCTATTCGCAGCGTTTATGGAGCCATTCATGAGGGCAACCCCACGCCAGATTTGTTAGCCATCAAGTACCTTGAGGCGTTGGGCACTATTGCCGATGGCCAGGCCACCAAGATTTTCTTGCCTGCTGAGTTGAGCTCCACTATGGGCTCCTTAGGCGCCATTGCCGAACTCTTTACCGGCGAAGACCCCGCCGAATAATTCGCCAACCACTTGCCTAACTCCGTTACATGGGGACTGTCCCCATGTAACGGAGTTAGGCGGGTTCGAGTTGGTTGTCGCCGTCTTCGTCGACCACTAGGTTCCATCCGCACATGCGAGCCAGCATGGGGCAGCCTTCATCGGGGCCGCTGGCGATGATCTCGTCGCCCACCAGCAAACGGTTCTTCCCTCGCGGCCGGTAGACGTATCGGCCGCCGCGGCGAATAGCCAGCACCGTGAATCCTGGCTCAACGTTCCATTGCAAGTCCGACAGTGTGGACTCCTCAGCAGCCGACCCGGCCGCTATGGGGTAGCGCACCACCACCTCATCGGCTTCCCCAAGAGCAATGCCTAAGATTGGGTGGAGTTCTTCTTCTTTTTCAATAAGCCACACCATGGCTTGTGCTTGGTCGCCTAAGTCTTCAGCAGCTTCCGCAAGGTGCAGCAACCCACGCAGTGCTGCTGGGTCAATGTTGTCGCCCGCCGAGCGCAGCACCCACAGTTCAAGATTTTCTTTCATCTCGTCGAGACGATCCTCAAGGTGGCATACCTCGGCGGCTAAACCACGGTCGGCCAGCACCAAAGCGCTGTAGGCCAAACCAACCGCCGCCTCCGAAAGGTTTTTCATCTCGACCAGCACGTCAACTGCTCGGTCCAAGTCAGTGACTGCGGGGCCATCCTCTGCTCGCGGTGGTTCCCACACTGGGGCGGCCGCCAACTCGCGAAGCCGGGTAATGCCTTCTGGCGACCCACGCAAAAACAACACATCATCGGGGACCAGCACCGTGTCGCCATCAATATCGGTAATCCAGTTGCGGCCTCTGTGAATAGCCATCACGCTCATGCCGGCTTGTACCGTTAATTCCAAAGCGGAGAGAGGACGGTGTGCCATGTGCGAGCCTTCACTGACTAGTACGCGATGCGAAACTTCTTCGGCGTCCGAGAGGTCGGCCACCAGTTGGTGTGGTATTCCCAATTTTTTGGTCACGATATGGGCAATGTCTACCGCATCGTTGCCCATGCGTTCGATGGCAGAAACCACCTGCAGCACCGACGACATGCCTTCGGCCTCGCGAGCGCTACGAGCCGCTAAAACACACACGGCGCGCATGTCGTGCACCAGGTCGCTCATATGGCCTTCGAGTTCTTCTACTTCTTCGGCCATGTCTGGGTCATTGAAGTAAACCGAGGCGTAAGCCAAGTCCACCATTAATTCCGAAGTGTCTTTTGCTTCGGCCAGCATGGCCCGCAGTGTGCGGGGTCGATCTTCCATTAGTTCCTCACTTGAGGTTGTTGGTTAAGGATAAACCTTGGACAGCGCCAAGGAAAGAAAAAGTTCATACCACCCCCACCACCCCGATGGCCAAAATGAGCGCCGAGGCGCCGACCAAGTCGAGGGTGGAAGTAACCATGGGGATGCCAAAGGTGTCGGGGTCCAGCCCGAAACGAAAAGCGCTCATGGTGGTGTAGTAAGCCACCAAGACGACCAGCACCGTGGCGAGGCCTCCACCCAATAGCGCTACCAGCATCAGTTGCCCTAAACCCGGTGATGTCTGGCTGGCCAGCGAGGCCAACACGTGAGCCGCTACGGCCACGGCCACAAAGATCGGGGCGGCCAAAGCCACTACCGAACGAATGTCGCGCAGGCTGGCTCGACTGGGGATAGGCGAAGCATCATCAAGACCAAGGTGAAATTGGGTGGAGAGCCGGCTACTTAAGATGCCCCCTAAAGCGCCCGCGGTGGCCAGGAATGCTGGCAACATAATGAGCACCGCTTTTACGCTCAATAATTCGTCAAGACGTTTTTCTACGGTTACTCCGGCTAAGAGGTCTATAAAAGCCGCCAACAAAAGAATTGAAGCCGATTGGCTGACCATCAGTTTGAGCTCTACTTGACCAAACTTTGCTACAGCCAGTAGACCCAACACCGTAACAAAAACAAGCACTACAGCCAGCGTGTTGACCAATGTGGTCATGCCTATCAAACCGGCGGCTAGCACCAAAGCGGGCACGGTTATGAGGTCACCGAGGGCCGTGACAAGCGGCGAGGTCACGTTGTCGAGGTCCCAACCGAAACGCACTGACCCGGCCACTAAGGCCACGGTGACCGCTCCTACCAAAACTGATGCCAATACCCCGCCGACGGTGGAGACAACAATAAAATCGGCCAGCGACAAGGTGGGGGCCACCCCAAAAATATTGGCTGCACCACGGCCCATTACCGCTAACGCCACGCTTAAGGCGAAAGAAAGTACCACGGCAGCCAGCAGGTTTTGCCCCACCACGCCATCTCGGCGAAAGTTCAAACGAAAAGTACCGGTATGTACGGAGGTACCTAAACGACTGCCCATGGCTCCAAAAATGTTGCCCCGGAGAGCAATTGCTCCTGGTATCAGCATCAATAAACCGGGGAGGTTGGCCAAGGTTTGATCGGCGGAGGCCAGCACCAATCCGCCAAAGGTTGCCGCAATGACCCCCAGCGATAAAGCGGCAAAGCGCTGCCGGGCATCGCCCGAGGGGCCCCAGGTGGACCTCTCTTTTTTGCCTCGGCGGCGGCGCAGAACCAACAACATGGTCTAAGTGTGGTGGATTACCTGCGCAAGTTGGTGCTTATTTTTGTTTTTATGTTAAGGCGCTGGTGTCTCGGGCAAGGTAAGTACTACAAAAGAACCGGTGGCTGCCCCCACTACCCGCCCGCCGGCGGTGGCTTTGGCTTCTAGTTGCACAATACGGCGACCCTGGTTAAGCATCGTAGTCAATACCTCAATTACGCCCTCGCTTACTGGTTTGAGGTAGCGAATATGAATTTCTAAAGTAGTGCAAATTTGGTTCGGGGCAAGATGCTGATAAGCGGCCATGCCCATGGCTTGGTCAACCATGGTGAACAACACCCCACCGTGTACTACGCCATGGGGGTTGAGATGATTTTCGTTGATGGTGATCCGACAACCCATCCGATCTTGGTCGTGGACCGGTTCAATACCGAAAAACTCTGCCAATGGATAACTGCCTTCAGGAGGTGTCACAAGGGTCATTATTTGGTTAACTCCGCCATTTGGGTGCTGTAGGTGTCCATATCAAAGTAGTCGCGCCACAGAGTAATTTTGCCATTATGAACTTCGAAGACTCCAGCAATGGGGAGTTCGAGCCAGCCTTCACCAATTTTGAAACGATCAAGGCGTTCGTTAAACACCATGTCGCCCACTTCCACCTGGCGCAGAACTGGCCAGAGCACTTTAGTGGCCGGGGCTAAAAACATTTCTAAGGTTTGTTTGACCGCTTCGGGGCCCACCAAGGGTGCCATAGGCATGTTTTCGTACGAAACCTCAGGGGCGAGCAGGCTCACTTGCTCCTTCAATGTCTTGACGCTCAATGGCCGAGATAAATGCGTCGACTACTTCGGTAGGGGTCATAGGCAAACCGTACTTACCTGCCGTTTGGAAAAGAATTGGGAATCACTTACGCCCCGAGCATGGCCAGGACTGCCTCTATTTGATCGAGAACACTTTGTGAACAGTCTGAAAGGTCGCCGTCTCGAACACATTCACCAAGCAAGGTGGCCGCTGCATCGAGAGTGCTTTGCGGCAAGTGGGTTAAATCTGGGTAGCCCGAATCCACGGTGGTGGTCGGCGGAGGGGTAGTTGCTGGTGGAGCGGTTGTGGTGGGCACCGGAGGCACATTGTTTTCGCTCATGCCTCGGGCCGCCAACTCGGCGAGGTGGGCGGCTCGGGTTCCCGCTCCGTACCAACCATCGACGCCAATACCCAAAACGGTTTGTAGCACCGCTGCTTCGGCACTGGGGCCCCAAGGGTAAGAAGCGGCAAGCACCTCTTCTTCGTTAACGGGCTCCGTGGTAGTGGTTGGTGCCGCGGTAGTGGTGGGCGCCTCGCTGGTAGTTGACGTCGTGACCTCTGCTGGCGCTTCGGTAGTGGTTGGTGCTGTAGTGGTAGCCGCTTCGGTGGTGGAAGGAGTTTCGGTAGAAGTAGGGGCAACAGTCGTAGTAGTGGCCAGAACTACTTGGGTAACGAGGGGGTCGCCAGAGTGCCCGGCGGTACCCGAAATAAGCACGCCGATTACCGCAGCAAAGAACAGGCTGGCTGCAACCTGTGAGATCCACCGAATCATACTTACAGTCTTACACCTTTTCTGATGGATTCCATGTCACGCTGCCGGGAACTTTGATCCGCCCTTGAAGGCGAACCCGATAACCTTCAGTACATGGATAACCAAAACTTTACCGCTGACGGCGTGGGATCCTTTGATGCCCCCAAATTTGACCTTGCTACCTTTGATCCGGAGCGTTTCGGCATCATAAATGAGGTAGTCGACCCCGAGCGCTACCAACGAAGCGTGGATCGCTTTCGACAACAAAACATTGCCCTCCCTACTTTTGCTCAACTCGGCGACCCGTCGCTAATCCCAGCCAAAGTACAGGCATCATTGGCCGGCGTGGATCGCGATGCTGCCGACCCCCGCAACCTTTACCGAGTACATTGGTACAACGATCTCGAAGGTGGGCAAGTTGACCTGCCCGACCATGTGGTGTTAACCAGTGAAATCACTGGGGTGGATGCTCCGATCATTGTGGCTTTCGGCAATCGCTTCCCCATGATTGCCGCCCACAAAGTATTAGCCGCTTACGCTTGTCTGGTTCCTCGGGTAGTTACCGGGCAATATGACCCCACCGAGCATCGAGCGATCTGGCCTTCAACCGGCAACTACGCCCGCGGCGGGGTAGCTATTTCTCGCCTCATGGGGTGCCGTGGGGTGGCCGTGTTGCCAGAAAACATGAGCCGGGAGCGTTTCGAATGGCTCGATGAATGGATCACCAACCCCGACGATGTGATTCGCACCACCGGCTCAGAAAGCAACGTAAAAGAAATTTACGATGCTTGCCACGAACTTTCAAAAGACCCCAGCAACTTTATTTTGAACCAATTCTCGGAGTTCGCTAACCACGTTGGTCACCATGAGGTAACTGGCCGGGCCTTAGAACACCTTTACCTCAATTTGGCTGAACGCAACCCTGGTTTGAAGTTGGCCGCTTTTGTGGCCGCTTCTGGATCGGCCGGCACACTGGCCGCCGGCGAACGCCTCAAGGCTGATCATGGGGCACGCATTGTGGCCGTGGAGGCTTTGGAATGCCCCACCATGTTGAACAATGGGTTCGGCGAACACAACATTCAAGGCATCGGCGATAAACACATTCCGTTTATTCACAATGTGGCGAACACCGATGCGGTAATTGCTGTCAGTGACCGGGCTTGTGACGAACTTGGCATGGTCTTCAACACCGAGGTTGGCCATGCCCACCTTTTGGACCAAGGGGTGCCCGCAGACATCGTTGATGCCCTCGGTCATTTTGGGCTGTCGAGCATTTGCAACGTGTTGGCTTCTATAAAGTTGGCGAAAGAACTCAACTTAGGGGCCGACCAAGCCATCGTGACGGTGGCCACCGATGGCGCCGAAATGTACGGCAGCGAACGGGAGTCCATGGCTGCTGGCCGCTACGCCTCCGGTTTTGGTCTCACTGAAGCGGCCGCCGCTACGGAAGAACACCTTAAGGGTTGCGATACCAGCAACGTTGAGATCCTTGATGAGGCTGGCCGTAACCGCATCTTCAACTTGGGTTATTACACCTGGGTTGAGCAACAAGGCATCGATTTCCCCGATTTCGAAATCCGTCGCCAACAAGGTTTCTGGGAATACCTGCAAGGGTTGGCCCCTGGTTGGGACGAGATGATCAACGAGTTCAACGACCGCACCGGGGTGTTGGCCGACTAATGGCTCCCCTTACTCGGGAACAAGGCTGGTTGGGTTCTCCTCCGGGAGCGACTTGGCCGAGCGTTTCCTCGGCCACCGAAAACCCGTTTTTGCAGTTTCGGTCGCTCCTTTGGTCGTACTCCAAGGCCATGGACGCTGGTTGGTCTGATCAAAAATTTATGGCCATGGTGGAGCGCCTCGACCAAGCGGTAACTGAAGTTGATGGCACCGGTTTTCGCCCTACCCCGTTGGGTTTGGCTGCTGAGCTAAATGAGTCCTTAGGTCGCACCGGCGCCCTTTGGGTAAAAGACGAAACCAACAACGTGTCGGGCAGCCACAAGGCCCGCCATTTGTTCGGCTTGGCTCTTCATTTAGAGGTTGACCAAGTACCAGTATCTACGCCCTTGGCCATTGCCTCTTGCGGAAATGCTGCCTTAGCGGCGGCCGTTGTTGCTCAAGCCACCGGGCGCCCTTTAGCGGTGCATGTGCCTACTTGGGCTGACCCCAACGTTTTAGATCGACTGGACGATTTGGGCGCTCAAGTGCGTGTTTGCGAACGCCACCCCGACGAAGACGGCGACCCTTGCGTGCTGCGATCTCGAGAAGCGGTGCGCCAAGGAGCGATTGCTTTTGGTTGCCAAGGCCCCGACAACATTTTCACTCTGGATGGCGGCCGCACGTTAGGTTTTGAACTGGCCGCCTCTTGGGTTAACCAACAGTCCGTACCAGATCATCTTTTTATTCAAGTGGGCGGCGGGGCCTTGGCCTCTTCAACGGTGCAAGCCTTAGTTGACGCCAAATACTTCGGGGCTTTGTCTACGCTGCCTCGCCTTATGGCCGTGCAAGCAGCAGGCTGCGCACCGCTTGATCAAGCTTTTCAAAAAGTAGCAGCCAGCACCGCCGCTGAACCTCTGGAATCCCCGCAGGTTATGGAACCGTGGCCTGACCCTGCATCGTCGGCCAGTGGTATTTTAGATGACGTCACCTACGACTGGAAACCCTTGGTTTGGGCGTTGCAGCAACAAAATAACCAACCGGTGGTGTCCCCAGAAGCCGACATTGTCGAAGCCCATCGCCTGGCCCACGCCCATACCGGCATCGACGCCGACGCCACCGGCACCGCTGGCTTGGCTGGCTTGTTAACCGCTCACGCCAGCGGAACACTTGACCCGAATGCTTCCGCTGCCGTCTTGTTTTCTGGGGTAACCCGCTAGCGCTCTTCTCGACGGTAGGCCTGGCCTAAAGCGGCCGGAGCAGCCGAAGGGCGATTACGAGCCCGGATGGATATCACAATCAAGACGGCGATGGTCAGCAAATAAGGCAGCATTGAAAGCAATATGGGCGAGAGGTCAACGCCGAAAGTTTGGAGCCGGGTTTTAAGCGCAAGAAGCCCCCCGAACAAGATCGCTCCTACGGCGGCTCTTCCGGGGCGCCATGCCCCAAAAATAACCAGCGCTACCGCTATCCAGCCTCGACCGGCCGTAAGGCCTTCGGCCCATTGCGGGGTAAGGCTGAGGGTGAGGTAGGCCCCCGAAGCGCCAGCCATTGCTCCACCAAAGGCCACGGCGGCGAGGCGAATAGCGGTTACCGAATAACCAGCAGCATCGACCGTTGACGCAGATTCTCCGGCTCCTCGTAGGGCCAAACCAACGCTGGTGTGCGTTAAAAGAAGCGACACTGCGATGCCGGCCAACACTGCAAAATACACCACCGGTGATTGGCTAAAAAATATTGTTCCTACCCAAGGAATATCAGAAAGCGGGCCCCAATCTACGGGCGCCAATACTGCTCCGGGAGGACGACCAACGGCACCTTTACCCAAAAAGGCTGCGAGGCCGACGCCTAAAATGGTGAGCGATAAACCAGAAACCACTTGCTCAGCGCCCAGGACTACCGTAAAGAGCCCATGCAGAAGAGCGAAAACTGCGGTTGCTACGATGGCGGCCAGGAACGCTATCCACGGGTTGTTTGTCTCTAAGGCCACCATGAAACCGGTTACTGCCCCAATGGCCATCATGCCTTCGACACCTAAGTTTAAGATGCCCGATTTTTCGGTAATGAGTTCACCGAGGGCCGCCAGGTAAAGCAGTGCGCCGAAAGAAACGGTGGCGCTCAATAGCCCAATCATTGATGCCTCGGTCATGATTCGCTGCTTGTTTTGTCGTTGTTTACTCGGCGTACGGCGTAGCGGCTGAACACGCCCGCCCCAATCGCCCCAAAGAGAATGAAGGCTTGCAATATTGTTGACACCGAAGACGAGACACCCATGGTTTGGATGCTCAACCCGCCTACTTGTACTGCACCGAACAGCAAGGCCACGGCCGCTACACCAGAGGGCCGAAGCAAAGCAAGGGCGGCCACAATAATGCCGGCAAAACCGTAACCGGCAGAGATGCCTTCGGTGATCCGGTCGGCGTTTCCGGAAAGTTCAATGCCGCCCGCCAGGCCAGCGATTCCGCCGCTTAATATCAGGACGGTAGTAATTTTTCGTTTAAGAGAAATGCCGGCATAGCGTGCCGTGGCTCCCGAAGACCCGGCTACCCGAAGTTCGTAGCCCCAGGCTGTGCGACTGGCCACCAGACCAAATAAGGCAATCACGCCGAGGGCGATAACTGCGCCCCAGTGGGCTCGTTCAAAGAGGCCCGGCAAGCGCGCTTCGTCAGGCAACATAGGGGCCAGCGGGAAACCACGCGATTCGGGGTCTTTCCACGAGCCATGGATAAGCCATTGAAGTAAGCGCAAGGCCACTTCGTTCAGCATCAAGGTGGTAATGATTTCGTTGACCCCGATTTGCGCCCGGGCAACCGCCGGTCCAGAAGCCAACAACGCTCCCCCAACCACTGCGGCCACCAACATGGCGGTAATAAGCAGGGGGCTAGCCCATCCTTCGCCGAGACGAGCTACCCAAGCGGCCATCATGGCTCCGGCTAAGATTTGCCCTTCGGCACCGATGTTCCAAAGGCCCATACTTCCAGCGACCGCTACTGCTAAACCGGCGAGACCCAAGGGGACTGCCCTATTTAACGTGATCGACCATGCTCTCGGGCTCCCCAGCGATGCCTCTACCATGCGCCCGTAAATGGCTAGCGGGTCGTGGCCAGAAATTAAAAGAAGCACCACCCCGATCAGCATGGCAAAAACCAGCCCGATCAAAAAGGCCAGCGGTTGGCCGCCTTTTAATACTTGTTCGCGACGTACCAGCACGAGTCGTGTCATTGGGTTACCACTTCTCCGGCCATGGCGGCCCCTACTTGGTGGCGTTGTGCCGTTTCAGGGTTGAATTCGCCCACAATCTGGCCATCGTGGATAACCAGAAGTCGATCAGAGAGGGTAAAGAGTTCGTCGAGGTCTTCAGACACCAGCAAGACGGCCACTCCGGCGTCTCGTTCGGCAATTAACAAATCTTGAATAGCTTTTACGCCTTTGACGTCAAGACCTCGGGTGGGTTGGGCCGCCACCAAGACTTTTGGGCCGCCACTAAGTTCTCTCCCCACTAAGAGTCTTTGCAAGTTTCCGCCGGATAAACCGGCGATGGGTTCGTGCATCGGGCCGGTCTTTACACCAAAACGTTCAACGAGGTCTTGGCAATGCTCATCGGCCTGGTCGCTGTCCAAGAATGGGCCTTTGCGGAGGCTGCGGTAGTTGCGCAGTATGGCGTTTTCGGTCACCGTCAGACGCGGAGCCAACCCGACGCCCAGTCGATCTTCGGGTACGTACCCGAGGCCGGCTTTAAAGCGGGCGGCCGGAGGTGTAGCAGTGACCTCTTGCCCGGCGATGCTTACCGAACCAGCGGTGGCGGGGCGTAACCCGGCAACGACTTGCGCCATTTCGCGTTGGCCGTTGCCGGAGACCCCGGCGATGCCCACAATTTCTCCGCTGCGTACTTGCAGGCTGAGACCATGTAAAACGGGCAGGCTACGGTCACTTTGTGCTTCAAGGTTTTTTATTTCCAACAGGATTTCACCTGCTTGGCGGGCCGGGGGGCGTTCGCTAATGATCGGGGAGGATCCCACCATGAGGCCAGCTAATTCGTGGGCGTTGGTGTCTGCCACTTGAAGCGAAGCGGCCACCGTTTTTCCTCCACGTAATACGGTGGCTTCGTCGCAGAACCCAGTTACTTCATGCAGTTTGTGGCTAATAAAAATTATTGATCGGCCGTCATCAGCCATAGTGCGAAGCACCCGGCCGAGTTCGTCCGCTTCGGAAGGGGTAAGCACCGCGGTGGGTTCATCTAAAATCAAAATGCGGGCGTTGCGCCACAAGGCTTTAAGTATTTCAACGCGTTGACGCTCGCCCATTGAGAGTTGCCAAATGGGTCGACTGGGGTCGGTCGCTAAACCAAAGCGTTCAGCCAACTCGCCTACCTCTTTTTCTACTGCGGTGCGGCGCACAAGCCGGTCTGAAGCGCCCAGCACCACATTTTCTGCCACGGTGAATGAGGGTACGAGCCGAAATTCTTGATGGACCATGCCGATGCCGGCGTTTAAAGCATCGGACGGAGACCGGAATTGATGAGCTTCTCCATCGATAAGTACCTGGCCCTCGTCGGGTCGGTAAACCCCTGACAAAACGTTCATGAGCGTTGATTTACCGGCACCATTTTCTCCGAGGACGGCATGTATAGACCCAGTTTTTATTTGAAGCGATGCACCTGCGTTGGCGATAACACCCGGAAAACGTTTCCAGATATTCACCAGGTCAACGGCGGCGGTGGATGCGGGGGTCATAAAGAGGATTGTTTCTTATTAAACGCGGTGACGGCGCTAACGAATCTTTCCGTTAGCGCCGTCTACCGAGTCAATGAGCAATTAATCAGCCGGTTGAACCGATTACACCTTCAACGAAAGCACCCATACCGAGCATGGAGCCGTCGTCCATGGTTTCTCCAGCAGCAACCATGACGCTGCCGTCTTGGGCAGTGATTGGGCCAGCAAAGACATGGAGTTCTCCGTCAATGATGGCTTGTTTGGCATCGGCGACTTCTGCTACTACATCGCCGGGAACGTCCGAAGCGATCGGAGCGAGATCAACTATGCCGTCAGCCATAGAGCCCCAGTAGGAGCCACCGGTGTAGGTGCCTTCTTGTGCCTGGGTAATGGTGTCGATGTAACGCGGGCCCCAGTTCCAGACCGGTGCGGTCAGGAAAGCGGTGGGTGCGAAAGCGCTCATGTCAGAGTTGTAAGAAACCCAGCGGGCGCCTGCTGCCTCGGCTTTTTCGCCTGCTGCGGTGGAGTCCTGATGCATGGCGATCACGTCGGCACCCTTGTCGAGGAGCGCCTGAGCGGAGTCACCTTCAACGGCCGGGTCGAACCAGGTACTGGTCCAAACAACCTCAACGAGCACGTCGGGGTTGGTGGCTTGTGCGCCCAAGGTGAAGGCGTTAATGCCGCGAATTACTTCAGGGATGGGGAAAGCGGCAACGTAACCAAGCAAGTTGCTTTCGGTCATTGCGCCGGCCACCATGCCGGAGAGATAACGAGGTTCGTACATGCGTCCGAACGAGTTACCGAAGTTCGTATCGTTGTTTTTGTAACCCGACACGTGTTCGAAGACAACGTCGGGGTATTCCTCGGCTAGGGCGAGCATGTCGTCCATGTAACCGAACGAGGTACCAACGATGACGTTGAAGCCCTGGTCAATGAAGTCACGTGCGTGGTTGGCAAAGTCGGCAGTGCCTTCTGGCACGGACTCTACAAAAGCGGTTTCCACTCCGGTGGCTTCGGCGGCCGCTACTCGACCTTGGTCGTGGGCCCAGGTCCATCCGGCATCACCAGGGGGACCTACATAAATGAAAGCTGCTTTAACTTCGTTGCTGCTGTCGTCGGACCCGCAAGCGGAGGCTATAGCTCCAAAAGCGAGAACAACCGCCAGCAAACTAAACAGACGACGTCGCATTATTTTCTCCTCTAATACGTCAACTGGGTGGGGGTTTTTAGGTCCCCCGACGGCCCATGTTGACCAAGGGTTATCTTTCCACATTTCGCGGCGCCGCGCGTTACTTTGCGGGCTTTTGACCCATTTTACATTCTGTACGGGAAGCATTTACCGGACAAACTTCTTGTTTGTACTTGAACTGGCCCTTTAGTTCATCTCGAGTTGGAGCGAAACTCGGGTCGCTCCGTTGTTTACTGCTGCTTGCAACATGGCCTCAATAGCCGGCAGCACGGCCGCTTGGTCGCCGGTTATGGCGGTACCAAAAGGGCCGACTTCTACGGTTAGCCCGGTTGCTTCGATGGCCTCAATAGCTTCTTGCACGTGGGGGCCCGGGTCGCCATCTACGAACGGTTCAATGGTGAACTCTGCGGTGATCATGAACCCATCATGGCCTAAAGAAAACCAAAGGTCTACTTTTCTTTACCTTAGTCCCAGAGTTCTTGTGCACGGGAAGCCAGGTTTCGGTGGGCGGAGGCTAAGTCGAAACCTAAAACCTCTCCGTCGGTGACCACCGGTTTGCCGCCTACCAACACGTGGCGGGCTCGACGATCGGGGCCCATCACTAAGCCAGCCAAGGCGTCGGCCATGTCGCCGAGGTCGTTGCCGGGCCAAATGGCTAGGTCGGCTTGTTGGCCTAGCGCCAGGTGGCCCACGTTTTCTAAGCCCAGGCATTGCGCCCCTCCGTGGGTAGCGAGTTCTATTACTTGGTCGGGCATTAGGGCGTCGGGGCGAAGTTCTCGCAAGCGGGCGGTGTAGAGCGCTTGGCGTAATTCGGGGAACAAGCCGCCTACTTCATTAGAGGCCACTCCGTCTACGCCGAGGCCTACCGGGCAACCGGCGGCCAACAGGTCGGTAACCCGGCACATGCCGGCTCCTAGCCGAGCGTTAGACGACGGGCAGTGAGCGATACCGGTGCCGGCCGCTCCGAGGCGTTGCATTTCTGAATCGTCAATGTGTATGCCGTGGGCTAACCAAACGTCGTTGTCTACCCATCCCCATTGGTCCAGCATTTCTACCGGGCGCATGCCGAAGCGATCTAAGCAGTGTTGTTGTTCTTCGGCGGTTTCGCACAGGTGGGTGTGGAGACGCAAACCTAGGCGGCGGGCTAGTTCTGCTGATTCGACCATAAGTTCGGTGGTTACCGAGAAGGGGCTGCAGGGGGCGACGACTACGTGAACCATGTCGCCGTCGTGGTGGCGGGCCGCTACTGCTTCGGTGGAAGCCAAGATGGCGTCTCGGTCTTCAACCACCCGGTCTGGGGGGAGCCCTCCTTGGCTTTCGCCGAGGTCCATTGATCCTCGCGAGAGAAAAAGCCGGATACCGGTTTGTTTTGCCGCATCTACGATGGCATCAAAAACACTGTCGTCTCCACCGGGCACCAGGTAGTGGTGGTCGGCGGCGGTAGTGCAGCCGGTGGCGGCCAGCTCGCCGAGACCTACTAAGGCGGCGGCGTGTACGTCTTCGATGCTTAACCGGTTCCACACCGGGTAGAGCTCTACTAGCCAGTCGAAAAGGTTGCAGCCGGTGGCTCGGCCGCGGGTCATCCATTGATACAGGTGGTGGTGGGTGTTGACTAAGCCAGCAGTAACGATGTCACCTTCGCAGCGCAGTGTCTGGTCGTCGGGTTGGGCTTCGACGGTGCCGAGGGCCACGATGACCCCGTTTTCTATGGCGATGTCTCCGGGGTAGCGGGCCCCACGAATAACCAGCCGGGCCATTAAGGGGTCCAGTCGGCGAAGGTGTCGATCATCATCTTTACGTCGGGGCCGAGGGGGTACAAAATGGGGCAGGTGCAACCGTCTTGCATGTATTGCCCTACTTTTTCTCGTACTTCGTCAGGGGTGCCGGCGGCGCAAATCATTTGCACAATGTCGTCGGGCACCAGTTTTGAGGCTGCTTCGACTTGTTCGTGGGTGGCGGGCCAGGTCAACACTTGGCCGATTTCTTCTAAGAGCGACTCGGGTACCCCGGAGGCCTTCATGATGTGTGGTTGTTGACCCAAGTATTGGGTGACCATAAGGCGGGCGCCGTCGAGGGCTTCCTTGCGGGTGTCGGCTACTGAACACACCACCAGTTGGGGTCGGTCAATGTCGTCCATGCTGCGCCCAGCCCGGTCGGCACCGGTTTCTAAAGACTGCATAGCTTTTTTGTTGTATTCAGGAGACACCAGATAGTTGAGCACCACCCCGTCAGCGATTTCTCCGGTTAATTCTAGCATTTTGGGGCCGGTGGCACCAATGTATATGGGTACATCTTTGGGGCGGCGTTCTTGGTAGACGTAGTCCAACTCCACTCCGTCGAGGTGTACGTAATCCCCGTGGAAGGTCACCGTTTCGTCGGCCAGTAGGGCCCGCACGGTGGTCACGATTTCTCGCATGACTCCTAAGGGGCGTTTGCGTTCGATCCCTACTTTGCTGGCTAGGGGGTCCCACCAGGCGCCGATGCCCAGGATCATGCGGCCGGGGGCCAGGTCGTCGAGGGTAGAAAATGTGGAGGCTAAGCGGGCCGGGTTGCGGGTCCAGCAGTCCACCACGCCGGAGCCGATTTTGATGGTTTCGGTGCAGGCCCCGAAGGCCGCCATGGGCACTACGGCGTCGCGCACCAGGCGCGAGTCGGCTTGCCATACCGCTTCGAACCCTTGAGTTTCGGCGTATTGGGCGTATTCGATGGCCTCGGTTATGGGGTGAGCATCTTGGAGGTATATTGCGAGACGGGTCATGTTTTTCTCCTTGGGTTAAAGATCTGCTAATTTTTTGTGCAAGCGGTTTGCTTGTTCGGCGGCTCGGGCCCGTATTTCTGCGGCGTCCACTCGAGTGGATTCTCCATTTTGCCAAACTATTTCATCGCCTATTTCAACTTCTACCGGGCGCACCCCGGGCGTGTAGGCCAGGTGCCAGGCGTCCATGGGGTCGTAGTTCCAGGTAACTCGGTCGTCAATGGCTTCGGGAAAGAGGTCCCATCCGGCGGCCAACCATTGCCATGAGGTTTCCGGGGTGGCCGTAACGTCGTCTTGGCGGTGGCAGGCAAAGGCCAAGCGGAATTCTTCGACCATGTCGGCGCCGATGCCGTCGGTTCCTAAAGCGATGGGGTTAGTAAACCGGGCCGGCCGGGCGTAGCCCACGCTGTTGTTCATGTTGGACCGCGGGTTATGCACCACCGTGCCGGCCAGGCCGTGATCGTCTTCGAGGTGCACTCCGTGGATGATCATCCATTGGTCGGTGGCCAGGGGGGCCAGACGCTGGGCGGCATCGTGGTCGTCGGTTCCTTCGCCGACATGGATGTGTACGCCGACTTGGTGGCGGAGGGCCAGGTCGGCGGCCGCTTGGAGGGTTTCGTCGCTGCAGGTGAAAGCGGCGTGTACCCCGACCATGCCTTTTCCGCCTTCGCTGAGGTAGCGGTCGTTTTCGGCCAAGCCACGGGCGGCCCCTTCGCTGCCGTGGCGGTCGGTGACCCCGTAGGCGCAGTTAACTCGCACCCCCACTTCGGCGCAGGCGTCGGCAATTATTGACAGTGAACCTTCAATAGATTGCGGAGATTCGTGGTGGTCAATGACGGCCGTGGTGCCGTTTTCTAATGCTTCGAGGGCCCCCAACATGGCGGACCAGCGAATAATTTCGGGGTCTAGCGCGAGGTCGAGGCGCCACCAGATTTGTTCAAGTATTTCTAAGAACTTGGTGGGCGTGTGTGGCGGGGCGGGCATGCCGCGGGCCAGAGTCGAGTAAAGGTGATGGTGGGCACAGACCAAGCCGGGGGTGGTGTTCATTTAACGCCCGTCCCAGGGGGCCCAGTGGTCGCGTTGGTCGGGGGCGTTTAGCGGTAATTCGTTTCGCCATTGTCCATCGTATGAACGTAGGGCGGCCGCTACTGCTCCGGCGGTGGGCACCAGGCCGATTTCTCCTACTCCTTTGATGCCGTAGGGCGAGTCTGGTTGGGGGCATTCCAGCAAGCGCACGTCAACGGTGGGCATTGCGCTGGGTCGTAAAATGCCTAGTTTGCGCAAAGTGTCGTTGGTGGGTCGACCGTTTTCGTCTACCGGGAAACCTTCGGTGAGGGCGTAGCCCAATCCCATGTGGACGGCGCCTTCTACCTGGCCTTGGCAGAGCAATGGGTTGACCGCTCGGCCGACATCGTGGGCGGCGACTACATGTTCTACGTCGCCGGTTTCGGGGTCCAAAATAACCATTTGGGCGGCGTATCCGAAGGTGGAATGCAAGATGGGGTTTTCTACCCCGTCTTCGAGGGCATTGGTCCAATCCACCCGGTATTCGCCGAGGTAGTCAATTTCCTCTTGGCAACCGTCGGCTAGGGCTATTCGGCAAGCGTCGGCCACTGAGCCGGCGCCCATCAGGGTGCCGCGGCTACCGGTGGTTTGCCCGTTGCCGAGTTCTCGGGTGGTGTCCACGATGACTTCGATGCGGTTTGATTCGATGCCGAGTTCTTCGACTGCTACTTGGCGGGCCACGGTGTGAATGCCTTGACCCATTTCGGTCCAGCAGTGGCGTACTTCTACTTGGCCGTCGGTGCGAAAGCGCACGACGGCCCGGGCGATTTCGTTGAACCCGTTGCCCAAGCCGGAGTTTTTTAAACCCAGGCCCAGTCCTACGGGTTTTCCGTCAGCTTTTGCTTGGTGGTAGGCCTCTTTTACTTCGTCGAGGCAGGCTCGTGCTCCTAAGCAACCGTCGTCCATGATTTGCCCGGGGCCCCACACCACGCCGGGACTGATTACGTTACGGTTGCGCATTTCCCATCCGCTGATACCTACTTTTTCGGCCAGGCGATCCATTACGCCTTCCATGGCGAATTGTGCTTGGTTGGCGCCGAACCCTCGGAAGGCGCCGCATACCGGGTTGTTGGTGCGTACGGCGGTGGCTTCTACGTCAATGTTGGGTACGACGTAGGGTCCGCTGGCGTGGCCGGCGGCTCGTTCCAGCACCTTCATGCCTACCGATGCGTAGGGGCCGGAGTCGCCGATCATACGTACCCAAAGGCCGGTGAGTTTTCCGTCGGTGTCGCAGCCGGCGCGGTAGGCCATACGGATGGGGTGGCGTTTGGCGTGCATTAAAAATGATTCGTTGCGTGACAACGTGCAGCGCACGGGTGCTTGCAACAGCCAGGCCGCTAAGGCGGTTTGGGCTTGGTTCGACATGTCTTCTTTGCCGCCGAACGCTCCCCCGTTAGAGACCAGTTCTACAGTGATTTTTTCGTGGGGCAAGTTGAGCACTGCGGCGATTTGGTTGCGGTCGTCCCATACTCCTTGCCCGCCGGACCACACATGTAAATTGCCGTCGCCGGTGGGGGCAGCCAAAGTGGATTCGGGCTCCAGAAAAGCGTGTTCAATACGTTGGGTTTGGAAGATTTCTTCCACCACGTGGGAGGAGGATTCTAAAGCAACTTCTACGTCGCCGCGGGCGTAGACCGAATGCGAGAGCGTGTTGCCGTCTAACCCCCACACGGCATCTTCGTCGGAGGCCAAAGCTAAGACCGGGTCGTTAAATACCGGGAGCGGGCGATAGTTGACCTCGATGAGTTCGGCGGCTTGGCGAGCTATTTCTCGGGTCTCGGCGACCACCATGGCTAACACGTCGCCAAGGTACGAAGTACGGCCACCTACCGGGATAAACACCGGCCAGTCGGTGTAGATAATCCCTACTTTGAGGTCTCCCGGTACGTCGGCTGCCGTAAATATTTGTTGGACTCCGGCTACGGCTTGGGCTGCCGTGGTGTCGATGGCCAAGATGTCGGCTCGGGCATGGGCGGCCAAGTGAAGGGCGGCATGTAAAAGCCCTTCCGGGTAAAGGTCATCGATAAATGGGCGATCACCTAAGGCCAGTTCGGCAGCTTCGTATTTGGCTCCGCTGGTTCCTAAGCCTCCTAAGGGCAGCGCTACCGGGGTTTCGCCGGCGGCCAGGGTTTCTACGGCATCAAGAATCGAGACGTAGCCGGTGCAGCGGCAAAGGTGCGCACCGAGGTGGCGTTGGGCGTCGTTGCGGGTTAGTTCGGGGCCTTTTTTGTCAATCAGGGCTTTGGCCCGCATGACGATGCCTGGGGTACAGAACCCGCATTGTAGAGCACCGTGGGCGGCGAAGGCTTCGGCGTAGCGCAGGCGTTCTTGGTCGTCGAGCCCTTCTAACGTGGTGACGGTGGCTCCCTCAACTTTTTCTAATGAGGTTTGGCAGGCCACCCGGGCTTTGCCGTTTATGAGCACCGTGCAGCAACCACACTGCCCAGATGGCGAGCACCCGTCTTTGGGGGAAAGCACATTAAGTTCGTCACGCAGGGCCGCCAAAAGATTGACGTGTGGGCCGGTGGCGACTGCTTGCCCGTTGAGATCGAAGGTGGTCATGATGTCTCCTTTGGGTCACGCAGATGCGCCGGTATTTCGACACCGGTTTGTTCGGTGATGCGGCGGTAGACCTCGGGCCGGCGGTACCGATCGAAGTCAAAGAGTGTTTCTTTGTAGTTGGCGCACAGATCGAGGTCGCATTCGGCTACCACCAGTTCGTCGCCGTCGGTGGCACAGACGGCCATGATTTCGCCGGAGGGGGCAATGATGGCGCTTTCGCCCAACAGATGGCAGCCTTCTTCTTCGCCTGCTTTGGCTACCCCTACTACCCACATGCCGTTCTGGTAAGCCCCGGATTGCAGCACCAAATGATTGTGGAAACCTTGTAGACGGTCTTGGCTGGGGTCGGGGGCGTAGTGGGTGGGGGTGTTGTAGCCGATGAGGGCCATTTCGCAGCCTTGGAGGCCCAGCACTCGGTAGGTTTCGGGCCAGCGGCGGTCGTTGCAAATGGCCATGCCCATGAGGCCACCGAAGGCTCGGTGTACGTCAAAACTGGGGCCGGCTTCGAAGTAGTAGCGCTCGAGGTGTTGAAAGGCTCGCCAGGGTTCGTGTGCTTCGTGGCCCGGCAAATGTACTTTGCGGTAGCGGGCCACGATTTGCCCGTTGGGCTCTACCAAAATGGCTGTGTTGTAGTGATGGCCGTCGGGGGTGAGTTCTGCGTAACCCAAGTGGAAACCGACTTGGAGGCGTACCGCTTCGTCAAAGAGGGGTTGGGTTTCTGGCCCGGGCATTTCTGTTTCAAAAAAGTGGTCAAACTCGGCGCGGTCTTCAACAAACCAGCGAGGGAAAAAGGTAGTCAAGGTGAGTTCAGGAAACACCACCAGGTCGCAGCCTGCTTCGGCACCTTGGCGCAGCAAAGCAATGAGGCGTTCTACTACTTCGGCTCGGGTGTCGCTGCGTTGGATGGGCCCGGTTTGAGCGGCCCCGATGGTGACCATGCGGGTCATGCGGTGTCTCCGGTGAAGTCGGTTGCGTCAAGGGCCAGCATGGTTTGTAACAATACGTCGGCGCCGGCGGTCAGGTCTTTTCGGTCGGTGTGTTCGGCCGGGTTGTGGCTAATGCCGTCTTTGCTGGGTACGAACACCATGCCGGTTGGGCAAACCCGGGCCATCATTTGGGCATCGTGACCGGCGCCGGAGGGCATGGTGGTTGCCGAATGGCCGAGGCGTTGGGCGACTGCTTCTACGGTGGCCACTACCTGGGGGTCGAAGACCACGGGTTCGAAGCGGGCCAAGGTGCGCGAGGTAATGGTTACCCCTTCGCTTTGTTGAAGTTGCTCTACACAAGCAGCAATTTCTGCTTCGGCAGATTTTAAGAGGGCTTCGTCGGTGTTGCGGAGGTCGACGGTCATGGTGGCTTGGCCGGCTACTACGTTCACCAAATCGGGGTGGAGTTTTATGCGCCCTACCGTGCTGACTTGGCGGCCGCCCATGCGGTCGGCGAGTTCTCGGGCGGTGACAGCGATTTTGGCTGCTACGTATCCGGCGTCGTGGCGGAGGTGCATGGGGGTCGTTCCGGCATGGTTGGATTGCCCGGTGATGGTGTATTCGGTCCACGAAATGCCTTGCACACCGGTGACTGCTCCGATGGTGGTGTTTTCTACTTCCAGCAAGGGGCCTTGTTCTATGTGGAGTTCCACGAAGGCTCGGGGGGGTGTTCCGGGGCAGGGGCCGGGGCCGCGGTAGCCGATGCGGTCGAGTTCTTCTCCGACGATGGTGCCGTCGATTCCTTCGATGTCTAGGGCTTGTTCGAGGGCCATGCCGCCCACGTAGACCAGGCTGCCTAACATGTCGGGGGCAAAGCGTGCGCCTTCTTCGTCGGTGAAAAACGCTACTCCCATGGCGTATTGGGTTTCTCTGTTGTTTTCGCTCAACGTTTCAAGCACTTCGAGGCCGGCGAGAACCCCAAGGTTGCCGTCGTAGCGGCCACCGGTGGCCACGGTGTCGATGTGGCTGCCGGTCATGGTGGCGGGGCCGGGGTTGCGGCCGGGGCGGGTGGCCGTCACGTTGCCGATGCCGTCGATGGTGACTTCGAGGCCCAAATCGCGCATCCAGGTAACCACCAGGTCTCGGCCGTCTCGGTCTTCGTCGGTGAGCGCCAAGCGGCATGAGCCGGTTTCTCCGAGGGCACCGATGGCGGCCAGGTCCTCGATGCGTTGCATGAGGCGGTTTTCGTTTATGCGTAGGTCTTGGTGGCTCATGGGGTGTCGTCTTCTAGTTGCACGATGTCGGTGGGGCGCACCGGTACCCGCGGCAACTCTCGTTTGGTGGCGTCTCGTAAGGCGGCTACCACGGCTGCGGTAGAAGATATGGATGGGGGTTCGCCGATGCCTTTGGCGCCGAAGGGTGCTCCGGGTTCGGGTTGTTCAATAAAGGCGGCTATTTCTACCGGGGGCATATCTAATGCGGTGGGTATGAGATAGTCGGTGAACGAGGCGTTGCGAATACGGCCCTCGGTGACCAGTACTTCTTCCATAACGGCCAGGCCGACTCCTTGTGAGGCGCCGCCTTCGAGTTGTCCGACTGCTTGGAGGGGGTTCAAGAGGCGGCCGACATCTTGGGAGGTGGTCAATTCAACTACTTTGACCAGACCCAACTCTGGGTCGACGTCTACTACTGCACGGTGGGCGGCGAAGGCGAACGAAACGTGGGCGTCACCTTGGCCGTTTTCGTCTACCGGGTAAGTGGGTGCATGGTGATATTCGATGTCTGCTTCTAAGGGTTCTGTGGTTGCCGTAGCCAGGTCTAGCGAGAAGTTTCCGGAGAGGGAAACTATTTGGCCGTCTACCAGCACCAGGTCGTCGAGATTTACTTGGTGTTGGTCGGCGATGCGTTCAAGGAGTTGTTGGCGCACCGCTTCGCAGGCTTTTTGCACTGCTCCCCCAGACATCCAGGTTTGTCGACTGGCCGAAGTTGACCCGGCGGACCCCACGGTGGCGGTAGCGGCGGGGGCCAAGATGACTTCTTCAACGCCGAGAACTTCTCGGGTGATTTGTTGGGCCAGGGTGACGAACCCTTGGCCAACTTCTGCACAGGCGCAGGTGATGGTGGCTACGCCATCAACGAGGTGGCAGATGGCCGAACTGTAGTCGTCGAAGCCTTCAGAAAAGAGCAGGTTTTTGAAGCCCACGGCCATGGCTTGGCCGCGCACTATGTGGTGAGGGTCGGCAGTGCGGCCGGCGCCTCCGGGCAACGACATCATGTCGTCGCTGGGTATCAACGTTGAGGGGTGGTCAACACAGCTTTTGATTACCTCGGCTACCGGAGCGGCACCGGTGATCGTTTGGCCGGTGAGTAATTTGTCGCCACTTTTTAAAGCATTTTTTAGCCGGAGTTCTACTGGGTCCATGCCGAGAGCGGCGGCCAGTTTGTCCATTTGGGCTTCGTGCCCGACGCAGGTTTGTACCGCACCGAAGCCTCGCATTGCTCCACAAGGTGGGTTGTTGGTGCGCACCACTGCCCCGTCGATGTCGGCGCTGGGGATGAGGTAGGGGCCGGCGGCAAAGCAGGTGGCGTTAGAGATGACCGCTCCGCTGGAGGAGGCGTAAGCGCCGCCATCGAGGATTAACCGGGCTTCGACCCGCAACAGGTTGCCGTCGGTGTCGGCGTGGTGGCGGTACCACATGCGAGCCGGGTGGCGATGCACGTGGCCGTGAAATGACTCTTCTCGGGAGTACACCATTTTTACTGGCCGTCCGGTGTGGAGGGCTAGCAGGCACAGGTGGGCGTGCAGGCTGAGGTCTTCGCGGGCGCCGAAAGCACCGCCGACGCCCGACAGGGTAAAACGAACTTTTTCAGGAGGTAGCCCCAAACAAACGGCTACCTGGTCGCGGTCGGAATGCAGCCATTGGGTGGAGACAAAGAGTTCTACCCCACCGTCTTCGCTGGGTAGCGCCAAGCCGGATTCCGGTCCTAAGAAGGCTTGGTCCTGCATGCCTACTTCGTAGGTGCCTTCGACTTGTATTTCGCCTTGTATGTTTTGGTCGCCGTGGCGCAGGCGTAGGCGGCGTATCAAGTTGCCGTCGGGGTGGATGGGTTCGGCTTGTTCGGCGGCCTCGGGGTCTACCAGGGGGGCCGTTACTTGGTAGTCCACCACGATGGCTGCCAGGGCTCGGCGTACTGTTTCGGGGTGGTCGGCGGCCACGATGGCTACTGATTCTCCTTCGTAGCGCACTACGTCGGCGGCCAATACTGGTTGGTCGGCGTGTTCAAGGCCGTAAAGCAGGGAGCCAGGCACGTCGGTGTGAGTGAGTACGGCGCTGACCCCGTTGATGGCCAAGGCGCCGCTGATGTCAATGCTTTTAATGTTGGCCGAGGGGTGCGGAGAACGCAGGGTTCCGCCCCACAACATGTTGTTATGCCACAGGTCGCTAGAAAAAGTGAACGTTCCGGTGACTTTAGGGACACCGTCGGGGCGGGGTGCTGACTCACCGATACGGGGAGCGCTTACCGGGGAGGTGATTTGGATGTCGGTCATGAGGTGGCTTCTCGCCGTTTGGCGGCGGCCAAGTTGACTGCTTCGAGGATGCGGCCGTAACCGGTGCAGCGACACAGGTTGCCGCTGATGGCTTCGCGTACCGTGAGGTCATCGGGTTGGTTGTTGGTTTCCAGCAGTTTGTCAATAGTTACCAAGAGTCCGGGGGTGCAGAACCCGCATTGCACGGCTCCGGCTTCAATGAACGCTTCTTGTACGTCTACCAGTTCGCCTTCGGGGGCCAGACCTTCAATGGTGGTTATTTCACAGTCCACAGCGGTGGCGGCCAACACCAGGCAACCGCAAACCACTTCGTCGTCGATGCGCACCGAACACGAGCCGCATTCCCCTTCTTCGCAAGCATTTTTTGCTCCGGGTAAACCTAAGCGTTCGCGCAGCACCCAGAGCAAGCTTTCGCCGGCCCAAGCATCAGCCACTTGGTGTTCTTTGCCGTTGACCTTCAAGGTGTAGTGATTGGTGGTCATGCTGTTTCCTCAGTAAAGGCTCGGGCGGCGGTGCGGCGAGCCATGACGCCGATGGCGTGGCGCCGGTAGGCGGCGGTGCCTCGATGGTCGTCTATCGGTCGAGCGGCGGCGGCAGCCAGGGTAGAGAACTGGTCAAGGGTGGCGGCAGACACGGTGTTGGCCGCCCAGTTGACGTTGGTGCTGAGGTGTTCTTCGGCTTCGGCGGGGCGTAGGGGTACCGGACCGACCGTGCCGAGGCCGAGGCGTACTTTTTTGTTTTGTTGGTCCACTATCAGAGCCAATGAGGCCACGGAAATAACCATGGCGTTGCGGGGTCCTATTTTGCAGAACTCTTGATGCCCTTGAGCGGCAGGTATATGTACTTCTTCGATGAGTTCCCCGGGTTGGCGGGCATTGTTTTTTACTCCGGTGATGAACTCGAGGATGGGCAGGCGGCGTGCGCCCTGGGCCGAGCGCAGGCATATCACGGCATCTAAGGCGGCCAGCACGGGAAGGGTGTCGCCCGCCGGCGAGGCGGTGCCCAGGTTGCCTCCGAGGGTGCCGGCGTTGCGTATTTGTGGCGAGCCGACGGTTCGGGCTGCTTGGGCAAGGGCGGGGGCCACGGCGGCGAAGTCGCTTTTTTCCATTTCGGCGTAGGTCAGGCCAGCGCCCAAAACCAAGGTGTCGTCTTGTTGTTTCCAGCCTTGAAGTTCGGGGATGCGGTTTACGGCGATGACTGTAGAAAGTTCGTTGAGGTAGCCACGGTTTATTTGCACCATGAGGTCGGTTCCGCCGGCCAGAATCAGGGCATCGGGGTTTTCGTGCAGGGTCGTTAGAGCGTGGTCTAGCGATCGGGCGATAGTTATTGACATAAGACTCCCATGCTGCCCGTTTTTCAACATTTTGTCAACGTTAAAGAATGGGCTACGCTAGAAACGTGTCTGAACCTCTGCATCCTTTTCTTAAAGCGCTGGCCCCGGCAGCCGAAGCTTTGGGTGCTCGTTTGCTTGCTGTTGATGAACTTACCGAAAGCGACTTGCCTTTGGAATGGGAGGGCCAGGTGGTGGGTGGGTTGCGGCGCCCAGACCTTCACCAAGCCTTAGCGCATCTTTTAACGGCCGCCGAACAAGAAATCGGGGCCAGTCGTTCCGAAATGACTCGCATCCAAAAGCAGCAAACGGTGGCTTTACTAAACGAGTGGGGAGCTTTTACTTTGCGCAAGTCGGTCGAAGAAGTAGCCGAAGCCCTCGGAGTTAGCCGTTTTACTGTCTACAACTATCTTGAACACGCCGAGGCGAACTCTTAGCCCTTGACCGGCTACCGTCGGGTTATGACCGAAACGCCTGCTCCTGACGAACTCGCTCACCTTGATGCGGTGGGCATGGCCCAACGCATTGCCCAAGGTGATCTTTCCCCGGTGGAATGCATTCAAGCCACCATTGACCGCATTGAAGCCAACAACGAGACACTAAATGCAGTTATCCATAAACAGTACGAACAAGCGCTTGAACTGGCGGCATCGCCGGAATTGCCCGATGGGCCTTTTCGGGGCGTTCCCATGCTTCTTAAAGACCTGTGGGCCGAAGAAGCCGGCCAACCCCACCACTTTGGCGCCCAGGCCCTGAAAGACGCCAACTTCACCGGCAGCAACGACTCCAACATGGTGCAGCGTTATAAAGAAGCGGGCTTTATCAATGTGGGGCGCACCAACACCCCCGAATTGGGCACGGTGGCCACTACCGAGCCGTTGGCTTACGGGCCCACCCGCAACCCTTGGAACCCCGAGTACGGCACCGGTGGCTCGTCGGGCGGAGCCGCAGCAGCTGTCGCTTCGGGCATGGTGCCGGCCGCTAATGCCAGCGACGGTGGAGGCAGCATTCGTATTCCCGCCGCCATGTGCGGTTTGGTGGGCCTTAAGCCTTCCCGGGGTCGTATCTCTATGGGGCCGCGAGAAGAATGGGGTTTGAGCATTCAACACGTGGTGAGCCACACCATGCGTGACACGGCGGCCATTTTAGATGCCACGGCGATTCCTTTCTTGGGCGACGGGGTGGTGGCTCCAGACTTTGGTCGCCCTTATGCCAAACAAGTCGGGGCCAACCCGGGGCCGCTACGTATCGGCATTTGGAACGAGCACTCCATGGCTGCCGTGCACCCCGATTGTGCGGCCGGTACTTTGCAGGCTGCTCAGTTGCTCGAGTCGATGGGCCATCAGGTCAGCGAAAGTCACCCGCAGGCTTTGGACGAAATGCACGCCATGGCCGACGCTTTTAACGCCACCTGGGCGGTGGGTTCGGTTATGGGGTTGGAGTACCTCAGCGAACAATTAGGGCGACCTATTACTGAAGAAGACATCGAACCCGGCAACTGGGCTTTGAGTGGCCGAGGGCGAAGCATTTCAGCGGTGGATTACGCCAAAGCGCAAGCCGCCATGGGCACCTTTCGGCGGGCCGTACTTTCATGGTGGGAAGGTGGCTTCGACTTGTTGCTTACCCCGACCACGGCGGCGCCTCCCCCGAAAATCGGCGAACTGACCGCCAGCAAAGATGACCCGGTGCGGGCCTCGCGGCGCTCGTTGCCTTACGCCGTGTTTACTTCGCCTTTTAATACCACCGGTCAGCCGGCTATTACGTTGCCAACCGGGCAATCCGATGGCTTACCCATAGGGGTGCAATTAGTAGCCGCTTACGGGCGAGAAGACTTGCTTATTTCAGTAGGCACTCAACTTGAAGAGGCCGTCAACTGGTCGGCCCGACGAGCCGCTATTCACGCTTAAGCGTCGAGGGCTTGGTGGCCGCCTTCAGCAAGGTCCACTACCGGCGGTTCGGTTGACCAGGGGAAGTTGATCCACTGGTCCGTGTGTTTCCACACGTATTCGCAGTCCACTACCGAATGAGATTTTTGGTACAGCACGGCCGAACGCACTTCGGCAACTTGTTCTAACGCTGTTTCACGCACCAAAGCCAAGGTATGGCCGGTGTCGGCTACGTCGTCGGCGATGAGAATCTTGGCTTTCTTTAGATCTACCCAGTCCACGTAGGGAGGCAACACAATAGGCAAGTCGTGGCGTTCGTCGACCCCGGAGTAGTACTCCACGTTCATGACGTACAGGTTTTTTACTGCCATGGCGTAACCCAGCGAGCCGGCCACGAACATGCCGCCGCGCACGATGGCCAGGATCATGTCGGGGCGGTAACCGTCGTCGGCCACCATCTGGGCTAAAGACCGCACGGCCGTGCCGTATTTAACCCAATCCATTTCTTCGCGTTCAGACATTTTGTCTCCGTTTTTGGTTTCTCTGAAACCTAGTCGGTTTGACCCGGGAGGCCAATCACCGTGGTCGGTTTTTAATGGATGGGTGGGTTGGCGTGCTGGCGTATCCATGCATGCATGGCGATACCTGAGGCCACTCCGGCGTTTATAGACCTCGTTGACCCGTATTGGGCAATAGAACAGACTTTAGTTACCGCTTGGCGGGCTGGCTCAGAGAGGCCAGGACCTTCTTGACCAAGAAGCAGCACGCATCGTTTTGGTAAATCGGTTGTTTCTAGGGGCACACAGCCTGGCAGATTATCGATACCAATCACCGGCAGGTTTTCGGTAGCCGCCCAAGCCAAGAGGTCTTCGATGGTTGGGTGGTGGGTGACGTGTTGGTAACGGTCGGTGACCATGGCGCCCCGGCGGTTCCAGCGTTTTTTCCCCACGATGTGCACCCCGGCGGCCAGAAAAGCATTGGCATTGCGCACCACGGTGCCGATGTTGAGGTCGTGTTCCCAGTTTTCTATGGCCACGTGAAAGTCGTGGCGGTGCTGGTCGAGTTCTTCCACTATGGCTTCTCGGCGCCAGTAGCGAAAGCGGTCGGTGACGTTACGGCGGTCGCCTTCGGCCAAAAGTTCGGGGTCGAACTTAGGGTCGTCGGGCCAAGGTTGCGGGTGGGGCCCTACCCCGACTTCTGGTTTATGGCCAGCGGACCCTTCAGTCGACAAGGGCTTGGTTTACTAAGGTGCGGAGGTCCCACCGAAGGTTGATGTAGGTACTTGAGGGCACCAGTTGGGTAAGAAATATGGCGCTGATTTGTTCTTTCGGGTCGACCCAAAAAGCAGTGGAGGCCATGCCGCCCCAAGAGGCTTCGCCTTCGCTAGCCAGCAGGTGGCCGGCGGCGGTATCTTGCACCACCGAGAATCCCAGGCCAAACCCGACCCCGGTAAACAAGCCTTTAACAAACAGGGTGTCGCCGACTTCTTCGAGGTCTTGGCTTTCGGGCAAGTGGTTGCGCATCATGAGGTTCAGGGTGCGGGGGCCAATAATTTGTTGCCCGTTGTGGCGTCCGCCGTTGAGCAGCATTTGACAGAACCGGTGGTAGTCCTCTAGGGATGAGACGATGCCGCCACCGCCGCTGGACCAAGCATCGTTGCGGAACGAACTGGTTTCTGCGCTGTCTATGAGCACCGGTTCGCCCCCTTCGGGAGTCGGCATGTAGCAGGCGGCAAACCGGTCAAGTTTTTCGTCGGGCACCGCGAAAGCCGTGTCGTACATTTCTAAAGGGTCCAGCACATGGCTTTTGAG
>JAPKBH010000054.1 GCA_028823445.1 Acidimicrobiales bacterium | reverse complement strand
CCCCCATTTGGCTGTGCCGTCAAGGCCCGAACCATATTTCCTCGCCTTGCCACCGTGCCAGCCAGAAAAGTAGTGTCCTTGACGAAAACCAACGAAAGGCGTAGACAGACCAATGGACTTTGAAGCAATAGTTGGCGCGCGTCGCAGCACCCGCGGCTACTTAGATAAGCCGGTAACCAAAGAACTCATGACCGAAGTTATTGACCTAGCTCAAAGGGCCCCATCGTCAATGAATACCCAGCCATGGAACTTCCATGTCTTGACTGGTCCGCCGCTTGAAGAGGTGCGAACCGGTAACACCGAGCGAATGCTGGCCGGTGCCGCCATTGACCGCGAGATCAAGATGGCCGATCATGGCTATCAGGGCATTCACCGAGAGCGTCAGATTGGAATAGCGGTGCAACTCTTCGAAGCCATGGGCATTGAGCGTGACGACAAGACACGCCGCCAAGACTGGGTGATGCGCGGCTTCCGTCAGTTTGACGCACCGGTGTCGGTGGTGGTCACCCTGGATAAAGAATTGGCCGATGACACCATTGCTCACTTTGACTGTGGCGCCGCAACCTACGGGTTGGTGCTGGCCGCCACCTCGAAAGGCCTGGGCTGCGTGATCAACGGTCAAGGCATCATGCAGTCATCAGTAGTGCGCGAGCATGGGAACATCCCCGAAGACGAAGTCATCATGACCTGTGTGGCCATGGGCTGGCCTGACCCCGATTTTGTGGCCAACGACGTGGTGTCTCGGCGAGCCGCCAACGAAGAGATCGCTTCTTACGTGGGGTTCGAAGACTAAAACTTCAGGGCTATTAAAGGCCGTGGTGGCCACCATAACCAGAGGTCGGCCAGAGCTGACCGTTGATGAGGTGCTCTTGGCTTGGTCGAAAAACCTGCACCAGCAAAGGGTGACACTGCGCAACATCGTCAGAATGACTGGCCCCGCAATCACCGCCCGGGCACGCCGATAACGCCCCCAAAAGGTCCACTTCAGCAAAGAACTCAATGAAGTCCCCCGGCCGCACCGGGCTGGCTTTCATAAAATATTGCTTGGTATCTTGCGTAAAACCGGTGCACATAAAGACGTTCAACACATCGTGAACATGGGCTTCTGCCTCCTCGGCCGTCATGCCGGTTTCTGCGGCTAAGGCGCGGGTCAAGTTGGAGTGGCAGCAGTAGTCGTAGTCTTGGCCAGTAAGCAAATGGTTGGTATGGGGGTCACAACGGGTGCCGATGACATCGTGAATGCCGCCACCGAATTCGTCAAAACCGTACCAATCTAAGGTGTCGTGGGTAATGGTGGCCAACGGGCGAAGGAAGGGCAGGTTGCTCCACAAACGATCGCCGGTGCTGACATGGGTGGCATGCAAAGCACGGGTTTTGCCACTGTAAAATCGTTCTGATAAATCGTTGGCATGCCAAAGATTAAGGTCGCCAACCTGAGGGCCTTCAACGCTGACAATACGAAAAACATGCCCCGCTGGCACCCGAAAAGCCCGAGCGTCTCGGGGAGGCACGGTCACCTCCTCAACGAGGGTCAAGCCGCTGCGCACCAAGTCGTAGAAATCTTGGTCGTAAACCGGGACGGCATCAACTGCGTAAACAACTGTCGGCTCAACGGAGCGCCGCTCATGGGCATCTGAAGGTTCGGGGTTTTGCGGGGCAAGAGACAAGTAGGACTCCTTGGTTGGGGCAAGGCTACTTGATGCGAGGTCTTTGGTCAGAGAACAAAAAGCGAGAGGTCTTCGCACTACGCAACTAAAGGGAACTGTCTCGTCACGTGTTAGTGAACCGACTAAGATTTTAAGATGCGCTTTATTTGGATTTTTTGCATTAGTTGGCTATTGGTTGCCGGTTGCGCCAAAACGGAATCTGTCCCCGAGGGGCTGGCGACTGCTTCCACGGCGGCTACTTCAACGACCGTTTCGCTAGCCCCAACGACCACCACAACATCTGCCCAAATAAAACAAACAACCTCAACCGCCGCCGAAGCCACCCTTGAACCTTCTTCAACAACCGTTCTTGAACCAGTAGTTACCGCCCCACCTCGGCCCCCCAACACGCCCGGCCCAGACCGAGAGACCTTTAAAAATATCTCCGTGTCAACAATGTTGGTGGGTACGGCAGAACAAGCAGTTGACTTGGCTTTTCATCCCGGCAGCACCACCGCGTTATTGGCCCAACGCATCGGCACCGTGATCAACTTCACCGGGGACACTGTCGGGCAGGTTGTTATTGATTTGCGGCCCGACCTCTCAATGGTTGGTGAAAGCGGCCTGCTCTCTATTACCTATGACCCATCTGGCACTTACCTTTACGTCAGTTACATAAATGCAGACAATGACACGCGTATCACGGCGTATGCCGTAGACCAAAATGGTTTGCCCACTACACAAGAGCCTGAAATCATTTTTTCTCTTGATCAACCCGAAAACATCCACAATGGCGGCCACATACGTTTTGGTTTCGATGAGTACCTCTATGTGGCGTTGGGAGACGGTGGGCCGGCTAACGACCCAGAAGACCGAGCGCAACGACTCGACACGCTTTTCGGCAAGATTTTAAGAATCAACCCACAACCCGGAAGCCAACCCGCCTACACCACCCCCGAGGACAACCCCTTTGTTGGGGTAGGGGGGGCTAAAGAAGAAATTTGGGCTTACGGGCTTCGCAACCCCTGGCGTTTTTCCTTTGATCGGGCCAACGATGATTTTTGGTTAGGCGACGTAGGCCAATACGTAGTAGAAGAAATCAACTGGATTGATGGCCAAACCAACGGTGCTAATTTTGGTTGGGCCCGTTGGGAAGGACCCATAAACCGGGGGCCGGACCCGGCAGACCACTCGCCGGCCCTTTCGTTTTATAACCACGACGACGGCCGGTGCGCAGTAGTGGGGGGGTTCGTCTACCGAGGTACCGCTATCCCTGAACTGGTGGGCACGTATATTTACGGCGATTTTTGCGATGGAATAATCCGTGCACTGACTCAAGTGGATGGTGAAGTAGAGGCGAAACGTTCTCTAGGTGTTTCAGTGGGGCAACTCACCTCGTTTGCCCAAGATGAAGACGGTGAACTTTACACCTTTAACTTGGCTGGCGAAGTTCGTAAAATTGTTCCCGGTTGATAGCAGTGCCCGTTTGGTGTCAATGTCTAATTATTGAAGACACAAACTGTACGCACCGGTTGAGTTGATCAAGGGTCACGTATTCGTTGGGCTGATGGGCATCGGCTATATGACCCGGGCCACAAATCATGATGGGGGAAGGAAACACGGTAGACAAAAGACCGCCCTCGGTACCGAACCCCACCCCAGTAGCAGGGCCGTTGTCGGCCAAACGCTCGGCCTCCGCAAACACCGGGTGGGTCGGGTCGGTGTGCAAAGCCGGATAGTTGAACAACTCGGTTTCTGCTACCTCACCGTGGGGCGCCAGACGCTGGTTCGCCTCAGTTATCGCTTCACGCAAAGGCGCCAAAATTTGCTCTGGGTTTTGATCAAGAGCAAAACGAATCTCATAAACCAACGCACAAGACCCGGCAATCAAATTGGCTTGGCTGCCTCCAGAAATAGTGCCTACGTTCAGTGAATAGACCGGGCCCTCACCCGGCAAAGCCGGTGGGCAAGCAGCCTGAATTTGGTCCAAAGCCCGCACCAAAACCGCCGTCCCAGAAATAGCGCTCGGATAGTCGGCTGCCTTACTGGAATGCGCCTCGGCGGCCGTTACCTCAAGACGCACCACCCGCTTCCCCGGATGGCTTCGCCCAGGACGCATACCGGTGGGTTCTCCAATAATGATTATTGCCGGGTCAAGAGGGCCGTCCTCTGCCAAAGCCGGCAATACCTGACGCACCCCCGCACAACCCACCTCCTCGTCGTAACTCGCCAACACCCGTACCGGCGCCGAAAGCGAGGCTAAGTCCACCTGGTCGAGGCCTACCAACAAAGCGGCAAAAAAGCCCTTCATGTCGGCGGTACCCCGCCCGTAAAGCCGGTCACCGTGTTTGGTCAACACCCACGGGTCGGTGGCCCACCCTCGGCCCGGCGGCACCACATCGGTGTGGCCACTAAAAAGCACCCCCCCGGGTTTATTAGGGCCAAAATAGGCCACCAAATTGGCTCGACCGGTAGCCCCCTCCACAATCTTGACCTCAGCACCGCGACCCGCTAACTGCTCGGCCAACCACTGTTGCAAAGCCAAGTTGGAGGTCTCGCTCACCGTTTCAAAAGCTACCAGCTCAGCTAAAAGAGATTCCATCATGAGGCGATACTAGTGACCAACGGGCAAGCGGCCTTCGTTTATGCTCTGACTATGGAGATCTTGAACTTACGCCGCCTCAACCAACTGGTGACCGTTGCCGACTACGGGTCAATAACCGAAGCAGCAGACCAGTTAGAGATTTCTGCCTCCACCTTGTCGTTGTCGTTAAAAAAACTTGAGATCTCGTTGAACGTCACCTTATTTATTCGCAAGCCGGGCCAAGGTATAACCATGACCCCGGAAGGCGCATCGGTAGTAGTCAAGGCCCGAGAACTACTTGACCAAGCCACCGAATTTTCTGAGTCATTGCCCACCAAAGGGGGCGTAACCATAGAGGTCGGGTCACTGGTCACCGTCGCCCCACTGGTGGTACCTCGGTTGGTAGCTGAATATCGAGTAGCGGGCGGTGGCAATGAGATCTCGTTACGTACCGGTGCTCAAGACGTGCTTATTGAACAACTGTCCACCGGGGTCATTCACCTTGCCGTGACCTACGATATTGACCTCCCACCCAGTATTGATTTCATGGCTTTATTGGAGGCCCGACCCCACGTACTGCTCCCCGCGGGCCATGGCCTGGCCACAAAAAAATCTGTTTCCTTAGGAGACCTTGCCGCCGAACCCTATTTGGCTCTTGATCTCCCTTTAAGTAGAGAGTATTTCTTCTCACTCTTTAGGGCCGAGGGGATTGACCGAACCCCTGACCTTTTGCTCACCGACCTCGAACTGGTGCGCAGCGCAGTGGGTAACGGGTTGGGTTGGTCGCTGGTCAACATGGTGCCGTCCACCAACTTGGCACCCGACGGAACTTCGTTGGCTTATGTGCCGTTGAAAACCCGCCACCCCTCTATTTGGTTAGGGGTAGCCACCCTTAAAGGTCGGCGCCTGCCTTCTGCAATAGACGAGTTTACTGCTGCCGCTCAACGCACATTAGGCCAATAAGCTCATTGAATAAATAGATGAGCAAGCACTAATAATTGCTGTTGAGCGATGAACAACTGTCCATTATGATCGCCCCATGATCAGCGACATCGACCAAACCACCACCCAACTGTTAGCCAAAGTGGCCGAACTCGGCCCCGGCTTTCGCCAACGTATGCGCCAACAAGACGAAGACTCAGCCTTCCCCGTTGAATCTTTGGCCGAAGCCACCCAAGCAGGACTTCACAAACTCTGCGTGCCCACCGAATACGGCGGCTACGGCTACTGGCAACCCGGCAACTACACCGGTTTCTACCAAATCCTTGAGGAGTTAGCTTTTTGGGAAGC
>JAPKBH010000053.1 GCA_028823445.1 Acidimicrobiales bacterium | reverse complement strand
GTGGTGCTTGAGGATAAAAGTTTTGCTTCGCCGGTGCTGAGTTAGATGGTTTCCACTCTCGGCTCGTGACCTGCTATAAATAGGGTTTAATACTTTAAAACTAGGAGAACAACGATATGAGCGAGTCCATGGGTGAAGTAGACGGTAAAGCAGATGTAGGCAAGCGCATCGTTGCGGTGATCATTGATGCTATTTCTGTAGGTTTACTTTCAATGGTGCTCGGGGCTGCACTGGGCTGGGTGTTGGCCTTCGCTCTGAGTTCGGCTGCTGCGTTGTATTTGTTCGGGTGGCGCATGGGTGAAACGGGCACCACCCCGGGTAAGAAGATAATGGGTTTGAAGATTGTTGATGCTTCAACAGGCGAGTTGTTGGGAAACCAACGGGGGCTTCAGCGGGCAGGCCTTATTTGGGTATTGGGGCTAGCCGGTTCGTTCCCGTTCATCGGCATTTTGTTTTCACTCCTTGCTTTGGGTGACATCATCGTTGCTTTGATTGATGATCGTGGGCAGCGTTACACCGACAAGATTGTCGGTTCTATTGTTGCAAACGCCTAAAGGCTTGCGCTGAACTCTTCGTAGCTGCAGTTTTTCTGCGTGACGAGTTTTTGCAGGAGTTCGATAGCGGCGTCGTATGAGGTGCCGTGCTTGTCACTAAGGGCGAATCTGGCACTGGTGACCTGGTCGGGTAGCCACCCGTAGACCGGTGAAATGTGCACGCGTCGCCAGTTGGGGCCCGTGCCGGGGATACCCCCGCTGGCACTTCGACTGGCTGCTACTTCCCAGGTGAACTCTCCAAATGGGCCGCTAGTTGAGGAGTAAAGACCAGAGTCCAGTCGTTGGTTGGCTTGTTGGTAGGAACAAGCGATGGAGCAGGTGAGAAAACGGTCGGGTCGTTTTATCTTTCCACCATCTAGAGCACAGCGACCCGAGAGGGGAGTCTTAGGGTCGGCGGCTGCCTCCCTTAGCCATTCCAGTGGGTCATTTTTTATAAAGTAGTTGCGGATTTTTTGTGTTATTTGGGGGTTCGCTAGCACGGCTAGTCGTATTTCTTCCCAAGGCTCTTGGGCGAGAATGGCCAGACATTCTGGGGGGCAGTGCGGCGATTTAGCCAGCATTAAACGCACGGTGGGGTGATGGTGGCGTACCCAGGGGTCAAAATCTTCTGGTCGGTCAAGAATTTCGAAAAGGTGGGGGAGGTCGACCCATTTTTCAAGTGTCTCAAAGGGGTCGCTGGTGGGGCCTTGCCGGTGGAGGCGTGTGGTACCGATGGTCATGGTGGGCATGAAGGCAAAGCTTTCCCTGCGCAACTCGTCCACGCTGGCCAGCAGTCGTAGAAGGGAGTCTTCTTCTTCGTGGCCCGGGCTGGCCGTTTCTAAAATGTCGTCAATCAGGTCGGTAAGCGACTGTCGGGCAGTTGTTTCTTTTTTCATATTTTCCTCATTGTGCCGGCGTTACCACCGTGCCTTTTGGGCCGGTTGGCGGACGGTCAAAGGGCCGGGCCCCTCGCATCCTCTTAATAAGGTTTGTTGCTTTTTAAGAGTACACGCCAGGTGTGACAACGAATTTGTAAAAAGCGTTCGCGACGGCCGGTGGAGTGGTTTTAGCCCTACTATCAAGTTATGGAACCCCACCCGGCCACGGAAATCATTGACACCGAAGAGCTTTCTTCGTTGCTACAAAGTGGCGGGCCAGAAAAGGTGGTGCTGGTGGATCGCCCCGGGCAAGGCTTTGCGGTGGCTTCGTTTACCTTGGCGCTCTGCGGCATCGGTTTTGGTTTGTTGCCCATTTTGTTTCCTGTGGCATTGACTTTGGGGGCCTTGGCGGTGTCGTATGGCCTTATTGGTCGCCAAAGCGATCGAGCCAGTCGAGGCTTAGCTTTGGCTGGGTTGTTGTTGGGTTTGGCCTCGTTGTTGGTGGGCGTCATCGGGGCCACCGTGGTGTATCGGGCAGTGACTTGGGCAGCCGACGAGGTTGATCAACTCAGCGACCGGGTTGAAGAAATCGTTAATGATCTTGAAGAGCGTATCGATGAGCAGGTTCTCGAAATAGAGGCCAGCATTGATGAAACGGTGACGCAAATTAGCGAAGATGTGTCTGGTCAGATTCAAGAAGATATTGCCACGCAACTTGAAGATCTCCAGCGGCAACTCGAAGAGCTCGCACAGCCCTAGCTTTGTTTTACACCCGCTTCGTGTGACCGATGACACGCATGGCAAGATGCGGTATGAGTGCTCCGAGAACCACCGGTTTTCATCATGTGGCGTATGCCTGCCGAGATGCTGAAGCCACCCGCCATTTCTATGCCGACCTCATGGGTATGCCCTTGGTGCACACTGAGGTAAAGCACGAAGGGGACGGGTTTTTTCGCCATCTATTCTTCGACACTGGTGATGGCTCATGCATTGCCTTCTTTGAGGTTTCAGGCATGGGCGAAGCCCCGGATTACTCCACGCAAATCTCCACCGGAAACGGCCTACCGGTTTGGGTGAATCATGTGGCCTTCGGTGCCGATCAAGACAGCACCGAAGCGGTTCGCCAACGCATGACCGATGAAGGCATTGTGCCTTTCATGGAACTCGACCATGGCTGGTGTATCTCGCTTTACTACATGGACCCCAACGGCATCATGGTTGAAATGTGCCGAGACACCACCGGTTTTGCTGTAGATCCTAAAGAAGCCACCGCACGGGTAACCAGTACCGAAACCACCGATCACACAACCTTCGTGGCCCCTATGGATATGGCAGGGCTCCGTGGCTTTGACATGCTTCCGGTGGCCAAGGAGGTTGGCTGATGTCTCGCTTGCGACTGGTACGCCGTAACGAATTGCACTGCGGGGCCGAGCCAGTTTTTCAACTGGTGTTTGGTGACCGTGACCCGGTCGATGAACCAGGCACCGATACGGGGTCTCCCGGTGATTGGTGGCCGGCCTTTGCTCTGGTCCCCGATGTCTTTGACCATGCAGTAGCGGGCATAGCGCTCTATCGGTCATCAAAACGGCTGATCGATCCGCAACTGCGCGAACTCGGTCAAACTCGAGTGGGATGGAACCTCCGCAGCCGGTTTGTGTATTCACAGCACTGCAAATCGTGCCGTACGGTGGGCTTTAGTGAGGAGCAAATCAGTGCTATTTCGCAATGGGAAGACGCCGATTGTTTTGATGCCGCACAGCGTGCCGTGCTGGCTTACACAGATGCTTTAACGCTCAACGCCGGTGAGGTATCTGACGAACTTTTTGCTGAACTTAAAACGCATCTCAGCGATGAAGAGATCTTGGAGCTCTCTTACATCGTGTGTACTTACGCCATGCATGCCGTGATGACTAAATCTTTTAAGTTGGAGTTCGATGCTGAAGAGGGCCCCATGGAAGAAATCCCTGGCCCGCACGAGAGCCTCAGCACAGAACACACCCGCCAAGCTTTGCGCCTTATTTTGGGCGGCAAAGACGACTAGTCCTTTAGGCAGTCGCTGCGTACTCGTTGCCGCTCGGCTTCTTGGTGCGCGGGAAGCACCCGCCCAAAAAGTTGGTAGGTACGTTCAAGGCGGCCAATGACTCCTGCTTCTTCGGTGTAAGCAAAAACGGCCGTATTTCTTGTTGTGGATTCAACGCCCACTCGGGTCACTCGGTGCACTGAGTTGCGTCCCCGAAAGATTTGTAAGTCTCCCGGGTGGAGTTCAAGGGTTTTTACGCTGGCTCGGCCTGCTGGGCGATCAGCCAAAACCTCGGCAATACCGGCAAAGTTTTCGGTTCCGTCGCTGCGTATCCCCGGCGAATATTCAAATAAGCCGCCCTCTTTCGATTCGTCAATAAGACAGGTAACGGCAAAATCGTTGGTATCAAAGTGCCAAGCAAACTGTTGCCCGGAGTCTAAGACGTTGATGGTGAGGCCGGCCAACGGGTCGGCAAAACAGTGCACCTCGGGCACGTTTAGGCAGTCGCTTAAAAACGAAAGGAACGCCGGGTTCTGATAGACCGCTTCGAAATCGCTTGTTGGGTTGAAAGCATCACGGGGAATAAACCCTCCTGACCGTTCGATAAAGGTATTGACCGGGTGATCGTGAGGAAGCAACGGATCACCTTCGGAAAAATAAGGGTTGATGTCAATAAGCGATTCATGAAGTTGTGGGCGAATGGTGGTGATTTCTTTACTGAGTTGCGGTAGGGCTTCAGAACGGAGAAATCCTTTGATGACGGTGCAACCATCGACATCCAGTTCGGCCTGAGCGGCCGCTACCACTTGGGCGTAATCATCGCTATCTAAACGGTCGAGGGGAAGTTTTTCAAGGTCTATGAGGTGAGCAATGCGTTGGGTATCCATGTTGTTTCCTTATTGTTCCCAGGGGGGTGTCCAGTCACCGTCGAGGCGAAACGACAGGTGGGCGTCGTCTTCTATACGTTTAGCGACGTGGAGTTCGCCAACATCGCTGCCGTAGCGTTCGGCCGCCCGGGCAAAAGTGGCGTGGGCGGTTTCGGTCATGGGTAAGTCGGTGCCGACTTTAGTAGAGAGTTCTTCGAGTAGGCCAAGGTCTTTTAGGCAGAGGTCCAAGGTGAACGACGGGTCGTAGTGACCAGCGAAAATAGATGGTGCATCGTGGCGGGCCACAAATGAGTCGCCAACAGAGTCGGTAATGGCATCGTAGAGAACATCAAGGGCTACCCCGTTGGCCATGCCCAAGGCGAAGCCTTCGCCGAGGGCGGCGGCGGCGATAAACCAAAGCTGGTTGGTAACCAGTTTTACGACGTTGCCGGTGCCTAGTTCGCCGCATTCAATGACTCGGCCGAGGTGGCTGAGGACTTTGACGGCCCGTTTGCGCACCTCGGGTGATCCGCCGATGAAAAGGGTGAGTCGCCCGTTGCGGGCTCCGTCTACGGCGCCGGTTACTGGTGAGTCAGCAACGCTTACTCCTTCAGGGGCTTGGCGGGCGAGGTCTTCAATGAATTCTCGCCGATTGGTGGTGAGATCCACCCAAAGCGAACCGGGCCGAAGGGCAGAAAGAGCCCCTTGGGTAATCATTACGTTTTCCACATGATCAGGCCGCGGCAGTGAGGTTAGTAAGAGATCCGCAGCGGTAGAAACTTCTTGCACGTTTGTCGCCACCATGGCACCGGCTTGAGCAAGTTCTTTCAGCGGTTCCTCATTGAGGTCGAACACGGTGAGCGGGTAGCCGGCTTCAAGAAGCCGAAGAGCCATGGGGAGCCCCATGTTGCCGGTTCCGATAAACCCGATGTGGTCGTTACCTAGGGTTGTCATAAAGTTCCTCCGTTGGCATCAATTGATTATCGGCATATTAGAAAGAAATATTTGACTTGTAAACCGGCAAAAAGCTTTATTGGTCCATGGATAATTTTAATGAAAAGATTCCAGAACGTTGACTGCGTACCCCCCCGGCTGGCGGAGTCCAAAGCAACTCACCTCAAAGGTGAGTTGCGGTGCGTTTTCAGCGGCGAGTGCTACAGAGTGGGCCGGGCTACGCAGACTTTGTACTCCGTTAGGGGCGAGGCCTTGACTGGTGCTTACTGCGTTGCCCTTTGTAGCTGCCTAGTGGTGGTTATGGGTTGAACTAAAGGTTATAAAAGGTCAACGGTGTCTGCGAGAGAATCAAACATAACTCCGCCGTAGCCGAGTTGCCCGTTAGTGTTGCTGCCCCAGCATTTGGTGGTGGCATCATCGAGTATGGCGCAGGTGTG
>JAPKBH010000052.1 GCA_028823445.1 Acidimicrobiales bacterium | reverse complement strand
CTGCGCGCCCCCACCACTTCTCTCGCCACTCCCACTACCAGTCCACAAACGCCTACTGGCCTGCTACGCCCAGCATCAAAACTATTCGGCCTCGGTAGTAACTGCCGTACCGTAAGCCAGCAACTCGGCCGCTCCACCCACCACCTGAGAGGTAGTCAAGCGAAGGTTCACAATGGCATCGGCGCCCATTTCGGCTGCTTGAGTCTCCATGCGAGCCATGGCTTGGGCTCGGGCATCTACCAGCATGTCTGAGTAGCTTTTCAACTCGCCACCCACCAAAGACTTCAAACTGGCCCCAATGTCTTTGCCGACATTTTTGGTGCGCACCGTCGAACCCATAGCTACCCCGCAGAGTCCGGTGGTACGGCGCCCCGGGATGGTCTCAGTTGTAGAAATATGCATTACGCTCGCTCTCCTTTAAAAGACGCTGAGCCAAAAGGCCCAAGCTTTGACTCTCCGGAAATACTGTCGCCCTCGACGGTGGCTGACGACTCGATGGTCATCGGCATAGGGGAGGTCATGTTGACCGTCCAGGTGTAGACCCCATCACCCACCACACCATTTTCAATATCAATAGCCCCCTGTGGACCCGACATTGAGCCCGTTAATACCTCACCATCAGTGGCGAAGGTCAGCGTGCCCGTCTGCGCACCCATTGGTGTCTGCAGGGTTACATTCCAAGTTCCGTCAATGCTCATTTTTACTCCTCAGTCGACTTTTGAACAGCATATCTGCTGCTCAAGCAGAGGAACGAATAGCCAACCGAGCATCTCGACGAACCACCAACGCTAAAACAACAATTACCACCACCATGCCGACTCCCTGCAGCAAAGTGATGGACTGACCAACAACCAGCCAAGCCCCAAGTCCAGAAACCACCGGAATGGACAATATCAACAAACCCGCCAACGATAACGACACGTGTAAATGCGCCCAGTTCATCAAAAAATGGCCCGTGCCCGGCACCATCAACAAAGCAAACAAAAACAGCCAACTACCCCACGACGGAAAAGGCACCGCCAACGTACCGGCATCAATAGCCGCCAAAGGAAACACCGTGGCCGCACCAATAGCCATAGACACCGTCTGCAACGTCAACGTGTCGACCCGGCCCCGCACGTTTTTAACAAACACAAAATAAGCAGAAAACAACAACATGGCTACGAAAGCCAAAAAATCACCCCAGGGGCTCCACACCACCTCACTCGACGCCCCCAAAATAACCAAAGCCACCCCGCCCAAAGCCACCAACGAAGCCCCAAACAACCAACCCGTGACCTGCTCTTGAAAACGCCGAGAAGCCACCGCCAACAAAACAATGGGCTGCAACGTACCGATAATGGTGGCGTTGGCCACCGTGGTGTTTTGCAACGCGGTAAAGAAAATAGCGATCTCTAAACCCATGGTCATAGCCGGCAACGCCACCAAACGCACCGTGGCCCAAGTAACCCTTCGCCCAGTAGCCGCCATCACCACGCCATAAACACACGCCCCCAACAACAATCGCCAAAAAGCAATCTGCATACCCGGCAAATCAAACGATGCAACCATGACATTGCCGGCCGCCCAAAAAACCACCGCCACCCCAGCCGCCAACCGGCCCGAGTTAGCTTGCAAAAAATTAGTTCTTTCCATGGAGGCATAACGCTAGAGGCATGGCACACTCAAACCCATGCAAAAACTACGACTCGGAATCGACCTTGACGGCGTAGTTGCCGATTTCAATCAGGGTTGGATCGACTGTTACAACCGCGACTTCAACACCACGTTGCACTCTGACGACATCGTGGAATGGGACGCCCCACTTTTCTTAACCGACTTTGAACACATGGGCAAGTTTTGGGACTGGGCACGCGACTGTGGCAACGGAGACTCCCTATTTCGGGTACTACCCACCTACCCCGGAGCGGTCGAAACCCTCCACCGACTCGCCGACCAACACCACATAATCATCGTCACTACCAAACCCGATTTTGCCGTAAACGACACCTACGCCTGGCTAGAACAACACAACATTCCAAACACCGAAGTCCACATCGTGGACGACAAAACCACCGTCAACATTGACCTGTTGCTCGACGATGCCGACCACAACCTCCAAGCCGTAACCACCCATCGCCCCGATGTTCAAGTCTGCCGTTACATACGCCCCTGGAACAGCCCCACCCCCGGCGCTCACGACATCGAAACCTGGGCCGAATTCGAAACCTTCGTAAACGCTCTCCCAATCTCGCCCACCGCTTAACAACGCGCTAAGGTCAATTTTCCAACCAACTATTCCAACCAACTATGAGGAGAATCAACGTGTTACGTACCCGTTCGCTGTGGCTAGTCGCCACCGCACTTACCCTGAGCCTGGTGGCTTCATCTTGCGGCGACGACGCCCAAGACGCTGCCCCCGCTACCACCGCTGCGCCAACCACGGCAGCACCAACCACGGCAGCGCCAGATGACGCTCCAGCCACCACAGCTGCACCAACCACAGAAGCTCCCGACGAAGGCAACGGATGGCCCGACAAAATCACCTTCGGTTTTGTCCCCAGTCAAGAACAAGACGCCTTACAAGATGACATTCAGCCCTTCATCGACGTGCTCGAAGCAGCACTAGGCATTGAAGTTGACGGCATCGTGACCACCGACTACACCGGGCTAGTAACCGCCATGGGTACCGGCCAAGCCGACCTGGGTGCTTTCGGCCCCTTCGGCTATGTCTTAGCCCAAGACAACTTCGGCAACTTAGAGCCGCTGATCCAATCAGTGCGTTACGGTGCCGCCACCTATCACGGCCAATGGTTCACCAACGACCCGTCGATCTGTGACGAAACTCCCGTACCCGCCACCGCATTAGAAAACTCTGCCGACGGCATCGTCCAAGTAGGCGCCCTCGACGCAGTAGCCCTACAGGTAGGCGTGTACTTCGGCGACAGCGGTAAAGCCCTCGGCGAAACCGTAGACGCCGGTGATGTCTCCCCCGGGAGTTCCTGCACCGCATCGCTTGAATCGATTGCTGGCAAAACAGTGGCCTTCACTTCAGAAAGCTCCACCTCGGGCTACTTGTTCCCGGCCTTGCAACTGATCAATGCCGGCATAGACCCAGCCAGCGGCATCACCCCCATCTTCACCGGCGGGCACGATGCAGCCGTAGTGGCCGTCTACAACGGTGACGCAGACATCGGTATCTCTTTCGATGACGCTCGACGCACCATGCGTAAAGAAAACATTGACGTCGGCGAAAAAGTGATCGTATTTAATATCACCGCAGAAATTCCCAACGATGTGGTTGCCGTAAGCGCAGACCTTCCTGCCGACCTTAAAGAAGCCATCTACACCGCAATCGAGGAGTACTTGGCCACCGACGAGGGTGAAGCAATGTTTGACGAAATCTACGGCTGGACCGACATCCGTCGTGCCACCGAAGCAGATTTCAACATCGTGCGCGAAGCAGCAGCAGCCCTCGGCATCTCGGACCCTCCAGGCTGATCGCCAACCGGCACCACAAGGACCTAAATACTCATGATTTGTTTCGACAACGTCTCGGTGACTTACCGCGGCGGCGTAAAAGCACTACGTAATTTAGACCTGACAATTGACGACGGCGAATTTGTCGTCATTGTCGGGTTGTCTGGCGCCGGAAAATCCACCCTATTGCGGGCCCTCAACGGCCTCGTCCCCGCCACGGAAGGTTCAATCACCGTGGACGGAGTCGAGGTCGTAGGGGCCTCCGCCGCAACCTTGCGTCAGGTCCGATCAAACATCGGCATGATCTTTCAAACCTTCAATTTAGTCAACCGCACCACCGTGCTCAACAATGTGCTGATGGGGCGCCTTTCTGCCGTACCCTCCTGGCGTTCAACCTTTGGCCTTTGGCCGGCCCAAGAACGCGAAAAAGCCATGCAAGCACTTGAGCGTGTAGGTATTGTAGAAAAAGCTTATGTTCGGGCCTCTGACCTCTCCGGCGGTCAGCAACAGCGCGTGGGTATCGCCCGAGCACTCGCCCAAGAGCCCTCAGTAATGTTGGCTGACGAGCCCGTAGCCGCCCTCGACCCCGTAACCAGTCGTCAAGTAATGGGCGACCTGCAGCGCATAAACCAAGACCTCGGCATCACCACCCTCATCAACCTTCACTTTTTGGATTTGGCCCGCGAATACGGTCAACGCCTCATCGGGTTACGCGAAGGGCAACTGGTATTTGACGGCAACATCGCTGACGTTACCGACAAAACCTTTCAAGAAATCTATGGCCGGTCCATTACCGACACTGACCTGTTGGCCGTGGAATCAACCGAGTGACCGCACCCGAAGCTGGGCGGCCCACTCGCCCCCGCCCTAGACTACGCACGTTTCTCGTCGGTGGGCTAGTGCTTCTTTTCACCATTTATTCCGCACGCCAAGTCGGCTTCACCATCACAACTTTTTGGGAGGTGTGGAGTAATCCACTTTGGGAAAAGTTTTGGCCAGTGCCATGGGAATGGGTATTTGACCGGAGCAATGTGATTGATCCACTCATCGAAACCTTTCAAATCGCCATTATCTCAACGCTGATTGGCTGTGGGCTGGCTCTTCCCATTTCTTTCATCGTCTCGCCGCTGACTACCCCAAACAAGCCGATCTACCTCGTGACCAAAGCCGTCATGAACATCGTGCGAGCTGTCCCCGACCTCTTTTGGGCAAAACTCTTAGTGACCGCCGTCGGCATCGGCGCATTCGCTGGGTCCTGGGCCCTCTCAATTTTCTCGCTCGCCGTAATGGTCAAACTTTTTTCAGAAACCGTTGACAGCGCCGACCCTCGCCCTTTAGAGGCCGCACGAGCCGCCGGTGGTCGCCACACCCCAGCTGTACGCACCGGAGTGCTCCCCACCGTGTTCCCGTCTTATGTGGCCTACTCGCTCTACGTGTTTGAGCTAAATATTCGAGCTTCCATTGTGTTGGGGCTCGTCGGCGCAGGCGGTATCGGGCGTGTCGTCGAAGCCCAACGACAATATTTTCGCTTTGACCGAGTGTTTGGAATCTTGCTCATCATCTTCGTCATCGTCTTCGTCGTCGAACAAATAAGTGTGGCCTTAAGAAAGCGCTTGGTCTGACATGCCAATCGCCGCTCCACCTCGCCCTCGCACTGCAGGCCGCAACTGGCTTATTGCGTTTATTTTCATGGCCGGAGCCGTCTGGTCAATAACTGGCCTTGACGTCACCCTGGCCCGGCTGCTCGGTGCCCCAGCGGATGCTTGGAACATTTTGCACCGCATGTTTCCACCTGCTTTCAACGAGGTCTACCAACGCGGCGTAGTGGGCAAAGTATTTGAATCGGTTTACATCGCTTGGATTGGAACACTCATCGGCGCTGTCGTTTCGCTACCGCTCGCTTTTTTAGCCGCCACCAACGTAAGTCCCCGCTGGATACGCACCCCTATACGACAAATATTTAATGCTGTGCGAGCCGTCCCTGAGCTTATTTTGGCCGTCATTCTTATCCCCATTACCGGCCTCGGGCCATGGGCCGGTGCGCTGGCTATCGGCATCCACTCCGTCGGCACCTTAGGCAAATGGGCCTGCGAAGCAATTGAAAACAGCGACCACGGCCCCGTCGAAGCAGTCGAAGCTTGTGGCGGTGTTTGGGTTTCGGGCATGCGTTGGGGAGTACTGCCCCAAGTAATGCCCGTCATAACCTCGTACTGGCTTTTCCGTTTTGAAATTAACGT